>NZ_JAOQNX010000014.1 GCF_025961575.1 Rhodoblastus acidophilus | reverse complement strand
AGAGGGACCCCGCAAGCACGCTGGTTGTCCCCACACCCAACTCATCAGACAAGCGAAGGGACAGAGATTAAGTCACAGCCTCTGAGGAGCCCGCCGTGGCGGGCGTCTCGAAGGGCGGGGGCGGTCCACGGCTTTATAACGCCGTCACGACCTGGGCTTCTTCTTGCCCTCTCGCGGACCGCCCTCGGGCTTGTCGCCGAACCGGGGTTTGGGCCGGGCGCGCAGCTCCTGATCGGTGGGCGCGCTGGTCGGCTCGGCCGGCACCTTGTCGGGCCCGGGCTTGCGCATGGCCTTCAAAAAATCCTCGGCGCGGCCGGCGGCGATCTCCACCTTGGTCTCGTCCTGGAAAATGCGGATCGCGCCAATATCCTCGCGGCGCAGCCCCCCCTTCTTGCACAGCATGGGCAGAATCCATTTGGGCTCGGCGCGCTTGGAGCGGCCGACCGGCAGCCTCACCCAGACCGTGTCGGTAAGATCGCTGCGCTTGCGCGGCTCCTTGCGCTCGCCCTTCGGCGGGGGCGCGAAACCGGGGTCCTTGAGCTCCTCGGCCGCCGGCCAACGGCCGGCCAAGAATTTCGCCAGCGCCGCAGCGCATTTTTCCGCGCCATGCTGCTCTAAAAGGCTTTTCGACAGCTCCGCCTCTTCCTCGGTTGAGCTCTCGACAAACACCGGGTCCTCGGCGATGCGGGCGCGGTCGAGCTTGGCGATTTCCTCCGGCCCCGGCGCGAGCTGCCAGTGCGGAAACACCTGCGCGTCATGAAAAAGGTTTTCGGCGCGCCGGTTCATCTTCGGCGGGATCAACAGCGCCGACACGCCCTTGCGGCCAGCGCGGCCGGTGCGGCCGGAGCGGTGTTTCAGCGCCTCGACATCGTGGGGGAAATCGGCATGGATCACCAGCCCGACGCTCGGCAAATCAATGCCGCGCGCGGCGACATCAGTGGCGACGCAAACTTTGGCGCGCCCGTCGCGCAACGCCTGCATCGACAGATTGCGCTCATGCTGGCCAAGTTCGCCCGACAGCAGCACAGCCGAAAAACCGCGCTCCTGCAGAATCGCCTGCAAATGGCGCGAGGCCTCGCGGGTGTTGCAGAACACGATGGTGGTCGGCGGATCGAAATAGCGCAGCAGATTGACCACCGCCTTTTCAATGTCGCGGGGATCGACGCGCACGGCGCGATATTCGATGTCGGCATGGCCCTGCGCCTCGCCCGACACTTCCACGCGGACCGCGTCCCGCTGGAATTTTTTGGCGAGCGCCGCCACGCCCTTGGGCATGGTCGCGGAAAACAGCAGGGTGCGGCGCGATTCCGGCGCGGCGCCGAGGATGAACTCCAGGTCCTCCCTAAAACCCATGTCGAGCATTTCGTCGGCTTCGTCGAGCGCGACGGCCTTGACCTCGTTCAACAGCAGCGCGCCGCGTTCGATATGGTCACGTAACCGTCCCGGCGTGCCCACGACGATATGGGCGCCGCCGGCGAGCACGCGGCGTTCGAAATGCGGGTTCATGCCGCCGACGCAGGTGGCGACCACGGCGCCGGCATGGCCATAGAGCCAGGTCAGCTCCTGGGCGACCTGAAGCGCGAGTTCGCGGGTCGGCGCGACGACCAGCGCGGCGGGAACGGTTTGCGCGGGCAGGCGTTCGGCGCCGCCCAGCAGGTCGCGGGCCATGGCGAGGCCGAAGGCGACGGTTTTGCCCGAGCCAGTCTGGGCGGACACCAGCAGGTCGCGCCCCGCCGCGTCCGGGCGCAGGACAGCGTCCTGGACCGGGGTCAGCGTGGCGTAAGCGCGTTCTTCAAGGGCGCGGGCGAGGGGGGTAGGCAGGTCGGGGAGAGTCACAACAGGACCGATCTTGATGTTCCCGAAGTCGGGAGAGACCGTGCAGTTAACTGCACATTTCACAAACAGCGCGTCATGCCCGGGCAACCCGGCCAACTATGGCCTAGATGTCCCGGGCATCCACGCCGGGAAACCGCTTCAATTTCGCAGAACTGGTTCAGCCTGCGGTCTTTGGCGGCCGGCGTCTCGCGCGCCATTCCGGCGTGGATGGCCGGGACAAGCCCGGCCATGACGGCCCCTACGTCCGGGACCAAAGCTCGTCTTACTGCCCCCGCTTGACGCTGGAGGCGAATCTCAACGCTTCTTCCGCCGCGCGGAACAAGGCGCGGGACTTGTTGATGCATTCCTGCTGCTCGGCCTTGGGGTCGGAATCATAGACGATTCCCGCCCCGGCCTGCACGTGCATAAACCCGTCCTTCACCACGGAGGTGCGCAGCACAATACACGTGTCCATCTCGCCCGCGGCGCCGAAATAGCCGATGCAGCCGGCATAAATGCCGCGCTTGTCGGTTTCGAGTTCGTCGATGATCTCCATGGCGCGCACTTTTGGCGCCCCCGACACCGTGCCAGCCGGGAACCCGCCGCACAAAGCGTCGATCACATCCTTGGATTCGTCCAGGGCGCCGATCACGTTGGAGACGATATGCATGACGTGGCTGTAGCGTTCGATGACGAATTGTTCGGTCACCTTCACCGTGCCGGTGGCGGCGACGCGGCCGACATCGTTGCGGCCGAGGTCGAGCAGCATCAGATGTTCCGCGCGCTCCTTGGGATCGGCCAACAGTTCTTCCGCGAGCTTCTTGTCGTCTTCCGGCGTGGCGCCGCGGGGGCGCGTGCCGGCGATCGGACGAATCGTCACCTGACCCTCGCGCGCGCGGACCAGAATTTCCGGGCTGGAGCAGACGATCTGGAAGTCGGCGAAATCGAGATAGCACAGGAACGGCGCCGGATTGACGCGGCGCAAAGCGCGATAGAGCGCGAAGGCGGGCAGTTGCAGCGGCGAGGTGAAGCGCTGCGACAGCACGACCTGAAAAATATCGCCCGCGCGAATATAGCTCTTCGCCTGCTCGACCATGGCGAGATAGCGGGCTTCCGACGTGTTGGACACCGGCGCATGGGCCTGCAACAGCAGCGCATCGTCGGCGGGCGCCTCGTGGCGCACGGGACCTTCCAGGGCCGCCACCGCGGCTTCGAGCCGCTCCAAAGCGTTTTCGTAAGCGGCGCGCGCGGAGCCGTCCGGCGTGGGCCGCACCGGCGTCACCAGCCAGACCTCGTCGCGCACCGAATCGAACACCGCCATCAAAGTGGGGCGCACCAGCAGCGCATCCGGCGTTCCGATCGGGTCGGCCTTGGGCGCGGCGAGCCGCTCCATCTCGCGCACCATGTCATAGCCGAGATAGCCGAACACCCCCGCGGCCATCGGCGGCAGGCCGGGAACGGCCGGAATCGCGGATTCGTCGAGCAGGGCGCGCAAGGCGTCCAACGGCTTTTGCGGGCAGGGTACAAAAGCGTCGCGGTTGCGCAGCGCGTCGCGGTTGATTTCCGCCTGGCCGTTGGTGACGCGGAAAATCACGTCGGGATCGAGGCCGATCATCGAATAGCGGCCGCGCGCGGCGCCGCCTTCGACGGATTCCAGCAGGAACACGTCGCCCTTCCGCCCCGCCGACAGTTTTAAGAACGCCGAAACCGGGGTTTCAAGATCGGCCACCAGTTTCAGGCTGACCAGCGACGGTTCGCCCGCGTCAAAAGTCTTGGCGAAAGCGTCGAATTCCGGGCTGAACATGCTCACTGCTCCGAGCCGAGCGCGCTGCGCAGCGAGGTCTGGTTGATCTTCACGCCAAGCTGCGATTCGAGGCCGCCGACATATTCAACCAGGAGCTCGTCGGCCATGGCGCCTTCGAGTTGCGGCGCGGCGCGCGCGAGATTGGGGTCCTTGGGGTCGAGCGGCGGCACGGTCGAATCCGTCACTTTTAAGACATAGCGCCCGCCCTTGTCGGCCAGCGCCACGCCGGACGCGCCGACGGGCAGGGCGAAAATCTGCGCCACCGCCGCTTCGCTCAGCCCCTCGCCGCCGGCGCGCCGCACATTGGTCGCCTGCTGCAGCTTCGCGTCATTGGCGCGGGCGAGATCGGCGATGGCGGCGCCGCCCTCGATTTTTTTCACGAGGTCATTGGCCTTGGCGGCGAGCGCCTTCTGCGCTTCGGACGTTTTCAGCGCCTCGGCGACCTGCGCCTTGACCTCGTCCAGCGGCTGCTGGCGCGACGGCTCGATGGAATTGATCTCGAACCAGGCGAAGCCGCCGTCCTTGCGCGCCACCGAATCATTGTCGACGCCAATGTCGGAGGCGAAAATCGCCTTGACCAGCTCCGGCGCCGCCCCGACCGGACCGCCCTCCTTGTTGGCGCCGGAGGCGTCGGTGACGATGGATTCGGTCGACAGCCCGATTTCCTGCGCCACCTGGGCGAGACTCTTGCCCTGGGCGCGCAGGTCCTCGATCTTGTCGTGCTTGACCTGCAGGTCGCCCTTGACCTGACCCTTGGCGATCTCCGCCTTGATCTGGTCCTTCACCGAGGCGAAGGCTTGCGTCGTTCCCGGAATGATTTTCGCGACCTTGACGATCACAGTGCCGAACTTGCCCTGGAACGGGCCGACCACTTCCGGCTCGCTCGGCTTGAACGCGGCTTCGGCCACGGCGGGATCGAACACGCCCGTCTTTGCGACCTCGCCGAGATCGGCGAACACGCCGCCCGTATCCTTTTCTTCCGACACGGTCTTGAACAGCACGCCATTGTCCATGCGGGCGCGGGCCTTGTCGGCGGCCTCCTTGCTCTGGAAGGTCAGCTGCAACAGCACGCGCTTTTCCGGCGTCCCATATTTCTGCGTGAGGTCGCGGTCGTAAGCAGCCTTGGCCGCCTCATCCGAAACCGCGACCGACTTCGCCAAAGCCTCGGGCGAAACCACCAGCACGGTGGCCTTGCGATATTCCGGCTTGCGGTAGCTGTCCTTGCGCAGCTCGTAAAAGGCTTTCACCGCCTCGTCGGTGGGGGCGGGCAGGGCGCTGGCGTCGGGCGCCGGCAGAACAAAATAGTCGGCCTTGCGCGTCTCGGCATTGAAACGGTTGATCGCCTCCAGCATCAGCTGCGGAATCTTATAGGCGCCGATAATGGCGCTGGCGATCTGCTGGCGCACCGCATTGGCGCGCTCCTCGCGCAAATAGGTGTTTTCGTTCAGGCCGTTGTCGCGCAGGATCATGTCGAACCGCGCCTGGTCGAATTTTCCATCCGCGCCGGCGAAAATTTTCTCCGCCTTGATGCTCTTGGCGACATCCGCGTCGGACAGGCTCAGGCCGAGCCGGGCCGCGTCCTGGTCGAGCGCGGCGCTGGTGAGCAGGCGGGCGAGCACCTGCCGGTCGAGGCCGATGGCCTTGGCCTCTTCATTGGTGATGGCGCGCCGGGCCTGCCGCTGCAGGCGCTGCAATTCAGACTGATATTCGCTGCGATACTGGGCGACGCCAATGGTCGTGTCGCCGATGGTCGCGAGCTGGTCGGCGCGGAAATTGGTGAACACGTCGCGAATGCCGAAAAAGCCGAAGCCGACCACGATCAGGGCGGCGAAGGCGGCGAGAAGGGCCCGCCCAAAAATGTTTTTCGAAATGATCCGCAGACCGTCAAGCATGGAATTTCTCTGTTCGGCGCCGGGGTGGCGCAAGGCGCCGGACTATAGAAACGCGCCGCGTCCCGCGCAATCCATTTCGGCGGGGCCGGATTCGCCGGTGAAGCCAGCCCCGCCGACCGGGGTCAGACCCGCGCAAGCCCTTCTTCATAAGTCAGATTTGGAAAGCGCGCGTCATATTTGGCGGCGCCGTCGGCCAGCGCGTCGATCTTGGCGGCGGTGTCGAACTTCTTCATCTTGGACTTGTCGAGATAGAAGACGTCGACCAGCTCATTATAGACGGACACGTCGTCATAAGGCAGCACATAGAGCAGGGCGTCGCCAAAGGCGATCTGGTAGCGGTCGCCGCGCTGTACGTCCGCGACATAGATGAAATATTTGCCGTCGGCGCCGAGCGCCCCGCCCAGAGCGGCGGTCAGCAGCGGCAGCTGCGAAAATTTCTCCAGCTGGCCGGCGAGGAACGACAGGCGCGCGCCATCGGCCACGGCCGCCGCGATCGCCGCGGTCAGCAGCGCCGAATCGTCGTCTGTGGGGCGAATCTCGCCGCGAAAGGCGGTGCGCCCCGCGACATGGGTGGGACCGCTATGGGTCGGCTTGATCAGGCGCGCGTCGAGGTCTTGCAGCGCAGTGTTGGCGGCAGTCATGGCGGAGCTTTCAAGAGACCGCTCTTTTCTGAAGGATATCAGAAGCGTAGCGGCAGGACGCCAGCGCCCTCAGGCGTGGCGGTCGTCTTTGCGACGGGAGTAGGGAACTGGCCGAAATCGAGGTCGCCAGTCCGACAAGGCTGAGGTTTGGGCGGGGATGCGTGAGGCGCGCGCCACAATGGCGGCCCGGTTCGGCATCCGAACAACTCCTGACGAGACACAAGCAAGTCTCGGGCCAGCGACCTTTTGTCGCGTCGCGCGGTTCTGCGCCACTGGGCAAGGAAGCGTGGCTCTGCTATCGCAGCGTACACCTTTGGAGCCCGCCCATGACTGACATTCGCCCGCTCGCCGCCGGAAACTGGAAGATGAACGGGGTGACCGCCTCACTCGCGGAACTGACCGCCATCGCCAGCGCCGCTAGGGCCGGCGAGGCGGGCCGCGCGGAAGTCCTGATCTGCCCGCCCGCCACCCTGATCGCCGCGGCAGTTGCGGCCGGAGGCGGCCTCGCCATCGGCGGCCAGGACTGTCACGCCGCCGCATCGGGCGCCCATACCGGCGACATCTCAGCCGAAATGCTGCGCGACGCCGGAGCGACTTATGTCATCGTCGGCCATTCCGAGCGCCGCGCCGATCATGGCGAGAGCGACGAAGTGGTGCGCGCCAAGGCCGAAGCCGCCTTGCGCGCCGGGCTGATCGCCATCGTCTGCGTCGGCGAAACCCGCGACCAGCGCGAGGCCGGGCAAACGCTGGCGGTGGTCGGGTCGCAGATTGCGGGATCGCTGCCCCATGGCGCGACGGCGGCGACGCTGGTGGTCGCCTATGAGCCGGTCTGGGCGATCGGCACCGGCCTAACCCCCACGGCGGCCGATGTGGCCGAAGTCCACGCCTTCATCCGCCACGAGCTGATCGACCTGCTGCCGGGCGAGGGCGAAAAAGTGCGCATCCTCTACGGCGGCTCGGTCAAGCCGACCAATGCCGCCGAACTGATGGCGGTGGAAAACGTCAATGGCGCGCTGGTCGGCGGCGCCAGCCTGACGGCGAAGGATTTTTTGGGCATCGCCGGCGTTTACAAGTGAAGGGCTCCCTTCCTTCTCCCCTTGCGGGAGAAGGTGGCGCGTCAGCGCCGGATGAGGGGTTCGTGCGTTGGAGCGGGGCGTTCATCCCCCATCATCCGCCTCACAGCCCGATCGCCCTCGGACAAGGCTTTCCCCATGAACCGAACGGCTCAACCCCTTCCTTTGCGGCTCGAATTGGTCTAAAGACGCCACAAATTCCGCCGCCGGCCAGAGTCTCCGGCGGCTTGCCTTGTTGGAAAGCGCCATGCAGACGGTTTTGATCGTTGTTCACATGCTGATCGTCGTGGCCCTGATCGTCACGATTCTGCTGCAGCGCTCCGAAGGCGGCGCGCTCGGCATCGGCGGCGGTTCGGGCTCGTTCTTCACCGGGCGCGGCCAGGCGAGCGCGCTCACCCGCGCCACCGCCATCCTCGCCTTCCTGTTCTTCGCCACCAGCCTGGGTCTGACGATCCTCGCCAGCTACACGCGCACCAACACCTCGGTGTTCGAGCAGCCGGCTTCGACGGCCCCGGCCGGCGAGACCAAGGGCGAGGGCGGAAAGCTGATGGATCAGTTGAAGAAGCTGGAACAGCCCGCCGCGCCCACCCCGGCCGCGCCGGAGCCGCAAGCGCCGCCGCGCTCGCAGTAACGCCTTTCGTTTCGCGCGGGAGCCTCTTTCTCCCGCGCTCCGGCTAGGCTTCGCTGCGACTTCTGGCGCGGCGGATTTTCCCATTGAAGACGAACCGGCAAGCGAGGGACGCAGGTCCTCCGCGTGCGCAAAACCTTGAGGACTTGTCATGGCGCGGTACATCTTCATCACCGGCGGCGTGGTGTCCTCGCTCGGCAAGGGCTTGGCCTCCGCCGCGCTCGGCGCGCTGCTGCAAGCGCGCGGCTATACGGTGCGGCTGCGAAAGCTCGACCCCTATCTGAACGTCGATCCCGGCACCATGTCACCCTACCAGCACGGCGAATGTTTTGTCACCGACGACGGCGCGGAAACCGACCTGGACCTTGGCCATTACGAGCGTTTCACCGGACGCTCGGCGAACCGACAGGACAATGTCACCACCGGCCGAATCTATCAGGACATTATCGCCAAGGAGCGGCGCGGCGATTATCTCGGCGGCACCGTGCAGGTCATTCCGCACGTCACCAACGCCATCAAGGATTTCGTTCTCGACGGCAATGACGCCTATGATTTTGTGCTCGTGGAAATCGGCGGCACGGTCGGCGACATCGAAGCCATGCCGTTTCTCGAGGCGATCCGCCAGCTCGGCAATGACCTGCCGCGCAACCACACCTGTTTCATCCACCTGACCCTGCTGCCGTTCATCCCCTCGGCCGGCGAGGTCAAGACAAAACCCACCCAGCACTCTGTCAAGGAACTGCGCTCGATCGGCATCCAGCCGCACATTTTGCTGTGCCGCTGCGACCGCGAAATCCCGGTCGAGGAGCGCCGCAAGCTCGGCCTGTTCTGCAACGTGCGCGAATCCGCGGTGGTCGAGGCGCGCGACGCCGCCTCGATCTATGACGTGCCGCTCGCCTACCACGCCGCCGGCCTCGACCGCGAAGTCTTGGCGGCCTTCGGCATTGACCCGGCGCCGCGCCTCGACATGTCGCGCTGGCAGGCGGTGTCGCGCGCCATCCACAATCCCGAGGGTCAGGTCACCATCGCGGTGGTCGGCAAATATACCGGCATGCTCGACGCCTATAAATCGCTGATCGAGGCGCTGACCCACGGCGGCATGGCGAACAGGGTCAAAGTCCATCTCGACTGGATCGAATCGGAAATTTTCGAGCACCAGGACCCCGCGCCCTATCTCGAACACGTCCACGGCATTCTGGTGCCCGGCGGGTTCGGCCAGCGCGGGGCGGAAGGCAAAATCGCGGCGGCGCGCTTCGCCCGCGAGCGGAATCTCCCCTATTTCGGCATTTGTTTCGGCATGCAGATGGCGGTGATCGAGGCGGCGCGCTCGCTCGCCGGCCTGGAAAAGGCGACCTCGAGCGAATTCGGGGCGACGAAAGAACCGCTGGTCGGCCTGATGACCGAATGGTTGAAGGGCAATGAGCTGCAAAAGCGCGAACAGAGCGGCGATCTCGGCGGCACGATGCGGCTCGGCGCCTATCCGGCGCGGTTGAAAGCGGGTTCAAAAATCGCGGAAATCTACGGCAAGACGGAAATTTCCGAGCGCCACCGCCACCGCTACGAAGTGAACATGGCGTATCGCGAAAAGCTGGAAAACTGCGGCCTGATCTTCGCCGGCACATCGCCGGACGGTCTGTTGCCCGAGACTGTGGAGCTGGCGGACCACCCCTGGTTCATTGGCGTGCAGTACCATCCCGAACTAAAAAGCCGCCCCTTCGAGCCGCACCCGCTGTTCGCCAGCTTTATCGCGGCGGCAAAGGCGCAAAGCCGGCTCGTGTAAGGCTGCACGCCTGTTCCTTGAAGCTGTGTGTAGACAATGCTATCTCTCTGTGTAGACGAGGGAGCGCCATGCCGCTGCACATCAGGGATTTCGCCGCCACGGAAGCGGTGCGCAAGCTGGCGCAAGCCCGCCAGCTGACCCTGACCGAGGCCGTCAAGGTCGCCTGCGAGGAGGCTTTGGCGCGCGATCAGGCCTCAACACCGGTGTCCGAACGGCTCGAAAAAATTCACGAACGCCTGCGCGCGGCGCGAAAAACCGGCGAGAAGGCCGACAAGGCGTTTTTCGATCGGGAATGGGGCGAGTGAGGCTGCTGGTCGAGACCAGCGCGCTCGTCGCCATCGCCCTGGAGGAGCCGGGTTGGGAAAAGCTGGCCGAAGCCATCGCTTCCGCAAACAATCCCGTCACAACCTGCATCAATGTTTTTGAAGCCGCCCTGGCTCTGTCCCGCGTCCGGGAGCTTGCTCCGACCGAGACGCATAGTCTGGTCGAACGCCTCGTCGCGGCGCTCGGCGTCGAGGTCGCCGGCATTTCGCCTGAAATGATCGCCCTCGCGGCGCTTGCGCGACAAAGATTTGGCGCCGGCCGATACGGGCTCAACTTCGGCGATTGCCTGTCCTACGCCGCCGCGCGCCACTTCAAGGCCAGACTGCTTTACGTCGGCAATGATTTCGCCGCGACCGACGTGAACGATTGATCCCTCTCGCTCACGCCCGCCGGGACTGCGCGCTTACTGGAACCCAAAAATCCGCGGGAAAAACGGTTCCTGAACCTGCGGCGCAGGCTGTCTCACAACCTGCCGAACAGGCTGCCGCGAAGCCTCGCGCGCAGGTTGGATCACCTGCGGCTCCTGCTTGCGCCCGGCCAGATAATCCCCGCCGGGGCTGGTTCCGCTGACGATCACCTGCGTATTGTTCAGCCCGCTCTTCTTCACCAGCTCGAACAGCGTGGTGGCGTTCTGGGGCGACAGCCGCACGCAGCCATGCGAGGCGGGCTTGCCCAAATGCTTGACCTCATAGGTGGCGTGAATGGCGTGGCCGTCTCGCATGAAGAACACGGCATGGGGCATGGGGGCGTTGTCGAATTCCTTGCTGTACCAGATCTCGTTCATCGACGTGGCGGTATAATTCCCCGACGGCGTCGAATAGCCGCGCATGCCCGTCGAAACCGGCCAAGTATAGGTGGGGCCGCCTTCAACGGTCACCGTCATTTTCTGCGTGGATTTATCGATGTTGACGACGATCTTGCCGCCGCCGGTTCCGACCTGCTCCAACATTTCCTGCTCGGTGGGGCGCGCATGCGCCAGAGCCGGAACGAGGACCGCGAGGGCGACGAAGGCGGAGAACAAAAGGCTATGGGGTGGAACGACGGACATGCGCATATGCGCCTCCAAAACGGAAAAACAGGGGTCCCGGCTTTTCTAGCATGTTCATCCGGCAATCCAAAGGAAAGCCGCGCGCCATCGCGCCGGTCTGGACGCCAACCCGGGCTTGCCCCATAAAGCTCCGCCCGCAAATCAAATTCGACCTCGCATGCCTCACCATCTCAACAGCGTCACCATCGTCCCGGAAAGCGCCGCAGACGCGCGCCAGCAATGGGCGCGCCTCGGCTTCGCGCTGCTGCCCGGCGGCGTGATCGCGCTGGGCTCGACCAGTATCGTCCTGCGCGACGCCGCCGAGCCGACCCCCGCCTTTGGCCCGATCAGCCTGACCATGACCGAGCTGCCCAACCCGGACGCGGGCGCGCCGGCGCCGCATCCCAATGGCGCGCGCGCCCTGGCGGCCGTCGCAAAAACCATGGAAAACCCCGCCGATCACGCCGAAACCCTGGGGCGCGCCGCCAACCAGCGCGAAATGCGCGCCACCTCCGCCGGCGTTGAGCTGAAACTCGCCAACGCCCGGCTGGAGGCGCTGACCTCCGCCGCCTTCGCGCAGCGCTATGGCGCGGGCGACCAGGCGCTGGTGTTCACTATCTCCTCGCTCAAGGCGACGCGCGCCTTCTTCAACGCCGCGAATTTAGCCTTCGAGGAAAAATCCGACCGGCTCGTGCTCGCCGAGCGCCCCGCCGGCCTCATCCTCGCCTTCGAGGCGCTTTAGGAGCGAACAATGTCCGCCGCCCCTCACGTCACCATCGGCGCCGGCCCGCGCGCCGCCAAATTCGGCAATGATCTGCCGCTCGCCCTGATCGCCGGCCCCTGCGCCATGGAAAGCCGCGACCACGCGCTGTTCATGGCCGAAAGCCTGCAAAAAATCGCGGAACGGCTGAACATCGGCCTGGTCTTCAAATCCTCGTTCGACAAGGCCAACCGCACCTCGGCCAAGGGCCGGCGCGGCATCGGCCTCGACGAGGCTCTAAAAGTTTTTGCCGAGGTGAAGGCGACCTTCGGCCTGCCCGTCGTCACCGACATCCATGAAAAGGAGCAATGCGCCCCCGTCGCCGAAGTGGTCGACCTCCTGCAAATCCCGGCCTTCCTCTGCCGTCAGACCGATCTGCTGCTCGCCGCCGCCGCCACGGGCAAGCCGGTGAACGTGAAAAAAGGCCAGTTCTTGGCCCCCTGGGACATGAAGAATGTCGCGGCGAAAATCACCGAGGCCGGCAATTCCAATGTGCTGGTCACGGAGCGCGGCGCGAGCTTCGGCTACAACACCCTTGTGACCGATTTTCGCGGCCTGCCGATCATGGCCCAGCAAATCGGCGCGCCCGTGATCTTTGACGCCACCCATAGCGTCCAGCAGCCGGGCGGGCAGGGGACGTCGTCCGGCGGCCAGCGCGAGTTCGTTCCGGTGCTGGCCCGCGCCGCGGTCGCGGTCGGCGTCGCCGGCCTGTTCATCGAGACCCACGACCGCCCGGACGAAGCGTTTTCGGATGGCCCGAACATGGTTCCGTTAAGCGAAATGCCTGCGCTTCTGGAGCGGCTCATCGCCTTCGATCGCCTCGCCAAGGGATTGTAAAGCCAGAGCTTTTTTTCGGATTTTTTTCGCGCCCCGGGGGAACGCGCCCTTTCGTTCGCTGTTGCATCAGGCATGGCGATTCCGAACCGATGGGCGGCCTCGATGGATCCGGACACAACATTCAATCGCGCTGAAGAGTTTGCGGACAAGCAAAAAAAAGCCGGCGCCAGCCGGCTCGACGATATGGCGCGCGCCGTACATGGCGCGGCCGACGAACTGAACGCGCAAATGCCGCTCGCCGCCGAATTCGCCCATGCGGCGGCCGAGCGGATCGAGAAGGGCGCAGGCGCCCTGCGCGACCACAACATGCGCGGGCTCGTGGGCGACATCAACAATTTCGGACGCCGCGACCCGCTGATGCTGTTCGGCGGCGCAATGGCGGCCGGCTTCGCGCTGTCCCGTCTGGTGAAAAGCGCCGCGCGCGCCACACCCCGCACCGAGACGCATGTCGGCGGCGCGCCGCATGCCGACGCGTTTCCCGGCGCGCCGATGCGGTGAGAGGAGGTCACATGTCTTACCAGACCCAACGTCCTGTCGCCGACATCATCGGCGATCTCTTCAACCAGGCGACCTCTTTGTTCGGCAAGGAAACGCAGTTGATGCGCGCCGAACTCTCCGAAAACGTCGGCCGGGTCGGCCGCGGCATCGGCCTGCTGGTCGGCGGCGCTGTCCTGTTGATTCCCGCGCTGGTCATCCTGCTCCAGGCGGCCACGGCGGCGTTGATCGAAAACTATCAGCTCGCCTCCTATTGGTCGGCGCTGATCGTCGGCGGCGTCACGCTGATCGTCGGCCTGATCCTGGTCATGTCGGGGGCCGGGCGCCTGCGGGCGGAAGAACTCATGCCGGATCGCACCGTGAGGCAATTGCGGCGCGACGCGACGGTGGTCAAGCAACAGGTGGGGGGCGAACGTGACATACAGCGAGCAGCTTGAACGCGAAGCCGAGCTGACGCGCAGTCAGCTCGCCGACACGATCGGGGAATTGCGCACGGCGATGACGCCCGGGCAGGTGGTCGACCAACTGCTGGAGCGGGTCGGCGGCGGCGACGCCGCGACCCTGCTGACCAATCTCAAGAAGCAGGCGGTCGATAACCCGGCGCCTCTGGCGCTGATCGGCGCGGGCGTCGCCTGGCTGATGTTCGGCGGCGGCAACACGCGCCGCAACGGAGGGGTCGCGGACATGTCCGGCGAATGGATGGAAGGCGCCGAAGGCTCGGTCGAAGCCATGCGCGACTCGACGGCGGAGACGGCGCGCGCCTGGAGCGGCGCGGCCTCCGACGCGGCCGAAAGCGTGCGGCAGAGGGCCAGCGACGCGGCCGAGCGGGCGCGGCGCAGGGCGGCCGAAACCGGACATGCGGTGAAGGAGACGGCGGGCGCGGCCGTGAACAGTGTGCGCTCGGCGGCGTCCAGCGGCGCGCATTCGCTGTCGCATGGCGCGCGCACGGCGGCGCATGGGGTCGCGACCTCGGTCAGCGCGACGCGCCAGCGCGCCATGCACACCGGCGCGGCCTTCGCCAGCTTCTGCCGCGAGCAGCCGCTGGTGCTGGCGGGGCTCGGTCTGGCCATCGGCGCCGCGGTCGGCGCCCTGGCCCCGCAGAGCGAGGCGGAGGAGCGCGCCCTCGCCGACACCGCCGCGAAACTGCGCGAGAGCGCCGAGCAAGGGCTCGAAGCCGCCAAGGAGGCGGCGCAAGGCGCGGCCCAAGGGGCGTTCGAGGGCGCGTTCGAGGGCGCGGCGGCCAAGGCCGAATCGGCGGGCGAAAAGCGCAAGCCCTCGGGGCAGACCAAAGAATCGGGCGAGGACACGGCCAAGGCCGTGGACGAGCTCGGCTCCGCGCCCCTGCAGCAAACCGCGCGCGGCGCCTGAATGACGGAGCGCGCCGCCGCCGCCGGGCCGCCGCTCTGGGCGATCGCCGCGACCGTCGGCCTGATGGCCGCCGGTTTTGGCTCTCGCCCGCCGGCGCGCGGCGCGCTCCACGATGACGACGCGGTCGGGGACGCGGGCGGGGACTCGCGCGGGCGGTCGGCGGATGCGCCGACCGAAATTTCCCCGCGGGGCTGGAAGGATATTTTTGCCCGCGTCTACACCAATTTCACCGAGCACCGGATCCTGGCGCTGGCGGCGGGGATGACGTTTTACACGCTGCTCGCCGTCTTCCCGGCTTTGGCGGCGCTGGTGGCGATTTACGGCCTGTTCTTCGATCCGCGGACCATCATGACTCATGTCGACACGCTCGCCGGCTTCGCCCCGAGCGGCGCCGTCGAGGTGGCGCGCGAACAAATGGCGCGCATCGCCTCGCGCGGGACGCAGACGCTGAGCGTCACTTTTATTGTGAGCCTGGTGATCTCGCTGTGGAGCGCCAATTCGGCGATGAAAAGCCTGTTCGACACGCTCAACGTCATCAATGGCGAAACGGAAAAGCGCAGCTTCATCCAACTCAATGCGGAATCGCTCGCCTTCACCATCGCGGGAATTGTTTTTGCGCTGCTCGCCGCCGCCGCCGTGGTCGTGGTCCCCGTGCTGTTCGAGACGCTCGGGCTTTCGGGCGAGGCGGCGGCGCTGCTGCGCTTCGGCCGTTGGCCGGCGCTGCTGGTGATTTTGACCTTGGCGCTGGCGGTGATCTACCGCTATGGCCCCAGCCGCGAAAAACCGCGCTGGCGCTGGGTGAGCTGGGGCGGCGCCTTCGCCGCGCTGCTCTGGCTGCTGGCGTCGCTGCTGTTCTCCTGGTATGCGGCCAATTTCGGCAAGTTCAACGAAACCTACGGCTCGCTGGGCGCCGTGATCGGCTTCATGACCTGGTTGTGGCTTTCGGCGACGGCGGTTCTGCTCGGCGCCGAGGTGGACGCCGAGGCCGAACATCAGACCGCGCGCGACACCACCGAGGCGAACAAGCCGCTGGGCGCACGCGGGGCGACGATGGCGGATAAGGTCGCTTAGCTTCCCTTCAGCAAGAACCGCCGGCCGATCGTCTGCAAAGGCCGGGCGTTCATCGGAAACAGTTTTACGAAAGTATTGATGTCGCTCTCCGCCACCTGGATCGGCTGCTCGAAAACGTTCCAGTCGACGATTTCCGAACAGGGCGGAGTGGTCAGCGATCCCTCATAGCGGAAGCGCGCCTTGCTCTTGGGCAGGAAGGTTTTGGGATCTACCGCCTTGGCGAGCGTCGCTTCGCCTTCCGTCGCCGGCGCCGCCGCCATGATCGCGGCGAAACCGTCGTGTTTCGCGCCCGCCTTCATCAGCACGCCGACGACCGCCAGCTTGCCCGCCGCATTGGCGTGAACAAAATGGACCTCCATGTCGGTGCGGGCGCCGTCCAGCGCGTGTTCGCTCGGCGTGTGAAAGTGATATTGCTTGAGCGTGTACGTTTCGCCGTCGAGCGTTGCGGTAGAGGCGTTGGCCACATTGCACTGAATGGTGTGGCCGTTGTTGACCACTTTGTTGGCCTCCGGCTTCCAGTCGATTTTCAGCGCGCCGACGTCCGCCTTGGTCGCCTTCTTCAAGTCGATGGGCGACTGCTCCGCGCCCACGGCGCAGGCCTTGAAGCGGGAATCGAGGGCGCCCCATTCGTCGGCGCCTCCATGGCCCTCATAAGTCCAGTGCGGCGCAGCGCCCTCGGCGCGAGCGAGGCCGGCGCAAACGGGGCAGGCCAATAATCCGGCGAGCATGGATCGGCGGTTGAGCATGGGTCCTCCTGATTGTATTTTTCAAGGAGGCTAGCACGCTCCGGCGCGCCGTGGAACGGCAAAGCTAGGTTAAAGGCAAAGCCAGGCTTGGGCCACGGCTGCGCCCATGTTATGGCTGGCCTATGATACGCGCCCTTCTCCTTTCATGTCTGCTGCTCGCCGGCTGCTCCGGCCGGCTCAATGGCGGATTGTTGCCTGTCAGCGGCACGGTCCCGGGCGCGAGCGAAGTCAACGTGCTGGTCGCGACCACGCGCAAGCCTGCGCCCGAACCCGAGCGCATGTTCGGCGGCGAACGCGACGTCGCGTATAATTTCGCCGATATTCTCGTCTCGATCCCGCCCGACGCCAATCGCGTCATCGGCGAGGTGCAGGTTCCAGACGATCGCAGCGGCGATCCCTCCCGCCAGTTCGTCGCCCTGCGCAGCGAGATGCTGACGCGCGACGAGGCGCACAAGCGCTTCAACCAGCGCCTGCTTCAGGCCCATAACGGCCGCGTGCTGGTGTTCATCCACGGCTACAACACCCGCTTCAGCGAGGCCGTGTTCCGCCTCGCCCAATTCGTTCACGACGCCCGTTTGCAGGAGACGCCGGTCCTGTTCACCTGGCCGTCGCGCGGCAGCCTGCTCGGCTATGGCTACGACCGCGAAAGCGCGAATTATTCCCGCGACGCCCTGGAAGCCCTGTTGATGGGGCTTCAGCGCGACCCCGCGGTCACCGAGATCAACATCCTCGCCCATTCCATGGGCAATTGGGTGACGCTCGAAGCGCTGCGGCAGATGGCGATCCGCGACCGGAAGATCGCGCCCAAGATCAAGCAGGTGATGCTGGCCGCGCCGGACGTGGATGTCGACGTGTTCCGCCGCCAGATCGCGCAGATCGGCGAACCCCGGCCGCCCTTCACCATGTTCGTGTCCCGCGACGACAAGGCGCTGCAAGCCTCGCGCGTGGTCTGGGACGGCCAGCGCATCGGCGCCGTCGATCCCGAGGTCGAGCCCTTCGCCTCCTTCTTCCGCAAGGAGCGGATCACGCCGATCGACCTCACCGACATCAAGTCGCCCGACAGCCTCGGCCACACCAAATTCGCCGCGAGCCCGGAAGTGGTGCGCTCCATTGGCGCGCGTCTCGCCAGCGGTCAGAGCTTTGAGGAAAAGGCTGGGCTCGGCGGCGTGCTGGCGCAGACCGCGACCGGCGCCGCCGCGACGGTCGGCTCCGCGGCGGGCCTCGCCATTTCCGCGCCGCTCGCCGTCGTCGACGGCCGCACCCGCGAGGAAATGGGCGACCGGTTCGAGGAGGTCGGCCACAACCTCGATTCAGCGATGGGCCGCACCCACTGAGAAATCACGTGAACTGAACCACCCTCACCCTGAGGAGCCCGCCTTGGGCGGGCGTCTCGAAGGGCGGGGGCGGGCCACGAGTTTCAGCCCCGCATCGCCCGCTGCGCCAATTCGACAAACCCCGATTCCTTATCGCCGAGCCATGCGCCGTCGGGACGGCGGCGCCCGATGGCGACCAGCGCCTCGCAAACAATCGTCCATTGCGCGTCGGTGAAATTCAGGTTGAACACGGCGCTGACAGCCTTCCGGCTTTTCAGTCGCGCATCGAGATTGACGGTCGACAGCTTTTCGGCGCTGGCGACAAGGGCCTCAAGGTCCACGGCGAGACCTCGGGACATCTGAGCCTCGACATGGGTGGCGATCTTCTCGATCTTGGTCCAGCCGATCTTCAGCAGGCGCGGACGATCGGGATAATCCGAAAAGATTTTCGCGGTCGTGATGGTGTAATAGGCTTTGCGCGTGGTCGTCCCGGCGAAAGCGGCGGCTTCAGCCAGCGCCGCCCGGCCGCTTTCGGCCGCGATATAGTTGAAGATGACGCCGGCGGCGATGAAGTCGTAGGGCTTGCGGTCGCCGATCGACTTCAGCTGTTCCTTCAGAGCCTCGAACAATTGCATTGCAATCACTCCGCCTGGGAAGCGGCGCAAGCATAAGCTCTCAGGAGCGAAATGCAATTAATTGCAGGCTGAGTTGAGCGACCGGCGGTGGGCTCCGCCGGAGTCTGAGGCTTTCAGGCGAATATTCAACACTGGGTCACCAGGAGCGGTGGTGATGGCGCCAGCCGTAATGAGGGCCGTGGCCCCAGCCATAGTGATGGCCTCGCCCCCAGCCATGATGATGGCCATGACGCCAGCCGTAGGGTCGCCCGTTATGCCAGCCGTGGTGGTGGCCCCGATCCCAGCCGGGTTGCGCTTGCGCCAATGTTGGCGTGAGCAGGCTGAGCGAACAGGCAAAAAACGCGGCCGCCACGAGGGACTTCATCATTTTTTCGTCTCCGATCAAGGACAAGGCGGATTTTTGTCCGCCTTGCGCAAACCGGAGGCGCCGGCCTTTGTTCCTCAGGCGCGGCCAAACACGCGCTTGAAAATCGTGTCGACGTGCTTGAGATGATAGCCGAGATCGAATTTTTCCTCGAGTTCGGCGTCGGTCATCAGTTTGGAAACGTCCGGGTCCTTCTTGAGCAGTTCCAAAAAATTGCCCTCGCCGCGCCAGACCGGCATGGCGTTGCGCTGCACGAATTTATAGGCGTCCTCGCGCGAGGCGCCCTTTTGCGTCAGCGCCAGCAGCACGCGCTGCGAATGGACGAGCCCGCCGAGCTGATCGAGATTCTTCTGCATGTTCTTCGGATAGACCAGCAGCTTGTCGATCACGCCGGTGAGGCGGGCGAGCGCAAAATCGAGCGTCACGGTGGCGTCCGGTCCGATCATGCGCTCGACCGAGGAGTGCGAAATGTCGCGCTCATGCCACAGCGCCACATTCTCCATGGCCGGGATCGCCATGCCGCGCACCAGCCGCGCAAGCCCGGTGAGATTTTCCGTGAGCACGGGATTGCGCTTGTGCGGCATGGCCGACGAGCCCTTTTGCCCCTCGGAGAAGAATTCTTCGGCCTCCAGCACCTCGGTGCGCTGCAAATGCCGGATTTCGATGGCCAGCCGCTCGATCGAGGAGGCGATCACGCCGAGCGTGGCGAAATACATGGCGTGACGGTCGCGCGGGATCACCTGCGTCGACACCGGCTCGGGCTTCAGGCCCATTTGGGCGGCGACATGCTCCTCCACGCGCGGGTCGATGTTCGCAAACGTGCCGACAGCGCCGGAAATCGCGCAGGTCGCCACTTCCTCGCGCGCGGCCACCAGACGCGCCCGGCAACGCGAAAATTCGGCATAGGCCTCGGCCATCTTCAAGCCGAAGGTGACGGGCTCCGCATGAATGCCGTGGGAGCGGCCGATGCAGGGGGTGAGCTTGTGCTCGAAGGCGCGGCGCTCGATGGCGGCGAGCAGCGCGTCAATGTCGGCCAGCAGAATGTCGGCGGCGCGGGTGAGCTGCACATTGAGGCAGGTGTCGAGCACGTCGGACGAGGTCATGCCCTGGTGGACGAAGCGCGAATCCGGCCCGATGAATTCGCCGAGATGGGTGAGGAAGGCGATGACGTCATGCTTCGTCACCCGCTCGATCTCGTCGATGCGGTCGACGTCGAACGTGACGTTTCCAGCCTTGTCCCAGATGTTTTTGGCGCTTTCCCTCGGAATGACCCCGA
The DNA here is from genome assembly GCF_025961575.1 of Rhodoblastus acidophilus. Classification (GTDB taxonomy): domain Bacteria; phylum Pseudomonadota; class Alphaproteobacteria; order Rhizobiales; family Beijerinckiaceae; genus Rhodoblastus; species Rhodoblastus acidophilus_C. The sequence continues at coordinate 99,117 of NZ_JAOQNX010000014.1, read as the reverse complement.
TCTCCGCCAGCGCGTCGCAGGCGTGCGCCTCGATCTCGAACCAGATCTTGAATCGGGTCTGCGGCTCCCAGATGGAAACCATTTCGGGGCGGGAATAGCGGGGGATCATCGGCTCGCCTGGGGTTTGTAAAAGGAAATTTCGCTTAAACGCCGCGACGCCAGGGCGCAAGGGGTCGCTATGACGCCTCGAGATGGCCGGAGTTTGCGCCCCGCGCTCGCTCCCACAGACCTGTGGCGATCTCTTAAGTAGAAACCCGGGCGAACAAAAGAAGATGCGCGACAAGTTGACACTTGGGACAAAGCAAGCCCGAACAGGGGGAATTTGTTCCCGGCCTACTAAAAGGTTAATAAATGATTAACGCCGCCGTTCTTCCCGAATCAATTCTTGCAAAGCGCAAAGCAAAACCGCCCGTCGGGGACGAGCGGTTTCGGGAACGGCCTCGGTTCGCGGCGGCGGCTCGGCCGCCTCAAAGGCGCGGCTTACTTGTAATAGCCGACGCCGCAGGCGTAATCCTCGTCGACCCTGGTGACAAAACTGGTCTTGGGCGCGGGCTTCGGGTCGCTCGGCTTGCCGAAGAGATAGTCGATCTCGGTGATCTCGCCTTCCGGCTTTAGGCCCGCCGCGAAAATTTCCTGGCCGAACGGCTTGCCGTTCACGTCTTTAAGCGCGCGAACGTCGGTGCCCAGGAGGTCCTTGGCGTTGACATTGCCCTCGGCGACGAATTTGCCCGTTTTGGCGTCGGTGCAGAACACATAGAGGTCGCCGTTGACGAAACGGCCGCTGCCCTGGTTGAACGCGTCGAAGGCGTTCTGCCGGTTGACCTTCACCTCGGTGACCACGTTCAACAGCATTTCGTGGGCTTCGGCGGCGTCCGGCTTCCGCGCGGACTCGGCGAAGGCGCCGTGCGACAGCGCCAGCAGGACGCCGGCGGCCCCGGCGATGATGATCTTGCGCGCCATGTTTCCTCTCCTTGCCAGTTCTGACCTTTTTTCGCGCGGAGAGGATTCCCCCTCCAGCTCGAGGACGACGCTACCTCACGGCCGCGCGCCACGAAATAGGCCCTGAGGAGGAGCCGCATATTCCCGAAAAGTGTGCGCGGTTTTCGGAAAAGAATATGCGCAAACCAAAATGCTTTTAGATCTCCTCCGGCGCCATGGCGATCGCGCCGCAGGGGCATTCGGCTTCGCAGACGCCACAGCCCTTGCAGAAATCGTAATTGAAGCGAAAACCCTGGCCCGCCCCAAGCTTGATCACCGCATTGTCGGGGCAAACGCCGTAGCAATTATCGCATTCAAAGCAATTGCCGCAGGACAGGCAGCGCCGCGCCTCGTAAAGCGCATTGCTCTCGTCGAGCCCCTGGACCACTTCCTCGAACGTCGAGGAGCGCCGGGCGATTTCCAGCGTCGGCCGCAGGGTCTGCGGGGCCTCGCCATAATACCAGGCGTTGAGGTGTTCAAAGCCCGCCAGTTCATGCTTGGGCGGCGGCGCATAGGCCGCGCCGCGCAAAAAGGCGTCGATGTGGCGCGCCGCCTTTTTGCCATGGCCGACAGCCACCGTCACCGTGCGCTCGGAGGGCGCCATGTCGCCGCCGGCAAAAATGCCTGTTGCGCCGGTCATCATGTCCGGTCCGACTTTTACGAGACCATCGGCGAACTCAAGGCCGGGCACGCCGTCGAGCAAGGAGAGGTCAACATCCTGGCCGAGCGCCAGAACCACGGAATCGGCCTCCAGCGTCTCGAATTCGCCGGTCGGCTGGGGAAAGCCGGTTTCGTCCAGCTTCATCTTTTCGACGGTGATCGCGCCGGCGTCGACGTGCTTGATGGTGGACAGCCACTTCATCATCACGCCTTCTTCCAGCGCCTCCTCCAGCTCGAAATCATGCGCCGGCATTTTTTCGCGGGTGCGGCGATAGACGATGATCGCCTCTTCCGCCCCCAGACGCTTCGCCGTGCGCGCCACGTCGAGCGCGGTATTGCCGCCGCCATAGACGACGACGCGCCGGCCCAACAACGGTTGTTCCGCGCCTTCCATCGACGCCAGCACCTGCACGGCGTCCAGAATCTTGGTGGCCTCGCCGGCGGGAATATAGGCGCGCTTGGCGATATGGGCGCCGACCGCCAGAAAGGCCGCGTCGAACCCGCCCTCCTTTATCGTCGCCTGGAGGTCGGAAACCTTGCTGTTGTAGTCGATGCGCACGCCGAGCGCGGCGATGCGGGCGACTTCGGCGTCGAGCACGTCGCGCGGCAGGCGATATTTGGGAATGCCGAAGCGCATCATGCCGCCGGGGGCGGGACCGGCCTCCCGAATGTTCACGTCATGGCCAAGCACCGCCAAGTGATAGGCGGCGGAAAGCCCCGCGGGTCCGGCGCCCACCACCAAAACTTTTTTCCCGCTCTTTTGCGCAGGCGGCTCAAAAGCCCAGCCTTTGGCAATGGCCATGTCGCCCAAAAAGCGCTCGACGGCGTTGACGCCGACGGCGGCGTCGATCTGGGCGCGGTTGCAGGCGGTTTCGCAGGGGTGGTAGCAGACGCGGCCCATGACGGCCGGCAGCGGATTGTTTTTCGTCAGCGCCCGCCAGGCCGCTTCATAGTCGCCCGCTTCAGCAAAACTCAGCCAGCCCTGAATATCCTCGCCGGCGGGGCAGGCGGCGTTGCAGGGCGGCAGGCGGTGGACATATTCCGGCCGAAACGTGCGCCACGCGCCGGTGTGATTGGCGAGCGAGGTGCCGACGTCCAGCGTGATTGCAAAATCATGATCCATGGTCGCGCCTCACGCTTCGTCGTCGCCCAAAAGTCCGTAGTCCTCGATATGCGCATCGCAGATCGCCTGCAGCCGCGCCACGCGCGGGTCGTCCACGCCATTGCGGAACAGATGGGCGTAGCGCTTTTGCAGGATCAGATAGTCGCGCACCGGAATGCGCCGCCTGATTTTCCGCGATTGGGTGATGCGGCCATGCTCGGCTTCAAAGATCGGATAAAGCCCGCATTCCACCGCCAGACGCGCCAGTTTGATCGTGTCATAGGAGGGCGCGCCCCAGCCGAGCGGGCAGGGGACGTTGATCTGGATATAGCGCGCGCCCCTGATGCCCATGGCCTTGATGACCTTGGCCTCCAAATCGCGCAGGTCGGCGACGGTGGCGGTGGCGACATAGGGAATGCCATGCGCCACGGCGATTTTCGGCACGAATTTGCCGGTGCCGAACACATTGCCCGGCTCCGGGCCGAGCGCCGGCGTGGTGGCGGTGCGCGCCGCCGGCGGCGTGGCGGACGACCGCTGCACGCCGGTGTTCATATAGCCTTCGTTGTCGTAGCAGATGTAGAGTACGTCATCATTGCGCTCGAACATGCCGGACAGGCACTGGAACCCGATATCGGTGGTGCCGCCGTCGCCGCCTTGCGCGATCACCCGCGTGGCCTTGCCTTTTACGCGCTGCGCCGCCGCAACCCCGGTCGCCACCGCCGCCGCATTGCCGAACAAAGAGTGCAGCCAGGGCAATTGCCAGGAGGTCTCGGGGTAGGGGGTGGTGAACACTTCGAGGCAGCCGGTGGCGTTGACCGCAATCAGATCGTTGCCGGTGGCGCGCATGGCGGCGTCGATGGCGTAGCGGGCGCCGAGCGCCTCGCCACAGCCCTGACAGGCGCGATGGCCCGAGGTCAGCGCATTGCTGCGCTCGGCCGACGCCTGCACCGACCGCTCCGCGTCGGAGACCAGACGGTTGCCGACGGTGAACGTGCCCTTCTGATAATATTTGAGCTTTTGTTGTTGCTGAGCGAGCGTGCTGTCGTCCATGGCGTCTCACTCCTGCGGAAGATGGCTGGCCAGCGCGAGCTGTCGCAAAATGTTTTCGGCGGTCGCGCCGGAGCGGCGCACTTTTCGCACCCGATGGATTTCGCGCCCGACCACGCGCTCGTTGAGGTCGAGGAAGAACGGTCCCTCCCAGGGCGCATGCACGGCGTCATGAAAAAGTCGTTTCAAGGACGCCCGGGTGATCGGCCGTCCGCCGAGACCGGCGATGGCGGAATGCAGCAGCGGCCGGTTGTCCAGATTGCGCAAGGCGCCATCGGTATTGTCGGCGAGCGGTCCGCCCAAGCCCACCGAAACGCTCTTTTCAATCACAACAACGTGCTTGGCGGTCTTCAAAATGTCGCGCAAAGCCTCGACGGGGAACGGGCGGTAGGAGACCAGAGTGACCACGCCGATCTTCTGGCCCTCGTCGCGCAACTCGTCGACGACATCCTTGATGGTGCCGACCACGGAGCCCATGGCGACGACAATGGTTTCGGCGTCCTCGGTGCGATAGGCGCGCAGCAGCCCGCCCGACGCGCGCCCGAATATTTTGGCGAAATCGTCTGAGAGCGCGGGGATCAGCCGCAGCGCCTGACGCTGCTTGTAATGGGCGAGAAAACGGACTTCGGTGAAAGCCTCGGGGCCGACCATGGCGCCGATGGAAGCGGGATTGTCGGGGTCGAGCACCTGCACGGGATCATAGGGCGGCAGGAAGGCGTCGACCTGCGCCTGCTCGGGAATGTCGACGCGCTCAAAAGCATGGGTGAGAATAAAACCGTCGACGCAGACCATCACCGGCATGGACAATTCTTCCGCCAGCCGGAAGGCGATGATGTGCAGGTCGACCGCCTCCTGGTTGTTTTCGGCGAACAATTGCATCCAGCCGGCGTCGCGCATCGACATGGCGTCGGAATGATCGTTCCAGATATTGATCGGCGCGCCGATCGCCCGATTGCCGAGCGTCATCACGATGGGCAGGCCGAGGCCGGCGGCGTTGTACACCGCTTCGGCCATGAACAGCAGGCCCTGCGAGGCCGTGGCGGTATAGGCGCGGGCGCCCGCCGCCGAGGCGCCGATCGCCACCGACAAAGCGGCGAATTCGCTCTCGACATTGATGAATTCGCAGTTTTGCAGCGCCCCGGATTTGACCAGTTCGCCGACGCCTTCGACAATATGGGTCTGCGGCGTGATCGGATAGGCGCAGATCACTTCGGGGCGGCACAAAGCGATGGCCTCGGCGACCGCGTGAGACCCTTCCACTTGCTTCAGCATTGGGCGCTCCTCAGACTTTTGCGGCGCTTTCCTGAATGACGAGATCGTAAGCGTCCTGGGCGGCGGCGCCGTTGGCCTCGCCGACCTTTCCGGGAAAAGTTTGTTGAATGGCGCGCAAGACGCTGTCGAAATGGACGAGGCCGGTGAGCGCGGCGAAGGCGCCGAGCAAAGCGGCGTTGGGCGCGGGCCGCCTGACATGTTTCAGCGCCAGTTCGGTCGCCGGCACGGTCACCGCATGGCCCGCCGGCAATTTGTCGACCAGCGCGCGCAAATTCAGATCGTCAAAACTCTTGTTGGTGTTGACCAGCAGATAGCCGTTCGGCTGCAGGCCGGAAAACACGTCGACGACGCGGGGCAGGGTGGGATCTTGCAGGATCAGGCAATCCGGGTCCTGGATCGGCTCGCGCAGCCTGATCTCCCTGTCGTCGATCCGGCAAAAGGCGACCACCGGCGCGCCGGTGCGTTCGGAGCCGAAACTGGGAAAGGCTTGCGCGTGCCGCCCCTCCATGAATCCGGCGATCGAGAGCATTTCCGCTCCCGTGACCACGCCCTGGCCGCCCCGGCCGTGAATCCGGATCTGAAACATGCGCGCCTCCTGCCCCAGGGTCGCCAGTCTGACGCCGGTCTTGCCCTTGTCAACATCATGCGTCCGATTCCATGACCGCGCTTTGACATCTCGCAAACATGAGCTGGCGCGAAACGCCTTGTTTCGGTCACGATTGACTGCTATCTGAGACCAATCGAGTTATGGCCTTTAGGCTGGTCGACCGGGGCTCAGCGCCCCGGCGCCTCAATGATCTCCACGACATCGATACTACTGGACGGTGCGCTTGCGCGCCCGTCTCAACGTCTTCAGGAAAGAACTCTCCATGCCGACTGGAACCGTCAAATGGTTCAACGCCACCAAGGGCTACGGCTTCATCGCGCCGGACGCCGGCGGCGGCGACGTCTTCGTCCATGTCTCCGCGGTCGAGCGCGCGGGTCTGGCCGGCCTCAACGAAGGCCAGAAGCTCGCCTATGAAATCGTCGTCGACCGCCGCACCGGCAAGTCCTCGGCCGACAAGCTGCAAGTCGCCTGAACCGCGACTCTTGCGGCAAGATTTCGGTCTTGCCGCCTTCCTTTCCGCCGCGCGCCGCATGACCGGACGCGGGCCGGAGAAGAAACTGCCGGCGCATGGGACGCGAATTTTTGAAAAATTCATGCGTCGCCCGGAGTGTTATGACAGTCGGCCCATTCCGTGCGGGGCCTTCTGCGACCGCATCCCGCTGACGGGGGCGGCCCCTACGAAAGCAAAAATGACCAAATTTTCCGATCTCGGCCTCGCCGAGACCATTTTGCGCGCCCTTAAGACCGAAGGCTACGAAACCCCTACCCCCATTCAGGCGCAAGCCATTCCGCCCCTGCTCGAAGGGCGCGACCTCCTGGGCATCGCCCAGACCGGCACCGGCAAAACCTGCGCCTTCGCCACGCCGCTGATCACGCGGCTGCTCGCCTATCCCGAACATCCCCGCCCCAAACAGACCCGCGTGCTCGTGCTCGCCCCGACTCGCGAACTCGCCGCCCAGATCGGCGACAGCTTTAGGGCTTACGGCCGCTTCGCCGGGCTGCGCGTCGCCACCATTTTCGGCGGCGTCGGCTTCGGCGCCCAGGTCCAGGCGCTGTCGCGCGGCCTCGACGTGCTGGTCGCCACCCCCGGCCGCCTGCTCGACCATATGCAGCAGGGCAATCTGCGCCTCGACGGCACCCATGCCGTGGTGCTGGACGAAGCCGACCACATGCTCGACCTCGGCTTTCTCGTTCCGATCCGCAAGATCTTCTCCAAACTGCCGAAGGTCCGCCAGACCCTGTTCTTCTCGGCGACCATGCCGACGGAGATCGCCACGCTCGCGGGCGAAATGCTGCATAATCCGATCAAGGTCTCGGTGACTCCGGTGGCCAAGACGGCGGATCGCGTGGCGCAGCGCGTCATTCACGTGGAATCCAAGCGCAAGCGCGAAATCCTCGTCGACCTCCTGCAAAACCCCGACTTTTCCCGTTCGATCGTCTTCACCCGCACCAAGCGCGGCGCCGATCGCGTCGCCGCGACCCTGGTCGAGGCCGGGATGACGGCGGAAGCGATCCACGGCAACAAGAGCCAGAACCAGCGCCTGCGCGCCCTCGACGGCTTTCGCGCCGGCAAGGTCGCGGTGCTGGTGGCGACCGACATCGCCGCGCGCGGCATCGACATTGACGGCGTCAGCCATGTCGTCAATTTCGAACTGCCGGAAGTCCCCGAGGCCTATGTGCATCGCATCGGACGCACGGCCCGCGCCGGCGCGGAAGGCCAGGCGATCTCGCTGTGCGACCACGAGGAGCGCGACCTTTTGCGCGCGATCGAGAAGCTGACCAAGCAGGCGATTCCCGCGACCGACCTTCGTCTCGATCCGAACGCTCCCGTCGAAGCCGCCCCGGTGGAAAAGAAGCGCGGCGGGCGTCCGCCGCGGCGTCCGGCGCAGAACGGCCGTCCCGCCAATGGCGCGCCCGGCGCACGCCCGGCCCCGCGTCGCGACGGCCGGCCGGCCTCGCGTCCCCAGGCCGAAGGCGCCGGCAGAAATCAGGCGCGCCGCGGCTGACCCCTTCACTCCGGCCGCCGAGCCCCCACATAGGGCTCGGCGGATCGCCAGGACGTCAACCGGAGGAAGCTATGCGCACATTGGGCTTTGCACTTCTCGCTCTCATGCTCGCGACCGGAATTCCGGCCGTCAGCGCCGGCTCGGCGCAGGCCTGCGAGGGCAATGCCGCCAGCGCCGGCGGCAAATAAACCATATCGGGCGCCCCAAACGGGCGCCCGCGACGCCCTGCCGGACCTCACAAGTCCGCAAACTAAGCTTGACTTTACGTCATCTTCATCCGCCAATACAGCGCTGTCGCCAGACAAGCGCTTTTCGGCCGCTGCATTTTCAGCGAGGATGTCACGATGACTGACGCTCAAGCCCCCGTCCCGCCGGCGCCGGACCAGCCCGTCGCCAAGGTCCATTGGGACCAGAGCCAGATGCGGACGGAATTCGCCAATGTCGTCAATATCGTCAGCACCCGCGAGGAGTTTTCGCTGCTGTTCGGCCTGAACAGCACATGGTCGCTGGCGGAAGGCAACGGTTTTGAGGTGAAGCTCTCCAACCGCATCGTGCTCACGCCCTTCGCCGCCAAGCGCCTGCTGGTCCTGCTCAGCGAACGCGTGTCTGATTACGAGACCAGAAACGGCCCCCTGAACATCGGCCCGTGAAGGCGAACGCGCCTTGAGCGAGTCCGCCGCTGTTTCCGTCGCGCCCGAGCGAGCCGCCGAACCCGACATCTGGCGGGTCCTGGCGCAGAGCGCCGATCTCGCGCCTTTCGCCCGGGCCTGGCTGACGCTCGCCGTCCAATCCGCCGAAGGGGTGCGCCGCGCCGCATTGCTGCTGGGTCCGCCGGATCGCGGCCCCTTCGCGCCGGTCGCTGGCTTCCCCGACGAGGGCGCAGCCGGCGCCCTGACGGCGGAGGCCGCGCAACCCCTGGCGGCGGCGTTGGACAAGCGGCGCCCGGCGGTGGAAAGCCTCGAGGGCGGCGCCCGCATCGGCTATCCCCTGGTGTTCGCCGGAGTCTTGCACGGCGCGGTGCTGGCGGAGACCCGCACGCCCGACCCCGCCGCGATTCGCCGCTTGATGCGCCATCTGCAATGGAGCGCGGCCGGGATCGAGGCTTTTATGGCGCGCGACGCCTTCCGGCGCAGCGCGCTCTCGATCGACAAGGCGCAGTTTTTCGTCGCCGCGATCGAAGCCATGGCGGCGGAACAGCATGGCGACGATTGCGCCCGCGTCTTCGCCAATCTGCTCGCGCAGAAATTCAATTGCGAAAGCGTCGCGGTGGGACGCTGGCGCGCGCAAAAAATCCGGCTTGTCGCGGCGGCGCAAAGCGCGTCGCTCGACCGGCGCACCGAAGCGGCGCGGCAGGTCGAAGCGGCGATGGAGGAGGCGGTCGACCAGGAGGCGGCTTTGCTTGCGCCGCGCGCGGGCGCGCCCAACGCCGCCAGCGCCCAGGATCGGCTCGCCGGCGCCCGCCCGGGCCGCGCCCTGCTGACCTTCCCGCTGTTCATCCGCGACGAGGCTTTGGGCGCCGTCTGCCTGTCGCGCGAGGCGGCGTTCTCGCAGGAGGAGGTGGATTTCGTCGACGCCTTCGCCAGCGCCGCCGCGCCGATGCTGCGGGAAAAATGGGCGCTCGACCGCTCGCTGCCCCGGCTCACCTATGAGCGCGCCGCCGCCTTGGCGCAGAAGCTGACCGGCCCGCGCCATGCCGGGCTCAAGGCGGCGAGCGTCGCGCTCGTGGTTGGCGCCCTCATCCTGACCTTCGGCGGCGACGTCTATCGCGCCCGCGCCAAGGCGCAGATCCAGGGCGAGACGCGCCGCGTCCTGTCCGCCCCGTTCGACGGCTTCGTCCAGGCGCAATTCGCCCGCGCCGGCGATGTCGTGGACGAAGGCGCCGTGCTGGCGCAATTGCAGGACAGCGATCTGGAGCTGGAGCGGCTGCGCCAGATCGCCCGCAAGCGGCAATATCAGCTCGAACTCGACAAGGCGCTCGCCAAGCGCGATCTCGCCGAGGTCAATATCGCCCGGGCCCAGATCGCCCAGAGCGAGGCCGAGGTCGATCTCGCCGAAAAGATGCTGGCGCGCGCCAAATTGATCGCGCCGTTCCGGGCGATCGTGGTCAGCGGCGATCTCAGCCAGTCCGTGGGCAAGCCGGTGTCGCGCGGCGACAACCTGTTCGAACTCGCGCCGCTCGACCGCTACCGGGTCACCGCTTTGGTCACCGAAGCCGATGTCGGCCTCGCGCGCCCTGGACAGAAGGGCGAGCTGCTGCTGTCGGCGCTCCCCGACGCCACCTTTCCGATCACCGTCGACTCCGTCGCCACCGTGGCGCAGGCGGCGGATGGCGTGAACGGCTTTGAGGTGATCGGCGCGATCGACTCGCGCGATCCGCGGCTGCGGCCCGGCATGGAGGGCGTGGCGAAGATCGAAATGGGCCGGCGCAACATCGCCTGGATCTGGACGCATAGCCTGGTCGACTGGCTGCGCATCAAGGCGTGGAGCCTGATTCCATGACCGGCGCCTCGATCCATTCGCCGCTTTGGCACAGGATCGAGCGCCTCAAGCCGCGGCTGCGCGCCAATGTGGCGATCGAGCGCCAGCTGTCGCGCGGACAGGTCTGGTATGTCGTCCGCGATCTCTATTCGGCGCGCGCCCACCGCTTTTCGCCTGCCGTCCATTTCATGCTGCTGCGCATGGACGGCGCGCGCAGCCTGGACGAGATCTGGCGCGAGGCGGTCGCGCATTTCGGCGAGGATGCGCCCTCGCAGGACCAGATTTTGCGCGCGGCGTCGCAGCTCTATCTGGCCGGGGTGCTCCAGTCGGACGCGGCCGTCGATGCGCGCGATCTCGCGGAGCGGGCGGAGCGCGAGCGCGGACAGGGCTGGCGCGCCAATCTGCGCAATCCCATGTTCCTGCGCCTGCCGCTGATCGATCCGGACCGTTTCCTCAACGCCACCGTCGGACTGGTGCGGCCCTTCGCCTCCTGGGTCGGCGGCGCGCTCTGGCTCGCGGCCATGGTCTGGCTGGCGACCCAGATGGCGGCGCATTGGGACGCGCTGACCGCCGATATGGCGGACCGCGTGCTGGCGGCGGAAAGTCTCGCCACCATCGTGCTGATCTATCCGCTGATCAAGATCCTCCACGAGCTCGGCCACGCCTATGCCGTCAAGCTCGCCGGCGGGGAGGTGCATGAAGTCGGGGTGATGCTGCTGACCCTGCTGCCCGCGCCCTATGTCGACGCCTCCGCTTCGGCGCTCGTCCCCGGCAAATGGCGGCGCGCCGGCATTGCCGCGGCGGGCATGATCGTCGAGCTCGCGATCGCGGCGCTGGCCATGCTGGTCTGGCTCAAGGCCGAAAACGGCGTGGCGCGCGCGCTGGCCTATGACGCGCTGTTCATCGCCAGCGTCTCCACACTGCTGTTCAACGGCAATCCGCTGTTGCGTTTCGACGCCTATTACATCCTCAGCGACCTCCTCGAAATTCCCAACCTCGCCTCGCGCGCGCAAGCCTATTACCTCTATCTCGTCCGCCGCCATCTGTTCGGCGATCCGGGTGCGCGCGACCCCACGCTCGCCCCCGGCGAGCGCTTCTGGTTCCTGCTCTATGCGCCGGCCTCGTTCGCCTATCGGATGATCACGCTGTTCGGCATCGCCCTGTTCGTCGCCGGCCGCTATTATGTCATCGGCGTGGCGCTGACCCTGTGGATGCTGGCGGCCTCGATCTTCTGGCCGCTGCTCAAGGCGGCGCGCTGGCTGGCGCTGTCGCCCGATCTCGGCCGGCGGCGCGGGCGCGCCGTCGCCGCCAGCGCCGGCGTGGTCGCGCTCCTGATCCTTCTCGTCGCCGCGCTGCCGCTGCCCCATGGCACGGTGGTGCGCGGCCAGATCTGGGTCCCCGAGGACTCCCGCGTCGTCGCGCTCACCGCCGGCGTGTTCAAGCGCTTTCTCGCGCAGCCGGGCGAGGCGGTGACGCGTGGCCAGGCGCTGGCGGCGCTGGAGGACCCCTATGTGGACTCCCGCCGCGCCAAGGCGCGCGCGCGGCTCGCCGAAGTCGAGGCGCGGCTGCAGGCGGCCGAGGCGCATTCGCCGTTCGAGACCCAGGTGCTGCGCCGCCAGCGCGAGCTGTCGCAGCGGGAATTGGCGGAAATGGAGCGCAAGCAGGAGGAATTGACCCTGCGCGCGCCGCGCGATGGCGTGTTCGTGGCGCCGCGCGCCGCCGACCTGCCGGAGAATTTCGTCACCCGCGGCGAGACCGTCGGCTATGTGATGGCCGAGGGCGCGCCGACGATCCGCGCCATGGTGCCCGCAAGCGAGATCGAACTGGCGCGCGATCGGGTCAAGGGCGTGGCCATCCGCCTCGACGAGGCGCCGTGGACGCCGCTGGCGCGCGCCGCCATTGCGCGGGAAACCCCGCAGGCCTCCCACAAGCTGCCCTCGCCGGCCATGGCCAGCGTCCATGGCGGGCCGTTCACGCTCGACCCCACGGCCAAGGACAAGGACGTCGTCCTCGACTCCATCGTCGCCATCGACGTCAGCAGCCCGGATGTCCCCGCCGGCCATTGGAACGAGCGCGTCTGGGTGCGCTTCGACCATGGCGCGAGCCCCTTGCTCGGGCGGCTCTATCGCGCAGCGCGGCAATTGTTCCTGGGGCGCTTCGATGTCTGACGCCGTGCTCGCCCGGCCGGATGTGGTCGCGCCCACTTTTCTGCGCGCGCCGCCCTGGCGCCCTCCGCCGGATGTGGAATCGCCGCTGAACTGGCTGGCGGCGCGGTTCGCTTTGGCTTTAGCCCCCGCGCGATCCTGGCGCGCCGCCCGTTGGGGCGCCCGCGCCGCCGCGCGCGCCGCCGAACTCGCCGCCATGTCGGACGCCGATTTCGCCGCCGCCACCGCGCGCGCCAGAAAAAACCTGCGGCGCAGCGGCATGAAGCGCGAGCCTCTGGCGGAGGCGCTGGCCGTCGCCGCGGAGACGGCGCGGCGCGCGCTGGGCGCGCAGCCGTTTCCGGCGCAGCTCGCCTGCGCGGCGGCGCTGGCGCGCGGGGCGGTGGCGGAAATGGAGACCGGCGAGGGCAAGACGCTCGCCGCCTTTCTGGCGGCGGCGGCCTATGCCTTCGCCGGGCGCGGCGTGCATGTGGTCACCTCCAACGATTATCTCGCGGCGCGCGACGCCGCGACCCTGGCGCCGGCCTATGCCGCGCTGGGGCTAACCGTCGGCGTGGTCGTCGGCGGCGACGAGACCCGCGCCCGCCGCGCCGCCTATCGCGCCGACATCGTCTACATCTCCAGCAAGGAGGCGGCGTTCGACTATCTGCGCGACCGGCTGGCGCGCCCCGCCGCCTCCGGGGGCGGCCGGCTCGCCGGCAAGCTCGCCCGGGTGTTCGGCGCTTCTGGGGAAGAGCCCTTGCAGGCCAATCTGGACGTCGCTCTGATCGACGAGATCGACAGCGTGCTCGTCGACGAGGCGGTGACGCCGCTGCTGATTTCCGCCAATCATCCCGGCGACATCACGCAGGCCGTGGCGCGCGACGCGCTGGATTTCGCCGCGGGCCTGTCGCCGGGGCGCGACTTCACCGTCGATCCGCTGGCGCTGTCGGCGGAGCTGACGCCGCGCGGCGAAGACCGGCTGGCCCGGTTCTGCAAGGGGCGCGACGGGCCGTGGCGCGTGCGGCTGATCCGCGAGGAGCTGGCGCGCGCGGCGATCGGCGCGGTCCACGTGCTGCGGCGCGACCAGCATTATCTGGTGCGCGACGGCAAGATCGCCTTGATCGACCAGGAGAGCGGCCGCCTGACCCCCGACCGGCGCTGGAGCCACGGCCTGAGCCTGATGGTCGAGACCAAGGAGGGCTGCGCCTCGAGCGGCGAGATGAAATCGCTCGCCAGCATCAGCTTCCAGCGCTTCTTCCGCCAATATGGCGCGGTCTGCGGCATGAGCGGCACCGTGCGCGAAGTGGCCGCGGAGCTGCACGCGGTCTATGGGCTCGCGCCCGTCTGGATCGCCCGCCGCCTGCCCCTGCGCCGCGTGGTGGCGAAACGGCGGGTGTTTCGCACGCGCGAGACGCTGTGGCGGGAGGCGGCGCGCGTCGCTGCGGCGTTGCAGAAACGCGGCCAGCCGGCGCTGGTCGCGGTGCGCAGCGTGCGCGAGGCCGATCGCGCCAGCGCCGCGCTCGCCGCCGCCGGCGTCGCGCATCGCGTCCTCAGCGCGGCGCAGGACGGCGCCGAGGCCGAGATTGTCGCCGAGGCCGGCCAGCCGGGCATCGTCACCGTGGTGACCAACATGGCCGGACGCGGAACCGACATCAAGCTCGGCGCCGGCGTGGCGGCGCTCGGCGGCCTGGCGGTGCTGATCTGCGAACGCCACGAGTCCCGCCGCGTCGACCGGCAGCTCGTCGGCCGCTGCGCCCGCCAGGGCGATCCCGGCCTCGTCCTGGAATTCGTCAGCGCGCAGGACGGCGCGCTGCGGACGCTTGATCCCCTTTGGCTTCGTCTGCTCGCCCGCTGGCCCGGATTGACGGCGGCGGCGCTCTGGCGCGCGCAACGCTTAGCCGAGGCGCAGAAGCGCGTGGCGCGGCTGCAATTGCTGCGCCGCGACGAGGGCCTGGCGCGGATCATGGCTTTTGCCGGAGGATTGGACTGATGCGGGCGGCGTTCCGGGTTTTGTGCGTTCTGCTGTCGGGCGCGGCGCCCACCGGCGCCGCCGGGCTGAAGGATTTCGGCCCCGGCGCCTCCTGCCTGATCGGTCCCAACCACAGCTACAAGCTGGCGATGGCGACGGCGGGCGCGCTCGCCATGGTCGCCGTCGAGCGCTCCGACAAGGTCCGCAAGGGGGATGTCATCGCCCAGCTCGAATCCGGGGTCGAGCAGGCGCAGCTGGAGGCCGCGCGCGTCCGCGCCGCCGCCGAGACCCAGATCCGCCTGAAAAAAGCGGTCGCCGATTCGACCGCCGCCAAGGCCGAACGCCTCGGGCGCCTGCGCGAACAGGCCATCGCCAACCAGCAGAGTCTCGACGACGCGCAAACCGGGGCCAACGCCGCCAAGGCCGATCACGAACAGGCGCTTCTGGAGCGCACCCTGGCGACGCTCGACGTCAGGCGCCTCGAGGCGACGCTGGAGCGGCGCATCCTGCGCGCGCCCGCCGATGGCGTGATCACCGCCGTCGACCTTCATGCCGGCGAATATGCCGACCCCGCCAACGCCGTCGCCACGCTCACCGAGATCGATCCGCTGCGGGTGGACGTCTATCTTCCCGCCGCCGCCTATCCGCTGGTGAAACGCGGCGACAGGGCGATGATCACGCCGCGCGACCCGGAGGCGGCGCCGCGCGCCGCCGAAATCATCACCCGGGACCCGCAGATCGACGCGTCGAGCGGGCTGTTCCTGGTGCAGCTGCGTCTGCCGAATCCCGAGGGCGCGCTGCCCGCCGGCGTGCGCTGCTCCGTGGAGTTCGTCCCCTGAAAATTACTTAATCCTTTAGTATGAGATAAGTCGGACATCCAGTGCGGGCGCTCGCGGCGGTTGCAGATCAGCGGGCGTCCTTGCGTGACTTAACCCTCAGTTCTACTTTGGTTTCCGCAACGTTGCCAAAAAGATCAAGAATTTGTGAAACTCGCGCTGCGTGTGCTGCTTGAAAAGCGCAATATATTTCATCTTTACAACGGAATTTCGTTGCGGAACCATCGGCTTCAACGCTCCTCCTTTGGTCGCAGCCAGGGCATGCCAATGGGAAAGATCGGTGGCACTCCAAGCAAGCCTCTGGGCGCCGCGCGACGCGGGGCGCGCGCGGAGGCGCAAGCCCATGCGCGCCGGTTCGCCGTGGATGCGCTGGAGCCGCGCCTGCTGCTTTCAGCCGATCTCAACGTCGCCGCCGGACATGCGCTGATCGCCGGGCTCGGCGACCTGCAGGCCGCCCTCGACCTGCCCGGGCAGGCGGCGGGCGGCGATCCCGCCTTGCCCTTCATCCACCGCGCCATTGAAGAGTTCGGCAAGCTCGGCGATCCCCTGGCGACGGTGATCGCGCAAGCCAACCAATATCTCAACGGCGCCGGCGCCAATGCGAGCTTCGCCGGTCTCGCCGCCTCGCTCAACGCGATTCCCGCGACCCCCGACGCCCATGGCGTCACCACCAAGGTCAATGCCGCCGTCGCCTCCGCCGCCAATGGCGATCCGGAGATCGCGCTGTCTGTGGTCCAGACCACCGCAGGGCTGGCGGGCCTGGTGTTCGATCTCAGCGGCGAAAGCAGCCTCGGCCTGTCGTTCGACGCCGGCGCGACCAAAGCGGCGACCTCTACGGCGACGACGACTCTGTCGCTGACGCTTGGCGTCGATGCGTCCAATGCGTTTTTTGTGGCGGCCGGGGGCGGCGGCGCCGAAACGGTCGCGGCCCAGGCGTCGCTCGCGGGCGGATTGACCGTCGGCCATGTCGACACGGCGATGGCGGCGGGCGCCAGCGGCCAGTCGTCGGCCACGATCGGGGCGAAGATCGCCAATCCCGACGGGACCGGGCGGGTCAGCGACGCGGCGCTTCAGGCCGCCGTCAACGCCCCGGCGAGCCAGACCCTCGTCGTCGCCGACCATACCGCCGGACCGACCGGCGCGGTGACCGCCAGCCTGACCTCGACCGCCTTTTCCGGAACCCAGGCCTTCAGCCTCAGCGACGCGCCCGGCGCCTCCGGCGCCCATGCGAAGCTGACGCTGGACGCGGCCTTGCGCGCGGCGGCGACGGGCGATCTCACCGGCGATGGCGCGGCGATCGCCGCGGGCCTGCAGGACCTGCAGACGGCGCTGGGGCAGGACGCCACCGCCGCCGCCCATACGGCGCTGCCCTTTGTCGGCAAGACTTTGGGCGACTTCGGCGGAGTCGGCGATCCGCTGACGCTCGTCGTCGCGGAGATCAAGAGCTATTTCGCCGCCGCCGCCGCGCCCACCATCGACGGGCTCGCCGCCGCGCTCAACGCCACGCCCGCGGGCGTGGACGCCCATGGCGCGGTCACCAAGGTCAATGCGGTCGCGCTGGAGGCCGCGGACGGCGCCCGCGAGATCGCGCTCACGGTGACGCGCACCCCGGCGCCGCTGACCGGCCTGTCGATCGACCTCGCCAACGAGAGCGGCGTGCTGCTGGCCTTCGACGCTGGCGCTGGCCATGCCGCGACCTCGGCGACGACGACGACGCTGGCGCTCACCTTCGGCGCAACCGCGGCCGGCGCCTTTTTCGTCAATGCGGCGGGCAAGGCGGCGGAAACGGTCGCGATCGCCTCCACTTTGTCCGGCGGCCTCACCGTCGGCCACACCGACACGACGCTGCAATCGGGCTCGGCCACCGTCAACGCCGGCCTGACCCTGACCCTTGGCGATCCCGACCATACCGGGCGCATCACCGACGCCGATCTCAAGGCGCAAACCGCGCAAAATCCGGTCGCCGCCGCCGCGCTGACCGGGCCGGTCGGCGTCGTCGACGCCAAGGTCGTGTCGAAATCCGGCGATTTCACCGGCGCCCAGGCGCTGCATCTCACCGACAGCGGCGCGCAGACCGGCCTGGCCGCCAGTCTCACCCTCGACGCCGGGCTCAAGGCGGCGGCGGCGGGGAATTCGTCGAGTTTCGTCACCAGCGCCGCCCTGTCCGAAGCCTTCTCCACCTTCCTGGACGCGTTGCAGAGCGATCTCGACGCGTCGGCCTATAATGCGCTGCCGCTGCTCGGCTCCGCGCTGGCGCAAGGCGCGCTGACCGGCGGCTTCTTGACCGGCGCCGCGCAAGCCCTGGCCAATTCGGCGACGGCGGTCGGCGCGTCGGCGGTGCAGACGCTGCTGTTCAACGACCTCAAGAGCGTGCTGTACAAGTCGGACGGCAAGACCGCGGCGACGCAGGCCTCCGACATCGTCATCGAATATTTCGACCATGGCGCCGTCGTGAGCGCCGCCGATGTCGCCTCCGGCCACGTCTTCGACAAGATCGACTACCTGCTGCCGCTCGGAGGGGAGATCAGCGCTGCGGTCGCCGCCAGCCTGGGACTTTCGGCGCTGTTTTCGCCTGACGCGCCGTTCGGCCTGACCGCCTCGGTGAATTGGAGCCTCACCCTGGCGCTGGGCGTGGACGCGTCCAACCGCGGCTATGTCACGCCCAAGTCGAATCTTGCGGTCAGCATC
Organism: Rhodoblastus acidophilus; assembly: GCF_025961575.1. Classification (GTDB taxonomy): domain Bacteria; phylum Pseudomonadota; class Alphaproteobacteria; order Rhizobiales; family Beijerinckiaceae; genus Rhodoblastus; species Rhodoblastus acidophilus_C. The sequence goes on along the minus strand of NZ_JAOQNX010000014.1, from coordinate 81,330 downwards.
GGCGCCTCCATCGCCGACGGAACCAGCCTGACCGGCTCGTTCGGCGATCTCAAGGCGGCGCTGACGCAGGACAACAGCAAGGGAACGACCGGCGTTTCCGACACGTTCACCCTGGCGCTCGGCGTCGGAACCGCGTTGCAGGGTTCGGCGCTCTCGGTCAGCCCGACGGTGTCGGAATCTGGCTTCAAGGCCAGCGTCGACCTCCAGGCGTCCATGGGCTTCGTCCTCAACGGCGGCGCGGTCGACAACACCACGCTGGGCCTGAGCGCGGAAATCCTCGGCGCCTGGTCGCAGGACAATCCCGCGCCCGATTTCAAGATCGCCAACATCAGCCTCGGCCTGTCCGGCATCGCCTCCCAGCTGGCCCAGGATCTGCAGCCGCTCGACACGATCCTGGCCGCGATCCAGCCGGTCACCGATTTCGTCACCGCGCCGCTCCCGCTTCTATCCGATATTTTCGGCAAGTCGGCCAATCTGATCAACATCGCCGCCTTCATGGCGGGCGAGAGCTCGGGCTTCGGCGATTCCGACATTGTGGCGGTCCTCAACAAAGTCGGGGAGGTCGACAATTTCCTGAACGCCCTGCAGGGGCTCGCCGACGACAAGGCCGCCATCAATCTCGGCACGCTCGACCTGAGCGCCTATGCCGGCCAGATCGATTCGCCCGGCGGACTTTCGGGCGTTCTGGACACGACGTTCGCCGGGCTGTTCTCCGGCGGCTCGACGGGCCTGGATTCCGCCGTGCAGAGCCTCGAGAGCGTGGCGGCGCTCGCCGGCGTCTCGCTGCCGATCCTCGACAATCCCGCCAGGGTGGTCGCCGATCTGTTCCTGAAACAGGACAGCAATCTCGTCGTCGCGGATCTCGGCTCGGGCAGCATCACCGCGCCGCTCGTGAGCATGGAATTTCCCTTCCCGGCTTTCCCGGGGCTGATGATCGGCTTCCAGGTCAACTTCACCTTCGATTTCGGCCTGAAGTTCGGCTACGACACCAAGGGGCTGGAGGAATACGCCCAGACCGGCAACGCCGCCAGCATCAGCGACGGTTTTTACATCGACGACGCCGGCACCAAGCTCAAGCTCGAGCTCGGCCTCAACCTCACTGCGAATGCGGCCGGCGTCATCGGCATTTACGGCGGTCTCGACGGCGGCATCGCCTTCTCGCCGGCGGGGGTCGGCGGCAAGACGCGGCTCGACGCGTTCAACGCCGCCGGCGGCGACCTCGGCGCGCTGATCACCACCCAGGCCGAGGTCGATCTCCAGGTCGGCGTCGACATCAACCTGTTCCTGACCACGATCGACATTCCGATCATCAATGTCACTTTGTTCAAATTCCCCAACGACGGACCGCCTCCCGACATCGCCGACCAGGACGCCGCGACTGGCGTGGTTTATCTCAACGCGGGCCCGCGCGCTTATCTGCAGACCGACCCGAATCTGACCGGCGGCTTCGGCACGGTCACGCCGGCGACCTACGACAAGAACGACAAGTTCTCGGTCACGCAGGTGTCCCCCGGCGTCATCCAGGTCGCGGCCAACGGCGCGAGCAAGAGATTTTCCAACGTCACCGGCGTCTTCTTCGACGGCGGCAAGGGCGACGATCAGATTTTCGTCGGCAAGCTGCTCGACGCCGACGGCAAGACGCCGATCAATTCGACCATTCTGGGCGGCGCCGGCAACGACAAGATCACCGCCGAATACGGCCACAACCTGATCGAGGGCGGAACCGGCGACGACAAGATCACCGGCGGCGCGGCCACCAGCACGATCTACGGCGGCAATGGTCAGCTGTTCGACATCAACGGCAAGCCGGTGGCGAGCGGCTATGACGGCGCGTCCTTCGATTCGAGCGGCGATACGGGCGTGGACCCCAAGGGCAATCCGATCGTCAGCGACATCATCGCGATGGGCGTCGGCTCGAACACGGTCTATGGCAGCTCCGGCGCCGACGTGTTCAGCGCGGGCGGCGGCGCCAATATCATCGCCACCGGCGACGGCCAGGATTCCGTTTCGGTCGGCGACGGCGCCAATTCCATCACCGGCGGCGTCGGCAAGGACACGATCACCGGCGGGAACGGCGCCAACACCATCCGCGCCGGCGTCGGCGATTACAGCATCAGTGTGGGCAATGGGGCCAACAGCATCGTCGGCGGCCACGGCGCCAACACGATTCTGGCCGGCAACGGCGCGAACTCGATCTATGGCGGCGTCGGCAATGCGTCGATCACCGCGGGAACCGGCGCCAACACCATTTATGGCGGCATCGGCAATGACACGATCGTTGCGGGGCTTGGCGGGACCGGCGCCAATTCCATTACCGGCGGAACCGGCAATGATTCCATCGTGGCGGGCGACGGCGCCAACACCATTTTCGGCGGAACCGGCGACACCACGATCAGGGCCGGCGACGGCGACAACAGCATCATTGGCGGCGTCGCCACACATGGCGACGTCATCATTGTCGGCGTCGGCGCCAATTCGATAACGGGGGGAACCGGCGACGATTCGATCGTCGCCGGCGCGATCGGCTCAGGCGCCGGTTCGCTCATCGGCGGGACCGGCGCCAACAGTATCGTCGGCGGAACCGGAAACACCACGATTCGCGCCGGCAATGGGGCGAACACCATCTTCGGCGGCGTCGGCGACGACCTGATCGTGGTGGGCGACGGCGCCAACACCATCCTCGGCGGAACCGGGAACACCACCATCCTCGCGGGCGCCGGCCGCAATTCCATCGTCGGCGGCGCCGGCAACGATTCCATCGTCGCCGGCGACGGCGCCAACATCATCTGGGGCAATAATTCCGTCTATGGAGGAACCGGAAACGACACGATCGTGGTCGGCTCCGGCCAGAACACCATTTACGGCGGAACGGGCAACGCCAGCATCGTCGCCGGCAACGGCGCCAACATCATCTTCGGCGGCATCGGCTCCGCCACCATCTCGACCGGGACCGGCGACAACACCATCACCGGCGGAACCGGCGACAATCTCATCATGGTCGCCGGCGGCCAGAATGTGATCGACGCCGGCGACGGCAAGAACACCATTTTCGGCGGCGCCGGCTCAGACATCATCCGCGCCGGCAAGGGCGCCAACAAGGTCACGGCGGGCTCGGGCAAGGAATATATCGCGCTCGGCGACGGCTCCAACACCGTCTATGGCGGCGCCGGTCCGGACAATGTCAGCGTCGGCGACGGCGACAATTACATCTATGGCGGCGCGGGCGCCGACACGATCGTCGCGGGCGCCGGCAAGAACGTCATCTTCGGCGGCCAGAGCGACAATTTCATCGCCGATGGCGCGGGCCACGCCCTGATCCAGGGCGGCGGCGGCGACAATCTCATCTACGGCGGCGGCCTCGCCAGCACGATCATCGGCGGCGCCGGCAACGACACGATTTTTGGCGGCGGCGGCGGCAATCTGATCGTCGGCGGGACCGGCAAGGTCACCGTCTACGGCGGCGCCGGCGGCGACAGCGTCTATGGCGCGCTCGGCGACAGCGAATTGCATTCGGGCGGCGGCGCGACGAAAATCTTCGGCGACCACGCCGGCCTCACCTTCGCGCTCAGCGCGCTCGGCGCGCTCACCAAGGGCGTGGCCGCGCCCAACACCGGACCGACCAACCAGCGCGTCACCCTTTACGGCGGCGCGGGCCCGGATTCGCTCACCGGCGGCGCCGGCGCCAACACGATTTACGGCGGAACGGGGACGCGCGCCATCCAGGGCGGCGGCGTCGCCAGCTATATCCAGGCCGGCCCGGGCGCCGGCGTCATCGTCCATGCGGGCGATTCCGGCGACGTGATCATCGGCTCCGACGGCGGCGGCGATTCGATCTACGGCGGCGCCGGCGCCGATCGGATCGAATTGCGCGGCGGCGGCAATTATGCCGAAGGCGGCGGCGGACCGAACGTGATCGTCGGCTCGACCGGCAAGGACAGCCTGGTCGGCTCCTCGGGCCAGGACACGCTGATCGGCGGCGCGGCCAGCAACATCCTCACCGATTCCTCCGCCCACAAGACCGACACGCTGGTCGCCAATTCCGGCGAGACCGGCGACAGCCTGTCGTCGCCGAGCCTCGTCGCCGCGACGCCGAAAGTGGCGCTGCCGCGCGACAGCGTCGCGGACGGCTGGTGGAGCCCGATCCTTGGAACGGCGGGCGTGCAGCTTGGCGCCGACGCCTCCACGCCGGTCATCGCGGCGGACGCCAACGGTCCCTGGCTCGCCTGGACCCAGACCAACGCCGGCGGGCGCGGGCTTTACGTCGCCCAGGACATCAACGGCGTCTGGACCGCCTTCGGCGGCAGCGATACGGGGCTCGGCCTCGGCCTGGCCGGAACCGCCGCCAGCCATCCCGCCATCGCCATCGTCAATGGCGCGCCGGTGGTGGCGTGGACGGCGACGTCGGCCTCGGGACGCGCGATCATGGCGGCGACCTGGAGCGCCAGCGCCAATGGCGGCGCCGGCGGCTGGATCGCCCTCGGCGGCTCGCTCGCTTCCGGAGGGATCAGCGGGTTCGGCGCCTATGACGACGCGCGCGTCGTGGCCACGGCCAATGGTCCCGTCGTGGTGTGGCGCGATTCATCGGGGCAGGCGTCGCTCGACGCGCTGCGGTTCGACGGCGCCAACTGGGTCAATTTGGGCGCCAGCCGCGCGCTCGCGGGAAGCTCGGGCGTCGGCGAGGATTTTTCCGTCGCCGCCTCCGGGGCGAATGTCGCGGTCGGCTTCTCGCTCGCTGCGGCCAACGGCTTCGCCCTCCATGTTCTGCAATATGGCGCCGGCGCCTGGACGGCGCTCCCGCCCCCCAACGCCGCGACCGCGGCCGGACCGGACGCCTCCTTCAGCCAGGCGCCGAGCCTCGCCTATGCGAATGGCGGGCTGTTCATCGCCTGGGCGCAGAAGGATGTGACGACGAGCTATGATTCCGCGCTTTACGCAGAAGTCTGGTCGGGCGGCGCCTGGAGCCCCGCCGGCGCCGGGGCGGCGAGCAAGCTCGGCCTCACCAATCTCGGCGAGACCGTCGCCACGCCGACGCTCGCCTCCAATGGCGCGGCGCTGACGCTGCTGTGGACCTCGACGCAGCAGACCGCCGGCGGCCAGATCGACGCTTTGCGCGCCGCGAACTGGAACGGCAAGGCTTTTGTCGCGGCCCAGCCCTCCGACGTCGCGGGAACGGGCGTGGGCCAGCTCGCGGGCGTTCCGACCTCGCTGTCCGCGTCGCTCGACGCGGGCGGGCGCGCCTTCCTCGCCTATCAGAACCAGGGCGGCGCCGGCGTTGTCGCCCGGGCCGGGGCGACCGGCGCGGCGCATATGTTCGTCGCCAAGGGCGCGACCACCATCGCCTCGCTGCTGGCGAGCGGTAATGTCCATTCCGGCGATCTCATCCTGGTGGCGGGCGCGACGTCCGACACCGCTTTGACCCTCGGCGCCTCGGCGGCCGGCGTCACCATCGCCGGGGTCGACGGCGCGGTCTTCGCCCAGGACATCACCATCCAGGGCGCGACCGGCGTCACCTTGCGCAATCTGATCGTCACCGGCGCCGTGACGATCCATTCCACCGCTCATGTCACGCTGGCCGAGAACAGGCTCGCCGGCGTGACGCTCGACGGCGCCGCCAATCTGGCGATGCGCGGCAATGCGCTGCAATCCTTGACCGTGGCCACGGCCTCGGGCGGCGAGATCTTCGCCAACACCTTCGCCGGCGGCGCGACCGCGCTGACCCTGAGCGCCGCCTTCAGCGGCCTGATCCACGACAACGACCTCTCCGCCAGCGGGACGGTGGTGGTTTATCATGCCGCCGCCGCGCTGGCGAGCAACCGGATCCACGGCGGCGCGGTCGGCGTCGCCACCACCATCGCCGATGGCGCGACCCTGTTCGGCGCCGTCGCGGGCTCCAAGCCCAACACCATCACCGGCAACGTGGTCGGCGTGCAGTTGACCGCCGCGCAGGTGATCAACCAGATCATCATCGCCAACGCGACCGGCCTGTCCGGCTCCGGCGTGATCGGCGGGACCAGCGCCGCCCTCTACAACATCATCAGCTATAATGCGACCGGCGTCGGCGGCTTCACCGGCCTCGTCCAGTTCAACCGCATCGACGACAATGGCGTCGGCGTCGCCGCGACCGATGGCCTGAACATCTACAGCAACCAGCTGGTCGGCAACACGCAGGACGCCATTCTCGTGTCGGGCGCGGCGCGCGTGCAGATCGCCGGCAACACCATCCACTCCTATATCGGCGACGGCGTCCACCTGCAGAACGCGGCCAAGGATGTGGCGCTCGTCTCCAACATCATCTGGACGGACAGCGGCACGGGCGTTTACGTCGCCAACGACAGCCAGACCGGATTCTGGTCCGACCACAACAATCTCTACGCCACGGGCGCGGGGACCATCGTCTACTGGACGAAATATTTCACCGACATTCTCGACTGGCGCGACGATGTGGCGATCTACGACCTGCATTCGATCGGCGCCACCAAGGTCAATCCGTCCTACGCCGAGCCGCATTTCGGCGTGGATCAATATGGTTTCCTGGTCACCCGGCCGCCGGTCACCGGGCTGCAGGCGACCGACCCGACCATCGACGGCGGCGATCCCGCGGGACGTTTCTACGGCTTTACCGGCGCCGCCAATCTGCTCGTGAATAGCGGCTTCGCCAACGGGCTGACCGGTTGGATCGCCACGGCGGGCGGCTCGACCGTGACGGCGCCGCTGACCCCCTGGAATGGCGCGGCGGAATATCAATCCGGCGCGAGCGCCAATACGGTGTTGCAGCAGACGGTGAGCCTGCTGCAGAACGGCGTCACCGCCAGCGAGATCGACGCCGGCTCGGTCCAGGTCGCCTTCGGCGGACAGGTCGGCGCCGCCAGCGCCGCGGTGGCGGCGCAGATTTCCGTCCTCTTCCTCGACGCCGGCGGCAATGCGATCGGCAATGCCGTGGTCATCCCCGCGACCGGCGCCAGCGCCGCCGCCTGGACGCGCGTGTTCGACACAATTGTCGCGCCCTCGGGGGCGCGCTCCGTCGAATATCTGTTCAGCGTCGCCAAGACCGATTCCAGCGCCGGCGGCTGGCTCGACAATCCGTTCCTCACCGTGCTGCCGCAAGGGTTGGGCCAGGACCAGGGCCTGCGCACCGCGCCGGACGTTCTGCCGGATCTCGCCACCCTCGGCCGCATCCAGCTGCAATCGCCCCAATATTATCTGAACTGGGTGGCGAACGCGCCCATGTTCATCACCTGGAACGCCTATGGCGCGGCGACCGGGCAGCCTGTGCGCCTCGAGCTCTGGCGGGACGGTCCCAACGGTCCGGCCTATCTGTCGACCATCGCCGCCTCCACGCCCGACACCGGCTCTTACGCGTGGTCGCCGAGCCTCGCGGGCGTCCAGCCGGGAACCAGCGGCCTGCGCATCCGCATTGCCAGCGTCGCCCATCCCGGCGTGTTCGACCTGTCGCAGGAAACTTTCGCGGTCCCGAAGGTCGGGTCGCAATTTTATGTGGCCACCAGCGCCGATGGCGGCTCCAACCGCAACACCGGCGTGTCCGCGGATTCGGCGCTGCCCAATCCCTCGAACCTGTTCCGCGCCTATGCGATCGGCGCCGGCGCGACGGTCAACATCGCCGCGGGCGACTACCCGCTGATCGCGCCGCTCACTCTGTCCGGCGCGACCGATCTGGGCTACGGGCTCGACAGCGGCTTCACAATCCAGGGCGCGACCAAGGGCGTGGTCAACCTGCATCAGGCCAATCCGCTGATCACGCCGCAGGCGCTGATCCACATTTCCAACGCCTCCTATGTGACGTTGAACAATCTGACGCTGACCGGCGGCGTCGAGGGCCTGCTGGTCGACAACGGCTCCAACACGTTCAACGCCTCCTATCTGACCGCGACCGGCCAGTCCTACGCCGGCTTCGTCGTCACCACCAATTCGCCCGCCGGGACGCTCGACCATTTCACCGCGACCAATACGGGACAGTACGGACTGCTGTTCAACGGGGTGATCGGCGCGATCAGCAATATGGTCCAATCGGGCGCGCAATACGGGCTTTACGCCTATCCGAACACCGGTTCGGAAAGCATCGCCCGCATCACCCATTCCAGCTTCAGCAACGACAGCTATTACGGCGCCTATCTCTATCTCTACGGCGACTCCGTCATCACGGGATCGACCTTCTCCGGCAACGGAACCGGCGTTTATCTCAACGGCTCCGGCATCGTGTTCGGCGACGCCAATCTCGGAGATGGCAATGTCGTGACCGGAAGCGCGAACCAGGCTCTGTCCAGCTCCGGCGCCAGGATTGTCGGCAATGTGTTCTCCAACACCAGCGGCGCGGCCTCCGTCGCGGAAGTCTATTCCGGCTCGTTCGCGGACAATCTGGTCTATGGCAACAGCCGCGGCGTCAAGATTTACGGGACGCAGGCCGCGCCCGTCAGCGGCAACCGCATCTTCAACAATGCCGGGCCGGGGCTGAGCGTCAGCGCGACCGGCGCCACGGTCAGCGGCAACACGCTTTATTCCAACGCCTATGGCGTGATCGTGTCCGCCTCGGGCGTGACGCTCGCCAACAATCTCGTCTATGCCAACAGCTATGCCGGCATCCTGCTCTACAGCGCCGCCAACGCCACGCTGACCAACAACACGGTCTATGAGCCGACCGCGGGAAAGGTCAGCGACACCTATTCGAACTATGACACGGGCGCCATCGTGCTCGACGCCGACTCGACCGGGGCGACGCTGCGCAACAACATCGTCGTCGCCCTGGCGGGCGCCGGCCTGTTCGTCTCCAACACCTCGCAATCCGGCTTCAACTCGGATTACAACCTGTTCCAGACCAGCGGCTCCGGCAAGGTGGGCTCCTGGCTCGGCGGCGGCGGCGCCACGCTGGCGATCTGGTCGGCGGTCACCGCCCAGGACAAGCATTCGCTCGCCGGCGATCCCCTGTTCGTCAATCCGACCGGCGGCGCCGCGTCGGCCGGCTATCTCTCGCCGACCCAGAACGGGGTGGCGGACGATTTCCATCTGCAGAGCCGGCAGGGCAGCGACCACGGCGGCTCGCTCGCCGTCGTTCCCGGCGCCAATGGCTTGCCGGTCCTGCCGACCGGCGCCTATGTCGCAGATTCCGCCTCCTCGCCGGGCGTCGCCGCCGGCGATCCCGCGACCCCCATCGGGGCCCAGCCGCAGCCCAATGGCGGCGTGGTCGAAATCGGCGCCTATGGCGCAACGACGGAAAGCTCGCTGACGCCGGCCGCCTTCATCAAGGTGAACGCGCCCTCCGCCGGCGCCCTGCTGACCCAGGGCAATACGGTCACGATTTCCTGGACCGCCTTCAATATCGCCGGCGATGTGTCGATTTCGGTGAGCTCGGGCGGCGTGACCAAGGTGCTCGCCGCCGATGTCGCGGACAGCGGAACCTATTCCTGGACGATCGACGGCAAGGTTTTCGCGCCGGGCTCGACCTATGTGGTCCGGGTCGCCTCGCTGACGACGCCGAGCCTGTTCGGCGAATCCTCGGCCTTCGCCATCGCCGCGCCGGTGCATGTTTACTATGTCAACGCCTCCGCGACCGGCGGGCAATATACCACGGCGGCGGGCAGCGACACGGCTTACGGGGCGAGCGGCGGCCTGACCGCGGCGACGCCCTTCGCCAGCCTGGGCGCTCTGCTGTCGGCCTATACGCTCAAAGCCGGCGACATCGTCTATGTCGACGCCGGGACCTATGCGCTCAGCAACAATTTGGTGTTCGGCTCGGCGATCGCCGGGACGGCGACGGCGCCCGTCACCATCCAGGGGCCGACGCAGAGCGGCCTGAGCGCGACCTTCGACCGGCAAGCGACCACCGCGGGCTTTTACGCCTTCGATTTCAAGGGCGCGACCCATGTCGTCCTGTCCAATCTGACGATCAAGAACGGCTATGCCGGCGTCGAACTCGAGGACAATGCGGGCAGCACCGGCATTACGGTGCAGAACACGACGCTCGACGGCAATGTCAACAATGTCTACGCCGGCGCGGGCGACAATAATTTCACGCTGATCAATTCGACGCTCACCAACAGCGGCGCGGAAGGCGTTTACATCTCCTCCGCCAGCAATGCGACGATCGCCAACACCACGATCAGCACGTCCGCGAGAACCAGCGCCGTCCATCTCAAATATGCCGACAATGCGACCATCGCCAACGACACGCTCACCGCGCTCGCCTATGGCGCGAGTGGGCTGCAAGCGGAGTGGTCAAACAATGTCCTCGTCAACGGCGTCATCATAACGGGCGGCGGCAGCGCCAACTATGGCGCGAGCTTCTCTGGCGGCAACGGCCTGATCGAAAACAGCACGATCGACGCGAGCGGCGCGACGCACGGCCTCGAGATCTCCGGCTACAATGGCCTGATGGTGGCGCAGAACAACGTCATCCACAACCAGGTCGCCGGCAATTCCTATGGCGGCGGCCTGATTGTCGACGACGGCGCCCTGGCGCAGAACAACACCATCTATTCCAGCGACATCGGCATCCGCATCGGCGGCGCCACCGGCGTCGCGCAGAACAACATCGTCTACGGCAATGTCACGGGCCTGCTCCTATCTTCGGGCAAGGCGCTGGGCAACGCCATTTACAACAACACCACGGTCGGCGCGATCCTCGACGGCTCGGACACGACCTTCAACAACAACACGCTCTACGGCAATGCCGACGCGATCCAGGTCGGGCAGTACTCGTCGAGCGCGCGGCATACGATCGACAACAACACGATTCTGCAGAGCGGCGGCTGGGCGCTCAATCTCGCCACCACCGGCGCCGCCGCCACACGTTTCGAGGACAATATCCTGTCGCTGTCGAATGGCGCGGTCGGAATTCTTGCGCCCATCGCCAACCAGGTCGGCTTCGTCAGCGACTACAATCTCTACCAGCTCGACGCCTCCGCGAAGATTTCGACCTGGAGCGGCCAGAGTTTCGCCGACCTGACTCTGTTCAAGATCGACGTCGGTCAGGACGCCAACAGTTTTGTCGCCGATCCTCTGTTCGTCGATCCCGCCAACCGCAATTACACGCTGCAAAGCGGATCGCCCGCGCTCAACCGCGGCGATCCCGCGTTGATCTACGCCCTGGAGCCGCAAGGCGACGGGTCGCGCATCGATATCGGCGCGCAGGGCGGAACGGCGCTCGCCAATCCCGGACCCGCGCAGATCGTGCAGCTGCTCGGACAGACCGGCGGCCAGCGCTATCAGGTGGGGCAGGGCGTCACGGTCGCCTACACCTCGGCCGGACTTTCCGCCGTCACCCCGGTATTGCAGATGGTCGCCGGAAACGAGGGCCAGCTCAAGGGCGCCGATCCCTCCAATGTCTGGCAGGCGGCGCAATATGCGACCACGACGCCCAACTACACTTCGAACAGCACGACGGTCAGCGCCAATGGTCTCAATGTCCCACAGGCGATGCTGCAGAACTTCGCCTATTGGTCGAGCGCGTCGAACGGCGCCTATGCGATTCCGCTGGCCGCCGGAACCTATCAGGTCACGCTGATCTTCTCCGAACCCTGGGCGAGCGGTGCGGGACAGCGCACGTTCGACATCGTCGCCAATGGCGTGACGGTGGCCTCGGGCTACGACATTTTCAAAGCGGCCGGGGCCGCAAACACGGCGGTCGCCTTCACCTTCACCACGACCGTCGGCGCGAGCGGGCTGAACCTGCAATTGAAGGGCGTGGTCAGCTATCCCCTGCTCAACGGCGTCCAGATCGCGCTCGCCAATCCCGCGGCGACCTGGACCGGGATCGCCTACGCCTCCTATGACAATGGCGTGAACTGGAGCCAGGTGGCGAGCGGCCTGACCTTCGACGCCTATGGCGCGGGATCCTTCACCTTCAACCCGACCCAGGCGACCACGCAGGGGCTGCTGAAGATCGTCGCCAGCCATGGCGCGCAGAGCGTCAGCGACGTGTCGATCAGCCCGTTCACCTCCCTCGCGGCGGTCAATCAATATTACGTCAGCACGAGCGGCAGCGACCTCAACACCGGCGCATCGGCCGACGCGCCCATGGCCAGCCTCGCGGCCCTGCTCAACGTCTATCATCTCAAGGCCGGCGATATCGTCCATGTCGCGGCGGGAACCTATGTTCTGCCGGCCGCGATCGCGCTGGCGGCGGACGATTCCGGCGCCGCGGGCGATCCCGTCGTCATCGAGGGGCAGGGCGCCTCGACGATCTTCAAGGTCAATTCGACCGCGGCGGGCACGGCGGCCTTCACCTTCGCCGGCGCGCACGACGTCACGCTGAAGAATTTCGCCGTGTTCGGCGGCGCCACCGGGCTCAATGTCGCCGGCGGCGCCGGCGCGGCGGGCGTGACCCTCTCGGGCCTGGACATTTCCGGCTTTTCCAGCCAGGGCGTGTTCGTCGGCGCCGGCGCGGCCGGGTTCACGCTGACGGGATCGACCGTCCACGGCCCGGTCAACGCCGACGCCACCGGCCTTTACATCGACGTCTCGAGCAATGCCGCGATTTCCGGCAACACGTTCAGCGGGCTCTACCGGGGCGTCGCCATTGTCGGCGACGCCTCGCTCAGCCTGAGCGGCAACACGTTCACCGACAACCGGATGGCCATCGACGGAAACGTCGATTCTGGCGCTGCGTCCAAGATCGTCGTCGACAGCAATGTCGTGACCACCAATGTCGCCTATTCCGGCGGCATTCTGTTGAATTACACCTACAGCAAGGCCGGCGCCGTCTTGCAGGTCGTCAACAACCAGATTTCCGGCGCGACCTATGCCGACGCGATCTCCGTTGCGGGCGCCTTCACCGTGTCCGGCAATGTTCTCACCAACAACGCCCAGGGCATTTCGCTGAACAACGGCGCCGTCGCCACCGGCAATCGGGTGACGGGATCGACGACCTATGGCATTTACGTCACCAATTCGAGCGGCGCCGTCACCGGCAACACGCTGATCGGCAATGCGGTGGGGGTGAAGAGCGCGGTCTATGGCGCGCTGGTCGCCAACAATCTGTTCCTGAACAATACGACGGCGGTTGAGAACGATTACACGCTGACCCTGCGCAACAACACCTTCGTGCAGGCCTCCGGCGTCGCCGTGCTGAACGCATCGACCAACGCCGTCACGATCGAGAACAACATATTCGCGCTGTCCGGCGGCGCCGTCTATTCGGCGGCCGCGGCGAACCAGGCGCAATTCCGCTCGGACTACAATCTGTTCCATCTCTCCGGCGCCGCGGTGATGGCCAATTGGGCGGGGCTGACCATTTCCGACTTCAACGCCTGGATGTTCGGAACCGGTCTCGACTGCAACGGCGTCGCCGCCGATCCGCAATTCACCGACGCCGCGTCGGGCGATTACACGCTGCGCGCGGGCTCGCCCGCGATCGACGCCGGCAACCCCTTGTCGGCTTACAATCTCGAGCCCGGCAATAATGGCGGTCGCGTCAATATCGGCATGGACGGCGACACGGCCCGCGCCACCCAGAGCCCCGCCGTCGTCATCCAGATAAACAGCCCCACGCTCGACGCCAAATTGCAGCAGGGCGTCGCCACCACCATTGCGTTCGCCACCCATGGCGTCAGCGGCCTGGAGTTGGCGGCGCAATGGAACGAGGGCGGCCCGGCGTTGACCGGCGCTACGCTGGAGAGCAATTTCGCCTCCGACACGGCGGTCTATGGAACGCTCTCGACCGCTGCGGCGATCGACCTGTCGGCCTCCACCAGCGGCGCGCCGGCCGCGCTGTATCAAAGCGCGCTCTACGGCGCCTATGGCGTGGGCTCGTCGATTGTCCGCACCCTGGCGCTGGCCGACGGCCAATATCAGGTGACGCTGAATTTCGCCGAAATCGCCGGCGCGACCGCCGGCCAGCGCGCCTTCGACATCAAGATCAACGGCGTGAAGGTCGCGAGCTCTTTCGACATCGTCAAGGCGGCGGGCGGCAAGGCCAATGCGGCGGTCGATCTGAGCTTCGCGGCCACGGCGAGCGGCGGAACCGGCGTCACCATCGAACTCGACAGCCTCACCGCCAGTTATCCGGCGCTCCTGTCCGGAATCGAGGTGGGCAGGGTCACCGCGTCGACCGCGAGCAAGACGGCGCGGGTCGAGGTTTCGCCCGACGGACAGGCCTGGTACACGGTCGCGGCCGCCGCGCCCATCGACCAATATGGCTTCGGCGCCGTGGCCTGGACGCCCAATTTCCAGACCAATGGCAATGCCGCGCAGGTGCGGGTGACCGTCAATGGCGTCGCCGCCCTGTCGCGCCATTTCCTCGTCGCCAACGCCGGCAATTTCTATTACGTCGCTCCGGCGTCGAGCACGTCCTGGCAATATGCGACCGCCGCCGGAAACAATCTCAACTCCGGCAAGACGCCGGACGCGCCCATGGCCGATCTCAGCGCCTTGCTGCGCGCCTATACGCTCAAGGCCGGCGACATCGTCTATATCGACGCCGGCGTCTACACCGAATACAGCAATGCGCTGCTCACCGCCGCGGATTCCGGGACGGGGGCGGGCATCGGCCAGACCATCACCTTCCAGGGGCCGACGACGGGAACCGCGACGCTCGACCGCGCCAATCTCACCGCCGATGCGGTTGAGATCGCCGGCGCCAGCTATGTCGTCTTCGACCATCTCACCTTCGCTCACGGCAATGCCGGCGTGGCGCTCGACGACAACAGCGGCGCCGTCGGCGTGGTCATCCGCAATTCCGTCTTCCGCGGCAACCAGACCTACGGCGTCTATGTCGGGGGCGGCGGCGACAAGTTCACGCTCGCGAATTCACGAATCTTCGATGCGGGCGGCATCTACAGCAGCTATGGCGTCTATGTGTCGGGATCGGCTTGGACCGGCCAGACCGCGAGCCTCCTCGACAATGAAATCTACGGCCAGGCTTATGGCATAGCGGTCTATGGCCCCGGCGGCGCGATCTCCGGCAACAGCGTCCATGACAACACCTATGGCGGCATCGACGCCACCGACACGGGTTCGCCGACCAATCCGCTGCTGACCGTCTCCGGCAACAATGTCTTCAACAATGGCGCGACGACCACCAGCGCCTATGGCGTCAACGCCTATGGCGCGAATGTGCGGGTGACCGGCAACGCCATCTACAACCAGACGGGCGGCAGCGACGTCGGCCTCAAGCTCAGCGGCGGCGCGGTCGCCACTGGCAACATCATCTACGGCAATTACGACGGCGTGGCGCTGAGCGACGCCATTTCGCCGCTGACCGGCAATCGCATTTTCGCCAACAGCGACGCGGGCGTCACGACGAACGCCAACGGCGGCCTAGTCCTGAACAACCGCATCTATTCGAACGGCGTCGGGGTGGTCTCGGCCGGCGCGCTCAACCTGCAGAACAATCTGATCTATGACGACGCCAATGGCGCGGTCAGCCTCACCAACGGCTATTCCTCGGTAAAGACGCAGATCATCGGCAACACTTTGTGGCAGTCGGTCGGGACCGTCGTCGACATTTCGGGGGGCTCGGCTCCGGTCGTCTTCGCCGACAACATCGTTTGGGGCGATCTCGGCGCGCTGCTCGATGTGGCGTCGAAATTCACGGGCGCGATGAGCGCGCAATACAATCTCTATTATCGCGGCGCCAATGGCGCGGCGACGGCCGCCAATATTGCGGGGACCGCCTATGCGACCCTGGCGGCTTGGAAGACGGGGCAGCCGGGCCAGAACGTCGGGTCGGTCGAGGGCGATCCCAAATTCATCGCCATCGCGGGCGCCGACGGCGTGCGCGGCGGCCTCGACACCGCGCTCGGCGGCGGCGCCGACGACGATTTCACCCCCGGCGCCCATTCGCCCGCCATCGACGCCGCCAACGCCTATCTGCAGAGCAACACGGACATGCTGGGCCAGCCGCGTCACGACGACCCCGCCGTGGCCAATACCGGGACCGGCCAGCCGCTCTATCAGGCGACCGCCGCCGCGCCCGCGACCCTGCCGACCGGAACCTATCTGAGCGGAACCCAGAGCTACGCCGGTTACTCCGTCGCCTATAACCTGTCCGCCCCCTTCACCTTCTACGGCGTCAGCTATTCCACCGTCTATCTCAGCCCGACCGGCGCGATCTTCTTCAGCGCGGCGGCCGCGGGCCAGATCGGCGGCGTCGCGCCGAGCCAGGCGAATTTCGCCGCCACGGCGATGATCGCGCCGTTCTGGAGCACGGCCGACACCCGCAATGGCGGAATTTACGTCGACACGTCGGCCGCCGGTTTCGTGACCTTCCGCTGGGTGGCGACCCAGGCCGGCGCAAACTCCGCCTCGGCCACGATCAATTTCGCCGTCAAGCTCGGCTTGAACGACGGGAGCATCGCCCTCGAATATGGGACGATCCCGAGCGGCGTCACCGGGCTCATCGGCGTGTCCGCGGGAACCGGCGTGATCTATACGCTGGCGTCGACCAGCGGCCAGGCCGATCTGTCGAACAGCGGCGCGATCGTGCTGACCCCGAACCAGAGCCTCGGATTCGTCTCCAACGACATTGGCGCGATCGAATTCCAGGGCTCGTCCGCCAACAAGACGCCACCGGTGATCACCGGCGCGACCAACCTGCCGGCGAATGGCGCGAAGACCGATGCGGCCTTCTCGTCGATCACCCTGAATTTCTCCGAAACCCTCGACCCGATCAGCGCCGCGAGCGCCGCCAATTACCAGCTCGTCGCCGCCGGTCCCGACGGCAAGTTCGGCACGGCCGACGACATCGCCATTCCGCTCGTCGTCGTCTACGCCTCGTCCTCGCAGAGCGTGACTCTCGCCTTCGCCAAGGGGCCGCTCGGCGATGGGCTTTACCAGCTCACCGTCAGCAAGAACGGCGGCCTGCTCGATTCCTCCGGCAATGCGCTGGACGGCGACAGCAACGGAACGGCGGGCGGCGCTTTTGTCCGCGCCTTCACCATCGACCGCGGCGCGATCAAGGCGCCGGTCGTCGCCGACCAGACCCTGACAACCCCGAACAACGCCCCGCTCGTCGTCAATATCGGCGCGACCGATCCACAGGGGCTTGCTCTCGTCTACGCCATCGCGCAGGCGCCCTCGCATGGCCAGATCGTCAATTTCGACTCCGCCAACGGCAGTTTCACCTATCTGCCCGCGCTCGGCTATGTCGGCGCCGACATCATCAAGGTTTCGGTCGTCGACGCGAAGCTCGCGCAATCCGTCGCCACCATCACCGTCAACGACACGAAGGTGATGCAGCCGCCGATCGCCGCGCCGACCAGCGCCCAGGCCATCGCCGGGCAGACCACAATGATCGCCGTCACCGGCTCCGACGTGCAGACCCCGGTGAACCAGCTGGTCCTCTCGATCGTGACCCAGCCGGCCCACGGCGTCGCCGCCATCACCGGCCAGAACACCCTTTCCTACAAGGCGAACGCGGGCTATTCCGGGCCGGATTCCTTCACCTTCGCCTGGACGGACACCGGCAGCCCGCCCGGTTCGCTCAATCCCGGCGTCACCAGCGCGCCGGCGACCGTCAGCCTGAGCGTGATCACCGTGAACCAGGCGCCGACGACCGCCGACACGACGATCGCGACGCCCCACGACACGCCCTATGTGTTCAAGCTCTCGGACTTCCCCTATTCGGACGCGCAAAACGGCGCGCCGACCGCGCTCAAGGCGGTGATCGTCGAAAGCCTGCCCGCGCTCGGGGCTTTGACCGACAAGGGCGCGGCGGTGCAGATCGGGCAGGCGGTGGCCGCCGCCGACATCGCCGCCGGGAAACTGGTCTTCACGCCCGCCGCCGGCGGCTTTGGCCTGGCCTATGCGAGCTTCAGCTTCGCCGTGCAGAACAGCGGCGGAACCGCCAATGGCGGACAGGACATTTCCAGCGCCAAGACCGCCACGATCACTGTGGCGATCACGCCGACCGTGACGGTCGGGATCGGCGCGACCCTGCTCACGCTCGCGCAGCCCACAACCACCGTCACCTTCGCCTTCAGCCAGGCGCCGAGCGATTTCACGCTCGCCGATGTGACCGCCGCCGGTGGAACCCTGAGCCATCTCGCGGGCTCCGGCCTCACCTATACCGCGACCTTCACCGCCGCCTCCGGCGTCGCCATCCACAACGCCTCGGTAAGCGTGACCGCCGGCGTCTGGCATGCCGAGGGTTTCGCCGGCGCGGGCGCCGACTCCGCCGCCTTCGCGGTCGATACGGTCGCGCCATCGGTCGTCTCGGTCAGCGCCGGCGGCGCCGCGCTGCTCGGCGCGGGGGCGAAGATCACCATCGTCGTCACCCTGAGCAAGCCGGTCACGGTTTCGGGCGGAAGTCCGACGCTCAGCCTCGGCAATGGCGGCGCCGCAACCTATGACGCCCAGGCCTCCGCCAAGCTCGGCGGCGCGGCGCTGGCCTTCGACTATACGGTCGGGGCGGGTCAGGACACGCCGGCGCTGGCGGTGTCGGGCCTGGTTCTCAACGGCGCCGCCATCATCGACGCCGACGGCAATCCGGCAATAGTCTCGGGCGTCGCGCTCGCGCCGACGGTCGGCGTCATCACCACCGATCCGGCCGAGATCACCGTCGCGCAGGCGCTGCAGGCGGAAAGCGGCGCGTTGACCCTCAATGTCCCCGGCGCGAAGCTGGTGGTCGCCGACAAGGCCGCCGCGCTCGCCGGCCTGAGCGTCGCCGAAATCTCCGGTCTCGCCGCGCTGGGCGTGACCCGGTTGCACGCGCTCGACGCCGCGCCCGCCTTCACCGCCCAGCAGCGCGCCGCGATCGGCGGCGCCGGCCTGTCGCTGGTTCTGCCGTTCAACGCCACAAGCGCCCAGACCCAGACTTTTTACGCGAACGGCGCGGTGAAGACCGCAATCGTCGCCGCCGGCGGGACCATGCAGGGGCAGACCTACGCCTCCTCGGAATCCGATTATCTGCCGACCGGCTTCCGCACCCAGCAGATCTGGTATGACGCCAACGGCCATGCGGTGGTGGTGCGGACCAACCAGCAGAACGGGTCCAATCCCAACATCGGCTACACGCTCACGGTCAATGGCGCGGTGGTCCAGTCGAGGACGGTGAACGCAAACGGCAGCTATGTCGATCGCACCTATGCGCCCGGGCAGGTCTGGAACGTCAGCTACAGCTATTACGACATCGCCTATAATGCGAGCCGCGCGCGCACCAGCGAGACCTGGTGGCGGGTGAGCGCCCCCGGCGCCGCGCCGGTGGTCGCGGCGGTGGAAACCTTCTCCGCCAACGGCGGCTATGTCATCACCGTCGGCGGCGCGCTGCACCAGAAGAAGGTGGTCGCCCCCGACCTGAGCTACAGCATTCAGACCTTCGCCGCTGGCGTCTACAACGCCCAGGTCTACGCCTCCGTTCTGGTCAAATATGCCGCGAACGGCGCGGTCCTGAGCACGACCTATTACACCAAGGCCGGCCAGCCCCTGGCGGCGGCCTCGATCATGTCCTTCGCCGCGCCGGCGACAGTGACGCTTTCGACCGCCGACGCCGCGCCGACCGTCGCCGCCGCGAGTCTCGTCGCCGCGCCTGCTCAGGCTCCACAGCCGAGCGTTCCAGCGGCGCCGGTTTCTGCGGCGCCCGAGATCGCCGCGACGTCCGTTCCCGTCGCGCGCGTTACGCTGGCGAAGGCGGCGCCCGCCGCGCCGCCGCAAAGCGAAACGGCCAGTCCGCGCGGGACCTCGTACGCGACCGTCGAACGGACGCGCCTCGGCCCGGTTGGCGCAAACGCGCGCGTCGTCCTCGCCGATAGCGTCCGCGCTCCGGCGGCGAGCGTCGCGCCGGCGCCGACGGGCGCCAGCCGCGCCGCCGAGGGCGGCCTGAGCTTCGTCTCTGTTCCGGTCAGCTCTTCATCGGGCGTCGCCTTCCACGCCATCCCCCGCGCGAACGCATCGCCGGGCGGCGGCGGAGGCGGCGACGACGCGCCCGAGTCGAGCGCTGGCGCGCCGCCGCCGCGCGACGACGGCGCGGGCCAGCCGGCGGCGACGCCCGAGCGCGCCGCTTTGCGGGAGCCTCGACTGGGCTTGATGCTGGGCGCGCCGCCGGCTTCGCCGCGCGCGGACCTGGACCGGATGTTCGGCGAAGCCGCGCGTTCGCGGGCGCTGGAGGCGGCGCTGATCGGCTTCGCGCCGTTGGCGCGCGGCTTGGCCACGCGGCGCGCCGGCAAGCCGGACCTCGTTCTCTACGACATGATCGAGGACCGGTTCCAAGACCCAGAAGACCCCGGAGACGATGACGGCGTCGATCTGCCGCTGTCCGCGCATTCGGACCAGGGCGTCGTCGACTGGATCGCGGTGGAGTGAGAGGATTTTACCGTAAAGGTTAATCTTTAGGCTTTACGCTGTGGTTTTCGATTGGCGCAATTAGGCCAGGTTTCGCACCCGGCCAATAAGGGGAATGGGAATGGCAGGCGCAAAGCTGACATGGACTGGAGCGGGCTTCGACCAGGACTGGTCGAATGGGGCGAACTGGGACGGCAATGTCGTCCCGACATCAATCGATTCCGCAAGCGTGGATGCGGCGGACGTCTTGTTCAACGGCCCGGACGGCGCGGCGGCTTCGCTGAGCTTTTCGGGAACCTCCAGCCTCACCCTCTCCAGCAACGCCCTGACTCTCGGCGCGCTCTCGGAGATCGGCGGCTCCGCCGTGACCTATACGCTTTACGGCGGCGCCCTGACCGTGAACGGCGACTTCGGCGGCGCCAATGACATGGTCTACGCCACGGGCGGCGCCTTCACCGTTACGGGAACGGCGACGCTCGCGGGCTTCGCCAATGGCGACGCCTATACCGCCTCCAATGGCGGAGCCATCTGGCTCGGCGGCGTCGCCAGCGACGCGGCGGTGATCAAATATTTCACCGTGAGCGATTCGACGTCATGGATCGAACTGGGCCCGACCGCAGGCGCCGCCGCGGCGGGCCAGTTCGCGCTCGACGCCGGTCAGACGCTCTCCGGCAGCGGCGCCATCCAGGCCTCGGACATCATCATCGACGGCGTGCTGGAGGCCGACAAGGGCGCCGAGGACCTCTATGGCGCGCTGTCCGGTTCGGGCGTGCTGAAAATCGCCGCGCAAGGCGTCCTCAATCTCTACAATCCCGCCGCCGCCACCTTGTCCGTCGATTTCACCGGCAGCGGCGGAACGCTGGCGCTGACCTCGGGCGTCTACGATCTGAGCAAAAGCTTTGCTCCGCTGATCTCGGATTTCGGCTCCGGCGACACCATCGACCTCGCCGGTCTTCAAGGGGCGGGGGGCGCGTCGAGCAGCGCGACCATCGCCTCGGTGACCAATGACGGCCTGCACACGGTCGTGCGGCTCGACGGCTTCGACCCCAACGGCTCCATCGTCGATTACACGCTGACCTTCGCCGGCGTCTACGACGCCAGCCTCTTCGCGGTTCGCGCCGACACCACCAGCACGAATGGCGGCACGTTTCTCACCAGCGCCGCGCCGTGCTTCCTGCCGGAGACCCTGATCCGCACGCCCGACGGCGAGACCGCGGTGCGGGATTTGAAGCGCGGCGATCTGGTGATGACGAGCGCCGGCGAGATTCGTCCGGTGGCCTGGATCGGGATGCGCACGGTGGCGTCGCGCTTCGCCGATCCGGCGCGCTGCTGGCCGATCCGGGTCACGGCCGGGGCGCTCGGCGAAAATATTCCCGCGCGCGACCTGCGGCTCTCGCCCGATCACGCGCTGCTGGTCTGCGGCGTGCTGGTTCACGCGGGCGCGCTGGTCAACGGGACCACGATTCTACGCGAGACCGAGGCGCCGGAACGCTTCACCTATTATCACGTGGAGCTCGACGACCATGCGCTGATCCTGGCGGAGAATACGCCGGCGGAGACGTTCGTCGATACGGTGGAGCGCATGGCCTTCGACAATTGGGCGGAGCACGAGGCGCTGTGGCCTCAGGGCAAGCCGGTGGCCGAAATGGAGTATCCGCGGGCGAAATCGGCCCGTCAGCTTCCAGCGGCGGTGCGCAGGCTGATCGCCGAACGGGCGAAGGCGACGCCAGCCGCAGCGTGACCATGCGGCTGGCCTCGATCTGGGCCGGGGCGGTCGCCCCGGCTCATCCGGTTAGAGCATTTTCGAGCGAAGCGGTTTCCGGTTCGCGTGAAGAAAATGCGTCAAAACAAAGAACTAGAATGTGTATCCGATGGTGAATTGCGGCCCGAGCATGGTCTGCTGGAAGCGGAAGCTGCCAGCGAGGCCGTTGTCCTGCTTTTCGTAGGCGTAGAGCGCCCGGAAGCCGAGGGTCAGCGACGTGTGCGGCGTCCAGTTATAGCCCAGGGCGCCAAAGGTCTGCCAGGTCAGGCTGTTGGTGTAGCCGCCGATGTCCGCCTCGCCCTTGAGGAACCAGGTGTCGTTCAAGTCATATCGGGCGACCGCGCCGATGATCGGGTCCACCCAGTCCTTGCTCTGCGAGGTCTTGACGCCGTAGCCGAGCACCGCCGTGCTCAGCGTCACATCCGCATGCACGCCGAAATAGCGCGCGCCGGCAATGCCGAACAGGGTCAGGCCGGGGACCGGCACGGCGAGGCGCGCGCCGGCGAAGCCGGTCAGCACGGTCTCCTGCAGATGCAGGTTGGCGTGGACGCCGCCGAATTGTCCGAGTCCCCCGGGCTGGCCATGGAAGCTCGCGCCCGCGGTCACGCCGGTGGCGTAGAGGTCGAGGCCGCCGATGAAATCGTCGTTGCGGGCGACGACGCTGAGGGGCACGACATAATTGAGATGCTGGAGCAGTTTGAAAAAGCCGACATCGGCTGACGAGGTCGGCAGATTGCGCACGCCCACATTGGCGATGAGGCTCGGCGCCCAGCCGTTGATGGTCGCCTCGAAGCGCCAGGCGCTGGGCGCGGGCGCCAGAACGGGCGCCTCCTTGAGCGACGGCAGGTCGGCGGCGAGAGCGGACGCCGAAGACATGGCGGTGAGCGCAAGGACGGCGCTGCTGCTCAACAAGATCTTCCGCAAGCGATGAAACTCCTCGATAAAGTCTCGTTCACGTTGAGCGAAGGCGTTGCAAAAGGCCAGCGCGAATCGCCGCTCCGGCCGTTCCTTCCCTATAATCCGAGCTCATGTTGCACGGACGCCACAAGCAGAATTGAAGCAACAGGCGAGAAGCTATCGTAGACTTGGCGATAAGTCTTTGATCGCCATGGACCGAACTGAGTAACAGGCCTGGGTGAAGCGGGACGAAACCGCTCGGCGCCCGCGCTGACATTGCGTCCCACCCGCCCGCTGGCGGGAAATGTCCCGGTTTCTGGCGCAAACCGTCCTTGACCCGGCGCCCGGCATGGACAGGATCATCCTGCGAAGCTTTGTTCGAAACCCGGTCGCGCCCATTCGCCACGACCCGCCCAAGAGGGACATCCCAAGGGACATTCCAAGGGGACATTCCAAGAGGGACATCCGATGATCAAGGACCCGGCGGCAACTCCCAAGCTCTCGTTCACATGCGCCAGCCCGGCGAAATGGAGGCGCGGCGCCTCCCTGCTGGCGCTCAGCGCCTTTGCTCTCGCCGTCGCGGGGGGCGACGCCCCAGCCGCCGCGCAGGAGGTCACGGGCGTGCTCGGTTCGCCCGCCGCCACCACGACCATCGACGGAAAGCAATTGCCGCCGCCCGACCCGAAATTCGGCGGCGAGATCAAGCATGACGCGCTGCAATCCAAGGCGTGGTGGGCGCCGCGCATTGTCCCGCCCAAGGGCGCGCCCAATGTGCTGCTGGTCATCACGGACGACGCCGGTTTCGGCGTGCCCAGCACGTTCGGCGGCGTCATTCCGGCGCCGACCATGGACAAGGTCGCGCAGGAGGGCCTGCGCTACACCCGCATGTTCTCGACCGCGCTGTCCTCGCCGACCCGCGCGGCGCTGATCACCGGGCGCAACCACCATTCCGCCGGTTTCGGCGTCATTTCCGAACAGTCGACCGGCTTCCCCGGCTACAACAGCATTATCGGCAAGGATAAGGCGACGATCGGGCGCGTCCTGCTCGACAACGGCTATCACACCTCCTGGTTCGGCAAGGACCACAACACGCCCGCCTTTTCCGCGAGCGAAGCCGGTCCGTTCGACCAGTGGCCGACCGGGATGGGTTTTGAATATTTCTACGGTTTCGTCGGCGGCGACGCCAACCAGTGGCAACCCAATCTGTTCCGCAACACCACGCAAATCTACCCATTCCTGGGAAAACCGCCGGGAAGCTGGAACCTGATCACGGCGATGGCCGATGACGCCATCGACTGGATGACGCGGATGCGTCAGACCGATCCCGCCAAACCGCTGTTCGTCAAATATGCGCCGGGCGCGACCCATGCGCCGCATCATCCGACCCAGGAATGGGTCGACAAGATCCACGCCCTGCATCTGTTCGACGACGGCTATGAAAAGCTGCGCGAACGGATTTTTGCAAACCAGAAGAAGCTCGGCATCGTGCCCCAGGACGCCACGCTGACGCCCTGGCCGGCCGACAAGATCAAACCCTGGGACCAGCTGACGGATGTCGAGAAAAAACTGTTCATCCGGCAGGTCGAGGTGTTCGCAGCCTATGCCGCCTATAACGATTATGAGGTCGGCCGCGTCGTCGAGGCGATGAAGTCTTTCGATCCCGACAACACTTTGGTCATCTATATCAACGGCGACAATGGAACGAGCGCCGAAGGCGGGCCGCTGGGCACGCCCAACGAGGTCGCCTTCTTCAACGGCCTCAACGAAATCCCCGCTGAAGTGCAGATGAAATTCTATGACGTCTGGGGCACCGAGCAGACCTACAATCATATGTCGGCCGGCTGGTCCTGGGCCTTCGACACGCCGTTCGACTGGTTCAAGCAGAACGCCTCGCGGCTCGGCGGCATCAACCAGAACATGGTGGTGTCCTGGCCGACGCGGATCAAGGACAGGGGCGCGGTGCGCGAGCAATTCGCCCATGTCATCGATGTCATGCCGACCATCCTCGAAGTCGCGGGCGTCAAGGCGCCCGATTCCGTCGACGGCATCAAGCAGGCCCCCATCGAGGGGACGAGTTTCGCCTATACGTTCGACGCCGAGAACGCCAAGGCGCCCTCGCGCCACAAGCGCCAATATTTTGAAATGATGGGCCAGTGGGCGCTCTACAATGACGGCTGGCTGCTCAGCACCAAGGTCAATCGCGCCCCCTGGGAGGCGTTCGGACCCGCCAATCCCGATCCGCTCAACAATCAGGTGTTCCAGCTCTACGATTTGCGGAAGAACTGGAACCAGACCGACGATGTCGCCGCCCAGCACCCCGCCAGGGTCGCCGAGCTGCGCGAGCTGTTCGTCGAGGAGGCGAAGAAATATCAGGTGTTCCCGCTCGACGCCTCGGTCGCCTCCCGTCTGGTGCAGCCGCGCCCGAACATCACGGCGGGGCGGACGGACTTCGTCTACACGCGGCCGATGACCGGCCTGCCGCAAGGCGACTCGCCCTCGCTGTTGAACACCTCCTATACGATCACCGCCGAACTCGACGTGCCGCAGCAGGGCGCCGAAGGCATGATCCTCACCTCGGGCGGGCGCTTCGGCGGCTATGGCTTTTATCTGCTCAAGGGCAAGCCGGTGTTCCTGTGGAACCTCGTCGATCTCAAGCGCATCAAATGGGAGGGCGCGGACGCGCTGACGCCGGGCAAGCATACGGTCGCGTTCGATTTCAAATATGACGGGCTCGGCGCCGGCACGCTCGCCTTCAACAATTTCTCCGGCATTGGCCGTTCCGGCGTCGGCGAGCTGAAGGTCGACGGCCAGGTCGTGGCGACCGAAAAAATGGAGCGCACCCTTCCGCTGATCCTGCAATGGGACGAGAGTTTTGACATCGGCTCCGACACGCTGACCGGCGTCAACGACGCCGATTACCAGCCGCCGTTCCCGCTGACGGCGAAACTGGAAAAGCTGACGATCAAACTGGATCGGCCGCAATTGACCCCGGAGGACATCAAGAAACTCGAGGGCGCCAAGTCGGCCGCCGCCGACGGCCCGGTTTCGGATGAGCTGGACACGGTGCAGCGGCTGGAGCTGAAGGTGGACAAAATCAAGGAATGCCGCGAGAAGGCGATTGCCGAAAAGCTCGATGTCGTTGACCGCATCAAGTTCGTGCGCGACTGTGTGAAATAATCTCTGGTTCAGGCGGGCGAACCGCCCGTGACAGCGGGGGCTTGCGAGCCCCCGCATGCGTTAAAACCGTGTGCGCCGACCGAGCCTGCGATGATCGACAAATACAGCATTCCGCAACAGCTAGGCGCGGCGGGGCATCGCGCCTTTCACATCGTGGCGAAGCCCGCGGGCTCCACCTGCAATCTCGATTGCGCCTATTGTTTTTATCTCAGCAAGGAGCGCCTGGCCGGGGGACCCGGCGCGGGAGAGATGAGCGACGAGACGCTCGACCTCTTCGTCCGGCAGTACATCGAAGGGGTCACCGGTCCCGAGGTGGTGTTCACCTGGCAGGGTGGCGAGCCGACCTTGCGCGGCCTCGATTTCTTCCGCCGCGTCGTCGCCTTGCAGAAGAAATACGCCCGGCCCGGCCAGAGGATCGAGAACGACCTGCAAACCAATGGCGTGCTGATCGATGAGGACTGGGCGAAGTTCCTGCGCGAAAATCGTTTCCTCGTCGGCCTGAGCATCGATGGGCCGCGCGAGTTGCACGACCTTTATCGCGTCAACAAGGGCGGCGCCCCGACTTTTGACAAGGTGATGGCGGCGGTCGAAGTTTTGCGCGCGCAAAACGTGCGCTTCACCACGCTCACCTGCGTGCATCGCGGCAACGCCAAGCGCCCGCTCGACGTCTACCGTTTCCTGCGAAAGGACGTGGGGTCGACGACCATCCAGTTCATTCCCGTCGTCGAGCCGAAAAATTTTGAGGTCGCGGCGCCCCAGTCGCGCCGTCAGGCGGAATTGCCGATCCTCGGCACTCCGCAGGCGCGACCGGGTCACGAAAACTCCATCGTCACCGATTGGTCGGTCGATCCCGAGGACTACGGCTATTTCCTGTCGCGCGCCTTCGACGAATGGCTGCGCAAAGACGTGGGAAAAGTGCTGGTCACGCATTTCGAAACGCTGGTCGCGCAGCATCTCGAAATGCCCTCGCAAATGTGCGTTTACAGCGAGTACTGCGGCAAGAGTCTCGCACTGGAGCACGATGGCGGGCTCTACGCCTGCGACCATTACGTCTATCCGGAATATCGGCTGGGATCGCTGCGCGAGACGCCGCTCGACAAAATGGTGTTCTCGCCGGATCAGGTCAAATTCGGCTTCGCCAAATCGGAGACTTTGCCGCTTTATTGCCGCGAATGCCCGTTCAAGATCGACTGCTGGGGCGAGTGCCCGCGTAACCGCCTGATCCGCGCGCCGGACGGCGAGCCCGGCTTGAACTATCTGTGTTCGGGTCTGCGAAAATTCTTCAAGCACGCGCTGCCGGCGGTGGAGCGCCTCGCCGCCGAGATCCGGCGTTCAAAATGACGGAAATCCCGGCGGCGGCGACCGCCGCCGGGATCGAAAACCTTACTCGCGGATGCCGTTCTTCTCGCGCCATTCCTTGAAGACCACTTCCAGGCCCTGGATGATCTTCTTGTCCTGGTTCGCCTTGCAATACATGATCAGATTGTGTTCGAGCGCCTTGGCGCGGTCCGGCTTCATGAAATGCTTGTGGGCCAGGCCATTGTACCAGCCGCTGTACCAGACGGTCAGATAATCGGCGTCTTCCTGAAAGGTGTTGGCCAGTTGCGCGCAGGTCAGCTCCTGCACGTCGATCCATCCCTTGGCGTCGGTATAGGCCGTGAGTTCGACCGGATCGGCCTTGGCCGCGCCCATTGACGCAACTGCGGCGAAAATTCCGAGAGCCAGCGCATGTTTCATG
This sequence comes from Rhodoblastus acidophilus, assembly GCF_025961575.1. Lineage (GTDB taxonomy): Bacteria > Pseudomonadota > Alphaproteobacteria > Rhizobiales > Beijerinckiaceae > Rhodoblastus > Rhodoblastus acidophilus_C. The sequence goes on along the minus strand of NZ_JAOQNX010000014.1, from coordinate 53,530 downwards.
AAAATCCCCCGCATTATGAAAAACCGGTTTTTAGCGCGCGCGCTTCACCGCCGGCGGCTCCCAGGAGCCGTTGAGAATCGATGGATCGTTCTCGCTGGGCCAGTAAAGACGCAGCATCAGGTGGAATTTGCCTTTTGGCGCGGGCAGCCAGTTGGCTTCCTTCTCCGCGCCGGGGCTTTCGTTCTGGATGTAGATCACCAGAGACCCGTCCGGCTCGTATTTCGGATTGGTGCGCACGCTCATGGAATAGCGGTTGATCGGATTGGCGACGAAGAACATCTCCTCGTCGTACATGGTCAGCGACCAGAACCCCTTGACCGGCGGAAGCTCGCCCTTTGCGAACCGAAGTTCGTAATTGTGCGCGCCCTCGTAGGCGTGGAGCAGCGAGGCGCGCTGCGACATCGGATAGACGGCGTCCTGCGGCAGGTTGGCGCCGAGGCCGATCGCCGTGATGAAGGCGCGTTGCAGATAGTCGGTCCCGTAGGAGCCGGTCTTGGTGGTGAACAGCCAGCCGTGCTCCCGCTTGAGCGAGGTCAGTTGCAGGAGGATGCGATCGTAGGCCAGCCGCGGCAGGCGCTCGTCATAGCGGTGGTCGAGGGCCTCCGAATTAAAACTCTTTCCGGCCTCCAATCCGATCTCTTTAAATCGCTCCAGCGCGGGAGCGTCCGCGGCGGCGGGTGGGTTCCGCTTCAGCAGCTCGGCGAGCAGAGTGAAATAGTCGCGTGCGGACAGCTTGTTGACCTGGTCGCGGACCGGCGTCTTCATGTCGACCGAGGGATCGACGGTTCCCGCCGGCGGCTTGTAATCCTTGCCCCACGTGCTGAGCGGCTGCACCTTGAACGCGTCCTGAAGCGCATGCACCGCCGCGTAATCCTCGGGCGTGCCGGTGCAATAGATGCGGCCGAGCATCCAGACGATCGCAGTGGGCGACTTGAGCTGGGTTGCGCCGGCGGGCACGGCCCCGCTCCAGCCTGGACCAGTGATGACAAAAGTTTGTGCGTCAGTTCCGGTCGTGCGGCTGCCGGGAGCGGCGAAGACATTGGTCCATCCGTCGAGGAACGGCAGCAGGAAGTAGCGGCCCTTCATGTCGGGAATGCTGACCACCCAGGGCTCGGCGCCGACGTCGAAGAATGACATGGTGTAGAGCGTGTCGGCATTGGGTGCGGTGACGTCGCGAAATTTGGCGGTCGGATATTCGCGCGCCTTGATCAGCTGTCCCATCGGCGCGCGGGTCCCGGCGGGCTCGGCCACATTGGTCATCACGCGCCGGGTCATCTCCATGGTGACCAGCGGATAGCCGAAAACATAGGCGTCGGAGGCGATATGAAAATCCTCGGCGCCTTCGACGAGGTCGGCGAGCGGATGGTCGAAGGCGAGCGCCGCGCGCGGCGCGACCGCGGCGCCAGTGAGCAGTCCGATGCCGCCGATCATGGCGGCGCGTCTGTCAAAATCCACGTAAGCCTCATAGGTTTGACGAGTGAAGTCACGGATCAGATAGGCCCCGGCCCCGGGAGGCGGCCGCGCCGTCGCGCGCAGAAAGGCAAGCCGCCCCCGCATTTCAGGCGGAGGCGGCCGCGCGCTGGTTGTTGCGGATCAATAGGCGTGGCGTCGATTGACCCGGCGGGCCGTGCGGCGCGACGAGCGATGCGCGACGCCGGCGCGGGTCACCGTCTGTTCCGGCTGGACGCCGACCACGGCGTCGGCCGGATTGGCGAGGATCACACCGGCGGCGGAAGCCGGTTCGACGAGGAGCGCGACCACGCCGAAAGCAAACAGAAATTTCTTCATTGCCCATCCCTCTGCTGCGACCGCCGTTTGGCGGCGGACCCGGTGAAAATCGTTGCGGCAGCCCCTGCGGAACGGCGCGCGCGCCCACGTCACGCGCCGGGATTGTTCACCCCGCGGCTCCCCGTTCATTTCAAAATGTCGCGAAAACAGCCCAAATTGCGTCCCGGTCCTTTCCGCTGCATGATGCGGATCGGGGCCGGTCAGTGACGCTTCGATCAAACGCTAAGGAAACCTGGGACGGGGGCCAAGGACAGATGCCGCCAGAAAAGGGGACAGTTTTGGCCGGAAAGTCGGAGCGCGGTCCGTTCGCCTCGGCGCATGACCGGGTGGTGCCGCTGCATGTCCTGTCGCCGCTGATCGCCCATGCCGTCGAGCGCGGCTGGAACGCGCGCGAGATCTTTCCTTTCCTCGAGTTCGAGGGGACGCATCCCGCCGACGACGGCCGGCGCTTCAGCTATATGGAGGCGCGGCAGGCTTACGTTCGCGCCCGGCGCATGCTCGGCCAGGAACTCGCCGTCGAACATGCGTTTCGCAAATCCATCGCCAATTACGGCATCGTCGGGCTCGGCGCCATGGTGCAAGCCTCCGCCGAAGCCGCGCTGCGCTTCGCGCTCGCCTATCAGACGCTCGCCGGCTCGGTGTTGCGGCTGGAGATGGAGACCTGCGGCGAGGAGACGGCGGTCGTCGCCCGCGACCTCTACGCAGACGACGAACTCGGGCAATTCTGGCGCCTCGATCACCTGCTCTCCGTCGTCCACCTGCTGCGCCAGCTGCCCGGCGCAACGCCCGAGCCCATCCGCTTCGAAATCGAGGGACGCCTGGAACGTGGTCTCAAGGCGATTTTGGCGCGGCGGCTCTCGGCGCGCATCCTCGATGACGCCGACCGCTCCTGCATCGTCTATCGCAGCCGCGACCTGTGCGCGCCCTTGCGTTTTCCCGATCCCGCCGCCGCGCACATGCTGCGCCGCACGGCCGACCGGGAGCTGGCCGCCCTCGGCCGGATCGACGCGCGCGGCCTGGTCGAGCGCATCGTCGCCCGGGATGGGACGCTGCGCGGACGACGGGAGGTTTCCGCAGAACTGGGCATTAGCGAGCGCTCGCTCGACAGGCTCTTGGCGCGCGAGGGCGTGCGCTTCTCCGAAATGGTCGCGCTGCAGCGCATCCGCAAGGCGAAAAGTTTTTTGCGTGACGGCGAAACCGTGGAGCGGACCGCGGAATTTTTGGGCTATTCCGACGCGCGCAGCTTTCGTCGGGCGTTTCAGAAGGCGACAGGATTGAGCCCTGTCGAATTCAAGTCGGGGTGGAAGGCGACGGAGGGCGGCGCCTGAGGTGGCGCTCAGCCTGGAGGGAACGTCAAGCCGCCGAAATCTCCGCTGGCCGCTCGCAAATTCCAGTCTGGGAGCGCCGTAGCGACAGGCGCCTGCGGATTTCATTTGTTCTTGAACGCAAGCGCCCTGCGGCCGAACCAATTTCCGAACATCGTTTATCGGCTGATGTGCAATCTCCTGGCGCTGCGCGCGCGGGCGCGATCTGCTTTGTCATGGGCGTGCGCCCTTGGCTTCGACGAGAGCCCGATGAAGTTTACCACTTTCCACGAACGCGCGCGCACGTCTCTTGCTGGCGGCAACCATCGGAGAGATAGTCTTCGGGCGTTCAAATTTGAATGTTTGAGATCCGAGGGGAAACCGCGCAATGGCGCGGCCGGGTTTTCTTTTCTGCGATATTTGCCGGTCTCGACGAGGATTATGCTCATGACCCGTGTTGATCCAGACGAGTCCGGGACGGCCCGGCCGCGCGCGGCCGATCACCGTCGCGGCGCGGCAAACAATTTCGAGGCGCTTCGCTGGATCGCTGCATCGGCCGTCATCGTTGCGCATGCCTGGGGCCTGCGCGGATTGGACGGGCTCTATGGCCGCGCAACCGGCCTCGATCTTGGTTGGTCGGCCGTCGTCATATTCTTCACGCTCAGCGGCTATCTGATCTGCGGGTCCGCGCAGCGCCGCAGCGCAGCCGATTTCTGGAAAGCGCGCGCGCTGCGCATTCTCCCTGGCCTGCTGGTTTGCACGACGCTGACAGCGCTGATCGTTTTTCCTTTTTCGGACGTCGATCTCAGGACCTATCTGTCGAGCGGTCAGACGCTGAAATTTGTGTTCGGCACGGGAACGCTTCTGGGGACTGAATATGCGCTGCCCGGCGTGTTTCAGCACAATGTCTCGACCCAGGTGAACGGTTCGTTGTGGACGTTGCGCTACGAGGTCGCCTGCTATCTGGCGGTCTTCCTGATCTATGTGGCGACGCGCGCGAGCCGGCTGAATTTCGCTCACGCGATACTGACGGCCGGCCTGGCCTGCGCAACGGCGCATGCGCTCATTGTGTTCAGCGGTCGCGCCACGCCGGTGCAGATCACCAACATTCTCTCGCTGTTTTTTCCGTTCGCGATCGGAGCCTGGTTCCAGGCGCGCGCCAAATCGACTCCGACACTCTTTGCATGCCTTGGCGCGGTGGCGCTGGCGGCCTGCTTTTCGGGAACCGCGCTTTACACCGTGCTGGCGGCGGCCACCATTTCGCTGTTCACGCTCTGGGTCGCCTTCCGCCGAAACAGGGCTTTGGCGGCGATCAGCTCCTTGCCCGACTATTCCTACGGCATCTACATCTATGCCTATCCCATTCAACAGATGATCATCTCGGCGACGCCGGGATGGCATCCGCTGCAGCAAGCGATCGCCGCCTTTGTTCTGACGCTCGTTCCCGCGAGTTTCTCGTGGCACTTCATCGAAAAACCCGCGATGGCGCTGAAATCACTTTCGCTCCTTCGTCGGCGGCCGAGCAGCGCGCTGACGTGAACGCCTCCTTTCGAAAAGGCCGCAGAAGCATCGTGGCGTTTGTCTTGCCGATCGCCTCGCTGGCGATGCTTGCGGTCGCTCCGGCCCTCGCCGAAGACCCCCGATCTCTAAACCGCTGGAAGACCGGCGTAAATTTGTCTGGCGCCGAGCTCAACCCAGGCCGCGATCGCATCAACTTCGACTACGTCGTTCCTACGATCGCAGAAATCCGGCATTTTCGCCGCCAAGGCCTTCGCGTCTTCCGCATTCCCGTGCTGATGGAGCGTCTGTTCGTCATCTCCGCCGATGGCGGACAGGCCATGCCGTCCGACGACTGGCGCGCGCTCGTGGCGCTCATCGACGATGCGGCCACGGCCGACGCCGAGATCATCGTCGACTTCCACCAATTCGGACGAACCAGGGAGGGCCTGATTGGGCGCGACGCCGCCGCGACCCGCAGCTTCGTCCTAGCCTGGGCGAGCGCCGCAATGGCCTTGCGCGACAAACCCAATGTCATCTTCGGCTTGATGAACGAACCGCACGAGCAGACCGCGGCCGAATGGCTTGGCGCGGCCAATGCGGCGATCGCCGCCATCCGAAAAGCCGGCGCGAAACAGCTTGTTCTTGCGCCCGGCTCCTACTGGAGCGGCGCCCATTCCTGGACCGTCACGGACAATGCCGCGGTGATGAAGAAGCTCGAGGATCCCGCCGACAATTTCGCTTACGAGGTCCATCAATATCTCGACGGCGACAGTTCTGGCGGCTCGCCGAATGTCACGCCCGGCGCTGGCGCCACCCGCCTTGCCGCCTTCACCGAATGGGCCCGGCGCGAGAAGGCGCGCGGCTTTCTCGGTGAGTTCGGGTTTTCCTCTTCGCCGCAGGCGCTCGCCGAAGCCCGCGCTCTGGTCGGCTATATGGCGCGTAACCGCGACGTTTGGCTCGGCTGGACCTATTGGGCTGCCGGCCCTTGGTGGGGCGACTATATGTTTTCGATTGAGCCGAAAGATGGGCGAGACAAGCCCCAACTCAATATTCTGCTGCGCTATGCGACCGCGCCGAACTGAAGACTGTCTTGGTTTTTGGCGCAGCGCCCGGACTATTTCGGCTGTGTCGCTCTCAGCCGCGCGCCGGCCTATCGATTGTTCGGGGTGGATGCGCGATGCCGAGGCGGCGGTGTCCCCGCTCAGCCATTAGAGCATTTTCGAGCGCGTGAAGAAAATGCGGTCAAACAAGAATTTAGAGCCCGTTCGGTGAACGAGATTTCACCGAACGGGCTCTAGCGGATGTCGCGATCAAACTTCTACGAAGGCGAGGTTTAGCCGGCGTCAATGCCCGCGCAACATGATCCGCCGCAAACGCGCGCCAAAAAAATTCACCGTGGTGATCAGGCCCAGCAGCACCAGGATCAGCGCCGAGGCCTCGCGATATTCGAACAGGTGGAAGGCGGTGACGATCTCCAGACCAAAGCCGCCTGCGCCGACAATGCCCAGCGTCGTCGCGGCGCGCAGATTGTGCTCCAACCGGTAGATCAGCGCGTCGGTCAGGCGCGGCAGCGCCTGCGGCAGCAGGGCGAAACGGAACACCCCGAGTCGTGACGCGCCTTGAGCCCGTAAAGCTGCGCCGGGGCCGGGCTCGACATGCTCAAGTGCTTCAAAAAACAGTTTTCCCAGCATCCCCGTGGAATGCACGCCGAGCGCCAGCACGCCCGGCAGCGGCCCAAACCCGACCGCCGCAACAAAAATCACGCCCCAGATCAGGCCGGGCAGCGAGCGCACCGCGCCAAGACCGAAACGCACGATCTCGTTGAGCCAGACCGGCGCCCCGGCGTTGCGGGCGGCGAGCGAGGCCAGCGGCAGCGCCAGAACCGCGCCCAGCGCCGTGCCGGCGACGCCGGTCGCCAGGGTTTCCAGCAGCGGCCGTCCCCATTCGCGCCAGCGCGAAAAATCCGGCGGAAAAGATTCGTTCGCCAATTGCGCGATGGTGGGCAGAGCGTCGGCATAGCGCGACAGATCGAGCGCGCCGGCATAGGCGAAGGCGGCGAGGATCGCCGCCGCCGCCAGAGCCAAGGCCGCTTGCCGGCGCGTCTGCCGGCGCCGCCATTCACCGGCGAGCGCGGCGTAAGCGGCTTCGGTCATTGCGCGGCCGGGGCTTCGCCGGGCTTCCACGCGGTCTGCGCGCTCACCGCCTGGATCGCGGCGATCCACTGGCGCACCCGGTCGACGTCGGCGTCCACGGCGGGAATAAAAGCTTCGGCGCGGAACACGGCCAGGGCGGCGGGGTCCTTGACCTCGATGAAAGCCTTGCGCACCTCTTCCTTGAAGGCGGGGTCGAGCCCGTCTCTAAACGTCCACATATATTCGGGGATCGGCGGGGAATCCTGCAGGATGCGCACTTTCGCCGCGTCGATCTTGCCTTCCTTGATCAGCCGATTGAACACCGGTTTCGACAGACCGCCGGCGGCGACTTTTCCGTTGGCGACGGCCAGCGCCACGGCGTCATGGGCGCCGAGCACGCGCAGCTTGTAATCCCGCTCGGAAATCAGCCCCTCGTGAAGCAGTTGCCAGCGCGGAACCCAGGTGCCCGAGGTCGAGGCGGGGTCGCCGAAGGCGATTTCGCCGCCCTTGAGATCGGTGAGCTTTTGCGCCTTGCTGTCGGCGGGGACGATGATGGTCGCCTGGAAGGTCGGGCCGACGCCGGGATGGCTCGGCCGCGCGAAGGGCTGCAAGCCCGCATGTTTGGATTGCAGGATATAGGTGACCGGGCCGAGATAGGCGATGTCGATGCGCCCGAAGCGCAGCGCCTCCGAAGTGGCGGCGTAATTGGCGCCGACCACCACTTCCACCGGCAGGTGCAGCGTCTCCTGGAGATAGGCGCGCAGCGGCTCGTTGAGCCGCATCACCGTCGGCGCGGATTCCGTCGGCAACAGGCCGATGACCAGCTTTTTCGGACGCGCGGGCGTGTCCTGCGCGAGCGCCGGTCCGGCGAGCGCAAAACCCAGCGCCGCGAGCGCCAGGCGACGGGACCATCTCATCATGTCAGCATCCTTTTCTATGGCTGGGGGAAAGCGTGAAAACCATCTGTTCCGCGGCCTCGTCGAACGTTTCGGCGGGACCGTCGAACACCACGCGGCCATCGTTGAGGGCGACGATGCGGTCGGCGAGCGCCCGGGCGAGCGCGATCTGGTGCAGGACCAGCACCAGCGTGACGCCCTTTCGCACGGCCAGCGTGCGGAGCTCGGCGCCGAGGCGGCGCGCCAGCGGCTGATCGAGCGAGGAAAACGGTTCGTCGCCGAGCAGCAGGCGCGGCCCCCGCGCCAGGGCGCGGGCGATGCCGATGCGCTGGCGCTCGCCGCCGGAAAAATTCTCGACCCGCTCGAAGGCGCGGTCGAGCAGGCCGACCTCCTCCAGCGCCTTGGCCGCCGCCTCCCGCGCGAAACGGGGCCAGGGCAACAGCGACAGCGGATGGCGGGATTCGGCGAAGGCGAGCAGCACATTTTCGAAAGCGCTCAGCCGGCCGATCAGGGCGTGATCCTGAAAAATGGTCGCGGTATGGGCGCGCAAAGCCGCCCAGGCGTCGGCGCCGCGCAGCGGCCCGAGTTCGGTCGCGAACAGCTCGCCGCTGCTGGGCTCGACCAGTCCGTTGAGCACATTGAGCAGCGTGGTCTTGCCGGCGCCGGAGGGGCCGACCACCACGGTCACCGCACCGGCGGCGAAAGAGGTGGAGACATTGCGCAGGATCGCTCGGCCGCCGCGCGCCACGCACAGGTCGTCCACGCTCAGCGCTGGCGCTGCGGGCGGGAAGGCGGGCGTCGGGACGAGATGCAGCATCGACATGAGGTCTCCACGACGAACCACCCCAAATTTTTCGGGGGGAATTCGCCAATTCGAGGACGGCTCATGCCGGGATCGGTCGCGCGATTTTTTGCACCCGCGACGGCGCTTCGGCCGGGGGGCCGAGCGTTTCGATGTTAGCAGGATCGGCGCCAGAACCGCCAGCCCCGGCGCGATCCCCGGAGGGGGTGAAATCCCTGGAGGAGGAAATGCCTGGACCGCCCTCGTCCCTAGACGCTTCGGCAAGCTCAGCGCTGCTGACGCAGGCTCCTCAGATGAGGGCTATTGAATCGTCGATAGAGAGATCCCCCTCATGGTGAGGAGGCGGCGCAGCCGCCGTCTCGAACCATGGCCATCACAACGGCCCGGGCGCTCCAAAACGTACATTTCCGTGAAACAGACGTTCGCGTGCGAACGCGTCGCCCCGGCGCCGACGCGCCGCCAACCCAACGCTTTCCGGCTTTTATTCAAGGCTCTCGACTCTGGCCCGGCTATTGCTGTAGTCAAATTACATATTCTGGATCGCCCATGCCCGAAAGCTCTCATCGCCCCCAAACGCCGCGAACGCCCCAAACGCCGCCAACGCCCCAAGCGGCCCCCGCCCAGGCGCCCAGCTGGCTGCGCCCCGGCGTCGTCGTTCACGACCCCTCCGTCACCGTCGATCGGCTGATCGTCGATTTCGCCGCCGAACTTTCCGCGCGAGGTTTTGGCGTCGGCGGCTATGCGCGAAAAGGCGCGGTGGTGATCGGCGAGGCGCCGCTCTCCATCGATCTCTCCACCGGCAAGACGTTTGTCGAAACCCCGCAATCCGCCGAAATCCATCTCGCCCGCGCAATCCGCGACGGCGCCGACCTGTTCGCCATCGGCCGCTTCCCCGGCTGCACCGATGCGGCGCGCGCGTCGAAACTGCCGGTCGGCGCCGGGGCGGGGCGCGGCCTGCCTTTGCTCACCACCATAGCCGGCGGCGCCATCCATCATTGGCACCAGTTCGTGCGCCATGAGGGCTCGATGATCGCGCCCAACCGCCGCGCGCTCTGGGAATGGTGGGGCGCCGAGCGGCTCTACGACGATCTCGCGCTCGGCGTCGACGAGGTCGAAGCCCGTCGCATCGTCTGCGGCCCGCGCTGGCTGATGGTCGAGGGGCCGCATGGGGCCGGCCTCGCCTATCTGCCGCGCCACCCGCGCGACCTGCTGCCGCGCTTGCCCGAGCTGTCGAAACTGTCGCTGCGGGCGCTGGCGCAATTGTCGCAATCATGGAACCCGCTCGAAGCGGCGCTGGGCGTCGCCGCGCTCAACGCCTTTTACAACCGCGCCGATCTCGAGGGCGCCAGCGGCAACGGGGTTCGTGGATTTCGCGGCGCGCCGGGGCCTGTGGTCGTGGTCGGCGCCTTTCCCGGCGTCGATTCGATCCTGCAGAATTGCGCCATTATCGAGACCGATCCGCGCCCCGGCGAATATCCGGTGGCGGCGATGGAATCGCTGCTGCCCGGCTGCGGCGGCGCCATCGTCAATTCTTCGGCGCTCATCAACCGCGGCCTCACGCGCATCCTGCGTCTCGCGCGCCATCGCCCCGTGGCGCTGATCGGCCCGTCGACGCCGCTGACGCCGCGCCTGCACGATTACGGCCTCGCCGTGCTCGGCGGCTTTGTCGCGCGCGACATCGACGGTCTGGCGCAGGCGGTGCGCGCCGGCGCCGCGCCAAAGGATTTTTCCAAATTCGGCCGTTATATTCATCTCAGCGACAAGGCTTCGGCGCTGTCAAAGCGCTGAGGCGACACCCCCCGACGCGAAACAAGCGTCCGACGCGGCATGAGCCGTTTCCCGCAACGCCGCCGGCGCCCTTCCGGCGGGAGGAGACCGACATGCGCCCAAAAATGCTCGTCAACACAAGTGTCGCCGCCATGCGCGCGCGCGCCTGATCCGATGCGAACGCCTTTTCGGCGTTTCGCACGTTTGGGTGCACAATCGCGCGGTTTTCGCGGCAAAATCGCTGGCCCGGCGCTTGCTCCCGTAAAGGCGCGCGGAAGGACATTCCGATGAACGATCTGAAGCAAAAAATCTTGCGGCCCGTGAACGCCCAGGCGACGCGCATTTTCTTTCTCGCGCGCTCGGCGCCGCTCGCGCCCGATTACGCCGTGGCCAGCTATCCGGGCGACGGCGGCTATCCCGCCTATTACCACCGCATCTATCACGCCCTGCGCGACATCGGCTATCGCGTCGCCACCTCGAACCAGTGCCGCGCGCTCTATACGGAAGCCCACGAGATCGATCTGGTGTTCTCGCTTTACAACCGCATGGCGATCGACAATCCGGAAGTCTTCGTCGCCGCGACCTGCGAGTTCCTGCATCTGCCGATGATCGGGGCCAAGCCGAACATCAGGGCGCTGGCCGAGGATAAGTGGATGACGAAGAATTTTGTGAAGTCCCTCGGCCTGCCGGTCAGCGAGGGCGCGATCTATTCGCGTCCCGAGGATTTGGCGCCGCCTCCCTTCGCCGGTCCCTATTTTGTAAAAAACCGCTTTGGCGCGGCCTCCGAAGGCATTTCGGAGGACTCGATCCAGGACGATTGGGAGGGCGCGAAAAAGGCGGCGGAAAAGCTCTTTTCACGCGGCATGGCGGTGCTGGTCGAGCGTTATGCGCCGGGCGTCGACGTCACCCTGCCGGTGATCGGCGCCGACGAGCCCATCATCCTCGATCTCGTTCAGCCGCGCTCCGACCGCGCCGGCGAGATCATCACCGAGGATCTGAAGCGCGACGATCCACTGGGCTATGCTTTGTTCGACGCCGGCCCGGCTTACGGCGCCTTCGCGGAGGACGCGAAAAAACTTTGGGCCGGGGCGGGGCCGATCGACTATCTGCGGCTCGATTATCGCTTCGACGAGAAGACGGGCCAGCGGGTCTTTCTCGAATTCAACATCTGCTGCCACATCGGCCGCAGCGGCGCCATCTGCCTCGCCGCGTCGCAAAAAGGTCTGAGCCAGGCCGACTTGCTCGGCCATATCGTCGAATATGCCTTGCGCCGGCACTGGCGCGCCGTGGAGACGCGCAAATGGGTGCGGTGACCTCGCTCCAGCTGGCGGTCGAGCCGCCGCCGCGCGCCTTCGGCGCCGCGCATGCGCCGCGCGCGACGGCGCGAGGCTGGGACTTTTTGGGGTCCTGTCCCGCGCCGCTTCGCATGCGCATGCGCGACGAACTCGCCGACCTCTTGCGCGACATCCATCGCCAGCGCGGTGAAAAGCTGAAGGGCTGCATGCCCATGGGCCAGGGCGGCCGCACCCCGTTCGAGCGGCTGCGCCACATCCGCGACTTGGACGATTTTCCCAAACTGCTTGTTTCCGCCGACCACGGCAACGCCTTCAACCGCGCCTTCCACGCCCGCCATGTCGAGACCGGCGCCTTTGCCGCGCCGCAGCCTTCGGGCGCCTCGCCCGCCTTTGCAGAGGCCGGGCTGATCGATCCGCGCGGCTGGATCGGCGTCTATGCCGTCGCCCCCTTCGTCATGCTGGTGGACCGCGCCCGATTGGGCGGGCGCAAAATCCCGCAAAACTGGGCCGATCTCGCCGACCCCGCCTATCGCGGCGAAATCGCGCTGTCCGGCTGGCGGCCGGAGGGCGCGCAGCAATGGCGGGCCTTCAACCAGTTCTTCCTCGTCGCCGTCGCGCGCCTGCTCGGCGACAAGATATTGCGCGAGGTGCTGGCCAATCTCGCGGGGCTCGCCCATTCCGCGCAAATGCCGCGCCTCGCCGGTACGCCGAATTCGCTCGCCGCCATCTACATCTTGCCCTGGGCGCTTGCCGACATGTGCCCGCGCCGCGATCGCACCGAAATCGTCTGGCCGGGCGAGGGCGCCTTGGCTTTTCCGCTGTGGATGACGGCGCAATCCGCGCATCGCGACCGCGTCGCCCCGCTCGCCGATTATTTCTTCGCGCCACGGACTGCGCGCTGGCTCGACCACAACCGCTATCCCTCGCTGGCGCCGACCGGCGCCGGATTGCCCGAAGGCGCAGGGTTGGCGTGGCCCGGCTGGGATTTTTTCCGCGCGCGCGCCACCGCCTCCGAGATCAAGCGGATCACGCGCCTGTTCCATGCCGCCACGGAAAAACTCGACAGGGGGGAAAGCCTATGCGCGTGATCACCGTCGCCGGCCCGCCCTCCGTGGGAAAAACCTCGCTGATCCTGAAGCTCGCAAAAACCCTGCGCGAGGAGGGTCAGAAACTCGCGGTGGTCAAATTCGACTGTCTCTCCACCGACGACGATCTGCTTTACCGCCGCGAAAAGATTCCGGTGGCGGCGGGGCTCGCCGGCTCGGTCTGCCCCGACCATTTTTTCGTCTCCAACATCGACGATTGCCTGCAATGGGCCCAAGACATCGGCGCGGACCTGTTGATCGCGGAAAGCGCCGGCCTGTGCAACCGCTGTTCGCCGCATGTGCAGGGCGCGCTCGCCGTCTGCGTGGTTGACAATCTGTCCGGCGTACACACGCCGAAGAAAATCGGCCCCATGCTGAAAATGGCCGATGTCGTCGCGATCACCAAGGGGGACATCGTCTCGCAGGCCGAGCGCGAAGTGTTTGCCCACAATGTCTGGCGCGCCAATCCGCAGGCGCAGATCGTCGCCTTCAACGGGCTGACGGGGCAGGGGGCCGGCGAACTCGCCTTTCACATGCGCGGCGCGCCCGACATCGAGACGCTGGAAGGGCGCCGGCTGCGCTTTCCCATGCCCTCGGCGATCTGCTCCTATTGCATCGGCGAAACCTGCATCGGCGAAAACCACCAGCGCGGCAATGTGCGCAAAATGCGTTTTCCCGAGGTCTTGGCATGAGCGCGCATATGAGCCCCGCCAATCTGTCCCTGCGTCTCGACGAGGCGCAAAGGCTCAACCCCGCCTTCGCCACGCTGATCGGCCCGACGCCGAAACCCGATCTGTCGCTGGCCGACTGGCTGGCGTCGCTCGATTCCGGCGATCTCGATCGCCTCAAATTTTCGCGCGTGGAGCTGGAGGCGCATCTGCTGGCGCTGATCCAGGACGCCCAAGGATTTCGAAATCCGGTCACGCGCATCAAATCGCTGCGCATTCTTGGCGGGCGCGACAAGACCGGGGCCGCCGAAAATCTCGATCTGGACCTGCGCCCCGGCGCGATCGTCAGCGTCGTCGGCCCGACCGGCTCCGGCAAAAGCCGGCTGCTCGGCGACATCGAATGCCTGGCGCAGGGGGATACGCCGTCGGGCCGGCGCATCCTCATCGACGGCGAGATTCCCGATCCGGCGCGGCGCTGGGCGGCGAGCGGCAAGCTGGTGGCGCAGCTGTCGCAGAACATGAATTTCGTCGTCGATCTCACCGTCGGCGATTTCGTCGAAATGCACGCGGAATGCCGCGCGGTGGACAATCCGGAACAGGCGGCCGCGGAAGTGATCGCCTGCGCCAACCAACTCGCGGGGGAAAAATTTTCCGCCGCCACCTCGCTCACCCAGCTCAGCGGCGGCCAAAGCCGCGCGCTGATGATCGCCGATGTGGCGCTGCTCTCGACCTCGCCCATCGTGCTGATCGACGAGATCGAGAACGCCGGCATCAACCGCCGCCAGGCGCTCGACCTGCTGGTCGCCAGCGACAAGATCGTCCTGATGTCCACGCATGATCCGATCCTGGCGCTGCACGCGCACAAGCGCATCGTCATTGCCGCCGGCGCCGTTCTGGAGGTGATCGAAACCAGCGACACCGAGCGCGCGCATCTCGCCACGCTGGAGCATTACGATCGGCTGATGAGCGAGTTGCGCGAAAATCTGCGCCATGGCGCGCGGCTCGAAACACTGCCCTTGCCCTTTGGAAGTCTGGAATGAACGCCCTCGATCTCTTGCTCACCCGTCAATCCGCGCATGCGCTCCAGGAGCCCGGTCCTGACGCCGCCCAACTGGACGTGATCTTGCGCGCGGCGTTGCGCGTGCCGGATTTCCAGAATTTGAAACCGTTCGAATTCCTGGTGGCCGAAGGCGAGGGCCGCGAGCGTCTCGGCGCGCTGATGCAGCGCGCGGCCATCGCCTCAAACCGCCCCGAGGAAAATATTTCGCGCGCGCCCAAAATGCCGCTGCGGGCGCCGCTGGTGATCGTGGTGGTGGCGCGCGCGAGGGAGAGCAAGGTCGTGCCGTTGTTCGACCAGCGGCTCGCCGCGGGCTGCGCGGTCATGGCCATGCAGATGGCCGCTTTTGCGCAAGGTTTCGCCGGCGTGTGGCGCTCGGGCTGGCCGATGCATGACGAGAATCTGGGCCGGCTGCTCGGCCTGCAGAAACACGACCGCATCGTCGGCTTTCTCTATCTCGGCAGCGCGACAAAACCCTATCCGCCGCTGCCCGCGCCCGATCCCGCTGGTTTCACCCGCTATTTGTGAGCCGCTCAGCGCGTCGAGGGCAGGATGACGATCGCGACCGACGCGTCCCGGGCGTTGGAAAGCTGAACAATGGTCGGTTTGGCGTCCAGCTCATATTTCAGGATTTTTCGAATGCCGGCGCAATCGCGGACGCCGCTGAACGCCGCCGGTTTGATGGGCGCCCCGTCTTGGAGCACGTCGATCCATCCCGGCGCCGATAGCGCGATCGTATAGACGCCGGCCGCCGGTTTGAGTTTGAGAATCGCGCCGAAGGAGTCTTCAGCCGGCGCGCGTTCGGGCGGGTTGTCGAAACGGATCGCGCCGACCGAAGCGAGATGGGCGACAACAGGCGTTCCCACTTCGACAGCGCCGCCCGTCTCAACCATTGCCCGCGCCTGCGCGAGCGCGGTCCGTTCGCGATCGACCGGCCATTTGAACTGACCGCAGCCGGAGGCCTCCTGCGCCAACGCCAGACCGGGCGTGAATCCAAAAATCGCCAGCCAGATGTTGCGTTTCATCGCCGCCTCTCATTCCGGCGAAAATTCTAACGCGCCTTCACCAGGGCGGCAAACGCGCGCTACGCATATTGCTCCGCCAATTCCTCGCCGGTGCGGCGTGCGATGGCGCGGCGCATCCATAGAGGTTGCACGCCCGCCATCATCGCCTGCACCTGGGCGATGACATCGTCGATCGCCCGATGCCGCGCCGATTTCACCGGAAACACTTTTAGGGCCTGCACCCGCACGGCGGCGAGGTCGGATAGCCCCATGGTGAACAGGATCGACACGCCCGCAAGCGAATCCACCCGCTCGGTCAGCGGATCGACGCCCGTGCCGTCGTCATTCTCCATGTCGTCCATCACGCAACGCCCGCCATTGGCCTCACGGCCGCCACCGGCCGCCTTGCCCTTGCCGCGCCGGGAAAATTGCAGGGCGTCGATGAATTCGGACTCGTCGGCCGAGACGTCATAGACGACGAAGTTTTTGGCCGCGACGAATTGCGCGTCGAGATCGGTCAAACTGTCGGTGGTGATGGCGATGCGCAGATGTGGGCCTTCCATGATGGGCTCCTTGATGCTGGTAAGGCGACCACCGTCATTGCGAGCGAAGCGAAGCAATCCACCCTGCGGCTTGCACGAAACGTGGATGGCTTCGTCGCCTTCGGCTCCTCGCAATGACGGTTAGGTCATCGGCTGGTTGATGTTGGGCTTCAGCCGCCCGAATTTTTGCTGGAACGCCGCCGGCAGAGACATTGGATCTTTTTTCGTACGCGCCTCCCATTCCGGCAGTTTTTCGCGGGCGATCTTGCCGTCCTTCAGCGCCTCAACCGGGATGATGTGCAGCACATCATGCAGCACGGCGTAGAAATCGATGGCGTAGCGCGCGCTGTCGCGATAGGGCGCGGGAATGTCGATCTCGACGAAATCGCCGGCGAACGTCGCTTTCGGATTGTCGCAGTCGAAGCGGAAATGGCGGTTGAACGGACCCTTGCGCTGGAACTGGTAGAGCGTGCGGCCCTCGTCCGAATAGCGCCGGATTTCGCCGCCGAGATCAAAAAACATTTCCGAAAACACCCAGGCGACGTAAGCTTGCGGATAGACGCTGTCGCGGGCGGAAAACCAGTAGGCGACCATGGTCTCGATCAGGTCGAGGCCAGCGCTGGTGATGTCGAAATAATAAACCTCCTTGCCGATCACGCCGCCCATGCAGATCACGCCATTGCGCATTTCGACCTGCCCGTGCGGATGAAAGGCGATCAGGCGGAGGATGCGGGTGACGCGGTGCAATTGCAGCGCGACTTTTTCCACCATTGTCGTCTTGGGCAGGTCTTTGGCGCGCGCCCAGGAGGTCAGGGGGAGGTCGGTGGGATAGAGGCCGGCGAGCGTCGCCTCGAACACAACGGCCGCGCGGGCCACCGCCGCAATGCGCTCCAGCGGCGCCTCTTCGGGGAGCGGCGGCTCATCAAAAGTGAGGATGCGCGGTTTTGTATAGAGTTCGATCTGGCGGTGCTCGGGCGGCCGCACTTTGTTCGACCAGCCGAAGTCAGGATTGGCGAAGAGTTTTGCTGTGAACCCCATGTCGAACCTCGATGCAGCGCGATACAAAACCCTCTCCCCGCGCAGGATGTCCGCAAGACGCGGGGAGAGGGGTTGGCGCGACGGTTGGAACGGCGACGCGCCATTTTTTCGCACGGGCTCGGAGGGCAATCACGCGCCCGTGCGAAAAAACACCTCACCAGGTGTTGAGCAGCCACTCGCGGTCGCGGGTGTATTCCATGTGCGTGAACATGGCGTTGGCGATCGCCTCGCCGAGCAGCATGGCGCCGCGATAGCCCATGGTCGGGTGACGGTAGAGACCCGCGCGATCAAAAGTGGGGAAGCCGACGCGCGCCATCGGAATGTTGGCGTCGATCGCGACATAGCGGCCCTTGGAATGGCCGAGGATCAGGTCGTACTTTTTCGAACCGTCCTTGACGCGCTTTTCAAGTTCCCAAAGGTCGGCATTACAAACCACTTCCACTTCGCTCGGGGTCTTGTCCTTCAGCGCGAGCAGGCGCGGGTCCTTCTTGTAGCGGGTGTTGTCGTCGCCGAGCAGCAGCAGGGTCGGCTCGAGCTCGACCTCGGTGCAGAATTCGGCGAGACCGATGACGAGATCGGGATGGCCGAAGATCGCCACTTTCTTGTTGGCGAAGAACATGTGCGCGAGATCCTGCAGCGCGTCGATGGCGACGCCGCGCTCATGGACCAGCGAATCCGGGATCGGCTTGCCGGTGATCTCGGAAATCTTTTGCAGCATCGCATCGGTGTTGGCGATGCCATAGGGCGCGGAGACCTGATGGCCGGGAACGCCATGCGTGTTCTTCAAAAAATCGACGGTGGAGGCCGCCTCATAGCGGGCGAGCGACAGCGAGGCCAGCGCGCCGGTCGAAGCCTTGATGTCCTCGACCGTGGTGCGGCCGTGGGTGTGGATCGACTTGTCCGGCAGCATGGGCGAGTCGAAATCCTCGGTGTCCATGAAGATGTCGCCCTGGACGCCGAATTCCTTCAGATAGTGCTTGAGCAGCACGACGTCGCCGGGGTTGACCCAGCCCGGGAAGACGTTGAGCTTGCCGGTCGCCGGGGCCTTTTCCTTGGCGATGTCCTTCCAGGTGGACAGCACGCATTCGGAATAGCCGCCGACCTGGCTCGACTTGAAGCTCGGCGTGTGCACGGCGTAGATGTGGACTTCGCGCCCCGGGAATTCCTTGGCGATCTGGTCCCTGGCGTATTTGATGTTGCCTTCGACGTCGTCGCCGATGACTTCCGTCGAGCAGGTGGTGATGACGGGAATGATGCGCAGGTTGGGATAGCGGCGCACCAGCGTCAAAATGCCTTCCTGGATGCGCATGTGGCCGCCGAACACGGCGGAATCCTCATGCAGCGAGGTCGAGGCGACGTCGAAGTTCTCCTTGAAATGCTGGGCGAACAGCAGGCGGACGAACATGCTGCAACCCTGGCCGCCATGGACCAGCGGAATGGAATCCTTGAGGCCGATGCCGGCATATTGCGCGCCAGCAGGCTGGCAATCGTACATGGGGTTGATGACGCCTGCGCGTTCGCGCGTCGTGATTTCGCAGCCCATCGGGGCGCTCCTTTGCGATTGGGTTGGGAGGGGGCCGCCGCGAGAAAAAAATCGCGGCGGCGTTCGCATCAATAGAGCGAGTGGTTCAGATCGTGGTTCAGCGATTTGGTGCGCAGGCCGCCGCCGTGGCGGCGGCCGTCCTCACCAACTCAATAGAGCGAGTGATTCAGCTCGTGGTTCAGCGATTTGGTGATGGTGTATTCGCGCAGCATCGCCTTCAGACCATCGAGCAGTTCGGTGATCTTGGTCGGCTCGAGCTGTTCGAGCCACGGGAAGTTTTCGCGGAAATCCTTCACCATCTCCTTGGCGTCGGCGTAGAACAGACGCTCCATCGGCGTATGCTTCTTGACGACGCGGCCGTGGAACATTTCGTTGGCGGCGTTGACGATGCCTTCGATGTTTTCCTCGCGGTCCCAGGACCGGGAGAAGAATTGCCACAGGTAACGCACCTGGCAATAATCGAAGAGTTCCTTGACCTGTTGCTCGCTCATTCCGCGGCCTCCTTCAGAGCAGACTTGGCGCCGCGAATGTCGGTCGCGGCCAGTTTCAGAAGCGGATTGGCCTTGGCGTTGTACATGTCGCGGGCGAGGTTCACGAAGCCCTCGAAGCCCATGTAGGGACCGTTGTGGTAGCCGTGGCCGTTCACATAGGGGATGTGCAGTTTCTTCACGAGTTCGCCGACGCGCGGGCCCGTGAAAATCACTTCCGGCTTGACGAGGTCGATGATCTCGAAGAATTCGAGTTCGTTGCCGTCATCGATGTAATAGGTGCCGGCGCCGCCGCGGGCGATCACCTTTTCGAAATCTTCCTGATGGCCGAATTTCGACGACATGGCCACGACCTGCACGCCGAGGTCGTCTTCCACCGACTTGGTCCAGTGCCACAGGCGCGGGCCGCCAGTCCAAATGGCCATTTTGGTGCCCTGCAGACGCTCCTTGTACCAGTCGAGCTGCGGCTTCCACTTGGCGTATTCCTCGGCGATCAGTTTTTCGCCGCGCTCTTCGATGCCGAAGAACGAGCAGATTTTTCTGATGCCTTCCGCCATATAGGAAAAGCCCCAGCTGTCGATGTCGAGGCGGGGAATGCCATATTGCTTCTTCAGCTCGTTGGCGATGTAGCCGGAGGAGCGGGCGCAGTTGACGACGTTGAGCTGCGCCTTGTGCATGGCGCGCAGATCGTCGTACGTGCCGTTGCCGGTGAAGTGGGCGACGACCTGGATGCCGAGGCGCTTCCAATATTGGTCGAGCAACTGCGTGTCGCCCTGGATGTTGAAGTCGCCAATAAAATTCATCGTATATTCGGAGGTGATCTCCGGCTCGACCGTCCCAACCTTTTCGTTGATCCAGTTGATGTTGAGGACGTGGTGGCCCTTCGACTGGGACACGCCGGCAAAGCCGGGGCATTCGCAGCAGAAGATGTCGACGTCGGGACGCTCGGACATCACCTTCTTCGCCACCGCCTTGATGTCGTCGCCGATCAGCGCGGTCGGGCAGGTGGTGTAGACGAACATGCGCTTGATGTCGGGCATTTCGTCAAAGGCTTCGTTGATCGACTTTTCCAGGCGTTTTTCGCCGCCGAAGACGATGTGGCTTTCCTTCATGTCCGTCGACCACACATACTTCATGTTGAAGTGGCCGTTGTCGGTCGGATAGCGCTTGGTGTGCCAGGTGTCGTAGGCGCAACCGATCGGCCCATGGATCATCTGGATCGTGTCCTTCAGCACGCCGCCGATGACGAGCTTGGCGCCGCAGAAGGCGCAGCCGCGTTCGGACAGCGTGCCGGGGATGGTCGCGGCGTTGGAGATCGGCAGGAAGTCGCGCTGATCCTCGCCTTCCACCTTGAGATAGATGTGTTTGGAACGTTCCGGAATGACCTTATCGCATTCCAGCAAAACCATAGGCATGAGTCGTCCTCCTCACGGAGTGTGAGTTGCAGTCGTCGCTCTCGCGGGTACCGGCGGCGGAAAAGGATTGGACTGGCTCCGGCGCCGTTGCGAAGGAGGATCGCAGGAAGCGTGCCAAGTTACATCCAATTTATTCCACTTACATATTGATGAGTGCAAAACCGGCGCTATCTCCTGATTTTTCTTAGAATTTTTTTTGAGCGCCACTTCAGGCCGTTCAAGAAAGGCGTGGGGAAAGTTCGCACATGTAAGAAGGAGGCGCGCGGCGTTCGTTTCGGACGCCGAGCGGATTGCACGCGAACGTGCGAAATTTTGCCTTTCTGTACGAGATACTGAAGAAAGCGGCGAAAACGTCAGGATTGATTGGCGATTTCTACTTGGCACGGCTGTTGCAATGACTTGGCGCGAGCAAACGCCGGGGATGCGCCATGCTGGATGAAGTGCTGGAAAAGACTGTTGACGCCGCTGAAGGCAAAACCGACGCGGGCTTGCGTCTGCGCGTCGCCGTCGCCACGCGCGATGGCGAGAAGGTCGATCTGCATTTCGGCCATGCCGCGGTCTTCTCTGTCTATGATGTCGACGCGAATGGCGTTCGCCCGGTGGCGGCGCGCGCGATCGCGGAACACGCCCTTGATGAAGAGGAAGACGTCCGCGCCACCATCTATCGCATGATCGCGGATTGCCAGGTGCTGCTGGTCGCCAAGGTCGGCGCCGCGCCGCAGGAGGCGCTGAGCAAGATCGGCATCGAGGCCACCAATCTTTACGCCGGCAAAGGGGTTGATGAGGCCCTGCGCGAACTTTTTGTCGCCAAGACAGCCGCCGCCGAGGACAGCTCGATCGACGCCAGCGAATTCGCGCTGCTGCACGCCATGCTGCGCGTCAGAAACCTCGACGAGTCCATCGCCTTCTACACGGAAAAGCTCGGCATGACTCTGCTGGAGCGCCGCGAGCACAAGAAGAACCAGTTCTCCCAGGCCTATCTCGGCTATGTCGCCGGCGCTGGAAGCGCCGGCTCAGCCGGCCCCGGCATGACCATCGAGCTCGTCCAGAACTGGCAGCGCGAGGAGGCTTATGTCGTCGGGGACGCCTTCGGCCACATCGCCATCGGCGTGAAAAACATCATGCGTCTTTGCGACCGTCTCGCGGCTCGGGGCGTGCCCATGCCGCGCCCGCCGCGCGCGCAACGACATGGTGAAAACATCGTCGCCTTCATCGTCGATCCCGATGGTTACCGGATCGAACTGGTTCAAGCGCCGACGCCCGAACAGGCGGTCACAGCTTAGCAAATTCGGTTTCCGCGCGGTCGCCTGGCGACGCGCGAAAACGGATCGCGCGCGGGTCTCGTCACGGGGTGGACTTGCGCGACAAAAAATATGACCGCCCTGCCGGACGGCCATATCAACCCCGCAAACCAGGAGCAAAAAATGTCTCTTCGTCAAGTCGCCTTCTACGGCAAGGGTGGTATCGGCAAGTCCACCACCTCGCAAAACACCCTCGGCGCCCTCTCCGAAATGGGCCAGAAAATCCTGATCGTCGGCTGCGATCCCAAGGCCGACTCCACCCGCCTGATCCTGCACGCCAAGGCGCAGGACACCATCCTGTCGCTCGCCGCGGAAGCTGGTTCGGTCGAGGACCTCGAACTCGAAGACGTGCTCAAGATCGGCTTCAACGGCATCAAGTGCGTGGAGTCGGGCGGCCCGGAGCCGGGCGTCGGCTGCGCCGGTCGCGGCGTCATCACCGCCATCAACTTTTTGGAGGAAAACGGCGCCTATGACGACGTCGACTACGTCTCCTATGACGTGCTCGGCGACGTGGTCTGCGGCGGTTTCGCCATGCCGATCCGCGAGAACAAGGCGCAGGAAATCTACATCGTCATGTCCGGCGAGATGATGGCCATGTATGCCGCCAACAACATCGCCAAGGGCATTCTAAAATATGCCAATTCCGGCGGCGTGCGCCTGGGCGGCCTGGTCTGCAACGAGCGCAAGACCGACAAGGAATATGAGCTGGCGGATTCGCTCGCGGGCAAGCTGGGCTGCAAGCTCATCCACTTCGTGCCCCGCGACAATATTGTGCAGCACGCCGAACTGCGCCGCATGACGGTCGTCGAATACGCGCCGGATTCCAAGCAGGCCGGCGAATATCGCACGCTCGCCACCAAGGTCCACGCCAATGCGGGCAATGGCATCATCCCGACCCCGATCAGCATGGACGAACTCGAAGACCTGCTGATGGCCCACGGCATCATGCCGACCATCGACGAATCCGAAGTCGGCAAGAAGGCCTCCGAGGGTTGATGCATGACGGCCCGGACTTTTTGTCCGGGCCGACCGTTTTGTGGAGGGCCGCGATGTCAGTTGAATCCGCTGTCGCCTATATCAAGCGCATGCGTTCGGACGAGGATTTTCGCAAGAAAATGAACGACCTCTCCGAGGACGAGGCCGCCAGTTGGGCCGCCATAAAAGAGTCCGGCTACGAATTCTCCATGAGCGAATTCAAGAAGGCGCAGGAAGCGATCTACGAGGAGCACGGCATTACGCCGATGTGATCACGTCGTTCGCGAATGGAAAAAGAGGGCGCGCGCTGTCGCGCCCTTTTTGTCGTCGAGGCGCAAAAAAAGCGGCGCTTGCGCGCCGCGAGTTGCTCGCGCCTCAAGAAGGACCTTTAGCTCCGGTAGCGGATCACCGCCTGGCGTTTGTCGGCGAAGAATTGCGTGATCTTTTCCGCGAGCCCGGCGTCGATCGGCACGCCATATTTGTCCGCGACCCGCACCAATTGTTCATCGTCGACGCCCTGGAGCGACGCCAACCCCGCATTGGCCAGCGCGAACACCCGGCGTTGCAGGACCTGGTCGCTGTGGGTCGCGATCCATTCGGTGCGGATTTTTCCCGGCTCGTAATCGTCCGGCGCGACGAACGCGCCCTGCACGGCCTGGATGGCGCCGGCCATGGCGATATCCGCCAGCAGGAGATTGAAAAACTGTTGGTTGGTCAGTTCCATGTCACTCTCCTTGCGCGGCGGCGCCGCGTCGATAGGTCTTGTAGTTGATGTTGTATTTTTCCATGCGCAGGCCGAGGATGCGGCGGGTCAGGCCCAGCTCCTTGGCGGCTTCCGTGGTGTTGCCGTTGTGGCTCTTCAGCGCTTCGACGATCATCTCATATTCGACCGCCTGGATCTTCGCCTCGAGTCCGCAGCCGAAACTCGTGCCGGTTTCGGCGGAGGTTTGCAGCGACGGCGGCAGATTGTAGCCGTGGATCACGCCGTCGTCGGCGAGGATCACCGCACGCTCGATGACGTTTTCGAGTTCGCGCACATTGCCCGGCCAATGATAGGTCATCAGCATGTTGAGCGCCGGCGTGGAGATGCGCTTGACCTCCTTGCTCATTTCCTGCGCGCTTTTGGTGACGAAATGATCCGCGAGCAGGATCACGTCGCTGGCGCGTTCGCGCAGCGGCGGAATGGTGATGGGGAAGACGTTGAGGCGATAGTAGAGGTCCTCGCGGAACAGGTTTTTCGAGATCATGTCGGGGAGGTCGCGATTGGTGGCGGCGATGATGCGCAAATCCACCCGCACCGGTTTTGAACCGCCCACGCGCTCAAAGGTTTTCTGCTGCAACACGCGCAGCAATTTGGCTTGCAGCGGCAGGCTCAGTTCGCCGACTTCGTCCAAAAAGATCGTGCCGCCGTCGGCCATTTCGAAGCGGCCTTTGCGCTGGGCGACGGCGCCGGTGAACGAGCCCTTTTCGTGGCCGAACAGCTCGCTTTCGACAATGCTTTCCGGAAGCGCGGCGCAGTTGAAGACGACGAAGGGGCCGTCGGCGCTCGGGCTGTTGTAGTGGATGGCGCTCGCCACCAGTTCCTTGCCGACGCCGCTTTCGCCGAGCACCAGCACGGTGGCCTTGGTCGCCGAGACCTTTTCGATGAGCTGGTAAATGTCCTGCATCGGCTTGGAATTGCCGATGATGTTTTCGGGCTTGTATTTCTTCTTCAGCTCGTTCTGCAGGCGGCGGTTCTCGTTTTCCAACCGCACCTTTTCCACGTTTTCGAGCATGTAGAGCTCGACGGCGGGCGCGATCATCGAGCCGAGCGTCGCGACCAGCTCCATATCCTGCTTCATCAGCGTGCGGTTGTGATAGACGCGCTCCGCCGAGATGGCGCCCAGCACCTTGCGCGCATGGGTGATCGGCACGCAGAAGAATGAGGCGTTCAGTCCGGCGCCGTCGCTATGCGCCTTGGTGCGATCCAGGAAACGCTGGTCGTCGCAAATGTGCGGGACCATGATGGCCTCGCCGGATTCCACGACCTCGCCGGTGATGCCTTCGCCGGGCGAATAGACGCCGCGCGACCGTTCGACGTCGCTGAGACCGAAACTGCGGTGAATGGAAATGGTCTCGGACTTGCGGTCATAGAGCGTGACCGCGCCGCGGGTGATTTTTAACCGCTTGCGCATGATCCCGAGGATGATGTCGAGCGAGTGTTCCAAATCTTCGCTCGCCGAAATAACCTGACTGACCTTGTAGAGCGTCGGCAAGACGTTGATGCGGCATTCGCCGGTAAAACAATGCGAGAAATCTTCCAAATCCTCATCCATGGCGGTGGATACGGACTCTCTCTTTCCCATGCAATGTCCAATCTCGTGATGGAGAGGCGCCGCCCGGGCGTCAACCCGCGCAGGGCGCTCGGGGCGTCGTCGGCTGGTGTCGTTCGTTTGGCTTGGCAGCAAGTTTGGCGCCACGGCGTAATCGACGCAACATATTGTGAGATCACATTTACGTTGCGAACTGCTCTGGAAATGCGGATAAAGCGCGCGGAAAAAGTTGTCAATGTAATCTTGTTACATAGCGGTACAAATGCCGACAGGGCTGCGGATTTTTGTACCGGCGTGTTGATTGGGAGAGGCCGCTTCTCCCCGCGTCGGCTGTGCAACAGGGTGAAATGACGACTGTTTTCCGGATTTCGTCAAACTGGCCCAGCGCTTGCTGAACCCTTTGCGAACGAATTTACCGGAGGATCGCATGAAGCCGGAAGAGATCGCGGCGCTGCTGAACGAGCCGGCCTGCGCCCATAACAACAAGAGCAAGTCCGGCTGCGCCAAGCCTGCGCCAGGGGCGACGCAAGGCGGCTGCTGTTTCGACGGCGCCCGCAACGCCCTGCTGCCGATCGCCGATGTCGCCCATATCGTCCACGGCCCGATCGGCTGCGCCGGTTCCTCCTGGGACAATCGCGGCACGCGCTCCTCCGGTCCCGATACCTTTCGAATTGGCATGACCACCGACCTCACCGACATGGACGTGATCATGGGGCGGGGCGAAAAGCGCCTGTACCAGTCGATCAAGCAGGCGGTGGAGACGCACAAGCCGGCCGCCGTGTTCGTCTACAACACCTGCGTCCCCGCCTTGCAGGGCGACGACATCGAAGCGGTCGCCAAGGCGGCGCAGGAAAAATTCGGCGTCGCGGTCATCCCCGTGGATTGCGCCGGTTTTTACGGCAACAAGAATCTCGGCAACCGCGTCGCCGGCGACGCCACCATCAAATACATCATCGGAACGCGCGAGCCTGAGGCGCCCGCCTACGAAATTCCCGGCGTGAAACGCCATGACGTCAATCTGGTCGGCGAGTGGAATGTCGGCGGCGAGTTTTGGAATGTCGCGCCGCTGTTCGATGAACTTGGCCTGCGCGTGCTCTGCAGCTTTTCCGGCGACAGCCGTTTCGCTGAAGTTCAGACCATGCATCGCGCGGAAGCCAATATGGTGGTCTGCTCCAAGGCCATGCTCGCCGTCGCGCGCAAGCTCGAAGACGCTTATCAAATCCCCTGGTTCGAGGGCTCGTTCTACGGCCTGCGCGACACCTCCGAAGCGTTTCGCGGTTTCGCGCGCCTGCTCAACGATTCCGATCTGAGTGCGCGCGTCGAAAACCTTGTCGCGCGCGAGGAGGCGCGGGTCGAGGCGGCTTTAAACCCCTTGCGGGAAAAATTGCGGGGCAAGCGCGTGCTGATCTTCACCGGCGGCTACAAGAGCTGGTCGGTGGTCTCGGCCATGCAGGATCTCGGCATGATCGTGGTCGCGACCGGCACGGAAAAATCCACCGAGGAAGACAAGGCGCGCATCAAGGCGCTGATGGGCGACGAGGCCCGCATGATTTCCGACAATGATCAACTCGCGCTGATCGACGTGTTCCACGAGACCAGGGCCGACATTCTCATCGCCGGCGACCGCTACATCTATCCGACGCTGAAATCGCGCATTCCCTTCCTCGACATCGATCACGTCCGCCGCATCGGCTATGCCGGCTATGACGGTCTGATCGAGCTCGCCAGAAACCTCGACCACGCCGTGCATTCGCCGGTTTGGGCGCAGGTGCGCTCAACGCCGTCATGGGCCGCCGCGCCAGCGCGCCCACGCCCGCGCGCGGCGGCGTGAGGGGCAAAAATGGCTGAAGTCCTCACCCCCACCAAACCGCTCAGCGTCAATCCGTTGAAGGCGAGCCAGCCGATCGGGGCGTCGCTGGCCTTTCTCGGCATCGCCGATTGCATGCCGCTCGAACATGGCGCGCGCGGCTGCACCTCGTTCAACAAGCTCTACTTCATGCGCCATTTCAATGAGCCTATCGCCTTGCAGACCACGGCGATGGACCAGACCACGACGGTGCTCGGCGCCGACGACAATGTGGTCGAGGCGCTGGCGACCATTTGCGCGAAGAACAAGCCGAAAGTGATCGGGCTGGTCACCACCGGCCTGTCGGAAATGCAGGGCGCCGACGTGCCGCGCACGGTGAAGGAATTCCGCACAAAACATCCGGAGTTCCGTCATGTCGCGGTCGTGCCGGTCAGCGCCAGCGACACGCTGGGCTGCCTGGAAACCGGCTTTGCCGCGGCGGTCGAGGCCATCGTCCGCACCCTGGTCCCGCACCGTCCCACAAGCCGGAAAAATCCGCGCCAAGTCAACGTGCTCGCCTCCTCCGCCTTGAGCCCCGGCGATTTGGAGGAATTGCGCGCCTGGATCGAGGCGTTTGGCCTCACGCCGATCCTGCTGCCCGACATCGGCGCGTCCCTCGACGGCCATCTCATCGACCAGGGGTTTTCGACCCTCACCTATGGCGGCGTCAGCCGCGAGGAGATCGAGAGCATGGCGGATTCAGCCGCCACGCTGGTGATCGGCCGCTCGATGAGCCGCGCCGCCGACGCGCTTCAGGCGCAGACGGGAACGCCGGATTTTCGCTTCGACCAGTTGATCGGCTTGCAGGCCTCCGACGCCTTCACCCAGGTGCTCTCGGAAATTTCCGGGCGCGCCGTGCCTGAAAAATTTGCGCGCAAGCGGGCGCAGCTCACCGACGCCATGGTCGACTGCCAGTTCCAGTTCGGCGGCGCGAAACTGGGCGTCGCCGGCGACAGCGATCTTCTCGCCGCTCTGGTCGATTTTTTCCACGGCATGGGCGCGAAAATCGTCGCCGCCGTCGCGTCGGCGCGCGCGTGCCGGCTCGCCGATCTGCCCATCGAGGATGTGGTGGTCGGCGATCTCGAGGATTTCGAGATTCTGGCGCGCGACCGCGAGGCCGACCTGATCGTCACCAACTCGCACGGCGCCGAAGTCGCGCGCCGCACCGGCGCGGCGTTCTTGCGCGCGGGATTTCCGATCTACGACAGCTACGGCGCCCATGCCGACGCCTGGATCGGCTATGGCGGGACGCGCCGGCTGATCTTTTGCGCCGCCAACCTCCTCGCCGCGCATTACCAGGAGCTGAGACCCTACGTGTCCCTCTACAAACGGACGGCGGCGTCATGCTGAAAATCGCCTTCGCCTCCACAGACCAGGAAAAGGTCGACATGCATTTTGGCGGGGCCGAGCGCCTCGTCATCTATGACGTGTCGCCGGGCCGCGCCGATCTGGTCGGCGTCATGGAATTCGTCAAGGCCGAGCAGGTCGGCGAGGCCGGGCGCGCCGGCATGACCGAGACCGTGCAGGACAAGGTCATTCCCAAGCTGGAATTCGTCGACGGCTGCGCGGCCGTCTATGCCGCCTCGATCGGCGCCAATTCGGTGCGCCGGCTGATGAAGGCCGGCATCCAGCCCATTGTCGTCGACGAGGGCCACGACATCGTCGATCTGCTCAACGAGGTGAGCCTGGCGCTGGTCTATGGCGGCCTGCCCTGGGTGGACAAGGCGAAGAAGAAGGCCGAGGCCTCCAGCGCGTCCGCGGCGCCCGAAAACAAAGCCGAGAGCCGCAAGCTCATCGCCTCCGTCGAAGAACTGGACTGACGCCATGCGCCTCGCCTTTTCCAACCTGACCCTTCCGGCCTTCGACCATCTGCATTTCCTGCCGGACCTCGCCGCCTTCGGCGTCCAGGGCATCGAGATCGCGCCCGACCACACGTTTCGCCGCCCGCATTTCGGCAAGGATTTTTGTGCGCGCGAGGTCGCGACCTATGGCCAGACGGCGCGGCTCGCCGGTCTCCAAGTGGTCGGTCTGCACGCGCTGCTCGGCGGGCGGCCCGAACTCGACATTTTTGGCGACGCCGACATTCGCCACCACACGATCAGCCATCTGGTCCATCTCTCGGAGGTGTGCCGCGACCTCGGCGGGCGCACGCTGATCCTCGACTCGCGCTGGGCGCGCGACATGACGCGCAAGGATGCGTTCTGGCAATGCCGCGCCTTCCTGGAAAAACTGCTGCCGCGCATTGAGGGCCACGGAACCGTGCTGTGCCTCGCGCCTTTGGCGCCGGAGCAGGGCGATTTCTGCCGGCTGGCGCCGGAGCTGTTCATGCTGGCCAATGCGCTGGACCACCAAAGTCTTGGACTGCACGTCGCCACCGCCGCCTTCGCCGCCAATGGCGAGACCGGCCACAAGAATTTTGCGGCGCGGCGCGGGCGGCTCGATCATGTCCATATCGACGAGCCCGGCCTTGTCGCGCTCGGGGCGTCCGGAAAAGTCGATCACGCCGACGTGCGCCGCCACCTCAGCGCGATCTCCTACACCGGCTGGTGCTCGGTGGTGCAGCGCCTGCGAAGCGGACTGTCGCCGACCGATCTCGTGTTCCGCTCGGTGCGCGGGTTCAAGGCGATCTACCGCCAGGATTTTCGCAACAGGAGGACGTTCCATGTCTGACGACGAGATTCTCTCCGTGATCGCACAATGCATCGACGAGGCGCGTCCCGGCATCCAGTCCGACGGCGGCGACATCGAATTTCTGGGGGTGAAGGGCCAGCGCGTCGAAGTCAAACTCACGGGCAAATGTCTCACCTGTGGATTGGCCGGCCAGACCCTCGGCGCAATCCGCAAAAAGATCATGCAGCGCATCGACCGTCCGTTGATGGTCGTTCCGGTCATGGCGTGATCCCATGAACGCGCACGCCCGCCTCGCCGTCAGCGATCTTTTCGATCCCGCTCTGGCGGTGATCGAAAAGATCGCCGCGACGCTGGCGGGGGCGGGCGGCGCGCTGGACTCGCTGCGGCGGGTGATGGCGCTGCTGGGCGAGATCGGCCTCAGAGACGCCGGAGTGGCCCGGGTCGAGGGAAGGCTGTTGCATGGCGTCGCCGGGCGCGCCGCCGACGCGCCGCCCAACGTGATGACCGCGCGGGTGAGGCAATTTTTGGCGCGCGGCGCGGCCGGCGTGTTGCGCAACGAAAAATCGCCGACGCTGGGCGCGCCCATTCGCATGGGCGAAGCCAATGTCGGGCTGCTGGTCGCGCGCGTCTGCGGGCGCCCCTTCAGCGAGGGCGATCTGATGCGCCTGGCCCTGGTCGCCAATCTGCTCGGCCCCGCGCTGATCGCCGCGCGCGACGGCGCCGGCCTCGCCGCCGCGCCTGATAGGAAGGCGATCATCGGCGACAGCCCCGCCTTTTGCGCCGCCCTCGAAGAGGCGCGCCGCGTGGCGCCGACCGACCTCCCGGTCTTGCTGCGCGGCGAGAGCGGCTCCGGCAAGGAGGTTGTCGCGCAATTCATCCACGACGCCTCGCCGCGAGAAAAAAGGCCCTTCATCAAGGTGAATTGCGCGGCCCTGCCGGAAGGCCTGCTGGAGAGCGAGCTGTTCGGCCATGAGCGCGGCGCCTTCACCGGCGCCGACAGCCGCCGCGAGGGCCGGTTCATGCTCGCCGATGGCGGCACCATTCTGCTCGACGAGATCGGCGACATTTCCCAAGCCTTTCAGGCGAAGCTGCTGCGCGTGATCGCGCAGGGCGCGTTCGAGCGCGTCGGCGGCGTCAGGACTTTGCAGGTGGACGTCCGCGTCATCGCCGCCACCCATCGCGACCTCGAAGCTCTGGTGCGCGCCAAAAGATTCCGGGCCGATCTCTATTATCGGCTGTGCGCCGCGCCCGTGCGCCTGCCGGCCTTGCGCGAAAGGCGCGAGGACATTCCGGCTTTGGCCGATCTGTTCCTGGCGCGGTTCAACGCCGAGAACGGCCGCGCTTTGCGCTTCAACCCGCGTTCGAAAACCATGATCGGCGCGTGCGGCTATCCCGGCAACATCCGTGAACTCGAAAATTGCGTGCGCGGCGCGGCGGCGCTGACCACCGGCGCCGAGATTTGCGAAAGCGATTTCGCCTGCCGCCAGGGCCGCTGCTTTTCCGCTCGCCTGCGTCGCGCCCGCCGGGCGCAGGGGACGGCTTCGTGAGGAGAGAACAATGATGTCGCCCAATCTGACCGCCTCGGGCGGATGCTCGGCCTCCGCCTGCGGGTCCGCCGCCGCGCCGGAAGATATGGCGCCGGAGGTCTGGGCCAAGGTCAAGAACCATCCGTGCTATTCGGAGGAGGCGCATCATTATTTCGCCCGCATGCATGTCGCGGTCGCGCCCGCCTGCAACATCCAGTGCAATTATTGCAACCGCAAATATGATTGCGCCAATGAGAGCCGGCCGGGCGTGGTGTCGGAGCGGCTGACCCCCGAGCAGGGCGTGCGAAAGGTTTTGGCGGTGGCGGCGAGCGTGCCGCAGCTTTCTGTGCTCGGCATAGCCGGGCCGGGCGATGCGCTCTACGACTGGAAGAAGACCAAGGCGACTTTTGACGCCGTGGTGAAGGAGCTGCCGGACATCAAACTGTGCCTCTCCACCAATGGCCTGGCGCTGCCCGACCATGTCGACGAAATCGTCGCCATGAACATCGATCATGTCACCATCACCATCAACATGATCGATCCCGAGATCGGCGCGAAAATCTATCCCTGGATTTTCCATCAGCACAAACGCTACGAGGGCCTAGAGGCGGCGCGCATTCTGCACGAGCGCCAGATGCTCGGCCTCGACATGCTGGTGGCGCGCGGCGTGCTGGTGAAGGTGAATTCGGTTCTCATCCCCGGCGTCAACGACGAACATCTGATTGAGGTCAACCGCGAGGTGAAAAAACGCGGCGCCTTCTTGCACAATGTCATGCCGCTGATTTCCGACGCCGCCCATGGCACGCATTTCGGCCTGACCGGCCAGCGCGGGCCGACCGCCGAAGAGCTTAAAAAAGTGCAGGACGCCTGCGAGGGCGGAACAAAACTGATGCGCCATTGCCGCCAGTGCCGCGCCGATGCGGTCGGCATGCTCGGCGAGGATCGCGGCCAGGAGTTCACGCTGGACAAGCTGCCGGAGACGATTGAAATCGACTTCGCCCGGCGCGAGGCCTATCGCCGGCAGATCGAGGCCAAGCGCGAACTCGCCGCCTTCGCCCGCATGGAGGTCAAGCCCATGGAGACCAAGCCCAGTCGCGTGCTGACCGTCGCCGTCGCCACCAAGGGCGACAATCTCATCAACCAGCATTTTGGTCATGCGAAGGAATTCCTGATCTATCGCGCCGACGCGCTCGGCGTGTCCTTTCTGGGCGCGCGGAAAATCGACGACCAGTATTGCCAGGGCGGGCTGGGCGAGGACTCCTCGCTGTCGCGCATCGTCGCCCTGATCCGCGATTGCGACGCCATGCTGTGCGCCAAGATCGGCGGCTGCCCGTGGGGCGAACTCGCGGCCGCCGGCATCGAGCCGATCGACGATTACGCCCACGAGTTCATCGAGCCCTCCATCGCCGCGCTTTACGCCAAGCGTTGCGCCGATGCGCCGGCCGATGCGTAAAGCTTAAAACCGAAGGAGAGAAAAATGGCCTACAAGATTGTCGCTTCCCAGTGCTCCGCCTGCGGCGCCTGTGAATTCGAATGCCCCAACGCCGCCATCGCCATGAAGGGCGACGGCTTCGCCATCGCCGCCGCCAAATGCACGGAATGCGAGGGCGAGGAGCCGCGCTGCATCGGCGTCTGCCCGGTCGAAAAGACCATCGTCAAGGCGTGAGGCCAGGGCCTAGGACGCCGCTCCTCGCGCATCGAGGCGCCCGCCGCGCGGGCGCCTCCGGGCGAGGGCTCCGGCGACGCAGACAACCGGGCGCCTTGCACAGGGCGCCCTCCCGACAGGAGAGAGACCATGCTGATCCTCACCCGCCCCGCCATTTCGGCGATCGAGGCCTCGCTGCTCGCCAATGGCAGGCAGGGGCAGGGCGTGCGCATCACGGCGGAAGCCGGATGCTCCGGCCCGAAATATTCCATGCATATCGAGCCGGACCCGGCGCCCAACGACACCGTGGTCGAAATTCGCGACGTCCGCGTCTTCATCGACCAGGAGTCGGCGACCATTCTGGCTGGCGCCACCGTGGATTATTCCGACGACCCGGACAATCTCGGCTTCAATTTCGCGCTGACGCTGCCGACCGAAGAGCAGGCCGCCGGTTGCGCGTCAAAACCGGCGGGCTCCTGCTCCTGCGCCAAACCGTCCTGATCGGGCGTTTCGGCGCGTCATCCCTGATGGCGCCACACACATCGACGCGCCGGCGCACGTCGACGCGTTAAAAGAACAGGCGGACGCGCTCCCCCGCCGGAACCCTCAAAAACGCGACTCACTGTCGGCGCGCAAGGCCGCCACAGCGCTCGGACCGCGCTACGCATCCATGCGCGGCCCCGCCCAGATTGAGCATGTTCCGCAGCGTAATTGCCGCAATCCTCATTGTCGCCTTTTTCCGCGCGCCGTATCGTCAGCCCAACCTTAAGGTTCTTGAGCGCCTCGGAGTTGCGCCATGACAGATTCATCTCAAGCCGCGCCGTCCGACAAGGCGGCGGACCCGTTTTCCGCCTTCACATTCGCGCCCAAATTCGAGGATCCCACGCGGTTCTTTTCGTCGCTGCAACCCTATGTCGTCGACGCGCTGCAGCGCTCGGCGCTGTTGATGGATGTGCTGCGCCAAAGAGGCGACGAGCAGGCGCAAATGACCAGCCGTCCCCTGGCGACGGTGCTGACCTTCGACCATGAAATCCTGATGAGCGGCGCCGCATTGCGCAAGCCGATCAATTACGCGCTGTCGCGGGTGATCCCGCCGGCGGACGCGAAAATCGATCCCGCCAAGCGTCCCGTCGTCATCGTCGATCCGCGCGCGGGGCAGGGGCCCGGCATCGGCGGCTTTCACGCCGCCAGCGAGATCGGCGACGCCTTCGCCGCCGGACACCCCGTCTATTTCATCGGCTTTTCCGCCGAGCCCGAACCGGACCAGACGTTTTTCGACGTGGTCGAGGGCCAGGTGGCGTTTTTCGAGCGCATCGCCGAGCTACATCCCAACAGCCCGCGTCCGCTCGCCGTCGGCAATTGCCAGGCCGGCTACCAGACGCTGATGGTGGCCATGCTGCGGCCCGACCTGTTCGGTCCCGTCCTGATGCCGGGTTCGCCGATCTCCTATTGGCAGGGCGTGCATGGCAAGAATCCGATGCGCTACGCCGGCGGCCTGTTCGGCGGCTCCTGGCTCACCGAATTGACCAGCGATTTGGGACACGGCAAGTTCGACGGCGCCTATCTGATCTCGAATTTCGACAATCTCAATCCCGCCAACACGTTGTTCGGCAAGCTCTACAACGTCTACAAGAATGTCGACACGGAGGGCCCGCGCTTTCTCGGCTTCGAGAAATGGTGGGGCGATTTCATCCTGATGAACGGCGCCGAGATTCAATATCTCGTCGACAAGCATTTTATCGGCGACAAGCTGGCGCGCGGCGAAATCGCCACCGAGGACGGCCGGCGTTTCGACATTCGCAACGTCACCTCGCCGATCATCGTCTTCACCTCGCTCGGCGACAACATCAGCCCGCCGCAGCAGACTTTGGGCTGGATTCTCGACATCTACGAGTCCGTGGACGACATCCGCGCGCAGGGCAAGGTGATCGTTTATTGCATTGATCCCAAAGTCGGCCATCTCGCCATTTTCGTCTCGCCCAAAGTGGCGCTGCGCGAGCATCAGGCGTTCATGCAGACCATGGACATCATCGACGTGCTGCCGCCCGGTCTCTATGAAATGGTGGTCACGCCCAAGCAGGAGGGGGAGGCGGGCGCCGATCTGGTGGACAGCGAATTCCTGGCCCGCTTCGAGACGCGCACGCTCGACGACATACGCGCCTTCGGCCGCAACAGCGCCGAGGATGACCGCGCCTTCGCCGCGGTGGAGCGGGTGTCTGAAATCAATCGCGCCATGTACAAGGCGGTGTTGCAGCCGCTGATCCGCTCCCTGGCGAGCGAGCAGGCGGCCGCGGCCATGCGCGCCATGAATCCGGTGCGCGCGCAATATACGCTGTTCGCCTCGGACAAGCCGTGGATGGCGCAAGTCGCTGGCGCGGCCGAACGCGTGCGCGCGGCGCGCGCGCCCGCGGCGCCCGACAATCCCTTCCTGCTCATGCAGGAGCAGGCGGCGCAGGCGATCACCGCCTTTTGGGACGGGTTTCGCGACACGCGCGACCAGTTCGAGGAGAAATTGTTCTACGCCATCTATGGCTCGCCGCTGGTGCAGGCCATGGTCGGCGTCTCCGACGACAATGTTCGCCCGCAACGCGCGAAAACCCCTGGGGAGCGCGAGGCGATCGCGCAGACCATGGCGCGCTATCGCGCCGACATCGACAAGGGCGGCCCGTTCGAGGCCATGCTGCGCGCGGTGATGTTCGTGCTGGCGGCGGAGCGCAGCCTGGACGAGCGCTCCGCATTCGCCCTGGGCCGGATCGCGTCCAAACGCGCCGACATGACCGAGGCGGATTTGAAAGCCAAGGTGCGCCACCAGTTCTTTGCGCTGCAGCTCGATCCCGAGCATGCGCTGCGCAGCCTTCTGGTCATGGCGCCCGACGCCGCCAGCCGCAAGACCGTGCTCGGCGAAGTCCGGGCGGTCGTCGCCGCGGCGGGGGTGCCGCATCCGGAGACGGCGCGTCGCATCGGCGTGCTCGAGCAGATTCTCGCAACGCCGGCGCCGCGCGCGGTCGAGGCGAGCGCCGCGCCAGTGATCGAGGCGCCGGCGAAAAAGCTCGGCGCGCCCGTCTCGCCGAAGGACTGACATGTAGACGCAGAGCGATTTGTGGAGACCGGCCATGGCGACCCTGACAGCTGAGATCGCGCAACCCGACACACCCTCCGCCGGCCAGGAGGACGCGGGGGCCGAGCAGAAGCCGGGACGGCTGGGGCCGGCCGCCATCACCGCCAAACTGGCCGAACTCGACACGAGTCCCAAGGGGCTCAGCGCGGCGGAAGCCGCGGCGCGGCTGGAAAAGAACGGCCCCAACGCCATTGTCGCGCATGAGGAGCCGCTGTGGCGCAAGCTGCTCGGCTATTTCTGGGGCCCGATCGCCTGGATGATCGAGGCGGCGGCGATCATCTCGCTGCTGCGCCGGGACTGGCCGGATTTCATCGTCGTGACCACGCTGCTGCTCTACAATGCGGGCGTCGGTTTTTGGCAGGACGCCAAGGCGGCGAGCGCGCTCGCGGCGCTGAAAAAAGGTCTCGCCCTGAAGGCGCGGGTGCTGCGCGACGGCAAGTGGATCAATGTGGACGCCGCCGATCTCGTGGTCGGCGACATCACCGATGTCGTCGCCGGGGAGATCGTGCCCGCCGACCTGCTGCTGATCGGCGGCTCGTATCTGTCCATCGACCAGGCGGCGCTCACCGGCGAGTCGCTGCCGGTCAGCAAGGCGGTCGGCGACACCGCCTATTCCGGCAGCGTCGCCAAGCAGGGCGACATGCAGGGCGTCGTCACCGCCATCGGCAACGCCACTTTCTTCGGCCGCACCGCCAAACTCGTCGCCTCCGCCGGCGCCATGTCCCATTCGCAAAAAGCCGTCGTCCAGATCGGTGACTTTTTGATCCTGCTGGCGGCGGCGCTCGCCG
This sequence comes from Rhodoblastus acidophilus, assembly GCF_025961575.1. Classification (GTDB taxonomy): domain Bacteria; phylum Pseudomonadota; class Alphaproteobacteria; order Rhizobiales; family Beijerinckiaceae; genus Rhodoblastus; species Rhodoblastus acidophilus_C. The sequence goes on along the minus strand of NZ_JAOQNX010000014.1, from coordinate 17,064 downwards.
TGCTGCTGGTCGGCGTCCAAGTCTATCGCACCATGGTCGAGCCGGGCGCCTGGAGTCTTTCTGCGGCGGGCGACATCGCGCAGTTTGTCCTCGTCCTCCTCGTCGCCTCCGTGCCCGTTGCGCTTCCGGCGGTGATGTCGGTCACGCTGGCGCTCGGCGCGCTGGCATTGTCAAAACAAAAAGCCATCGTCTCCCGGCTGTCGGCCATCGACGAACTCGCCGGCGTCGACATTTTGTGCAGCGACAAGACCGGCACGCTGACGATGAACAAGCTGACCTTGTCGGACCCCATTCCCTTCGGCGGCGCCAAGTCCGACGACATCGTCTTCGCCGCGGCGCTGGCGACCAAGCGCGACAGCGAGGACGCCATCGACCTCGCCGTGCTCGGCGCGGTGAAACATCCCGAAGCGCTCGACAAATTCGCGCTGCAAAAACTCGTCCCGTTCGATCCCGTCAGCAAGCGCACGCTCACCGTGGTCAAGGACACGCAAGGCGAACTGTGGTCCTACGCCAAGGGCGCGCCGCAGGCGATTTCGGCGCTTTGCCATCTCGACCCCGCCACCGAAGGCGCCTATGACGGCAAGGTGCATGAACTGGCGATGCGCGGCTATCGCGCGCTGGGCGTGGCGAGTTCCAAGGACGACGGCCAGACCTGGACCCTGCTCGGCCTGCTGCCGCTGCTCGATCCGCCGCGCCCCGACGCCAAGCAAACCATCGCCAGCGCCAAGCGTCTCGGCCTGAGCGTCAAAATGGTGACCGGCGATGATGTCGCCATCGGCGGCGAGATCGCCGGCCAACTCGGCATTGGCGCGCATCTGCTGGTCGCCGGCGATGTGTTTCCCAAAAACACCGATCCGAAAAACATCTCCATCGAGGCCGCCCATGCGGTGGAGCGCGCCGACGGCTTTGGTCGCGTCTTCCCCGAGCACAAGTTCGAGATCGTCAAGAGCCTGCAGAGCCTCGGCCATATCGTCGCCATGACCGGCGATGGCGTGAACGACGCGCCGGCGCTGAAACAGGCGGATTGCGGCGTCGCCGTCAGCGGCGCCACCGACGCCGCCCGAAGCGCTGCGGCGCTGATCCTCACCGCGCCGGGCCTGTCGACCATTGTCAACGCCATCATCGAAGCGCGATGCATCTTCGAGCGCATCCAGAGCTATGTCTATTACCGCATCGCCATGACCATCGCGATCATGCTGGTGGTCGTGCTCTCCAGTGTGATCTTCAAGATCCAGCCGTTGACCGCGATCATGATCGTCGTGCTCGCTTTGCTCGACGACATTCCGATCATGACCATCGCCTATGACAATGTGAAGGCGGCGCCGCGTCCGGTGCGCTGGAACATGCATCACATCCTGGTCTTCTCCGGACTGATGGGCCTGATGGCGACGGCGCAGAGTTTTGGCCTGGTGCTGCTCGGCATCGAGTGGATGCGTGATCCCATCATGATGAACTGGATCCATGTCGATCCCGCGCATCTGCAAACCATGCTGTTCCTGCAGCTCGCCGCCGGCGGCCACATGCTGCTGTTCGTGGTGCGGTCGCGCCGGATGATGCTGTCCAAACCCTATCCGTCTGCGCCGCTGTTTCTGGCGATCGTCGCGACGCAATTGATCGCGGTCTTGATGTGCGGGTTCGGCATCCTGGTGCCGAAACTGCCCTGGAGCCTGATCGGCGTGGTCTGGGCCTATGTCATCGCCTGGACCGTGCTCACCGACCTCGTAAAAATGGTCTACGACCGGGTGACGCGGCCGCCGAAAAATCCGACGCCGCTGACGGCCAACGCCATGCCTTTGGCCTGAACGGAGGGAGCCATGGCGAACACGCCCATTCCCAGCCATATCGCCGAACACCCGCAACGGCTCGACGATCTGATCGCGCGCGGGCGGCAAACAAAACCGCTGCCGACCGGCGTCGTCTATCCGCTCAGCGCCGACGCCCTGCTCGGCGCGGTGGAGGCGGCACAGGACGGGCTGATCGAGCCGGTTCTGGTCGGCCCCGCCGACGCGATCCGCGCGCTGGCCGATAAGGAAAAGGCCGATCTGACGACATGCCGGATCGTCGATGCGCCGGACGCCGAGGACGCGGCGGCGATTGCCTGCCGCATGGCGGGGAAGGGGGAAGTGCAGACGCTGATGAAGGGCAGCCTGCACACGGACGCGCTTTTGCACGCGGTGGTTCAGAAGGAGGCGGGCCTGCGCACTGGGCGGCTGCTGAGCCATTGCGCGCTGATTTTTTCGCCCGCCTATGGCCGCCGCATCATCCTGTCGGACCCCGCCATCAATATCGCGCCCGATCTCGACCAGAAGCGCGACATTTGCCAGAACGCCATCGTCCTCGGCCGCGCTATCGGCATTGAGACGCCGAAGGTCGCGATCATTTCCGCCGTCGAACTGGTGCGCTCCAAAATGCCGTCGACCGTCGACGGCGCCGCGCTGGCCAAAATGGCGGACCGGCGCCAGATCGTCGGCGGCATTGTCGACGGACCGCTCGATCTCGACGGCGCCGTCGATCCCGAGGCGGCGCGGGTCAAAAAAATCGACTCGCCGGTCGCCGGCTGCGCCGATGTGTTGATCGCCTCGAACATCGACGCGGCCAACGCCATGTACAAGGAATTCTTGTTCATGGCCGGCGCGCAGGCGGCCTGCTGCGTGATGGGCGCCCGCGTGCCGATCATCCTCACCAGCCGGGCCGACAGTGCGGAAACCCGCACGCTTTCGGCGGCGCTCGCCGTCATCGTCGCCGAGGCGCTGCGCCGCGACAAGACCCTGCTCGACTCGCCCTCGGGAGAGTGACATGGACAAGGGGATTTTGGTGCTGAACGCGGGCTCATCGAGCCTGAAATTCGCGCTGTACCAGCACGGCGGCGGCGAAAAACTCGACGTGTCCTGCCATGGCGAGATCGAGGCGATGATGACCGCGCCGCGATTCGTCGTGCGCGACAAAACCGGCGCGGAGATCGGCGCGCAAAGCTGGCCCAAGCCCATCGACGCCGAAACCGGCCTGCGCGTCCTGCTCGACTGGCTCAATAAAAATCGCGGCGCGGTTCCGCTCGCGGCCTGCGGCCATCGCCTCGTCCAGGGCGGCGAGCGCTATCATGGGCCGGCGCTGGTCGACGCCGAGGCGCTCGATTATCTCGACGGGCTCGCCATGCTCGAACCGCAGCACCAGCCCTCCGAGGTCGAGGGCATGCGGGCGATTGCGCGCATCCATCCCGAACTGCCGCAGGTCGCCGTGTTCGACACCTCGTTCCATCGCGCCATGCCGGAGGTGTCGCAGATTTACGCGGTCCCCAAAACCGTCCACGACGCCGGCGTAAAACATTGGGGCTATCACGGCACGTCCTACGACTACATCAACCGCACGCTGCCGCATTACGACGCCGGCGCGAAAAAGGTGATCGTGGCGCATCTAGGCTCGGGCGCCAGCATGTGCGCCATCCTCGACGGCAAGAGCATCGCGACGACCATGGGGTTCAGCGGCATCGAGGGCCTGCCGATGGGCACGCGCAGCGGCGCCATTGACGCGGGCGCGCTGCTCTATCTGCTGCGACGCGGTTTTTACGACGACAAGAGCCTGCAGCACATGCTGTATGAGGAAGCCGGGCTGAAGGGGCTTTCCGGGATCAGTAACGACGTGCGGACCTTGCTGGCGAGCAACTCTCCAGCCGCCAAACTGGCGATCGATTATTTCGTCCATCGCATCGTCTATTTCGCCGGCGCCTATGCGGCGCTGCTTGGCGGGCTCGACGCCTTCGTGTTCACCGCCGGGATCGGCGAAAACGCCGCGCCGATCCGCGCCGCCGTCTGCGCGCGCCTGAAATGGCTGGGCCTCGATTTCGACGCGGCGGCGAACGCCAACAACGGCCCGCGACTTTCGACGGAAAGCAGCACAGTCCGCGCCTGGGTGATTCCGACCGACGAGGAAATCATGATCGCGCGGCACACGCTGGCGCTCATTGAGGGCGCCGCGGCCGATGCGCATGCTCAATTCGGGCAGCAGGCGCCTTGACCGGCGCGCAGACAGGTCTGAGTTTCATGACATTGGCGTGACAGGCCGGTGCGCGCCTCGCGCTTTGTCCGTCCGCGCCGCCGGCCGGTCGCCTGGAGGAGCGTTCCATGAACCTGAGGAAACGGCTGATCGTCGACCCGGGCGCCAAGGTCAAGCTTGCGGAGATCGATCCCGGTTTTCACGGCGACTGGAAATCCGAGGAGGAGGCGAAGAGCGAACTCGCCGGCAATCTCGCCCGGATCACCAAGCTTCAGCGCAAGCTCTACGCCAGCCGGAGCCATAGCCTGCTGATCGTGCTGCAGGGCATTGACGGCGCCGGCAAGGACGGCGCCTGTTGGCACGTGATCAGCGCCATGGACCCGCAAGGCGTCAATGTCGCCGGCTTCAAACAGCCGACCCCGGAGGAAAGAGACCATGATTTCCTCTGGCGCGTGCATCCGCACGCGCCGGCGCGCGGCCGCGTCGCCATCTTCAACCGCTCGCATTACGAAGACGTGCTGGTGACGCGCGTCCACAAGCTCGCGCCCAAAAACGTCTGGAAGGCGCGTTACGCTTTCATCAACGAATGGGAAAAGTTGATCGCCGCCGAAAACAACACGACGATCCTGAAATTCTTCCTCTATATCTCGCCCGAGGAACAGCTGGCCCGCTTCGAGCAGCGCCTCGACGACCCGGCGCGGCAGTGGAAGATCAGCGCCAGCGATTACAGCGAACGCGACCTCTGGGACGATTATATCGAGGCTTTCGAGGCGGCGCTGTCCAATTGCGCGACCAAACATGCGCCCTGGTTCGTGATCCCGTCGAACCACAAATGGTTCCGCAATCTCGCGCTGTCGCAAATCATCGCGGACGCGCTCGACGACATGGAGCTGAAGACGCCGAAGCCGACGGTCGACCTCCAGAAAATCCGGCGCCTCTACCACAGCCAGGTCGAGAAAGAGGGCAAGACCGGATTGGCGTCGGCGACATAGTCCAAAAAGGCGATTGCATGCGTGACCCTTGCCCTGTTCCCCCGAAGCCGCTGCGGCGTTTCATCGATCAGGCGAGACCGTCTTGGATTTTCAGGGTCTTGGCGGCTTTCGTCGTGGGACTTGTCGTCCTGTCGGGAGCGGACGGGACCGGCGCGCTCGCGCAGACGCCCGCCGCCGCGCCCAATTACCTCAACGACATCCAGCCGATCTTCAACCGCCGCTGCATCGCCTGTCACGGCTGTCTGGGTTCGCCGTGCAACGTCAAGCTCGACTCGTTCCGCGGCGTCGACCGGGGCGGATTTGGCGTCAATCCCTATAGCAGTCGCCTCGATGCGAGCCCGCGCGTCGGCATGGATGTGGTCGAGACCACTGCGCAATGGCGCCAGCGCGGCTTCTATCCCGTTCTCGACCGCGAGGGGACGGCGGCGGACCGTCTGAACCGGTCGCTGCTGCACAAGATGGTGACCGCCGGCGCCCGGCATAACCAGCCCGGCTTTTCCCGCGAGGCGGTGATGTCGCTTTACGCGAAGCGCTATGACCACGCCTGCCCGGCGGACCCCAAAAGCCTCGACGCCTTCCTGGACGCCAATCCCGCCGCGGGCATGCCGTTCGGCTTGCCGGCCCTCGACGCCGCCGACCTGCAAAAACTCGAGGCCTGGGTGGCCGAGGGGTCGCCGGGCCCGACGCCGGAGGAGCTGCGCCAGGCCGGCGCGGTGGCCCAAGAGGCAGCGGTCGCCCCATGGGAGGATTTTCTCAACGATCCCGATCCGCGCAACCGGCTGGTCGCCCGCTACATTTTCGACCACGTCTATCAGGCGAGCATCGTCTTGGAGGAAAGCCCCGGCGATTTCTTCCGCCTGGTCCGCTCCGAGACTCCGCCGGCCCGCGCGGCGAGCGGCGGCGCCGGCGATCCCGGGATCAAGGTGATCGACACGCCGCTCCCCTACGACGACCCCTACGCCTATGCGAAGGCCGACAGATTCTGGTATCGCCTGCAGAAAGTCACCGCGCCCAGGATGCAGAAAAACCATTTCGTCTGGCGCCTGAACCAAAAATCGCTCGCCCATCTCAAAGAGCTTTTTCTCGGACGCGCCTGGGATGCGAGCCAGGACATGGACCCGCCCTGGGGCGTCGGCAATCCGTTCCTGATCTATCGGGCCATTCCGGCGGAGGCCCGCGCGCTGTTCCTGCTGGAGAATTCAGAGGTGATCGTCGGCGGCATCACCTATGGCCCGGTGTGCCTGGGCCAGATCGCGACCTATGCGGTCAAGGACCAGTTCTGGGTCTATTTCCTCGACCCGCGTTACGACCCCTCGGTGCAGGACCCGAAATTGGGATTGGAGACCTGGGCGACGATGATGGACCGCTCGCCGTTCGGCAATGCCGAATATGCGGTCGCCTATGCCCAGGCGCAGAAGAAACTGACGCCCGAGGGGCTGAGTATCGACGCCGTGTGGAACGGCGGGCGCAGCAATCCGAACGCCTGGCTCACGGTCCTGCGCCACGAGACCAATGTCTCCGTGATGAAGGGCCGGCAGGGCGGCGTCCCCCCGAGCCAATGGCTGATCAGCTACAGCGGCTTCGAGCGGCTCTACTATGACACGGTCGCGAGCTACAAATATTGGCAGGGCGATCTAGGCAAGATCGAGACGGTGGTGTTCTTCAATTTCCTTCGCCAGGAGATGGAGGACAATTTCTTGCTGCTGCTGCCCCGGCAGGACCGCGAACCGATCCGCCAGCGCTTGTCACAGGGCGTCATTGGCGCGCTTGGACGTTCCGTGGTCCCCTTCGCCGACCGCAACCTGCCCGGTGGAGTCGCGACGGGCGACCGCCCCTTGCTCGAGCTGGTCGAGCGTCTCCAGGCGCATATGGGCCCGGAGGTCAGCGGACCCGTCGACCGGCTGAACCCCTGGATCAAGCCGAAGATCGCGCTGGATGCGCCGATTCGCAGCTTCGCCCAATGGGACGAGGCGGTCTCGCTGCTGACCCAGACCACAGCCTATAAATTCCCGCGCTTTCTCCCGAGCGTCGTGCTGCTGCGGCTGAACAATGGTTCGGAGTCCAGGGTCTATTCGCTGATCGCCAATCGTATCTACAAGACGCAGTTCGATCTGTTCTTCCAGAACGGCGAGGCGCTGCCCGGCGAGGACACGATGAGCGTCTATCCCACCCTGGTCGGCGGTTTCCCCAACCTGTTCATGGAGCTCGATCTTGCCGACGCGCCGGCCTTCCTGAAGGAATTGCGCGCGGTCCAGAGCCTCGAGGACTGGACGGCGTTGCGCAACCGCTATGGCGTGCTGCGCAACAGCGCGCGCTTCTGGCCCGCGCTCGACTGGTTCAACGCATGGAATTTCAGGCGCCGCGGCGAGGAGGCGGGTTTCCTCGACCTCTCCTATTACGATCTGCTCGATTCCGTTTACTGACGAGGAATGGTTTGGCGAGATTGCCGGCTCGCCCGCGATCGTCACGCTGTTGTCGATCGTGAGCTTGCTCGAAAGCTGAACTTCGCAGCGAAACTGAGGTCCCGGGCGCTCGCAAGACGGCTGTGAGGTCGGGCAAGGCGGGCGGCGATCCCTTCGGCGACGACGACTTTTTATGGATCGTCGACATCGAATGTTTGAGCGGTCTTCTTTTTGTCTCGCCATAGACAGGCGCAGGGCGGTCGCTCGCGTCCTCGGGCGCGGGGCTGCCGTCGTGCTAGATGCTCGCCTTCAAGCGCCAAATTTTCTGGATGTCGTCTACCAATCTTTCATCCTCGACATGCCAGCCCGCCTGAATGAAAAGGTCCTTTATTTCAATCTCGCTGAAGTCATTGACCCAGGCATGCTCGCGCCGGTTCGAGAGCGGGTTTGGAGCGTCCGTTATGCAATAGCTCGTCACCAGCAGCTTGTAGCGCCGTTGCAAGTGTTTCAAGACCAAGAGCGGCTCGTGGAGATATTCCAGAACGCCGAGAAGCGCGGCGGCGGTCGCTCCCGTGTCTGGCGGGAGTTGCGTATTCAAGTCGCAGACCAGGGTTCGGCTGTCGCGCGCGACGACATCCACGGGGATGTAACGCTGCTGTGGCAGCAAATGATGAGCCAGATCCATGGTCCCGCAGCCGAAATCTGCTACGCAGGCATGATCTTTGAGAAATTCCGCCGCCAGAGCCGCGCGAGCGCTCCAGTGTTGCGCCTCCGGCTTGTCCAGAGCTTTCCAGCGCTCCAGCAACGTCCGCTTTTCGCGAATGGCCGTTTCGGTGAGGGCTTGGCGCTCTTCCGAGCTAAGCTCGTAGAAGGGAATCATTTGCATTTTTCCATGCCCTCCGGAGCTCGGTTGACGCTGCTGTCTCTCAGAACATTTTGGATAGGACATCGACGCCGGAAAGGCCAGTCCTGGAACGCGGGATGCTTCGACCATCTCGCTGTTCGATTGCCAGGGATGCGGTCTCAGAATTTGTGACTTTATTCAAGATTTTCAATTTTGAACACTTTGAATCGGAATCCGCAATGCCAAAGCCGGCCTTTCAGCCGGGCATGATCGTGTTGTCGATGCCGCTTGAGTTTGCCACGCCATCGGAATCGCCGCCCTTGAGAGGCTGCGACTTTTTCAATTTTGGCGCTTTTCGGCTGCGCCGGCTTCGCGCCGGGCGCGCGGCGTCTTGGACATGAAAGGCCTAAATGATTCGACGCCCTCTATGAATCGCAGCAAATCCTAAGCCGGGCTCCCCGCAGCATTCGAGCGATTGCCCCGGGGGCGAGGCGAACGCATTGCGTTCACGATCAAGGATGCTTATACGTGTGGCGGTTCAAGTTCCTGTCTTCCTGCTTCATCCCGGCGTCCCCTTGAGAATAGCGTCGAAACGGATATGCTGATGTCAAAATTCTCGGATGAAATAGGTTTTGAATTTACTCGGTCGAGCACGCCGTAGATTGGTTTGATAATTTCATTCGGTGGCGCCGTTGCGTTCAAGTTGGCGCCTTGACCAAAAGACCGTCGAGAAAAACATGGGCGATGGAAAAGATGATGTTTGAAGGTCCACGTTATTCAAATGACATCAAATTCTGGAGCTCTGATCTGAGCGAGTGGAACTTCGGCGATGCGTTAACGCTCGTCTTGCTCGACGAGTTGTTCTATGATTTCTCGGCTGGTGATGTTGATATACGCCTTGTGGGCAGCACGATCGCCGACGGCCTCGTTTCTGTAAATGGCCCAATTGAGCGCGATGGCTTCAGCCGCTGGCGCGCCAACGAATCGACCAAGATCGTTTACTGGGGTTGCGGCGTCAGGGAGCCGGGGAGCCTGAGCGAGGCAGCCAGGTCGGTGGCCGACATTCGCGCCGTGCGTGGCCCGCGATCGGCCTCCGATCTGAATCTTGGCGCCGCCACGCCGATGGGCGAACCTGGGCTGCTGTTGCCGGCTCTATACACGCCCCGAGAAAATGCTCGCTTTGTCGGACGTACTGTTTGTATTCCGCACTACAATGACAAGCGCTCTGACCAGTTCTTTCTTTCGCAATCCGGGTGCGATCTTGTGCTGCGGCCGAATTTGCGAAAGGAAAAAGCGGCAATTCTCGAATTTATCGACGCCGTCTATTCGGCCGATTTCGTTCTTTGTGGGGCGCTGCACGGCGCCGTGACCGCGGCTGCTTATGAAAAGCCTTTCGCCTACTGGTCGAACGGCCATCTGGATCTGCCGTTTAAATGGGAGGATTTTTCGGCTCTCCTCAAAATACCTTGCTGTTTTGCTGATGACATCAGTCATGCGCGCGACATTTTCGCGCGTGACATTCGCGATGCGATCGAAATCCCATCTCTGTGGCCGATGCTGCTGCGTTCTCCCCTTCTCCTGCGCGAAAAGGGGCTTATGGCGGTTCTGAAGCGGGAAATCGAGAAAGTCGGGACCGAGCAAAAGCAGGCCCGTCTCGACCAGATGCTTCAGGAGGTTCGCGCCGCGAGTCCTGGCTTCGAGAAAATCAGGGAACGCACCCGCGACTTTTCGCCCGATCGCTTCGACGCTCTGCAGCGCGCGCTCGAGGACTGCAGGGGACGGCTTGATGGCGCGCTCTCGGAGGCGCAGGCCGCCCTGGCGGCCTGCGCCGGGGCGGAACAGGCGTTGCGGCTGGAAGCTGAAAGCCACAAGGCCGCGATCTCGAGGTTTGAGGACGAGGCGAGCGTTCGCGCCCAGGAACTCGCATCGTCCAGGAGCGAGCTTTCACAGACGCGCACGGCCTTGCAGGCGGCCGCGTCTGCCGAAGACGCGCTCCAGCAGGAGATCGAACGTCTCGACGATGCGGTGAGCGCCCTCACGCGTAAACTCGGCTCGTCTCAGGAAGAGGGCCGGTCCGCCAAATCGACGATGCTGGCGGCTTCTATGGAGGCGGCGGCGCTGAGGGCGGACCTGTCGCGGACCCACGGCTTGCAGGAGAAGCAGTTCGAGCGGATGAAGCGGAAGATCCGCAAGTCGCGGACGCTGGGCGGGAAGATCCTCCGGGCCGTCGGACTTCACAACCGATGGGCGAGGAAGCTTTATCGGGACTCCAAGGTGATCGAGCAGTTCCTTGACGAGTTCGATCCGTCGCTGGTGGGCGTGTCTCGCGATGGCCGGCAGGACCGCATCCTGAAATATCTGATGGGTCATACCGACCACCTCGCCGATTTTCCTTTCCTGAGGAATAACGAATACATAGCCATGTATCCGGATGTGGCGGGATCGGGCCTGTCGCCGCTGGCGCATTTCGTTCGCATCGGCCGATATGAGGAGAAGAACGTTCATCCGCTCCTCGACACACGCTATTACCTGGACCATCATCCCGAAGCTCGGCACTTGGCGTCCTGCCCGGCGCTCCATTACCTGCAATGGGGGGCGCAGAAGGGCTTCGATCCCCATCCCCTGTTCAGCACCAACAAATATCGCGAACGCTACGCGGACGTCCGCCTCAGCGGACGCAATCCGCTGCTGCATTGGCTGGACAATATCTTCTGCAGCGCCAACACGCTTTTCGATTCAGCTTATTACCTTCAGAACAATCCCGAGATTGTCGCTTGCGGCCGCAACCCGCTGGCTCACTATATCATGGCGGGATGGCGTGAGGGACGCGATCCTCACCCGATGTTCAACACCAACTACTACTTCCGCGCCAATCCGGACGTGAAGGCTGCGGGGATGAATCCGCTGATCCATTATGTCGAGGCCGGCTACCGCGAAGCGCGGCGCGCGAGCGAGGCGTTCGATCCGCACTTCTATCTCAAGGCTTACAAGGATATTGCGGAAGATGGCGTCGATCCGCTCGCCCATTACATCGAAAGTGGCGAACGGGAAGGCAGGGTTCCGCGCGACACGGTCGCGACACCTACGACAGCAGCGCGCTTCGAAGCGTCCGCCGGGCCGATCGTGGTGATGATCGACGCCATGTTCCCGCGGCCGGACCAGGATTCCGGATCACTCGACCAGATCAGCTTCGTCAGGATTTTCCAGTCGCTCGGGTACGAGGTCCACTTCATCTCGGTGGTGGAGTTCGCCAATCTGGCGCCGAGCAACTACACCTACGTCCGGAACTTGAACAAGCTGGGCGTCAAGTGCATCCGATCGAACGAGTTCGACTTCATCGAGGATTACTTGTTCCTTTACAACGAGCGGATCAGGCTTGTGTTCGCCTCGCGCGTGGACTTTGGCGGCGCTCAGATGGATGCCGCGCGGCGGCTGTGCCCGAACGCCCAGCTCGTCTTCAATACGGTGGATCTCCATTTCATTCGCGAAGAGCGGCAAGCCCTGATCAACGATGATCCCGGTCTGTTGGAGCGGGCGCGAGGCACGCGCGAAAGGGAGCTGGCGCTCGCCGCGCGCGCGGATGCCGTCGTCGTGGTTTCGGAAGTCGAGAAGGATCTGCTGGCCGAGATTGCCCCGACCGCGCATGTTGTCGTCATTCCGCTGATCCGGGACTTCTCGGGGGGCGAAATCCCGCCCTTCGAGCAGCGCCGCGACGTGGCTTTCGTGGGAGGGTTCTCGCACCTGCCCAACGTCGACGCCGTCAACAATTTCCTCGAGACGATCTGGCCGCGCGTCACCGCGCTCCGCCCTGGCGTCCGTTTCAGGGTGATCGGCTCCAACATGCCGGACGAAATGAAGGCGCGCGACATTCCCGGTGTCGATTTCGTCGGCTATGTCGCCGATCTCGAACGGGAACTCAGCCAAATCCGCCTCACCGTCGCGCCGCTTCGCTACGGCGCGGGCGCCAAGGGCAAGGTGGTTTCGAGCCTAGGTCACGGCGTTCCCTGCGTCGTTTCGACGATCGCGGCGGAAGGCATGGGGCTGACGGACGGGCGCGAGGTTCTGGTATCGGATCTTAGCGAAAGCTTTGCCGATCGAATCGTCGAATTGTATGATGATCCCGTTCTCTGGCGCGGTCTTTCCGACAAGGGGCGCGCGTTCATCGCCGATGCGTACTCGCTCGACTCCGGGCGGCGCATTGTCGAGGACATGATGGCTCAAATCGACGGCCGCAAGGCGGCCTCCCCAACGCACGCATGACCTCGCCGTTTGGCGGCCGGCCGGCCGCCTCCCGGAGATTTCATTCCTGAAGAGCAATCTATGGCCAGCGTCGATTTTACTGTCGTCATTCCCCTCTACAATCACGAGGCCTATGTCGGGTCGGCGTTGGACAGCGTGCTTGCGCAGACATTGCCTGCCCGGGAAATCATCATCATCGATGACGGGTCGCGCGATGACGGCGCCGTCGTCGCGCGCAAGCTGCTTAAAGATCACCCCTGCGCGACCGTCTTGCAGCAGCCGAACGCGGGCGCGCATACGACAATCAACCGTTGTATCGATCTTGCGACCTCCCGCTTCGTCGCCGTCCTGAACTCGGACGACGAATTCCGACCGGGCAAGCTGCAGCGCTGCGCCGAGCTGTTCGACGCCAATCCGGACGTCGACATGATTTTCGGCCGCGTCGCGCTCATCGACCATGCCGGCGACGCGATCGTCGAAGGGGGAGCCGTCGACTGGCTCGAGCGCGCGCATCGCTTTCTCGGCGCGGCCGGGCAGCTCGATGTCGCGCTCGTCAACGAAAACTTTGCGGTCACGACGTCGAACATGGTGTTCGACAAGTCGCTGTGGGCGCGCAACGGCGGATTCCAGCCGCTCCGCTATTGTCACGATCTGGACTTCTGCTTCGCTTCCATGCGCAACGGCGTGGTCTTGTACGACCATGAGTTCGAACATGTGAATTACCGCATTCACCAGACCAACACGATCAAGGAAAATATTCTCAAGGTCAGGGTGGAAATCGCCTGCGTGCTGGCTGAGGCGCTCGCCAACTGCCTGCTGAGGCGCAACAGTCTCGACCCAAGGATCCTTGGCTTGCTGGACGTCGCCCTCACCGACAAGGGCTTCGGCAACCTGCTTCCCTTCCTGATGGCCAAACGCAATTGTTTTTCGACGCGGGAAGAGTTTTTCGGCTGGGCGCTCGGCGACGCACAAGTCAACGTCCTGCTCATGGACCATCTGGAGCGTCCCGAGGACAGGGCCGTCTTGCTGTACGGCGCCGAGCCCGAGGGATGCTATCATTCGAACCGCGCGTCCGAAGCCGCGGCGGCCCGTCCGGCCGCTCCGAAAACGCCGCCGCTCAAGGGCGGCCCGATCGTGGTGGAATTATCGGCATTCGATCGCGGCGGTCTCGAAAAAGTCGTCCTCGACACATCGATCCTGATGAAGAAGCGCGGGCTTGAGTCCATCATCGTCTCGTGCGGCCGGGTCGGCGCTCTGGGCGAAGTCGCGCGCAGTCACGGCATTACCGTCTATCAGTTGCCCGAGCAGAAGCCGCTGGAGTTTTACGCGGACATCTTGCGGAAACACGCCGTGAAGCTGGCGATTTCGCATTTCTCGCGAGTCGGGTATCCCGTTTTCGCTGACGCTGGCGTTCCGAATATCACCTTCATTCACAATGTCTACGCATTCCTAAGCGGCGATGCGCTCAAAAACTTTGGGAATGACGACGCGCTGGTCAATAAGTATATTTCAGTCTCGTCGCGGGCGAAAGATTACGCGGTGGCGCGACTGAACGTGGCCCCGGAGAAGATCGTGACAATTCCGAACGGCCTGATCGTCGGCGAGCACGTCGCGCGCGCGCGCGCCGCAACTCCGCTGACGCGAGAGCAGTTCGGACTGAACGCGGATGACTACGTCTTCCTCAACGTGGCTTCGTACAACCTCCACAAGAACCACTACCTGATGGCCGCGGCGATGAAGCTGGTCCTCGCCAAGACCAGGCGCATCAAGATCCTCTGCGTTGGCAACACGATTTTTCCTCCGCATATCGATGCCCTCAAAGCTTATCTGGTTGAAAACGGACTGGAGTCCCACATCCTGATGCCGGGTCATTTCCCGGAAGTGGCGCCGCTCCATGCGATCAGCGACGCGTTCCTGCTGCCTTCGCTGATCGAGGGGTGGAGCATCGCGATGAACGAGGCGATGTTCTTCGGCAAGCCGCTTCTGATGACCGACACCGGAGGCGCCGCAGATGTCATCGAGGGCGGCGACATCGGCATTCTGCTGCCGAACGAATACGGCGAAACAGGAGCTCTCTATTCCGAATTACTCGACGACATTGCTTACAATCGACGCAGTTTTCGCACGGCCGCTCATCTGGCGCAGGGCATGATGTCCTTTTTCAAGAATGCCGAACACTGGAAGCGGGCGGGAAAGCGAGGACACGAAAAGATATTGAAAAAATACGACTTCTCTCAGGTGGTCGACTCCTATTTCCCGATTTTCGAGGCTGTCGCCTCGGAACGGACTCGGAAGTGAACCGATGAACATGTCGTCGTTCATTTTGGCGCTCAAATGGCTGATAGCCAACAACGTCATGCTGAAGTTCGCGCCCTATTCGGTCAGGCACTGGTATCTGCGACGTCTCGGTCTTCAGATCGGAAGGGACACCAGCATCGCCACGCATTGTTTCATCACAGGCTCGCGGATCAAAATCGGAAACAACACCGCGATCAACAGATTTGCCTATCTGGATGGGCGCGTGCCTCTGTATATCGGTAA
The DNA here is from genome assembly GCF_025961575.1 of Rhodoblastus acidophilus. Classification (GTDB taxonomy): domain Bacteria; phylum Pseudomonadota; class Alphaproteobacteria; order Rhizobiales; family Beijerinckiaceae; genus Rhodoblastus; species Rhodoblastus acidophilus_C. The sequence goes on along the minus strand of NZ_JAOQNX010000014.1, from coordinate 2,056 downwards.
CAATGTCAATATTTCGCACTACAGCATCATTCAGACACTGACGCATGATCCGCAGCACCCAGATTTCATATGCCTGGAGCGGCCGGTGGCGATCATGGACCATGCGTGGATCGGCGCGCGCGTGGTGATCCTGCCGGGGGTCACCATCGGGGAGGGGGCGGTCGTCGCGGCGGGCGCGATCGTGACCAAGGATGTGGCGCCCTATACGATCGTGGGCGGCAACCCCGCGCGGAAGATCGGCGAGAGATCGCGCGACTTGCGCTACAAGACGAAGTACTTTCCTTATTTCGACACGGACGTCCAATAGAGCAACGCCACCGGGCGCTGCGCGCATTTTGCACGACGTCGCCCGTCGCAAGCCGGTTCGGGCTTTGAACTCCCCCGAAAATAAGTTATCAGATAGTCAAGGGGCGGACGCTGTCAAATGCAGGACGTCAACAATTCCCCTATATTGACGGTTCCGCACTGATATGGAAACGTTCGTTTGCAGTGACAATGGCGTGGACGGCGACGTTTACGCTTTTTGTTGCGATTTTGCGGTGCAAAAGTTCAAAGGAATTACGAATGGAACTTGCACGAAAAAAGCATACCGGCGCCGACATTAAGGAATTTCTCAAAACGGTGACGCTGCCATTTTCTGACCAAGAAAACGCAATGCGTTACCACGATGTCCACAGCCAAAGATATGCGATAACCCTGAATGCCTTGGGGAATATACCGTTTAACGACAAAATGAAAGTTCTTGAACTCGCAGCAAGTCCCTATGGAATGTCTGCTTTTTTTTGTCAAGAATTTGGAGAGAACCTGACGTTGGCGACATACGCCAACCCAGAGAGTCGGCGGGATGTGACTATCGGCGTCAACGGCAAGTGTTACACCGTAGAGGAATACGGCTTTAATGTTGAAAAAGACATTTGGCCTCTTCCCGAAGAGTCGTATGATGTCGTTATAGCCTGTGAGGTTGTCGAGCATTTGGCAATGGACCCGATGGCTTTGTTTGCTGGCGCAAATCGAATTCTCAAGCCGGGAGGGTATTTGTTTATTTCCACGCCAAATTCAGCCTCAATTCAAAACTTCCTCAAGCTTGGACGACTTCAGCCGGCTGGAATTGCTCAGCATTTCCGCCGACCTTTCGGTATCGAGCGATTGTATGAGCGCCACAATCGCGAGTATACGCCTTTCACGCTTGGGGAGATGATGTCGGCCGCTGGATTCGAAATTACGCTGATGGCGACGGACAGTTCATATCCCGTCAACGACTATGGTTTTTCACAAGAAGATATCGGAAAGATTATTCAGATTATAGGCGCTCCCGAGCTTCGATGCGATACGGCTAATGTGATCGGCAGGAAGGTCAGTGGCGTAGTGAATCGGTTCCCGACATCCCACGAACTCTATATCGCCGAAGATGGCTGAGATGCATGTGTGATCAGAGGTCATTTCGATCTCGGCAACGAAACCGGCGGCATTGCGGCGCTGGTCAATCTCGGCAGCCGTTATGGGCTGACATTGAGCGGCTGGCGGCGGCTGGCGGCGGCCGGCATCGATCCGTCAGTCGGCAGAGTTGGCGATTCCTACGACAATGCGATCGCCAAAACGCTCAACGGGCTTTACAAGGCCGAGGTGATTTAACGGCGTGGGCCGTGGCGGAGTTTTGAGGCTGTCGAGTTCGGGTCGACTGGTTCGATCACCGAAGGCTGCTGGAGCCGATTGGCAAGATCCCGCCAGCCGAGTGGGAGGCGCGTTATGACGCCTCCTTCAATCAGACCGCTATCGCGCCTGATGTGAACAAAACGGCCCGGCGCGGTTCAAAACCAATGAGAGGCGGACCGAAGAAACTCGGCTGAATGAAGCGCCAGGGCCCCGCTTTGGCGAAAATGAATTCGGGTAGGATGACAGCGCCGAGCGGCTATGGCCCAAACGAAGCTTGATGAAACCATCGCGCCACTAGCCATCCGACATTAGAGCGGATTCGACTTAATCCGGATCATATCCTGCTGCGGCGAAGAAATTGGCGCACTCTTGCGGCGTGAAAGCTGACAGGAGCGCGCCTATC
>NZ_JAOQNX010000013.1 GCF_025961575.1 Rhodoblastus acidophilus | reverse complement strand
TGCCCATGGACGGCGCCTCATCTGACGGGAGTTTCACCGACGACCATCATGGCACATCGATGCCGCTTCGGGGCGCCGTCCACCCCATCACCGGCCCATGGCTCGCGAGGCTCACATGAACGGCGCCGAAAGCCTCGTCAAAACCCTGGTCGCCCAGGGCGTACAGACCTGTTTCGCCAATCCCGGCTCCTCGGAAATGCATTTTCTGAAGGCGCTGGACAATCCGGCGATGCGCAGCGTGCTCTGCCTGTTCGAGGGAGTCGCCACCGGCGCGGCGGACGGCTTTTTCCGCATGAAGGGCACGCCGGCCGCGACCCTGCTGCATCTCGGGCCGGGCCTCGCCAATGGCCTCGCCAACCTCCACAATGCGCGGAAAGCCGGCTCCGGCATCGTCAACGTCGTCGGCGACCACGCCAGCCATCACCTCCAATATGACGCGCCGCTGGCCTCGGACCTCGACGGGATCGCTCGCCCCCTGAGCCATTTCTTGCGGCGCGCCAACAGCCCAAAAAGCATTGCGGTCGAGGCGGCGCGCACCGTCTCGGCGGCGCGGCCGGGCAAAATCGCCACCCTCATTCTGCCCGGGGACGCCTCCTGGGGCGAGGCGGGCGAGCCCCAGAATTTTCCAATCGAAGCGCCGACGCCCAGAACCCCGCCGTCCAAGCGCATCGACAATGTGGCGCGCGCGCTCAAAAAAGCCGAGGGGCCGGTCCTCGTGGTGCTGGGCGGACGCGCCTGTCGCGGCGAAGGCCTTGAACTCGCCGGCAAGCTCGCCGCCGCGACAGGATGCCGGCTGGCGACGCAATTTTTTTCCGCCCGCATCGAGCGCGGCGCCGGCCGCACGCCACTCGAGCGCATCCCCTATTTCGTCGCGCCGGCGCTCGAATTCCTCAAAAATTTCCGACACATCGTCACGGTCGAGACCGGCGAGCCCGTCGCCTTTTTCAGCTATCCGGACAGCCCGAGCCTGCTCAAGCCCGAAGGTTGCGCCGTGCACATGCTGGCGGAGAAGGACGAGGACGGCGCGGCGGCGCTGGGCATGCTTTTGGGCGCGCTCGGCGCGCAAAATATCGCGGCGCGCAAGCAGGAGCGCGCCGAACCCGTCGTCCCCAACGGCAAACTCGACCCCACCAGCATAGCCCTGGCGCTGGCCGCGGCGCTCCCCGAAAACGCCATCGTGGTCGACGAATCCCTGACCACGGGCCGCAGCACCGCGGGTCTCACCCTCGGCGCCGCGCCGCACGACATGATCCAGAACATGGGCGGCTCCATTGGTTTCAGCACACCGGTCGCCACCGGCGCGGCGCTCGCCTGCCCGGACCGCCGCGTGATCTGCATGACCGGCGACGGCAGCGCCATGTACACGATCCAGTCGCTGTGGACCCACGCGCGCGAAAACCTCGACATCACCACCATCATCTTCGCCAATCGCGAATATCAAATCCTCAAGGCCGAATACGCCAATATGGGTTTTCAGGAGATCGGGCCGCAGGCGTTGGCGATGATGGAGATCGACCGTCCCACGATCGATTTTTGCGCGCTGGCGAAGGGCATGGGCGTCCCCTCCTCCCGGGTGGCGACGGCGGACGCCTTTTATCGCATGCTGCAAAAATCCTGCGCGGAACCCGGCCCGATGCTGATCGAGGTCTGTCTCTAGAGCTCTTTGTTTTAACGTATTTTCTTCTCGCGAACCGGCATCCACTTCGCTCGAAAATGCTCTAAAGAAAGGTTTGGGCGGTCAGCTCCGCCTTCAGCCTCTCCGCCCTGCGCCGGATCGCCAACACCTCTCCCGAATCCTTGCGCGCGAAATTGAGATATTGCTGCTTCATCCGGCCATTGCGTGCGAACCGCGGCTGATGCCGGGCGAGGAAATCGTAATAGAGGGTTGTGAACGGGCAGGCGTCGTCGCCATCGGCCTTATGCGGATCGTACCGGCATTTTCGGCAATGGTCGCTCATCCGGCTGATATAATTGCCGCTGGCGACATAAGGCTTTGTGCCGATCACCCCGCCGTCAGCATGCTGGCTCATCCCCAGCGTGTTCGGCAGCGACACCCAATCGATGGCGTCGCGGAACATGGACAGATGCCAGCGATGCACGTCATAGGGTTTGACGCCCAACAGCAATGCAAACTGGCCCAGCACCATGAGACGCTCGATATGATGGGCGTAGGCGTGGTCAATGGTGTGGGCGATCGCCTCCGCCAAACAGCGCATGTCGGTCTCGCCGGTCCAATAAAACCGCGGCATCGGCAATTGGGCGTCGAGCGCGTTGCGTTCGGCATAGTCCGGCATCAGCCGCCAATACAGCCCATTCACAAACTCGCGCCAGCCGATGATCTGCCGGACAAACCCTTCCAATGAGGCGAGCGGCGCGTCGCTGTTGAGCGCCGCATCCAAAACCTCGCGCGGGTTCAGCAGATGCAGGTTGAGCGGCGCCGACAGCAGCGAATGGAACATGAAGGGCGCGCCGCCGACCATGGCGTCCTGATACGGACCAAAATTTTGCAGGCGATGGCTGCGAAAATCTGCGAGCGCCTCCAAGGCGTTCTCGCGCGTGACCGGAAGGTTGAAATTGTCCAGTCGCCCCGGCGCATCTGGAAACTGCTTTTCGACCAGCCGCATCACGGCGCGGGTCGTCTCATCGGGCGAAAAGGCCAGCGGCTTGGGAATGTGCGGCCCGCCTGTGCGCGGAAAAGGCTTTCGGTTGTCCTTGTCAAAATTCCAGGCGCCGCCGCGCGGAGCGTCGCCGTCCATCAGCGCCCCGGTTGTGCTGCGCATGCGCCGATAAAAGGTTTCGAGCACCATATTCGGGTGTTCGTCGGCAAAGGCGGCAAAATCGACGCGCGAGCAGAGAAAGTGACGATCGGCGCGCATCTCGATCGGCAATTGCAAAGCCGAAAGCGCCGCCTGCAAACGAAAATCGCCGGGCGCGAGCACAACGATTCTTTCCGGCTTCAGTTTTCCGAACCAGCGCCGCGCTTCATCCGCAAAGGTCCCGAGATTTTCGGGATCGTCGAGCCGGCTGTAATGGGTCGAAAAACCTTTTGCGCGCAAAAGCTCGCGGAAATGACGCATGGCGCAGAAGAACAGCACGAGCCGCATCTTGTGTTGCGGGACATAGCGCGCTTCCTCGCGCGCCTCGATTTGCAGCGTGGCGTCGTGGGCGGCGTCAAAACCGTCAAAGGCGGCGGATTCGGCGTCGAGCTGATCGCCGAGGACGAGGACAAGATTGCGAACCATGCGCCAGCTTTCGTCCCCGCCCGATCCGGGTCAAGCTCATTTCACAGTGGCGGGATCCGGACGCGCCGTCACTTTTTGCGCGAACAGCTCAACCATCTGCGTATCGAACGCTTGCAGATCGTCGGGGCGGCGCGAGGTGACGAGATTGCCGTCCACCACCACCTGCTCGTCGACCCAATTGGCGCCGGCGTTGGCCAGATCGGTCTTCAGCGACGGCCAAGAGGTCATGCGCTTGCCGCGCACGCCGCCGGCGTCGATGAGCGTCCAGGGCCCATGGCAGATCGCGGCGATCGGGCGCTGCCCATCGACAAAGTTTTTGACGAAATTGATCGCCTTGGGCGCGAGCCGCAAAGCATCAGGATTGATCACCCCGCCCGGCAGCACAAGGCCGTCGTAATCGCCCGCATCGACCGCATCGAGCGTGGCGTCCACCTCGACTTCGCCGCCTTTGTCATGGTGTCGATAACCCTGGATTTTTCCGCCCTTCGTCGAAACCACCTCCACTTGCGCGCCCTCCTGGCGCAAAGCGTCGACAGGGTTGGTCAGCTCGACCTCCTCAAAACCGTCAGTCGCGAGCACGGCGATTTTCTGGCCATCCAATCGTCCCATTTCTCTCTCCTATTTCGGCTTCACATTCGGATCGCCGCCCGGCGCGCCCGGCGGCGGGATCACCGGCATGGGCGCGTCAACCGGCGGCGGCGGGCGCCGTATCTCCGGGTCCAGGTTCTGCTTCGGCTTGATCACGCCATTGGACTGGTCAAGACGTTCGCTCAGCGGAGGTTTGGCGGGCTCCTCGCCCTGCGCGACCGCAGGCGACACCAGCGCAAGCACACCGAGCATGCACAGCACAAGTCTCATCGCCGCCTCCCAGGATCGCTCTCCAACCCGACGCCACGCGAATCGTTCCTGGATCAGCGGAACGCCCGGAACTGCGTGACGTTGTCGGCGCAAAGGATGTTCCTTGCGCCAAAAACCAGCTCTACACCTCGCTTGCGCGCTCATGGTCCTCGCCTCCGCACCATTGCGCGCGCAGGACAATCCGCCCGAGCCCGCCCCGCAAAAGCCGGACACGCCCGCGCTTGAAACACCCGCGACCGTCATCGACGGAACGGCGGCGGCCGCGCTTCTCGGCAAACCCGTGCAGAGCCTCAAAGCCGAAGACCTCGGCCGCGTCGTCGACGTCATCACCGACCGAAACGGGGTCTTGCGCGCCGCCGTCGTCGATTTCGGCGGCTTTTTGGGGGTGGGCACGCGGAAAATCGCGGTGGACTGGCGCGCCCTGCATTTTCCCGAAAACGGCGGCATGGACCGGCTGATCGCCGAATTGCCGCGCGACAAATTGCGGACCGCGCCGATCTACAAGGAAGGCGAGCCCATCGTGGTGATCGGCGCCCCGGCCCAGCCGGCCGAAGCCGCGCCGGCCGCGCCCAAACCTTGAGGCCAGGACAGGCGCATCGCAGCGCCGAACGCGGGCTCGACTGGCTGATCTTCTTCGTCGCCGACATCCAGACCGGATTCGGGCCGTTCGTCGCCGTCTTCCTCACCTCGCAAAAATGGACCCAGGTCGACATCGGCCTGCTGCTCTCCATGGGAACTTTGGTCGGCCTGTTCGGCCAGATTCCCGCCGGCGTGCTGGTCGATTCCGTGCGCTCGACGCGCCTCGTCGCCGGGGTCTGTCTCGTCACCATCGGCGCGAGCGCGCTGGTCTTCGCCGCCTTTCCCATCTTCGGCGTGGCGCTCGCCGCGCGCTTCGCCCATGGCGCCGCCAGCTGCGTGCTCAGCCTCGCGCTGATCTCGCTGGCGCTCGGCCTCGACGGCGCCGACAGGGCCGACGCGCGGCTCGCCCGCAACGCCGCCTTCGCCTCCGCCGGATCGGGCGTCACCGCCGCGCTGATGGGGTTTGTCGGCTATCAAGCGTCGAGCCGCGCGGTGTTTTTCGTTGCGGCGGCGCTGGTGCTTCCCGCGCTGATCGCTTTGTGGCGCATCAGGCCGGGCGAACTCGGCCCCGCCTCCGACGCAGCGCGCGGCGCCCCGATCGATTCCCGCGCCTTTTTGCGCGCTCTGCGCGATCTCGCCCAAAAACGCGATCTCGTCGCCCTCTGTCTGTGCCTTGTGCTGTTTCACCTCGCCAACGCCTCGATGCTGCCGCTCGCCGCGAGCCTCGTCACCCAGCGCTCCAGCCAGGAGGCGACGCTGATGGTGGCGGCGGCGCTGCTCGCGCCGCAATTTCTGGCGGCGGCCCTCGCCCCGTTCGTCGGGCGCGGCGCGCGCATCTGGGGCCGCCGGCGGCTGCTGCTCCTGGGCTTTGCCGCGCTGGCGGCGCGCGGCCTGCTGTTCTCCTCGATCACCGATCCCGTCGCGCTCGCGGCGATCCAGGCGCTCGACGGCATTTCGGCCGCGGTGCTTGGGGTCATCGTGCCGCTGATCATCGTCGACCTCACCAGGGACAGCGGCCATTTCAATCTCGCCCAGGCTCTGGCCGGCAGCGCGGCGGGGATCGGCGGCGCGCTGAGCACAATCATGGCGGGCTGGCTCAGCGACCATTTTTCCGCCCACGCCGCCTTCAGCACGTTGACCGTCATCGCCATTCTCGGCCTCGCCGCCGTCGCGCTGGCCTTGCGGGAAACAGAACCCGAGGCGCAGCGCCCGCACTGATTCATGCGCAAGCGGGAACCCGTTCCCGCGCCGCGCATTGACCCGCGAACCCAGCCCCTCTTCAGGACGAACCCTTTTGCAAACAGACCTTTGCGCCTATCGCGGCCGGCCGCTCGCGCTCATCGGGCGCTATGTCGCCCGCCGCCCCCTCGCCCATGCCGCGATCCTCGCCTGCGTGCTGGGCGCGGTCTTCTGCTCCATCGGTGTCCAATATGGAATCAAGCGTCTGGTGGATTCGCTCGCGGGCGTCGGCGCAGATCCCTGGCCGGCCTATCTGCTGCTCACCGCATTCATCGCCGGCGACAATCTGTTGTGGCGCGGCGCCGGCTGGATCGCCAGCTCCACCTATGTGCGCGTGACCGGCGACCTGCGCTCCGAATTGTTTCGCCACCTCACCGGGCACGCCCCCGCCTATTTCGCCGACCGCCTGCCGGGCACGCTGACGAGCCGCATCACCGCCACCTCCAACGCCGTGTTCCAGATGGAAACCATGTTCACCTGGAACGTGCTGCCGCCCTGCGCCGCGACTTTTGGCGCGATCGGCTTCCTCGCCACTGTCAATCTTGAAATGGCGGCGACGGTCACGGCGGCGGCGCTGCTGGTCATGGCGGTCCTGCTCTATTGGTCCGCGGCAGGAACGCCGCTGCACGGCGCCTTCGCCGACGCCGCGGCGAAAGTGGACGGCGAAATGGTCGATGTCGTCGCCAATATGCCGCTGGTGCGCGCCTTTGGCGCCATCGGCCGGGAACATTGCCGGTTCGACGGCGCCGTCGCGGGCGAAATGCAGGCCCGCAAACGCAGCCTGCGTTATTTGGAAACCCTGCGCATCGTCCACGCGCTGGCCGTGGTCGTGGGAACCCTCGCCCTGCTCGCCTGGGCCCTGGTCCTGTGGCGGCAGGGACGCGCCAGCCCCGGCGATGTCGTGCTGGTCTGCACGCTCGGCCTCGCCGTGCTCAGCGCCACCCGCGACCTCGCCATCGCCCTGGTCGATGTCACCCAGCATTTCGCCCGGCTCGCCGAGGCGCTGCGCATTCTGCTGTCGCCGCATGAATTGCGCGACCATCCGCAGGCCTCGGCGCTGGTCGCGCGCGGCGCGCGCCTCACCTTCGAAAACATCTCCTTTGGCTATCCCGGCGGCGCCCAGGTGTTCGGAAATTTTTCGGTCGACATCGCGCCGGGGCAGAGGGTCGGGCTGGTCGGCCCCTCCGGCGGCGGCAAATCCACGCTGGCGGCTCTGGCGCAGCGCATGTACCCGCTTGAAAAAGGTCGCATTCTCATCGACGGCCACGATATTGCGCGCGCCACCGACGAAAGCCTGCGCGCGGCCATCGCCTTCGTCCCGCAGGACACGGCGCTGCTGAACCGCAGCTTGATGGAGAACATCCGCTACGGCCGTCCCGGCGCCAGCGATGTGGAGGTCTGGGAGGCCGCGCGGGCGGCGAGCTGCGGCCCCTTCATCGAGCGCCTGCCCCACGGATTGGAGACGATCGTGGGCGATCGCGGCGTCAAACTGTCCGGCGGCCAGCGCCAGCGCATCGCCATCGCCCGCGCCTTTCTCAAAAACGCGCCGCTGCTGCTTTTCGACGAGGCGACTTCGGCGCTGGACAGCGAGTCCGAAGAGGCGGTGCGCGAAGCCATGACGCGGCTGATGGCGGGGCGCACGGTGCTCATGATCGCCCATCGCATCGCCACGCTGCGCGATTTCGACCGCATTCTCGTGCTGCACGCGGGACGCCTGGAAGAGGACGGAGCGCCGGACCAGCTCATGCGCCATGACGGATTTTATCGTCGGCTGGTGAACAGCGAAATCCTCCGCCTCAACCGCAAGGCCGCCTGATTATTCGACAGCGCCCGGGGATCAAAAGCCGAGTTCGGGCGTTTTCCGCCCGCCCCTTGGGACGGAACGATGGACTTGAAAGACCGAAAATCCGCGACGACCGCGCGCAGCGGGCAACCGCGCCGCTGTCGCTGGCTCATCCGATCCGATGGCGAGAACACCCCCAACCCCTTGAATCCGCGCCCCAGGGTCGCCGCACCGCCGCGGCTCGACCGGCGTCCCGTCTTTTTTGAAAGGAGCGCCTCATGATCTCGTGCAGGAAATTTGCGGCGGCGCTGCTCGCCGCCATGTGCGCCACGCCAGCCTTCGCGGCCGGTCCGCTGGCCGCCTTCGCCGGCAATTTTCATGGCGGCGGCGCGGTGATCGGCTCGGACGGGCATCGCGAACGGCTGTCCTGCCGCGCGCGGGGCGGCGTCGGCGAAGGCGGCCATGCGCTGTCGCAAAACATCGTCTGCGCCAGCGACAGCTACCGCTTCAACATTGTCGCCAATGTCGTCGCTCAGGGCGCAGAGGCGAGCGGCCAATGGTCGGAATCGACGCGCGGCGTCTCCGGCTCGATCGCGGGCCGCGTCGGCGAGGGCCGGTTCAGCGGCGCGGTGAACGGCGGCGGCTTCACCGCCTCTGTGTCCCTGCGCGCCACCGGGCGCGGCCTGTCGATGAGCCTCGCCCCGAGCGGCGGCGACGTCTCCCGCGTCGACGTCAGCCTGTCCAGGTGAACCGGGACCGCCGCATTCACGAGGAAGAATGAGCAAAAATCTCTGGATTGATGATGCGCGCGGCCATCCTGCGCCCATTCGGACCCGCGCTCGGCCGCGCAGCCCGCGCGTCACGCCGAAAACCGACACGCCGCTGCGGGTGCTGCTCGCCCAGCCGCGCGGCTTTTGCGCCGGCGTGGTGCGCGCCATAGATATCGTCGAGCGCGCGCTGCAAAAATTCGAGGCGCCGGTCTATGTCCGCCACGAGATCGTCCACAACAAGCGCGTGGTCGAGGCGCTCAAGGCCAAGGGCGCGCATTTCGTCGAGGATCTCGACGAGGTTCCCGACCATGCGGTGGTCATCTTCAGCGCCCATGGCGTGCCCAAAAGCGTGGAACAGGCGGCGGCGCGCCGGCCGCTTACCGCGCTCGACGCCACCTGCCCGTTGGTGACAAAGGTGCACAACCAGGGCCGGCGTTATGTGGCGCAGGGGCGCCGCCTGATCTTCATCGGCCATGCCGGACACCCCGAAGTGGTCGGCGCGCTCGGCCAGATCCCCGGCCGCATCGCCCTCGTGCAAAGCGCGCGGGACGTCGCCGCGCTGAAAATCCCCGGGGACGCTCCGGTGGCCTATGTCACCCAGACCACGCTGAGCGTTGACGACACGCGGGAGATCATCGAGGCGCTGCGCCGGCGCTTCAGCAACCTCGTCGGCCCTGATACCCGCGACATCTGCTACGCCACGCAAAACCGCCAATCGGCGGCGCGGGACCTGTGCACGCGCGTCGATGTGCTGCTGGTGGTCGGCGCCGCCAACAGCTCCAATTCCAACCGTCTGCGCGAGATCGGCGTTGAAATGGGCGTGCGGAGCCATCTCGTCGCCGAGGCCGAGGCCTTGCGGCCGGAATGGTTTGTCGGCGCGCGCGCCGTGGGCGTGACCGCCGGCGCCTCGGCCCCCGAAGAGCTGGTGCTGGGCGTGGTCGCGCGGCTGGCGCAGATGGGTCCGGTCACGATTTCCAGCGTCGGGGCGCCCGAAGAGAGCATCGCGTTTCGACTTCCCACCGAGCTGCGCTGACGCGCAAAACGCGGCTTCGCGCCGCCTCCCCGTCCATGGAGGGATCATGGCAAGAGACTTTCGTCGCGAACTGACGATCGCACGCTACCTGCTCAAGCAGAAACTGTTACGGCGCAAGCGCTACCCGCTCGTGCTGATGCTCGAACCGCTGTTTCGCTGCAATCTCGCCTGTGGCGGCTGCGGCAAAATTGCGCATCCCGATTCCGTGCTCGACCAGCGCCTGTCGGTCGAGGACTGCCTCGCCGCCGTGGACGAATGCGGGGCGCCCATTGTCGCCGTGGTCGGCGGCGAGCCGCTGATCCACAGGGACATTGATAAAATCGTGCGCGGGATCATCGCCCGAAAGAAATTCGTCAATTTCTGCACCAACGCCCTGCTGTTGAAGAAAAAGCTGCACCTCTTCGCCCCCTCCCCCTATTTCACCTGGTCGGTCCATCTCGACGGCCTGAAGGAGGCCCACGACAAGGCGGTGGAGCTGTCCGGCGCCTTCGACATCGCGGTCGAGGCGATCCGCGAAGCGCGCGCGCGCGGCTTCAACGTCAACGTCAACGCCACCATTTTCGAGGGCATGGCGGCCGAACGCGTCGCCGCCTTCCTGGATTTCGCCAAATCGCTCGATGTCGGCGTCTCCATTTCGCCGGGCTACGCCTATGAGCGCGCGCCCGACCAGGAGCATTTTTTGTCGCGCCGGCGCACAAAAACCCTGTTCCGCCGCATATTCGAGCTCGGGAAAGGCAAGAACTGGCCGCTGCTGCACACCGGCCTCTATCTCGATTTCCTCGCCGGCAACCGGCAATATGCCTGCACCCCCTGGGGCATGCCGACGCGCAACGTGTTCGGCTGGCAAAAGCCCTGCTACCTGCTCGACGAGGGCCACGCCAAAACCTACGCAGACCTGATGGAAACGACGGACTGGGAGCGCTACGGGACCGGAAAGCACGAGAAATGCGCCAATTGCATGGCCCATTGCGGCTATGAGCCGACCGCCGTCGACGCCGCGATCCGCCATCCCCTGTCAAACCTGTGGCGCACCTGGCGCGGGCCGCGCACCGAGGGCCCCATGGCGCCGGAACTGGCGATCCGCCCGCGCGGCGCGCCAAACCCCGCCGAATGAAGGGTTCTCTTTCTCGGCGACGGGCGTTACAAGGGTCGGCGAAAATACGTTGCTCGCCGACGATAGCGAGATTTTGAGGTTTTTGAGCGCAAATGCTGACATCCGCTATCGTTCGCCTGGTCAAGTTCTGTGTGCGCCATGCGCGCGCCGTCGTCGCGGCCTTCCTGTTGGTCACTGTACTGTGCGGCCTCTATGCCGCCGCGCATATGAAGATCAATTCCGACATCAACGCCCTGCTGTCGCCCGATCTGGGCTGGCGGAAATCGGAGCAGGCCTTTGAAAAGGCGTTCCACCATTTCGACACACTCTATGCGGTGGTGGACGCGCCGACCCCGGAACTGGCGGCGCAGGCGACCGCCGCGCTGACGACCAAGCTCGCGGCGGACAATACCCATTTCATTAGCGTCACCAATATTGCGGGCCTGCCGTTCTTCTCGCGCGCGGGGCTGCTGTTCATGCCCCTGCCCGATCTCGAGCGCACCACCAAGGGGCTGGCGCAGGGCGCGCCGCTCATTCAGGACCTCGCCTCCGACCCCAGCCTGCGCGGCATGGTTTCCGCGCTGGAGGACGGCCTGATCGGCGTGAACTCGAAAAAAATGACGCTCGACGACATGTCGCCGGTGTTCAACGCCTCGGCGCAGACGGTCGAGGACATTCTCGCCGGTCGTCCCGCCTCGTTCTCCTGGCGAGTGCTGGCCCAGGGCCAGCCGGCCACGCCCTCCGAGCTGCGCGGGGTCATCGCCGTGCGTCCGGTGCTCGACTTCAAGGAGGTCCAGGCGGGCCTCAAGGCGAGCACGGCCTTGCGCGACGCGGCGGCCGAACTGTTGCCGCGCTATCAGGCGCGGTTGCGCCTGACCGGGCCGGTCGCCATGTCGGACGAGGAATTCGGCACCATCAAGGAGAACGCCGGCCGCAATGGCGCGATCACCGCGGCCATCGTGCTGTTCATCCTGTGGCGGGCGCTGCGCTCCTGGCGGCTGATCGGCGCGGTGGTCCTCAACATCGTCGCCGGCCTCGCCATCACCGCCGCCGCCGGCCTGGCGCTGGTCGGCTCGCTCAACCTGATCTCCGTCTATTTCTTCGTGCTGTTCGTCGGCATCGGCGTCGATTTCGGCATCCAGTTCAGCGTCCGCTACCGCGCCGAGCGCCACGAATTCGACAATCTCCACGAGGCCATCGCCCGCGCCGCCTATCATTTCGGCGTGCCACTGACGCTCGCCGGCTTCGCCACCGCCTGCGGCTTCCTCGCTTTCGCGCCCACCGACTTCAAGGGGGTGTCCGAACTCGGCATTATCGCCGGCCTCGGCATGATCATCGCCTTCGCGGTGAGCATCACCCTGCTGCCATCGCTGATCGCGCTGTTCAATCCCGCGGGCGAACCGGAGCCGATGGGCTATAAGGCGCTGGCCCCGGTGGACGAGTTCATGTCGCGCAACCGCAAGCCGATCATCGCCGGCGTGGCGCTGGTGGTGGGCGCGGGCCTGCCGCTGCTGTTCCACCTGAGGTTCGACTTCAACCCGATCCATCTGCGCGACCCCAACACGGAATCGGTGGCGACCTATCTCGACCTGAAGCGCGACCGCAACATGGAGATCGACAACATCCAGTTGCTCGCGCCCAACACCGCCGAGGCCGAGAAAAAGGCCGAGCGGCTGGCGCAAGTCCCCGAAGTCGCCGCCGTGCGCACGCTGATGGACATGGTCCCCGCGCAGCAGGACGAAAAACTCGCCCTGATCGCCAAGACCGCCGCGGCGCTCAAGGATGCGCTCAACCCCGACGACATCCAGCCGCCCCCGACCGACGCCGAAATCGTCGAGTCGCTGAAGGAGGCCGCGCAGCGGCTCGAGGAATCCGCGAACGATTCCTTCAACGCGGGCCAACAGAAGGGAATCGCCGGCGCGCGGCGGCTGGCGGCGGCGCTCACCGGGCTCGCCCAGGCGCCCGCGGAAAAACGTCTCGTCGCCGACGAGGTGATGGTCGGGCCGCTGGTCTACGATCTCGAACAGTTCCGCGACCTGCTGACCGCGCAGAAGGTGACGCTCGCCGACCTGCCGCCCGAACTCGTCAAAGAATGGCGCACGCCGGACGGCCAGCAGCGCCTCTCCATCGCGCCCAAGGACCAGTCGGGCTCGGAGGAATCCCTGCGCGCCTTCGCCCGCGCCGTGCTCAAGGTCGAGCCGAACGCGACGGAAGGGCCGGTGTCCATCCTCGAAGCCAGCCGCACCATCATCGGCGCCTTCTTCGAGGCGGCGGGCTGGGCCTTGGCCTCGATCGCGCTGCTGCTGATCATCATGCTGCGCCGGGTCAGCGACATGCTGCTGACCCTGATCCCGCTGATGCTGGCCGCTGTGGTGACGATGGAGGTGATGGTGCTGCTCGGCATGCCGCTGAACTTCGCCAACATCATCGCGCTGCCGCTGCTGCTCGGCGTCGGCGTCGCCTTCAAGATCTACTACATCATGGCCTGGCGCGAGGGCGGAACCAACCTGCTGCAAACCAGCCTCACCCGCGCCGTGATGTTCTCCGCCGCCACCACGGCCACCGCCTTCGGCAGCCTGTATTTCTCCAGCCACCCCGGCACGTCGAGCATGGGCGAGCTGCTGGCGCTGTCGCTGGTCTGCACCCTCGCCGCGGCCGTGCTGTTCCAGCCGATCCTGATGGGCAAGCCGCGCGAAAAGCAGGAAGCCTCGTCCTGACGAGGGACGTTATCATTTCAGCGCTTTTGCGCTAAACAGGGCCACCTAGGAAAGGGACATAAATGAAAAAGGCTGTTCTGATTGCTCTCCTGCTGACCGGCGCAACCGCATCGACCGCACTGGCGGGAGATCGAGCGTCCGACGAGGCGGCGTGCCGTCCGGACGTGCGCCGCTTCTGTCACCATCTGCATCCCGACGCCGGCGATAACGCTTTCTTGAACTGCCTCCAGGCCTATCGCGCCCGGCTGTCGCCGAAATGCCTCAAGGTGCTCACCGACAACGGCGTCTGACCCTTTCCGCCCAGCGAAGACCATCAGCGAAAAGGAGTTTTCCTTTGACCGCTTCTTTCAAGTTCTTTCGCAAACGCCTCGTTCTCTCGGCCTGGACCGCGCTGGCTCTGACCGGCGCGGCCCAGGCCGCGCCCCTCACCGGCTTCTGGCAGGCCTATTTCGAGGACGGCTCGCCCAGCGGCTGGTTCTATTTTTACGAGAAGAACGGTTTTTATGAAGGCCGTCTCGTGAAAATGTACAAGAAGAAGGGCGAGACGAAAAACGTCACGATCTGCACGGCCTGCCCCGGCGAGAAAAAGGGCAAGCCGATGCTCGGCATGGTCATCGTCTACAATCTCAAGAAGGACGGCGCCGCCAAATACGAGAACGGCAGCATTCTCGACCCGCGCGACGGCAATGTTTACAACGCCTCGGTCGAAGTCACGCCGGACGGCCAACAATTGCTGCTGCGCGGCTATCTCGGCCTCGAGATTTTCGGGCAGACGCAAACCTGGACCCGTCTGCCCGACGACGCCATCCCCGCCGCTGAAATTCCCGGCGATCCCCTGGCGCCCAAGCCCAAGCCTGCGGCCAAGCCAGCGACGGCGAAGCCGGAAGCCGGGGCCCACTCGGACGCGGCCCATCCCGACGCCGCCCACACGGACGCCGCCGCCAGCCCGGATGCGGCCAAACCGGCCGCCGCCCCGGCGAAGCCGGCGGCCAAGCCCGCCGCGAAGCCCGCGCCGGTCAAGCCGGAGGCGCCGACCCAATAGCCGGGTTGCGCGCCGGCCGCGCCGGGCCGAGATCGACCTCGATCGCGTCGCCCACGACGCGCAGCGGATAGGCGTGCAACGCCTTTTGCGCCGCGTGGGTGACGCAGGCGCCGTTCGCGGCGTCGAACCGCCAGTTGTGGACGGGGCAAAGGACGGTCTCGCCGTCGAAACAGGCCTCATCCAGCGGGACGTCGGCGTGCGGACAGCGTCCGCGAAACGCCTTGATCTCGCCGCCCCGCGGCCAGACCAGCAGCACGCTCTTCTTGCCGGCCTTGAACAGGCCCATCCCGCCCTCGGCGATGGCGCTTGTGGGACAGACGACCAAAAAACTCATGGGACAGCCTCGCGTCAGCGGACAACGCCCCCCATGAGGCAAGTTGCGGGCCAGGGGCTGGCGCGGCGTCGGGAATCGGCTAGTTTGCGCTAACCCCTCAAGCAGGATGCATTTTTTGCAGGATCTCCTTCTGATCGCGGGCGCCGGGCTTCTCGGCGGCGCCATGAACGCCATCGCCGGCGGCGGCTCCTTCGTCACCCTGCCGGCTTTGGTCGCGGCGGGCGTGCCCTCGCTCAGCGCCAACGCCACGTCCACCGTCGCGCTGGTGCCGAGCGCGCTCGCCACGGCCTTCGCCTATCGCCACGATTTCCAGAATTTCGAAGGCGTGAAATTCTCGACCATGGCGGTGGTGAGCGTGGTCGGCGGCGTGCTGGGCGCGCTGCTGCTGATTTCGACGCCGCAGCGCGTCTTCGACCACATTTTTCCCTTCCTGCTGCTGTTCGGCGTCGCCGTATTCGCCTTCGGCAAGAGCCTCGGCGAATTTTTACGCGCGCGCATAAAAGTTCATCCCGCGGCGCTGCCCATCGCGCAATTCGCGCTCGGCATTTACGGCGGCTATTTCGGCGGCGCGGTGGGCGTGATGATGCTCGCGACCTGGAGCGTGCTCACCCACGCCAGCATCAACATGATGCAGGCCTCCCGCCATCTGCTCAACGCTGCGATGAACACCACGGCGTCGCTGTTTTTCATCTTCGGCGGACTGATCCACTGGAAACAGATGGGCGTGTTGCTGGTCGCCGCCGCGATCGGCGGCTATGTCACCGGGCATTACGGCCGCCGCCTCGATCCCGCCAAGGCGCGGATCATCATCACCGCGCTCAACGGCGTCATTGTGGCGCTGGTGTTCTGGCGGCAATACGGCTGATGTCTTCGACGGCCTCGAACAGGACATCCGGCCGCATCGCGCGAAGGATTTCGAGCGCGGCATAGCCCCAGGTCACGGCGCCGCAGGCGATCCCCGCCTCGCGCGCCGCCTCGATGTCGCGCACCTCGTCGCCGATCGAAATCACGTCGCCGGGCGCGAGCGCCGCCCGCCGGACGACGCGGCGGAATTTCGCGGCCTTGCCGAACACAGACGCCCCGCAATCGAAGGTTTCGAAAAGATCTTGCAGGCCGCCGAGTTGCCGGCGCGCATTGGCTTCGCTGTCGGAACTGACCAGCGCCAGACGAATCCCGGCGGCGGACAAATCCCGCAGCATCGGCTCGACGCCGGGAAACAAGGAAATTTCGTCGAGATGCCGCGATTTCACCGCGCGCATGTGCCGGGCGATCGCCGGCAATTTCCAGCTGGGAACCTGGAGCGTGCGAAACGTCTGGCGGAAATCGGCGTGGCGCAGCGCCTCGAAATCTTCGACGCGGCGAAAGCCGAACTTGTCGGCGGCGTCGTTCACATGGCGGCAGAACCATGGAAAACTGTCGGCGAGCGTGCCGTCGAGATCGAAGATGACGAGCGAAGGCATTTAGCGTCCCAAAAACAGCCGTTCGGCGAAAAACGGCGCCAATCCCGCGCGCAAAATCTTTTGGGCCGCCGTTTCCACGTCGTAATCGACGCGATGGAAGCTCAAAACAGCCCGGTCGAGATCGTAAAGCGCGAAAGCGGCGCGGGACTCGCCGTCGCGCGGCTGGCCAACCGAGCCCAGCGTCGCCAGCCAACGCCGACTGCGGGCGAGCGGCGTCGGCGTCTCCGTGGGCGCGAAGGAAATCGCCGGCGCATCGCCGCTGCGATAGTAAAGTTTGGGACGATGCACATGGCCGCAAAAGGTGACGGGCGCGCGCGTCGCATCCATGGAAATCGTCGCATCCTCCGCCGATTGCACATAGCGGAAGCGGCGCGGGGCGCTGGCCTCGGCATGGACGAACAGGGGGCCGTCCGGGAGCCGCGCGGTGAGCGGCAAGTCCGCAAGAAATCGCTTCTGGGCGGCGTCGAGCTGGCCTTCGGCGAATTCGACGGCATGACGGGCGTCGTCATACATGCGCCGCGCCTGGGGGTCGACCACGGCGAGGTCGTGGTTGCCCATCACGCAGAGCGCGCCCTTATCAAAATCCTCGGCGACGCGCTCGACCACATAAGCGGGATCGGCGCCATAGCCGACGAGATCACCGAGATAGACGAATTTTTCCGCCCCCAACCGCCGCGCCTCGCTCCGGCAGGCGTCGAACGCCTCGCGATTGCCGTGGATGTCGGTGAGCAGGGCGAGCAGCATGTCAGAACAGGCTGCCCTGCCCGCCCGGGGGCAAAGGCTTTTTCGCCGGCGCGGTTCTTTTCGGGGGCGCCTCGCCGTTCACCGTCGCCGCCACCTTGCCGTCGGCGAAATGCAGGGTCACGGCGTCGCCCGGGCCAAGTTTTTTCGCGGAGCGGATGATTCCGCCCTCCGCATCGCGCGCCAGCGCAAAGCCGCGCTTGAGCACGGCTTCGTAACCCACAGCGCCCAAAAGCTTTTCCGCATGGGCGAGCCGGTCGCGACGCCGCGCCAGCAAGGCGAGGAAGGCGCCGTCGAGACGCGCGGAAAAATTTTGGACTCGTTCGCGACGGCCTTGCAATTCATGGCCGAGCAGCCGAACGCGTCCGGCAAAGGCGGCGTCGAAGCGGGCGCCAAGGGTTGCATATCTTTCGCGGCGGCGGTCGAAAAACGCCCGTCCAGCCGCCTCCAGCCGAAATTTCAGGGTGTTCAGCCGACCCGTCACGCGCTGCAATTCGGCCTGCGGGGCGTGGCGGGCGAGCAGGCGCGAGGCTTCCGCCAAAGCCAGCCGCCGCGCGCCAACAAAAGCGCGCAACGCGGCGGACAGGCGCTCGGCGGCGCGGTCCTGCCGCTGCCTAGGGATGGCGAGGAGGTTTTCGGGTTGCGGCAGGGCGCGGGCCAAAGCGCGCAAATCGCCGCGCCGGCGGTCGAGCAGGCGGAAAGCCGCCTCGTCGTGGCGGCGCGCCAGCGCGTTGACATTGGCCAACAGTTCGGCGCGCACCGGCACGGCTTTTTCCGCCGCGCCGGTCGGGGTGGGCGCGCGCAAATCGGCGACATGGTCGAGCAGCGTGGTGTCGGTCTCGTGGCCGATCGCGGAAATCAGCGGAATTTCCGAGGTGGCGGCGGCGCGCAAAACCTCTTCCTCGTTAAAACTCCACAAATCCTCCAGCGACCCGCCGCCGCGCGCGACGATCAGCAGGTCGGGCCGGGGTATCTCGCCGCCCACAGGCAGGGCGTTAAACCCCTTGATAGCAGCCGCCACTTCGGCGGCGGAGGTTTCGCCCTGCACGCGCACCGGCCAGACCAGCACATGGCGGGGAAAACGGTCGCTCAGGCGATGCAAAATATCGCGGATCACCGCGCCGGTGGGCGAAGTGACAATGCCGATCACGCGGGGCAGATAGGGCAGCTTCTTCTTGCGCGCCTCGTCGAACAGGCCTTCCGCCGCGAGTTTTTTCCGCCGCTCCTCAAGCAGCGCCATCAACGCGCCGACGCCCGCCGGCTCCATTTGCTCGATGACGATCTGATACGAACTTTTGCCGGGAAAGGTGGTGATCTTTCCCGTGGCGATCACCTCCAGCCCCTCCTGGGGCCGGGTTTTCAGCCGCGAAAACGTCCCCTTCCACACCACGGCGTCGATGCGGGCGTTGGCGTCCTTCAGGCAGAAATAAGCGTGTCCCGACGAATGCGGGCCGCGATAGTTCGAGATTTCGCCACGCAGCCGCACATGGCCGAACTGGTCCTCAATGGCGCGTTTCAGAGCGCCGGAAAGTTCGGAAACGCTGAGTTCAAGGGCGTTGGAGCGGGGGGATTCGACCATTGCCCCAAGTTAATGCGTCGGCCCCCGCCTTGGCGAGTTTTTTGGCTGGCGCGGATCATGCTTCTTTTCGACAAAGGAGCGCCCATGCCGTCCATTTCCGTCGCACATCTCACCGAACAGGGCCAGGACATGGTGATCGTCATCATGGACAATGCCTTCGCCCAGGCCAATCCCAACCTGCAGGAGGCGACCATCGGCCAGTTGCAGGCGCGCAGCAACGCCTGCGGGCTCAAGGGAACGGTCGCGCTGGTCTGGGACGCGGGGGGGCGCATGGATTATCTGGTCCCGCAGCCCTGGCATGATTTCTTCAGCAGCATCACGCTCGACGACGTGCGCGCCCGCCTCAACGCCGAAATCCGCTGGTAAGTTGAACTGAAGTCCCGCCTCGCCTAAGACAGCGGCGAAACGAGGCGCACATGAACGTTCTACTCATCGGCTCCGGCGGGCGCGAACACGCGCTGGCCCTGGCGCTAGTCAAAAATCCGGCGACAACAAAACTGTTCGTCGCGCCCGGCAATCCCGGCACGGCGCAGGTCGCGACCAATATCGTGCTCGATGTCGCCGACGCGCAGGCGGTGATCGGGTTCTGCCACGTCCAGCACGTTGATTTCGTCGTCATCGGGCCGGAACAGCCGCTGGTCGACGGCCTCGTCGATGCGCTGGACGCGGCGGGGATCAAGGCGTTCGGACCGTCGAAAGCGGCGGCGCGGCTCGAGGGCTCCAAGGGTTTTACGAAGGACTTGTGCGCCAAATACAATATCCCCACGGGCGCCTATCAAAAATTCGCCGAAAAGGACGCCGCCCTCGCCTATGCGCGCGAAAAGGGCGCGCCGATCGTCGTCAAGGCGGACGGGCTCGCCGCCGGCAAGGGCGTCACGGTCGCGATGACGCTTTCAGAGGCTGAACAGGCGATTGAAGACCTTTTTGGCGGCGCTTTTGGCGCGGCCGGGGCGGAATGCGTCATCGAGGAATTTCTGGACGGCGAGGAAGCCTCGTTCTTCGCTTTGTGCGACGGCGACAAGGCCCTCGCCTTCGCCTCGGCGCAGGACCACAAGCGGGTCGGCGAAGGGGATACGGGTCCGAACACCGGCGGCATGGGCGCCTATTCGCCAGCGCCGGTGGTGACCGACGCCATAGCCCAAAGGGTGATGGACGAGATCGTCAACCCGACGGTCGCCGCGATGAAGGCGGAGGGCTGCCCGTTCAAGGGGGTGTTGTTCGCCGGGCTGATGATCGGCAAGGACGGCCCCAAGCTGATCGAATTCAACACCCGCTTCGGCGATCCCGAATGCCAGGTGATGCTGGCGCGGCTCGACGACGATCTTTTGGACCTGCTGCTCGCCTGCGCCGAGGGGCGCCTGCCCGAGCGCGTAAACCTGTCGCCGAAGACCGCGCTGACCGTGGTCATGGCGGCGCAAGGCTATCCCGGAACGCCGAAAAAGGGCGGGAGCATTTCAGGAATCGCCGAGGCGGAAGCTGCGGGCGCAAGAATCATCCACGCCGGCACGAAAAGCGTCGGCGAAACCCTGGTGGCCAATGGCGGGCGCGTGCTGAACGTGGTCGCGCTGGCGGACAGCGTCGGCGAAGCCCGCGACCGGGCCTATCGCGCCGTGGACGCGCTGAAATTCCCCGACGGCTTTTGCCGGCGGGACATCGGCTGGCGGGCGCTGAAGCGCTGAGCTATTGCGGCGCGCCTACACGGTAGGGGCTGATTTCGTTCGCGGCGGCATTGGCGATGTTCATCGCCAAATTGGCGAGCTGCGCGCTGGCGCTGACGGCGGCGTTCTGCGGCGCGCCGGCTTCTGCGGCGGCGGCCTGAAAGCCGGCGACCAGCGCCGCGTCGAGCCTATGCGGCGGCGGCGCGGCGGAACCCGAATAATTCGCCGTCGCCACATCCAGGAGTTCGGCGTCCTCGCGCGCGGGCGAGGACGCGCGATCGTTGGTCGTCTGAATCGAAGGCTGCGCGGGCATGCCGCTTGCGGCCTGAGCGGAAGTCCAGTTCGATGGAAACAACATGTGGCGCTCCAAGATTTCCCGGGAACACCAATATTCATTACCAAAATACTTACGCGCGGGCAATTTTCCCCTGATTTAAATTGCCAAGAGCAGTCAATCCTTGCCTGAGAAAACAGGAAGGATTTTAGCAACTACGCTGAAAAAGATTACCCGACCAGTAAAGCCGCCGCGCCAGGCAAGTCATTGAAATGCGAGATCACGCGGTCAGGCGAAAATTCCTGGACGGGGCGGTCGGTATAGCCGAAATCGACCGCGATCACCGGCACGCCCGCGGCGCGCGCCGTGGCGATGTCGGTCTTGGAATCCCCCACCATGATGGTTTTCGCAGGCGTGCCGCCGGAGGCTTCAATCGTGCGCAGCAGCGGCGTCGGGTCGGGCTTGGCGACGCCAAACGTGTCCTGGCCGCAAACAAAGGCGAATCGATCGATCACGCCGAGTTTTTCCAGCAGAAGCTTGGCCGGACGCTCGATCTTGTTGGTGCAGACGGCGAAAACGCCGCCGGTCCGCTCGAGTTCGTCGAGCGCCGCCTCGACGCCGGGATAAAGCGTGGATTCGTCGGCGATACGGCTTTCATAATGATCGAGAAAGGCGCGGAACATCTCCTCCTCGCGCTCGGGCGCGACACTCGCCCCCTGCTGGCGCAGCGCGCGCTGGATCAGGGCGCGGGCGCCGGCGCCCAGCAGCGAGCGGGCGTCCGCAATCGGCGTGGCCTCAAAACCTTCCTTGATCATGATGTAATCAAGCGTGCCCATCAGGTCGAGCGCCGTATCGGCCAGGGTGCCGTCGAGATCGAACACGTAGAGAATTTTGTCCGCCTGATCCGCCAATTGCGCCTCCCGGTTTTTCTCCTCATAGCACCGACCTTCCGCTTCGGTCACGTGTTTGGTTGACAAGTCCGGCGTCAGCGGAAATCTCTTGCGTCCCGAGGTAGCTTGCGCCCCCAAAGGCGATTCGCGTGGAGCGAGGGAACATGGCGAAAGTTTTGAAGTTTTCTGTGGTCCTGTCCGCCTGCGTCCTGCTCGGCGCGGTCGCCCACGCCGCCAATTACGAGTTCATGGCCGCCCCGGCGACGGACCTCAACCGCGTGTTCAGGCTGGACAAGGCGACGGGCGAGATCGGGGCCTGCCAGTTCGGCCTCACCGACGAGGGGTCCATCGGCGTCACCCTGTGCTACAAGCCCGGCGACGGCGCCGGTCCGCAGGCGCCGAGCGAATATGGCCTGGTGGCCTCGCGTCATGAGCGCGAGGGCGGCGTGTTCCGCGTCGACTTGCGCACCGGCGCGATGTCGATCTGCTATGTGCTGAAACAGGCGGTGGTGTGCACGCCGCCGAACAAATAGGTTTTCGATGCGTCTCAACAATCCCGGCCTTTTGCGCAGCCAGACCCTCATCAATGGCGCCTGGTGCGGCGAGGGGGTGAGCGAAATCCACAACCCGGCCACCGGCGCGCTGCTGGCGAAAGTGCCGCATGGCGGCGCCGAGCAGGCCAAGGCGGCGGTGGAGGCGGCGCGCGGGGCGCAAAAAGCATGGGCGGCGCTGTCGGCCAAACAGCGCGGCGCGATCCTGCGCCGCTGGTTCGACCTGATCCTCGCCGCGCGCGAGGATCTCGCGCTGATCATGACCAGCGAGCAAGGCAAACCGCTCGCCGAGGCGCGCGGCGAGATCGACTATGCCGCGAGTTTCATTGAATTCTACGCCGAAGAAGCCAAGCGCATCTATGGCGAGACCATTCCCTCGCCCTGGCCGGACGCGCGCATCATGGTGTTGCGCCAGCCGATCGGGGTGATGGCGGCGATCACGCCGTGGAATTTCCCGGCGGCGATGATCACCCGCAAATGCGCGCCGGCGCTCGCCGCGGGCTGCGCCTGCATCATCAAACCCGCGCCGGAAACCCCGCTCACCGCGCTGGCCCTGGGCGAACTGGCGCAACGCGCCGGCTTTCCGCCGGGCGTGCTCAATTTCGTCACCGGCGACGCCGCCGCCATCGGCCAGGTGTTTTGCGCGCACGAGGCGGTGCGCTTTGTCGGCTTCACCGGCTCCACGGAAGTCGGCAAGCTGTTGATGCGGCAGGCCGCTTCAGGCGTGAAGAAGGTCGGACTGGAGCTGGGCGGCAACGCGCCCTTCATCGTCTTCGACGACGCCGATCTCGACGCGGCGGTCGCTGGCGCGATGCTGAGCAAGTACCGCAACATGGGCCAGACCTGCGTCTGCGCCAACCGTTTGTATGTGCAGGACGCGGTTTACGACGCCTTCGCGGAAAAACTCGCAGCGGCCGTGCGCCAACTCAAGGTCGGCGACGGAACCCAGGAGGGCGTGGCCCAGGGGCCGCTGATCAACGCCCGCGCGCTGCAAAAGGTCGAGGCCCATATCGCCGACGCGCTGTCGAAAGGGGCGCGTGTGCTCACCGGCGGCGCGCGGCACGAATTGGGCGGTACGTTCTTCCAGCCGACTGTGCTGGCGGACGTCACTGCGGACATGGTGATGGCGCGCGAGGAAACGTTTGGGCCGGTGGCGCCGCTGTTCCGCTTTCACGACGAGGCCGATGTCATCGCCCAGGCCAATGCGACGCAATATGGCCTCGCCTCCTATTTTTACGCCCGCGATCTCGGGCGCGTGTTCCGGGTCGCGGAGGCGCTCGAATATGGCATGGTCTGCGTCAATTCGGGCGTGCTCTCGACTGAAGTGGCCCCGTTCGGCGGCGTCAAGCAATCGGGGCTCGGCCGCGAAGGCTCGCGTCACGGCATCGAGGAATTTTTGGAGCTCAAATATGTGCTGCTCGGCGGCTTGAACGCGCCGGTCGCCGCTGCGCCGCCTAGGCCTGAGCCGGATGCGGCCGCCAGAGCTGCGCCGGTTGAACCCGCTGGGGAAGCTCCGGTCGCGCCGCCTCAAGCCGAGCCGAGGCCATCCTCGGCGCCCGGCTCGGAAGCCGCGGAGCCCACACCGACAGAGCCGCCACCTGCCCGCGTGCGCCTGCCCAAAGCCAAGCCCATGCCGCGCCTGCCCCGCGTGACCGACGTCGAATGGCCGCTGCCGCCCGCCCCCGAAGAAGACTAGAGCCCGTTCGGTGAACTCCCGTTCACCAAACGGGCTCTAGATTCTTGTTTGACCGCATTTTCTTCACGCGAACCGGCATCCACTTCGCTCGAAAATGCTCTAAAACAGGCTCAACTGAACCCCGCCCGCCTGCGGGCGGGCAAAAAGATCGGCGCGCAGTTTGGCCTTGCGGGCGCTGAGCCCCAGCCGCTCGCAAGCCATCTCAAAACGCCGCCCCAACGTCCAGGCGTAGGGGCCGGTTCCTGTCATGCGCTTGCCCCAGCTCGACTCGTAAAGCTTGCCCTCGCGGGTCGAGCGCAACAGCCCCAAGACTTTTCGATATTTGTCCGGGAAGTTTTCCAGCAGCCACGCGGAAAACAAATCCTGCGTCTCCAGCGGCAGGCGCAACAGGATGTAGCCGGCCTCGCTCGCGCCGGCAGCCTGGGCGCGTGTCAAAATCGTCTCCATTTCGTGGTCGGTGACGCCGGGAATGATCGGCGCGACCATCACCGCGGTGGGCACGCCGGCGCGGTTGAGCTGCGCGATCGCATCGAGGCGGCGCTCCGGTGTCGAGGCGCGCGGCTCCATGGCGCGGGCGAGCGTGCGGTCGAGCGTGGTGATCGACAGCGCGACTTTTATCAGACCCTTGGCGGCCATGGGCGCGAAAAGATCGATGTCGCGCAGCACATGGGCGGATTTGGTGACGATGGCCACGGGATGGTTGGTGTCCGCCAGCACCTGCAGGATGTCGCGCATCACCCTGTGGCGGCGCTCGATCGGCTGATAGGGATCGGTGTTGGTGCCGATGGCGATGGTCTTGGGCTGGTAGCCAGGCGCGGAAAATTCGCGGCGCAGCAGGTCGGCGGCGCCGTCCTTCACCGTCAGCCGCGTCTCGAAATCGAGCCCCGGGGACAGGCCGAGATAGGCGTGGGTCGGGCGCGCGAAACAATAGACGCAACCATGCTCGCAGCCGCGATAGGGATTGATCGAGCGCTCGAACCCGATATCCGGAGAGTCGTTGCGGGTGATCAGATTTTTCGGCCGCTCATGCGCGATCTGGGTGGCGAAGGCGGGCAAATCCTCCAGCGCGCCCCAGCCGTCGTCAAAATCCTCGCGAACCTCCCGCTCGAAGCGACCGCTGTGATTGGCCGTCGCGCCACGCCCGCGCCGACGCGGCGGCGCGATGCTGCAGGGCGAGGAAACAGCGGTCATATCGGTCTCCGGAGAGAACAAATCATGAAAAGAACAATATGCGAACATTAACCGCGCTTCAAGCCCTTTTGCGCGCCGGAGAAAAAGGGACTAAAGCTGCGCCATGATCTCGGCCCTGCTGCTCTCGCCCTCTCTCGGCGCCGCGCCAAACCCGCGCGCGGCCGAGGCTTTGGCGCGCAGCCTGGGTTCTCTTGTGCGGGCGACCATGGAGGGGGTTGTTCGCGACGCCGCGCTGATCGGACGCGCCGAGGACGACCTCGCCGGCGTCGCCGATTACGCAGGTTGCGCCTATGTCGAAGCCGCGACCCTCGCCGAAGGTTTTGCGCGTGCGCTCAGTGAAACGCGCGGCGAAATCGTCTTCGTCCTCGAAGGCGGCTATGCGACCCCGACCGGATTTATAGAAGAAGCGAGCGACCTCCTTCTGGAAGGGGCGACCTTTTCCGGCGCCTTGCTGCGGCGCGCGCCCTACAATCTGGCGACGCGGTTCGCGCCAAGCCTTGCGCAACCCGTTGGCCTGCTCGCGCAGCGCGCCGCCCTGCGCGGAGCGCAACCAAGCGACCTCGCCGCGCTGATCCGCGCGACAAAACCCTCGCGCACGCTCAACAGCATGGCGATCCGGACGGTTTGATGAGCCTCGACCTGCGCGACAAAAATCTCGCCGCCGCCGACATCATCGGCGCGCTCGGCTTGAAACCGCATCCGGAAGGCGGTCATTACCGCGAAATCTGGCGCGATGTTCCCGAAAACGGCGGGCGCGGCGCCGCCACCAGCATTTACTTCCTGCTGGCGGAAAACGAGTTTTCGCGCTGGCATCGCGTCGATGCGGCAGAACTCTGGCTGTGGCAGGCCGGCGCGCCCTTACGGCTCGGCATCGCCGGTCCGACGGGGCGGAGCGAACATCGGCTCGGCCCCAACCTGTTCGCGGGCGAGGCGCTTCAGGCGACCGTCCCGGCCGGCGACTGGCAGGAGGCGCAAAGTCTGGGCGCCTGGACGCTGGTGTCGTGCATCGTGGCGCCGGCCTTCGAATTCGCCGGATTTGAAATGGCGCCCGAGGGCTGGACGCCCTGACGATTTCGCTCAGGGAAGACCCATCTTACGCGCCAAAAAGCGGGCGCCGGCCTCGGTAAGGTGGTCGCGATCAAACAGCAGCGGCGTAACCCCGTCCGCATAAAGGGCGCACGCGCCGTCAGCGCAGATCAGATCAACCAGCGAAACATAGTCGACGCCAAGTTCCGCCATTTTCGCCGCCATGGCGCGATCCCGCGCGAAACTAGCGGCGGTGCGGCCGTCTTCGATGCGCTTGGGGTCGTCGAGTCGGATCGATTCCGCGATCAGGCGCGGCAAGGCGACATCATATTCGACGACGGGGCCGACCACGGTCGTCGCTATGCCCAAATCCTTCAGGCGCGCCAGCGTCGCCGGCAGCCGCGAAATCTCCGCGGCGCTCCAGCGCGCTTGCAGGATGACGCGCACAACGGGGCGTCCCGGCAAATAATCGTCGAACACAAAACCCATCAGCGAGCGGCACACCGGCGAGGCGAAGGCGGCGTCATTCACCAGCGGCTTGCATCCCGGCCCCGCCGCCAGCAGCAACGTGCGGTCGGGATAGACGTCGCTCAGGCCCATCCACAGGCGCGCGGCGTGACTGTCGCCCAGCACCAGAATGGCGCCGGGTTTTGCCGCAAGGCACGCCTCCGGCTCGAACTGGCGCCAGCTCTCGGCGAAACAGCCGTGACGTCTGATGCGATCATTCCCGGAATCGTTCAGAAAAGCCGCGACCGCCGCAGCTTCAGGCGGATAGCGCCGGGCCAGTCCGTCCGACGCCAGCAGGCCCCAGGCGGCGGCGACCGAAGCCGCCATGGCCGCCGCCGCGCCCTGGAGGACGGGACGCGGCGGTTTGAGGGCAAGCCCCCGCCGGAACGGCGTCTCGATGAAGCGCCAGGAGAGCACGGCGACGCCGAAGGACAGGGCGACCACGATATAGCGCCCCAGTTTGTGCGGCGCGTTCAGCAGCAGCGCGCCGGTCTCGTGCTGGAACACGATCAGCGGCCAATGCCAGAGATAGAAGGAATAGGAGATCAGCCCGACGAACACGATCGGCCGCAGCGACAGCAGACGGCCGACAAAAGTCGCGCCGCTCGCCCCCGCGACCATCACCGCCAGCGCGCCGAAAACCGGGAGCGTGGTGGCGAACAGCCAGGGCGTGTTGTCGTCGAAGCGCGAGGCGGCGACCAAGATGGCGACGAGACCCGCCGCGCTCAAAAAATTGCGCGGCGCGGCGCCCTCAATTTTCCCGAAAGCGCCGAGCGCCCCAAGCGCCCCAAGGGAAAGCTCCCAGAACCGGAACGGCATCCAGTAAAACGCCTGGATCGGGTGGGAGAGCGACACCCAGGCGCCCGCGGCGAGCGACAGCGTCGAAAGCAGGGCCAAGGCCGCCTTCATCCTGTGGGGCGCAAGCCTTTGCGCCGTCACTAGAAACAGCGGGAAGACCAGATAAAACTGCTCCTCGACGCCGAGCGACCAGGTGTGCAGCAGCGGCTTGCTCAGCGCCGGCGCATCAAAATAGCCGGATTGCCCGGCGAAAAAGATGTTGGAGACCGAGGTCGCCGCCGCCGCCAGCGACCAGGCGAAATCCTTCATTTCCGGCGGCGTCAGCACGAAACAGGCGCCAACGGCGGTCGCGAGCAGCATGGCGAACAGGGCAGGAAAAATGCGCAGCACGCGGCGTTTATAAAAACCGGCGATGCTGAAGCGGCCCGCCTCGATGTCGGCGGCGATCATGCCGGTGATCAGATAGCCCGAGATGACGAAGAACACGTCGACGCCGACATAGCCGCCGCGCATGAAATAGAAATGCGCGTGATAGAGCACGACCGGCACGACCGCGATCGAGCGCAAGCCATCGATATCCGGTCTGTACCTCAACCCGGTCGCCTCCAACCCAGGCGCCAGACCTCGCCGACCCCTGTCCGGGCCGATTCGGAAAGGCTTCTCGCGGCGCCAGAGGATGCCCCCCTCATAAGCCCAGCACAAGCCAGTCGCTCTAAACAAGGGGTGCGCGCGCCCGTGCTCGGAGCCGAAAGCGCACGGGGGGACACCATGCGATACACATTCGAAAATCCGTTCATCCAGCACGAATGCAGGCGCCTCGCCGTGGACAACGCGCCGATCGCGACGCACATGTACGAGAGCTACGCCCAGTGCAACGAGGACATGATCGTCGAATCGATCCTGCGCGCCGCCGCCTTTCGCGCGGGCCGGCCGATGAATGCGCTGCGCTACATGGAAATCGGCGCGAATCACCCGGTTCAGACCAGCTCGACCTATCTGCTCAATCGCCTTCACGGCGCCTCCGGCGTGCTCGTCGAGGCCAATCCCCGCCTGATCGAAAATCTGAAGCGATGCCGCCCCAACGACATCGTCCTCAATTACGCGGTCACCGCCGCGCCCGTGGCTTCGGTCGACATCTTCGTCCATGAGAAGAACGAGCTCACCTCGATGTCGCGGGAGCACATCGACCTGTTCAAGAGCTTTGGCGGAGCCGGCGGCATTGTCGAAACCGTTTCGGTGGAGGCGATCGAGATCAACGCGCTGATGAAGAAATATTTTGGCGAACGCCTCGACTTCCTGTCCGTCGATGTGGAGGGATTCGATCTCGATCTCATCAGGGCGATGGACCCGGTTTTCCAACCGCTGCTCATCCAATGCGAACACGAGGGCAAGCTCGACGCCTTTGGCGCGGCGCTCGGCGCGAAGGGCTATGCGCTCTGCGCGGTCACCGACGTGAACGCCCTGTTCGTCAAAGCCGGCGTCCTGGCCGCCGCCGCCTGACCCCCCCCCCGGATTCGCGCCGCGCCGTGCAGGACGGCCGGCCGGACCGCAACGCCACGCCGCCTAACCCATTGAAATGCGTCATGCTGAAAAACCCGCGCCGCCCGATTTTCCCGAGACTCCGCAGCCCGCACTCGCGAAAGGTTGCAATTGTTAATCTTTTATCAACGTTTCTTCATCATGGTTAACCAATCGTCAATGGGATGAATCGATGAACGCCCACGTGCGCTCCACCAACACGCTGAACTTGCGGACGCATTCGCTGATTGCGTTCGTCCTGCAGCCTGTGGAACCGCTGGAGGATTGGTTGGTCGTGCTCGACGGATGGCTGTCGCGCTCGCCGAATTTCTTCGCCAACAAGCCGATCATCCTCGACCTGTTGCTGCTCGACATTCCCCTGCGCGCCTATCGGGACTTTCTGAGCCAGCTGACGCGCCGCCACATTCGCGTCATGGGGGTCGAAAACCCCAATCCCGCGCTGGTCGGCCCGCATCTGCCGCCGACCGTGACCGGCGGCGTGCCGACCAAACCCGAACAGGCGGAGGAAGGCGACGCGCCCCAGGCGGAAGCCCAGACCCAAGCCGAGGCGCGGCCGCAGGCTCAGACGCTGGAACGACATTCGGGGTGCAGCCAGACCCTGTTCATCGATTCGCCGGTGCGCTCGGGCCAGTCGATTTCCAATCTCGCGGGCGACATCACCATTATCGGGCGCGTGGCCTCGGGCGCCGAAATCATCGCCGGCGGCTCCGTCCATGTCTATGGCGCCGTTCAGGGCCGCATCTTCGCCGGCGTCTCCGGCATTCCGGACGCGCGCATCTTCTGCACGGAGGCGCGCGCCGAGCTGCTTTGCGTCGGCGGCGCCTATGTGACCGCGGAAGGCATGGACCCGAAGACCGAGGGCAAGAGCATCGAGGTCCGACTGGCTGAAACCGATCTCGCAATCAGGATCTTGAATTGAACAGGGGCGTGCAATGAGCAAAGTCGTTGTGGTGACTTCGGGAAAAGGCGGAGTTGGCAAGACAACCTCGACGGCCGCGCTCGGCGCGGCGCTGGCGAGGTCCGGCAACCGGGTTTGCGTGGTCGATTTCGACGTGGGGCTGCGCAATCTCGATCTGGTGATGGGCGCCGAGCGCCGGGTCGTCTATGACCTCATCAATGTCGCCAATGGCGACGCCAAGCTGGCGCAGGCGCTGATCCGCGACAAGCGCGTGGAGACGCTCAGCCTGCTCGCGGCGTCGCAGACCCGCGACAAGGACGCCCTGTCGGAAGAAGGCGTGGCGCGCGTCGTCGCCGAATTGCGCGGCCTCTTCGACTATGTGCTGTGCGACAGCCCGGCGGGCATCGAGCGCGGCGCCCTGCTGGCGATGCGCTTCGCCGACGAGGCGGTGGTGGTCACCAACCCGGAAGTCTCCTCCGTCCGCGATTCCGATCGGATCATCGGCCTGCTCGATTCGAAAACCCTGCGCGCCGAGCAGGGCCACCGCATCCAGAAGCAATTGCTGCTGACCCGCTTCGACGCGGGCCGCGCCAGCCGCGGCGAAATGCTCGGCGTCGCCGATGTGCTGGAGATCCTGTCGATCCCGCTGCTCGGGATCATTCCGGAAAGCGAAGAGATTCTGCGCGCCTCCAACGTCGGCGCCCCCATCACCATCAACGCCGCGACCAGCCAAGCGGGACGCTCCTACGAGGATGCGGCGCGCCGTCTGATGGGCGAAACCGTGCCGATGCTCGTCCCCGGCGAGAAGAAATCCCTCCTCAACCGCATTCTCGGCCGGAGGGCGGCATGAGTCTTTTCGGCCTGTTCAAGCCGCGCGCAGCCACCGCGCCGGTCGCGCGCGAACGCTTGCAAATCCTCCTGGCGCATGAACGCGTCGCCCTGGGTCCCGACAATCTCATCGCCATCCTGCGCGATGAAATCCTGGCGACCATCGCCAAACATGTCGAGATTGCGCCTGAGGCCGTGAAGGTCACGATGGGGCAACAGGGAGCGGTCTCCACATTGGAAATCGATGTGGACATTCCGACCGAAAAAATCACCGCCAGCCTGGCGCGTCAGATGCCGACTAAAGCCGTCGCGTAACGGGGTGTAACGTGCAGGCGCCAGGCGGTTCGACCGCCTGGCGCCGCGTTTTTTTGATCAGCCCTGCCGCCCAAACGTGTTACATGCGTCGATGCGGCCCGACTGCAAGCCCCGTTGGAGCCACTGCACACGCTGAGCCGCCGAGCCATGCGTGAAGGAGTCTGGCACAACATACCCCCGCGAGCTTTCCTGAAGCTTATCGTCGCCAATGGCCTGGGCGGTGGCGATCGCCTTCTCGATGTCGCCGGGCTCCAGAATTTGCCATTTCTGGTTGGCGTTGGCGGCCCAGACCCCGGCGAAACAATCGGCCTGCAATTCGATGCGCACGGAAATGGCGTTGGCCTGCCGGGGATCGTCAGCGTTCTGCTGGGCGTTCTGCCATTTCGACAGGATGCCGAGCAGGTTTTGCACGTGGTGGCCCATTTCGTGGGAGATCACATAGGCATAGGCGAAATCGCCGCCGCCGCCGAACTTCTGCTTCATCTCGCGGAAGAACGAGGTGTCGAGATAGATTTTCCGGTCTTCGGGGCAATAGAACGGCCCCATGGCCGACCGCGCCTTGCCGCAGGCCGAGCGGGTCGCGCCGTTGAACATCACCACCGTGGCGGGGGTGAAGCGGACATTCGCCTGCTGCGGCAGCACGACTTTCCAGACATCCTCGTTTTGCGCGACGATGGCGGCGACGAATTGCCCGATGCGGTCCTGGGGCGCGCCGACCTTGCCCTGCGGCGCGCTCTGGTATTGCTGCCCGCCCGAGGACATGTGCGACACCATTTCGGCGCCGCCGATCAGCACGCGGGGATCGATGCCCAGGGCATAGCCGATGATGCCGAGCACCACCATGGCGCCGAGCCCGAGATGGCCGGAGGAGCCGCCGCCGCCAAAACCGCCGCCGCCCGCATCCGCATAATCGGACCCGCGACGATCCTCGATGTTTTCGGACTGGCGGAAATCTTCCCATTTCATGGCGGCGCGCTCCGTTCGCTTCAAGGCGGTTTTAGCAGGCGGAACAGTTTTTAGGGAAGGGCTCCCCCCTCCCCCGCCGAAGCGGGGCGAGGGAACAAAAATCACTCGTAGGCGACCACCAGCCCCATGCGCTCGAAGGCCTCGTCGATCGCCTCCAGAATGCGCTGCAATTCGTCCATTTCGATTTCGGCGTCGTCGTCGGGAGGGTCCCAGCAGACGATGTCGTCGAGATCGACGAAAAAGTCCGCCTCATCCTCGGCGTCCGCCGGCTTGGGCGAAGGCAGGATGGTGCGCACCTTCCCCTTCCAGCTCACGCGGATCGCGCCTTCCGTCAGCGCGACCTCCGGCCTGTCGCCGCGTTTCCTGGTCATGCCGTCTCTCCCCGCCCCATCATGCCGGCTTTCCCGCCACGTGCAAGTCCATTGCCTTAAACGCGCAAGTCTCGACCTTGCGCATCACGCTCGGCAGCGCCGCCGCGCTCAAATCTTGCGCGGCGATCCAGAACCCGGTCTCGGGCGCCACGAAATCGGCCGGCGCCGCCGCGACGAACACGCCGAGTCTCAGGGCGAAATGGGTGAAGACATGGTCGATTTCGCCGGCGAACCGCCAATTGGCGCGCGCGCAAGGGGAGGCCTCCGTCTGTTGCGCGGCCCAGTCCCCGTCCCGCCCCTCGCGCCAATCCGTGCCGAAAAATTCGGTCATGCCGCCCAAAAGCCCGCGCGCGGGCCGCCGGCGCGCCAAAACCGCGCCATCGGCGCGGCGCAGCACGAAAACCGCGCCGCGCTTGAACGGACGCGCCTTCTTCGGCGGCTTCTTGGGAAAATCCAGCGGATTTCCCGCCTCGGCCGCACGACAAAAATGCGCCAGCGGACAGATCAGGCAGCCGGGCGACCGCGGCGTGCACACGGTCGCGCCCAAATCCATCATCGCCTGGGCGAAATCGCCGGGCCGGTTTTTGGGCAGAACCGCCGCGACGAAATCGGAAATCTGCTTCTTGGCCGCCGACGGCGGCGTCTCCAGCGCCAGCAGCCGCGCGACCACGCGCTCGACATTGCCGTCGACAGCCGGCGTCGGCCGGTCGAAGGCGATGGCGGCGATGGCGCCGGCCGTATAGGGCCCCACCCCCGGCAAGCGGCGCAAGTCGTCCTCATGCGCGGGAAAGGCGCCGCCATGCTCCGCGACGATTTTTTGCGCGCAAGCGTGCAGGTTTCGGGCGCGGGAATAATAGCCCAGGCCCGCCCAGGCTTTTAAGACCTCTTCAAGCGGCGCCGCCGCCAAGTCGCCCACGCGAGGCCAAAGCGCGCGAAATTTTTCGAAATAGGCGCGCACGGCCGCGACGGTGGTCTGCTGCAGCATGATTTCCGACAGCCAGACGGAATAGGGGTCCGGCGTTTCCCCCGGAAGCGCGCGCCACGGCAGGTCGCGACGGGCCTTGTCGTACCAGGCCAGGAGAGCCGGGCCGATTTCACTCTTGCTTTTGCGTGTCACGGCCGCACAATGGCTTGGTGATCAAGAGAAAGAAAGCCTCCTTCCCAAAACCGCTGGCGGAATTCGTCGGCGCGGCCGTCGATCCCGTGCTGGCGAAACAAGGGTTTGGCCAATCGAGCCTGATCCTGCATTGGGACGACATTGTCGGCAAAAGGCTGGCGGAGTGCTGCGAACCGATCAAGCTGCAATGGCCGCCGCGCCCGCGCGAGCGCGCGCCCGACGCGGCCGTCGAACCGGCGACGCTGGTGCTGCGGGTGATCGGCGCGATGGCGCTCGAGGTCCAGCACATGGCGCCGCAGATTTTGGAGCGGGTCAACGCCCATCTCGGCTGGCGCGCGGTGGGCCGCCTCGCGATTCGCCAGGGCCCGCTGGAGCGCGCCGCCGGCCCGACGCTGGTCGCCCCGCCCGACCCGGAAGCGGTGGCCGAAGCCAGCCGCGCCACCGAAGGGATAGACGATGATGGCCTGCGCAAGGCCCTGATCCTGCTGGGCGCGCGGGCGATGCGCGGACGCGCCGGAGGCGTTTAGCCGCGACTCCTACGCTTTCGAGCTTTATCGGCGCCTTCACGCCGTCATCGCGAGCGCAGCGAAGCAATCCACTCCTCGCGCGACGAATGCGCAAAATATACGGTACAGCGATGCAATCGCCGGTTTTCTGGATTGCTTCGCTGCGCTCGCAATGACGATTGATATAGCGAGGCGAACCAATCGCCTCGCCCTATCTCACTCCGGGTCGGCCACATAGGCGTGGAACCGGATCACGCCGTTCTCGTCGACCTCGCGATGCAGACCCTGGATTTCCGCTTCAAAACCCGGGAACAGGTTGGCGCCGCGCTCAAAAGTCTTGAGATATTCCAGCATCGGCTTGGCGCGATCGTCCAAAATCTCGCCCGGCGCGATGGTGGCGATCCCCGGCGGATAGACCACGAACAAAGTGGTGGCGATCTTGCCGTACATTTCGTCGAGCGGCAGGTAATGCACCTGATTGCGGGTCAGCTTTTGCACCGCCTCCTGGGGCCGCATGACTTTTGTCGGCAGATGTTCGGGCCGGAACTGGCGGCGCTGCAAATCCGAGGTGGCCGCCGCCTTGTAAAAGGCGTGCATCTGACCGCAGAGGTCGCGCAAACGCATTTTCGCATATTTCTGCGGACGGCGCGCGACGAATTCGGGGATCACGTCTTCCAGCGGCGCGTTTTCGTCATGATAGGTTTTGAACGCCACCAAGGCCGAGATCAGCGCGCCGGCCTTGCTCGACTCCACGCCCGGGGTGAGCAGGAACAGCAGCGAATTGAGGTCGTTCTTTTCGGCGACGATGCGGTTTTCGCGCAAATATTGCGCGACGATCGGCGCGGGCACGCCGTGGTCGAGATATTCGCCGGTCTTGCGATTGAAGCCGGGGGTGATCAGCGTGAGCTTGCAGGGATCGGTCAGCGCGTAATTTTCGGCCACGTGTTGAAACCCGTGCCAGCGGGCGCCCGGCGCAAAGGTCCAGTAGGACGAGTTCTCGGCGAGATCGTCGGTCGGCACGTCCTCCCAGGCCATCCAGCCGTCTTCGGTTTCGACCTCGTCGGGGACGAAGGGGTCGAAGAACCAGCCATTGGCCTTGTCCTTGGCCTTTTCGACAAATTCCTGTCCGAGCGCCCTGATTTTCTTGCGGATTTCGATGCCGAGGCGAATGGTGTCGTCCCACAGCACCACGCCGGATTTCCCCTTCATCATCTGCGCGCCGACATCGAGCGAGGCGAACAGCGGATAAAACGGCGAGGTCGAGGCGTGAATCAGAAACGTCTCGTTGAAGCGCTTGTGCTCGACGCGGCGGCTCTGGCCCTTGATGTGGCGATCCTTGAAGTGGATTTGCGAGGCCTGGGAGAAGCTTGCGAGCTGTTTATGCGTCGATTGCGTGGCGATGATGCCAGGCGCGTTCGGCCCGAGATTTTGCAGCCCCATCGCGAAATGGCCGGCAAAGATCGGGTGGAACTTCATGAAGCCCGCCCAAGCCTCGTCAAACAAGATGTAATCGCAGAGATGGCCGATTTTTTCGAGGATCAACTCGGCGTTGTAGATCGTGCCGTCGTAAGAGCATTGCTCGATCACCGCGACGCGGAACGGACGCTCGCGCTGCCAGGCCTCGGGGTCCTCGACCAGCGGATTGTTGCGGATTTTTTCGCGAATGGCCTTTTCGTCCAACGCCTCGTAATCGATGGGGCCGATCAAACCGAAGGCGTTGCGGTCGGTTTCCAGATAAATCGGCACGCCGCCGCCGAGCATGAGCGCGCCGTGATGTGCGGCCTTGTGGTTGTTGCGGTCAAACAGCACGAGATCGCCGGGCGCGACCAGGGCGGACAAGACCACCTTGTTGGAGGTCGAGGTGCCGTTGAGCACAAAATAGGTGCGCTCCGCGCCAAAAATTTTTGCGGCTTCTTTTTGCGCACGAAGCGCCGGGCCTTCGTGGGTGAGGAGGTCGCCGAGGTCGAGCACGGAATTGTCGAGGTCGTCGCGAAAAATCGCTTCGCCCAAATGCTCGACAAAAATGCGGCCAATCGGGCTGCGGCTGTAAAAAACGCCGCCGTTGTGGCCGGGGCAGGTCCACAGCATGTTGCCTTCTTCGGCATAATCGACGAGTTCGCCGAAGAACGGGGTTTTCATCGTCTCGGCATATTGCTTCAACCGCGAGACAAGATTTTTGGCGATAAACTCCGGGGTTTCCTCGGCCAAAAAGACATAGCCGTCGACATTGTCGAGCACGTCGATGGGCAGGTCTTCAAAACGCTTGCGGCGCACCAGCAGGATGATCGGCATTTCCAGGCCGCGCTTGCGCACATAGGAAATGAGCCCCGCCGTCTTGGAGTTCATCCCCTTCTTGCCCCAGTCGACGATCATGCAGCCGATGGCCGCGTCGGTCTTGATCGCCAGCTCGGCATCCTCGACGCGCCGCGCCCGGGTGACCTCAAAGCCAGATTTTTCCACCGCCAGCACGATCTGGTCGAGCCGCGTGCCTTCCAGCTCGTCCGGGTCGAACGAGGGCGCGCAGAGCAAAAAGTTGAACCGGCGGAAATAGTCCATGGCGATCCCTGAAGGCGTGATCGAGCGTCTATGGTCGGGGTGAGTGACCGTTTGATGAAGCCCTATAAAGCAAACGCGGCGTAAAGCTATCCAAGCCTGTTGAAAAGCTTTTCACGCCAGGGCGCGAGGGCGACGAGTCGGGCCAAAGCCGGGCGGAACAGGCCGCCGGGATCGAGGGCGAGCAGGACAAGGCCGAAGATTCCGGCGCCGGCTGCCGCCGTCGCCAGCAATCCGAACAGCGCCGGCTGGAGGTCGCGGGTGAGGCTCATGGCGCCGGTGGCGCAAAGCCCCGCCGCGGCGACGCCGGCGAGATCGCGAAAGCGCGGCCAGCTGTCGCGCCAGCGCCAGGTGAGGCCGAGCATCAGCGCAAATCCCGCCCCAAGGCTGACGGTGTGGACCAGGGCGTAGCCGGCGACGTCGGCAGGCGGCGCCAGCAGCAGCCAGCCGATGTCGAGCGCCGTCGCGCCAAAACCCGCGACCATCACCACATGGGTGCGCCCTTCGATCTGGGCGATCGGGTTGAGGCAGAATTGTCCGAGGCAATACAGCCCGACGCCCGGCGTCAGGATGAAGGCGAGGTGAGCAAAATCCTCGCGGAAGGCCGCCGGCGCGACCGCGGCGGCGAAGGCCGGCATGGCCGCCATATAGCCGGCGCACAGCAGGGTGAAAGCCGCGAAAATGAGCAGGCCGTTGCGCCGGAGCTGCGCCTTCGCGGCCTGCGCGCCGCCGACCGCCTTCTGACGCACGGCGAGCTGGAACAGATGGATGTCGAGCGCCGCGCCCGCCACCAGCATCAGCCGCAGCGTCACTTCGGTCGCAAGCGACAATTTGCCCGCCGCGGCAAAACCGAGCCCCGCCGCGGCAAGGCTGCGGTTGGCGAGGACCACGCCCTGGTAGAACAGGCTGGCGAGCGCGACCGGCATGCCATAGCGCAGGGAATCGCCGATATGCGCCATCCGGGCGCAGGTGAGCCGGGCGGCGGGGTCGCGGGCCTGGCCGCGCAGCAGCAGGGTCGCGGCGAGCGCGCTCACGCCGGCGAGCGCCATCACGTCAAGGGGATCGCGGGTCCAGAAGGCCGCGCCGACCATGGCGGCGAAGGCCAGCGCGTTTTTCAGGATCACCAGCGCGCTATAGGCTTTGTTGCGGAACCGGGCGCGCAGCAGCGCGCAGGCATAGTCGAACACGCCATTGGCGATGGCGACCAGCGCGATGGCGGCGATCATGCCGGCGCCCAGGCCAGCGTCGACGCCGAGCGCGACCAGACCCGCCGTCGCCGCCGCCAGCAGCGCGGCGACGGCCAGATAGCCCGCATCGAGCGAGGCGCGCAGCTCCGGCGCGGTTTCGCGCGTCTCCTCGCGATAGCGCAGGATGGCGGAAAGCTTGAGCCAGTCGAACAGCAGCAGCGCGAGCGCCACGGAGGCCGAGAAGGCGACGGAGAACCGCCCATAGGCTTCCGGCCCCAATCCGGCCGCCACGGCAAGCCCGAGCGCGAAATTCAGGGCCGCATTGACCATGAAGGTGACGATGATCAGCATGAGCCGGCGCCCGCTTGCGTTCCGACAGGCTGTCGCGCCACTGACGGCATGGCTCTCCCTCCCTTCGGCCTGCGCCCGAGACTAGGGCGAAAAATTGAGCGAAGTCTTAGCGGCCTCTTGGCGGCTTCTTGGCGGGCCTAAGGCGCGGCGCCCTCGGGATCGCCGCGCGCCAGCCAGCGCCGGCGCGCCGCCTCGATGCCCCAGACCGCGCCGAGCGACATGTGGAACATGCGCCAGTGGTCGATGTCGATCTGAATGCCCTGGACGAAATAGACGAAAGTGGTGGGAAACAGGATTTGCGCTTGCCGCATCCAGGGGTGGCGGGTCAGGCACTGCCGGAAGCCGATGGCGAGAGCGCCGGCCGCCATGGCGATAAAGGCGAAGCCGCCGAGCCAGCCGTCGGAGGCGAAGGCGTTGATGTAGGAATTGTGCGGCGCCTGCGGGAAGGAGAGGATGAAGCGCATCGGCCCGAAGCCCGTCGGCCGCTCCGTCAGCATCGGCAGCGAGCGCAACTGGTTGCCGAAGCGCCCATAGGGGCCGCTGTCGTAATCCTGCTGAACGGCGGCGCGGATGAAGAAGAATTCGCGCACGCTGTCGACCGAAAGCGCACCGGCGACGCCAACCAGGACGGTGAGCGCCGTCGCCGCGGCGCCGCCGACGATCATCCTGCGCATCCGCCGTGAATCGGCGGTGCGATAGAGGCAGAACACCATCAGGCCGGTCGCGATCATCCAGGCGCCCCAGGAGCCGCGCGAAAAGGTCAGGAACAGCGCCGCGAGGATCAGCCCGAGATTGGGCAGCGTCAGCCAGAGATAGCGCAAGCGGCCGAGCAGCAGGCGCTGGGTCAGATAGAGCGCGCCGGCGACCAGATAGGAGCCCAGCACGTTGGGGTCCTTGAACGGCGCGGTGGCGCGGCCGTTCAGGACCCAGGCGCTCTCCTCGCCGCCCGCCGCCAGCCAGGTCGCCACGGCCACCGCCGCCGCCAGCACGCAGCTGATCGTATAGCCGCTCAGCAGCAGGTCGAGCCGCCGCGTGGAATCCTGCGACGTGTACAAAGCGAAGAACACGCCCGTCGTGGCGAGATAGAACGAGGTGAGCACATGGGCCACCGGGTCCGTCTCGTTCCAATAGGGAACCAGGGAGATGAAGGCGCCGAGCACCCAGAGCGACAATGCCAGCACATAGGGCAAGACGGCTCGATGGATGGAGAAGCCGCCGAAGGCCCAGAGCGCCATGGTGACCAGGATCATGACGTCGTAGGGCGACGGCTCGAAGAAGACCACGGAGCCGCAGCACATGGTGAGCCAGAGCATGCCGTCCGTCAGCTTCGCGGCCAGACGCCGCGACGGCGGCGCGGAAGGAATGACAAAGGTTTCGCTCATGCGCGTCCATCCGGGTGAGCGGCGAAAGAAGGTTAAAACATTGTGCATAAGAACCGTTAACAAACCCGCGCCAGCTCGGGGCTGATCCGGGTCACGGATGGTTAAGCCTAGAATGGGTTTTTTCCCGATTTTGTCCTGTCGTGTGAGATCGTTGCTGTCATTTGCTTTCACCGACGCGCCGATGGCTCTCCAAAACCTGCTTTCTCTCGCCGCCTCCCTGCCGACGCGCCTGCAGCGGCGCCTGTCCGGCGGCGTCTATCGGCCCGAGGTCGACGGCTTGCGTTTCCTGGCCATCGCCATTGTCGTGGTCGGCCATTTCGTCGAGCGCGCGCTGCGATTCTTCCCCGCGGCGGCGGAGCAGCGCGACTCGCTCGTCGTCGAATGGATCGGGCGGCCCGGATTGGGCGTCCAGCTGTTCTTCTGCGTCAGCGGCTTCATTCTTGCGGGACAGGCGATGCGCTCCCGGCATGGGCCGCTCACCGGCGCCTTCCTGCGCGGCTACCTGTCGCGGCGCGTGCTGCGCATCGAGCCGCCCTATCTGATCCTGCTGTTTGTCACCTTCGCCGCGATTACGCTCACCGGCTATCATCCGCAAGGGACGAATCATTTCGCCGCGCCGCCGGACTCGCTGACCGCCAGCCTGTTCGGCTCGATCTTCTACCTGCACGGCCTGATCTGGGGCTCCTTCCCCCGGCTGTTCCCGCCGGGCTGGTCGCTCGAGGTCGAGGTGCAGTTCTATCTGCTCGCGCCCCTGCTGTTCTTCCTCTATTTCGGCCTGACCCGCGCCTGGGCGCGCGGACTGTGCGGGGCCGCCCTGCTCGCCGCCGGCGTGATCGCCTCGACGTTTCCGCCGCGCACGCTGGGCGGGCTCGACGTCTATTACAGCATCCTGCGCTTCTTCCAGTTCTTCTGGCTCGGCATCCTGCTGGCGCATGGGCGCGAGGCGATCGCGGCCGCAATGGGCCGCCTGCCCCGGCCCCTGGTCGGCGCGGCGGGATTTTTTGCGCTGTTCGTCTTCCTGGCGATCCCCAATCCGCCCGAACATCCCGTCACGCTTTCCGCCCTCGCCTCCGGCCTGAGCTTGCGCGCGCTGACACTCGCCGCGACGGCGACCATGTTCGCCTGCGTGCTCGCGCCCGCCTCGGCCTTCCGCAGTTTTTGCGCCTATCCCTGGATCAGCCTGATCGGCGGCGCCTGCTATTCGATCTATCTGACGCATTTGCAGACCCTGCAATTCGTCACCGGCCAGATCGCCAAGCGCGTCCCCGACAGCCCGCTCGCCGCAATCGCGCTTTATGGCGCGCTGGAAATCCTGCTGGTCCTGGCGGTCGGCCTCGCCTATTACGCCGTGATCGAACGCACGTTCATGATCCGGGACTGGCCGTCGCGGTTTTGGAACGCCTGCGCTTCGCGCCTGCGCGCCGGGCGGACGGCGCAATCCCCGCCGGAACAGCTGGACGACGCGCCACACGGCTTGCGCGCAAATGTCGCGGTCGAGAGCAAAAGTTGACCCGTCCTGAATATGGGATAGCTTTCGCGATCCAAAGCAGCAATGGTCCTGCACGCTTGAATCGCGGCTCGAAAAAAGCCGGCGTCGTCGCCATGTTTCAGCGCTGCGCTTGTGAATGACCCGGACGAGGGAATGGAATGGCTGAGATCGCCCGCATCGCCGTACAGATGGACCCGATCGAGCGGATCAACATCGCCGGCGACTCCACTTTCGCCCTGCTGCTCGAAGCGCGGGCGCGCGGTTTCGAGATTCTCTACTACACGCCGGACAAACTTTCGCTGCGCGGCCGCGATGTCGTAGCGACGGCGCAAACCCTGGCGGTCCGCGACATCGCCGGCGACCATTTCACCCTAGGCACGCCGCGCGACATTTTTTTGCGCGACATGGATGTCGTCCTTCTGCGCCAGGACCCGCCCTTCGACCTCTCCTACATCACCTCCACCCATCTCCTGGAAAAGATCGGCGGCGACACCCTTGTCGTCAACGATCCCGTCAGCGTGCGCAACGCGCCGGAAAAACTGTTCGTGATGGATTTCCCGGAGCTTATGCCGCCGACCCTGATCACCCGCGACCGCGCGGCCATCGACGCCTTTCGCGAGGCGCATGGCGAAGTGGTGATGAAGCCGCTGCACGGCCATGGCGGCGCGGCGGTGTTCCGCCTGCAGCGCCAGGACGCCAATTACGGCTCGCTCTACGACCTGTTCGCCACCTCGTTCCGCGAGCAATGGGTGGTGCAGAAATTCCTGCCCGAAGTCAAAAAGGGCGACAAGCGCATCATTCTCGTCGACGGCCAGCCGCGCGGCGCAATCAACCGCGTGCCCGCCGAAAACGACATCCGCTCCAATATGGTGCGCGGCGGCGCGGCGGAGGCGACCGAACTGACGGAGCGCGAACAGGAGATTTGCGCAACGATCGGTCCGGAACTGAAGCGGCGCGGGCTGGTTTTCGTCGGCATCGACGTGATCGACGGCTGGCTGACGGAAATCAACGTGACCTCGCCCACCGGCATCAGGGCGATCAAGCGCACCGGCGGCCCCGACCTCGCGGTCGCCATCTGGGATGCGATCACGGTGCGGAAAGCGGCGGCGAGGAAGGGACCATGAACGTTCAGACCGCGCCGGCCGCGCACGGCAAATGGAACGGGCCGCGCATGGACCTGCCGATGAAGGCGCTGATCGACCGCGCCGGCATTGATGCGAAAATCGCCGGGCTGGCGGCGCTCCACGGCGACAATATTCAAAGCCTGCGCAAGGCGGCGGTCGACGTGTTCGCCGATGCGCTCGCTCATGGCGCGGCGGTGGCGCGGGCCGAGCTGGAATCGGGCGGCGGCGGCCTCGCCTGCGGCGCGCATCTCGCCTATGTCGAGGATGAGGTTCTTCGCGCCATCCACGATTGCGTGGTCAAATATATCGCGCCCTCCCAGTCGAAACTCTGCATCGTGGCGGTGGGCGGCTATGGGCGCGGAGCGCTGGCGCCCGGCTCCGACATCGACCTGCTGTTCCTGCTCGACGGCAAGGGGCGCGCCCGCTCCGAGTCGGTGGTCGAGGCCATGCTCTATTTCCTCTGGGATCTCAAGCAGAAGGTCGGCCACGCCACCCGCAGCGTCGAAGAGTGCCTGAAACAGGCGCGCGCCGACATGACCATCCGCACCACCCTGCTGGAAACCCGCTACATCCTCGGCGACGAGGCCCTGCTCGACCAGTTGAGCGCGCGGTTCGATCAGGAGATCGTGCGCAACAGCGCGCCGGAATTCGTCCAGGCCAAGCTGACCGAGCGCGAGGAGCGCGTGCGCCGCGCTGGCTCATCCCGCTATTTGGTCGAGCCCAACGTCAAGGAGGGCAAGGGGGGCCTGCGCGACCTCAACACCCTGTTCTGGATCAGTAAATACACGTACAGGGTCCGCGACGTCGACGCGCTGGTCGCCGCGGGCCTGTTCAGCGAGCAGGAATTGCGCCTGTTCCACCGCT
This sequence comes from Rhodoblastus acidophilus, assembly GCF_025961575.1. Classification (GTDB taxonomy): domain Bacteria; phylum Pseudomonadota; class Alphaproteobacteria; order Rhizobiales; family Beijerinckiaceae; genus Rhodoblastus; species Rhodoblastus acidophilus_C. Next base: position 77,544 of record NZ_JAOQNX010000013.1, on the reverse strand, counting down.
GCGAGAATTTCCTGTGGTCGGTGCGCTGCCACATGCATTTTTACACCGGCCGCGCCGAGGAACGGCTGAGCTTTGATCTGCAAAGGGTGCTCGCCGAAAAAATGCGCTTCAAGGCGGCGGCGGGCGTCCCCGGCGTCGAGCGCTTCATGAAGCGCTATTTCGTCACCGCCAAACATGTCGGCGACCTCACCAACATCGTCTGCGCCGCCCTGGAGGAGCGCCAGGCCAAGCCGCGCGCCATGTTCGACCGCGTGTTCGGCTCGCTGCGCCGGAAAAAGCCGCGCGACCTCGGCCCGTTCGCCATCGAGACCGACCGCGTCACCGTGGCCTCCAACGACATTTTCGAGCGCGATCCCGTCAATCTGATCCGGCTGTTCTGGGTCGCCGCGCATAACGAACTGGCGATCCACCCGGACGCGTTGCGCCTGGTGACGCAAAGCCTGCCGCGCATCGACGCCAAGCTGCGCGCCTCTCCCGAGGCCAACCGCCTGTTCCTGGAAATCCTGATCAATCCGCAGTCGAACGAGCGCGCGCTGCGGCTGATGAACGAAGCCGGGGTTTTTGGCCGTTTCATCACCGAATTCGGCCGCGTCGTCGCGATGATGCAGTTCAACATGTACCACCATTATACGGTGGACGAGCACACGCTGCGGGCTCTGCGAGAACTGGCTTCGGTGGAGCTCGGCCATTACAAGACCGAACTGCCGCTCACCAGCGAGCTGATGCCGACCATCACCCACCGGCGCGCGCTCTATCTGGCGGTGCTGCTCCACGACATCGCCAAGGGCCGCCCCGAGGACCATTCAATCGCCGGCGCGGCGCTGGCGCGCAAGATCGGGCCACGCCTCGGCCTCGACGACGCCGAGACCGAGACCTGCGCCTGGCTGGTCGAGGAACACCTGACCATGTCGAACATCGCGCAGAGCCGCGATCTCGCGGATCCCCGCACGATCCAGGCCTTTGCGGATAAGGTGCAGACCATCGAGCGCCTGAAAATGCTGGCCATTCTCACCGTCTGCGACATCAGGGCCGTCGGCCCCGGCGTCTGGAACGGCTGGAAGGGCGAGCTGTTGCGCACGCTCTATTGGGAGACGGAGCTGGTCCTGGCCGGCGGCCATTCCTCCGTGGACCGCAAGGGGCGGGTCGAGCGCTCGCAGCGCGAGCTGCGCGAAAAACTGCCGGCCTGGTCCGATCCGGAATTCGCCGATTATGTCGCGCGGCATTATCCGGCCTATTGGCTCAAGGTCGATCTGCCGCACAAGATTCAGCACGCGCAATTGCTCTACGCCTCGGCGGTCGAGCTGAATTCGCTGGCGACCGAATATACCACCGACGCGTTTCGCGGCATCACCGAACTCACCGTGGTCGCGCCCGACCATCCGCGCCTGCTGTCGATCATCGCCGGCGCCTGCGCCGTCTGCGGCGCCAATATTGTCGACGCCCAGGTGTTCACCACCGCCGACGGTCTGGCGCTCGACACGATCAGCATCAGCCGCGCCTTCGAGCGCGACGAGGACGAGCTGCGCCGCGCGAAACGGGTGGCGAAGTCGATCGAGCAGGCGTTGCGCGGCGAGGTTCGCGTCACCGAATTGCTGGCGGACAAGGCGAAGACTGCGCCCGACCGCGCCGCGACCTTCCACGTGCCGGCCGACGTCATCATCGACAACAGCCTGTCGCGCAAGTACAGCGTGGTCGAGGTCTCCGGCCTCGACCGCGTCGGCCTGCTGCACGATTTGACATTCGCCCTGTCGAAGTTGAATTTGAACATCGCCTCCGCCCATATCGTCACCTTCGGCGAAAAGGCGGTGGACGCCTTCTATGTCACGGACCTGACGGGGGCGAAGGTGACCAATCCCGCCCGGCAAGCGGCCTTGCGGCGACACCTGACCGAGGTGTTCGCCCCAAAAGCGCGCGCGGCGAAGACGGCATAGGAATTCGGAGCTTGAAATGATCGGTTGGTTGGGTGACGGCTACCTTTGGGTGAAGGCCGCGCATGTCGCGATTGTGTTCTTCTGGATCGCCGGGCTGTTCGCCCTGCCCCGTTATCTCATCTACATGCACTCGACCAAGCCGGGCTCGGTGGAGGAGGCGCAATGGACCTCGCGCTGCAACCGCCTGCGCAACATCATCCTGACGCCGGCGCTGATCCTGTCATGGATTTTCGGCCTGTCGCTGGCCTTCAACATCGGTTTTTCCGGCAATCTCTGGCTGCACTGGAAGATCGGAATCGTCGTGCTGCTGTCGATCTACCATATGTGGATGGTGCGCCTGGGCAAGAAGATGAGCCTGGGCCAGCGGCCGGTCGCGGAAAAGACCCTGCGCATCGCCAATGAGGCGCCGGCCCTGGCGACCATTGCGATCGTGATCTTCGTCATCGTGCGGCCGTTCTGACCTGAAAACGCGCCGCCCCTTGGCCTTGGCTTGATTTTTGGGGCCTTCGGTCCCAAATGCAGGCCAGATTTTTGAAAATGAGAGACCCATGAGCGACGAACAGACGAAGACCGAGGCCGAATCGCAAAAGCCCGCCGAGACCGCCGCGCCTGAAGCCGCGCCGCAGTCCGACGCCGAACGCGACGCCGCCGCCGTCCAGGCGCTGATCGCCGAAAACGCCGGTTTGAAGGACAAGGCGCTGCGCACGCTCGCCGAAATGGAAAACCTGCGCCGCCGCACCGAGAAAGAGGTCGCCGACGCCAAGGTCTATGGCGTGACCTCCTTCGCCAGGGACATGCTGACTTTTGCGGACAATTTGCGCCGCGCCCTGGACAATGTGCCCAAGGACGTGATGGCGAGCGACCCCGCGCTGAAAACTTTTGTCGAGGGCATCGAACTCACCGAGCGCGATTTCCTCTCGCGCCTGCAACGCCACGGCGTGCGCAAGCTGGAGCCCAAGGGCCAGAAATTCGACCCGAATTTCCACGAAGCGCTGTTCGAAATCCCCGACGAGAGCGTCCCGACCGGCACGGTGGCGCAGGTGGTCGAAGACGGTTTTGCTATCGGCGAACGCGTGCTGCGCCCGGCCAAGGTCGGCGTCGCCCGAGGCGGCCCCAAGGCCTGAACGAGGGCCGCGACCCGTTCCCTCGCCCCGCTCGCGGGGAAAGGGTTAGGGTGAGGGGGACTCGGGCTCTGGCCTCGGCCGATCCGCCAAGCGAATGCGTTGACTCCCCCTACCCTCTCCCCGCTCCCAGGGAGAGGGAGAAGATCGAGGCTGAATTGACAGCTGTCGAAATTCGCCCCGGCCTGCATCTCTACAAGACAGCGCTGGACCGAGCCGCGCAAGAAACCTTGCGCGAAAACATCCGTGAAATCCTGCGCGAAGCCCCGCTGTTCCAGCCGGTCATGCCGCGCACCGGCAAAGCCTTTTCGGTCCGCATGAGCAATTGCGGCCCGCTCGGCTGGGTGTCGGATCGCGCCGGCTATCGCTACCAGCCCGAACACCCCGTCACCGCAAAACCCTGGCCGCCCATTCCAGAGACGCTGCTGCGCCTATGGCGCGATCTCGCCGGCTATCCGCACGATCCCGACGCCTGCCTGATCAACTATTACGACCCCGCCGCCAAAATGGGCGCGCATCAGGATGTCGACGAGCAGGATTTTGACGCCCCGATCCTCTCGGTCTCGCTCGGCTGCGCCTGCCGCTTCCGCTTCGGCGGCGAGACGCGCGGCGGATCGACGCAGTCCCTGGTCCTCGAATCCGGCGATGTGCTGATTTTCGGCGGCCCCGCGAGAAAAATGTTTCACGGCGTCGACCGCATTCTGGCAAAAACTTCGACTTTGCTCGACCCGCCCGGACGGATTAATCTGACGTTGCGACGCGCGCGATGAGAGGCGCCCAATCTGATGCGGGACTGTCATGTTTTCATTCGATAATCTTGGCAATGTGATCACGACGGTCTTGAGCGTCGTCGCGCTGCTGTTCTTCGTCAGCGCCGGTTACAATCTGCACCTGCGCCGCAAGGCCGAGCGCGCCGCCGCCGCCGCCCGCGACGCGGAAAAGCTGGATTCGCTGAGGCCGGTCGGCCTGAAGCCCTATGAGGGCGCGGACCCGCAGGGCGTCGCCTGGGCGGCGCGGCGCGAAATCATGCGCGTGCTCGCGCGCAAACCCCATTCCGCCGTGGTCAATGGCGAAAGCGTCGACGTCGCCGCGCTGATCGCCGATCTGGCGACCCTGCGCTACACCACGACGCCCCATGAACACGCAAAAACGCCGCTGAAAGCGTTCATCGCCACCGCCGTCGGCCAGATCAATCTCTGGCTCGAACGCGATCCCGAGGACCGCCACAAATATTGGGTGTTCCACCCGGGCCTGGAATCGACGCGCGCGACCGCCCTGGGTTTTATCAGCACCAACCTGCTCGACGCCTTCGAACCGGAAGCCGAGCCAGTTTCCTGACGAGAGGGCGCGCGAGCGCGCCCTCTCCAAAAAATCAAGCCTTCACCGGCTCCAGGACCTGCTTCGACTCCACCGTCGAATCCGCCTTGAGGCGATAGACCAGCGGCACGCCGGTCGCCAGCTCCATGCTAGGGATGGTTTCGGGGGTCAGGCCGTCGAGCACCATCACCAGCGCGCGCAGCGAATTGCCGTGGGCGGCGACGATGACGCGCTCGCCGCGCAGCACCGCCGGCAGGATGTACTGGTTATAATAGGGCAGCACACGCGCGACCGTGTCCTTCAGGCTCTCGCCGCCGGGCGGGGGCACGTCATAGGAGCGGCGCCACAGGTGCACCTGCTCGTCGCCCCATTTCTTGCGCGCCTCATCCTTGTTCAACCCGGAGAGATCGCCGTAATCGCGCTCGTTCAGCGCCTGATCCTTCTCCACATGCAGCCCGGTCTGGCCGAGTTCGCCGAGAATCAGTTTGAGCGTGTTCTGGGCCCGGGTGAGGTTGGAGGTGAAGGCCGTATCGAAGGTCAGGCCGAGCGCCTTGAGACGCTGTCCCGCCGCCTTTGCCTCGGACACGCCGAGTTCGGTAATGTCCGGGTCCTTCCAGCCGGTGAACAGGTTTTTGAGGTTCCAGTCGCTCTGGCCGTGACGGACCAGAACCAGAAGACGTTCGGACATGAAAAACTCCTTGGCTTACAGGCCGAGCACGTCGGCCATGGAATAGATCCCGGGCTTTTTGCCGCGCCCCCACAGGGCCGCGCGCACCGCGCCATTGGCGAAAATGCTGCGATCCTCGGCGCGGTGGACAAGTTCGATGCGCTCGCTGGCGCCGGCGAAAATGACGCTGTGGTCGCCGACCACCGTGCCGCCGCGCAGCGTCGCAAAACCGATGTCGCCCGCCTTTCGCGCGCCCGTATGGCCATTTCTTTCGCGGACGCTGTTTTCGGCCAACGCGATGCCGCGCCCCGCCGCCGCCGCCTCGCCGAGCAGCAGCGCGGTGCCGGAAGGCGCGTCGACCTTCATGCGGTGGTGCATCTCCAGAATTTCGATGTCCCAGTCCACGCCGAGCTCGGCGGCCGCCCGTTTTACCAGACCCGCGAGCAGATTGACGCCGAGGCTCATATTGCCGGAACGGATGATCGTCGCGTGGCGCGCGGCGGCGTCGAGCTTTTGCAGATCGTCGGCGGACAAACCGGTCGTGCCGATCACATGGACGATCCGCGCCTGGGCGGCGAGCGCGGCGATCTCCACTGTCACCGCGGGAACAGAGAAATCGATCACGCCATCGGCGTTCAATAAGGCGTTGAGGGGATCGTCGGTGATTTTGACGCCGAGCGGCCCAATCCCCGCGACCTCGCCGGCGTCGCGGCCGAGCGCGGGCGAGCCGATCCGCTCCAAAGCGCCGCCGAGCGCCGCGCCTTCCGTCGCCGCGATCGCCTTGACCAGCATCTGCCCCATGCGGCCGGCGGCGCCGACCACGACAAGCCGCATCTGTTCCATGGAAAACTCCTGCGCGTGCTATAGGCCGTTTGGCCGGGCTCCGAAAGCGTCAGGCGCCTTCGACCAAGGTCATATGAAAGTCGGCGGCGCCGATGCGGTGCGAGCGCGCATGCTGGTACTCGACCGAGTGGTAATAGGCCCTGGCGGTCTCGTAATCGTCGAATTCCAGAATCACGTTCCGCGCGCGCGCGGAACCCTCGAGCGCTTCGGAGCGGCCGCCGCGCGCCAGAACCCGCGCGCCATATTTCTTCATCGCCTCGGGGGCGAGGGCCGCATATTTCGCGTAAGCCTCGGAATCGTTCACGGTCACGCTGGCGATGATATAGGCCTTGGGCATTGTCGTTTTCTCGTCCTTATTCCGTCACTTGCCTTACACAATGCCGCGATACCGTCCTTTTGTCCGCGGGAGCTGTCCCCCACAGCCTGGCGGATGGACGCCGGGCCGGAGGTACGCCCGGCGTTACTTTTTTGCGATCTCCGCCTGGATCGCCAGAGCGGCGGCGCGCGGGTCGGGCGCCGCGACAATCGGGCGACCCACAACAATGTAGTCGGCGCCGCGTTGGAACGCTTCCGAGGGCGTCGCCACCCGCTTCTGGTCGCCGAGCGCCGCGCCGGCGGGGCGCACGCCGGGGGTCACCAGCAACAGCGACTCCCCAACCGCGGCGCGCGTCGCAACCAGTTCCTCCGGCGACAGGATCAACCCGGCGACGCCCGCCTCTTTCGCCTGTTGCGCGCGCAAGGCGACGAGGTCGCGGACATTGAGCCGGTAGCCGCAGGCGGCGAGATCGGCGTCGTCATAGGAGGTCATCACCGTGACGCCCAGCACCTGCAGGCTCGACCCCTGCGAACCGCGCGCGGCCGCGGCCAGCGTCTGGGGGAAGGCGTGCACGGTGAGAAAGCGCGCGCCGAGCTTGGCGATTTGCGCAGTGGCCTTTTCGACGGTGGCGCCGATGTCGTGCAGCTTCAGATCGACGAAGACCTGCTTGCCCGCTCTGGAAAATTCATCGACCAGCCCGAGCCCGCCGCCATAGGCCAGCTCCATGCCGATCTTGTAGAAGGAGACGGAATCGCCGAGCGTCGCGACCATGTCGCGGGCTTGCGCGACATCGGGAAGATCGAGGGCGACGATCAGGCGGTCGGAATGGGGCATTGGCGCGTCCGGTTTTTTGTTTGACGGGCCTTATAAACGCGAAAAGGAAGGGATGCCAACCAGCCCTTACCGCCGCCTGCCGCTATTGGAGGCCACAATCCGCGCCCGCGCCTCGAAAAACTCGTCGCGGATTTCCCGCGCGGCGCGCCGCGACTTGCGCAGCAATTCGTCCAAAACGTCCGGCGGCTCCTTGAAGAAGGTCGGACCGTTGGCGCGGCGATAGATATAGATGCGCGCCGGGGGAATGTTGAGCCAGATCGGCGCCAGCGCCTGGATGCGGATGTGCTGGCTGTCGCCGAGATCCGTGGGCACCGGCGATTTCACGCCATAGGTGAACTGCACGAATCGCCCGTTCTCGCCCATCAGCTCCATGGCCTGGCGCAACAGCATGAGGCGATCGGACTCGGGCGCGGTCAGCAGCGGCAGGCTGGACACCACCGCCGAGGGCGTTTCCGTCAAAATGCCCTTGAGCGTGTCGGCCAGGCGATAGGCGTCGCCGCGCACGATTTTGACGCCCGGGAATTTGCGAGCGAGAAGCTTGCAAAAACTCTGTTCATATTCGACGAGGATCAGCTTTGACGCGGGCACGCCGCGCGCCAGCAGCGCCTGCGTCACCGGGCCGGTGCCGGGGCCAAGTTCGATGATCGGCCCGGGCGCGACGGGACTGACGCATTGCGCCAGCGCGCGCGCGAGAAAGCGCCCCGAAGGCGCGATGGCGCCGGCGATCTTGGGATTTTCCAGCCAGGAGCGGATGAATCGCGCCTCGTCTCCCAGTTGCACGTCCAGGGGGATTTTGGGCCGCGTTCCGTTTCTTGACACCGGACTTTTTTGCGCGTTCACGGCGATTGCCTATCAATTGGACCACAAGCCTGTCATTAAATAGTGACAAAGCAAGCAGCGTCAAGAAAGCGTCATCTGCGACAATTTGCAAGCAGATTTGCGCGGATAGGTCGAACCTGCGACGCCGCGTCAGGGCGCGGCGCGCCGCTGTTCCTCGCGCCGGCGCGCCATATCCGCTCCGCGATCACGCCAGATCAAAAAAATCTTTCATCTTGGCGAAAAAGCCGGAGGATTCCGGATGGGTCTTGTTGGTCGATTCGTTGTCGAACTCGGCCAGCAGTTCCTTCTGGCGCTTGGTGAGATTCTGCGGCGTCTCGACATTGGCCTGGATATAGAGGTCGCCATAGTCGCGCGCGCGCAAAACCGGCATGCCCCGGCCCTTGATCTTGAACTGGCGGCCGGACTGCGTGCCCTCGTCCACCTTGATCTTGATCTCGACCCCGTCGACGCCGCGCACCTTGACCTCGCCGCCCAGCGCCGCCTGCACCATGGAGATCGGCACCCGACAGTACAGGTCCGCGCCCTCGCGCTGGAAGAACGGATGCGGCTTGATCGACAGGAAGATATAGAGGTCGCCCGAGGGTCCGCCGCGCAGGCCGGCCTCGCCTTCGCCGGCCAGCCGAATGCGGGTGCCGTCCTCGACGCCGGCCGGAATGTTGACCGAGAGCGAACGCTCCTTGGTGACGCGGCCGCCGCCGGAGCAGGCGGGACACGGATTGTCGATGACCTCGCCGCGACCCTGGCAGGTCGGACAGGTGCGCTCGATCGAGAAAAAGCCTTGTTGCGCGCGCACGCGGCCGTGGCCGGCGCAGGTCGTGCAGGTCTTGGGCTTGGAGCCGGCCTTGGCGCCGCTGCCGGAACAGGTCTCGCAGGTGACGGAGGTCGGAATTTTGAGCGCCGCCGACTTGCCGCGATAGGCCTCTTCCAGGGTGATTTCCATATTGTAGCGCAGATCGGCGCCGCGCTCGCGTCCCGAGCCCCGGCCGCCGCGCCGGCCGCCCATCACATCGCCGAACAAATCATCGAAAATATCGGCCATGGAGGCGGCGAACCCTTCGCCCATGCCGAAGCCGCCGAACCCGCCGCCGCCGCCCTGCTCGAAGGCGGCGTGGCCCGCGCGATCATAGGCGGCGCGCTTCTGCGCGTCGGACAGGACCTGATACGCCTCGTTGACTTCCTTGAACTTGGCTTCCGCCGTGTGGTCGCCCGGGTTCTTGTCGGGGTGATATTGCATCGCCTGCTTGCGGAAGGCGCTTTTCAGCTCGACTTCCGTGACAGTGCGGGAAACTCCAAGGACTTCATAGTAACAGCGCTTGGCCATAGCGGCGTGATCCAGATTTTTTCACGGCGCGCGGTGACGCCTTGCGTTTTGCGTTTGCGCGTTCTCTTCAGGCGAAACCACTTCGCTTGAAAACGCTACGTTTGCGGCGAGCTAAAGCTTGCGCGCACGAAAAGCAAGCTGCGCCGTTTCGGAACAGGAAAAAGCCGGCGCGCCTTTTTCGCGCGCCGGCCCAGGTCTCAGTGACCCTTCTTGTCGTCCTTGACTTCCTTGAAGTCGGCGTCGATGACGTCCTCCTCCGGCTTGGCCGCGCCCGCGCCGCCGGCGGCGGCCGCCGCCTGTTCGGCCTTGTACATGGCCTCGCCGAGCTTCATCTGCGCCTGGGCCAATTCGTTGGTCTTGGCCTTGATGGTCTCGACATCGTCGCCTTCGAGCGCGGTCTTCAGCGCGGCGACCGCCGCCTGGATCGCGCTCTTGTCAGCCTCGGACGCCTTCTCGCCGAATTCGGTGAGCGACTTCTCGGCCGCATGCACCATGGCCTCGCCCTCGTTCTTGGCGTCGACCAGGGCGCGGCGCGCCTTGTCCTCGGCCGCATGGGCCTCGGCGTCCTTGACCATCTTATCGATGTCGGAATCCGACAGACCGCCGGAGGCCTGGATGCGGATCTGCTGCTCCTTGCCGGTCGCCTTGTCCTTCGCCGTCACCGACACAATGCCGTTGGCGTCGATGTCGAAGGTGACTTCGACTTGCGGCATGCCGCGCGGGGCCGGCGGGATGCCGACGAGATCGAACTGGCCGAGCGCCTTGTTGTCCGCAGCCATTTCGCGCTCGCCCTGGAAGACGCGGATGGTCACGGCCGTCTGGTTGTCTTCGGCGGTGGAGAACACCTGGCTCTTCTTGGTCGGGATCGTCGTGTTGCGATCGATCAGGCGGGTGAACACGCCGCCGAGCGTCTCGATGCCGAGGGACAGCGGGGTGACGTCGAGCAGCAGCACGTCCTTGACGTCGCCCTGCAACACGCCGGCCTGGACCGCGGCGCCAATGGCCACGACTTCGTCAGGGTTGACGCCCTTGTGGGGCTCCTTGCCGAAGAACTGCTTCACGACTTCCTGGACCTTCGGCATGCGGGTCATGCCGCCGACCAGCACCACTTCGTTGATCTCGCCCGCCGACAGGCCCGCGTCCTTGAGCGCCTTGCGGCAGGGCTCGACGGTGCGCTGGATCAGGTCGTCGACCAGCGCCTCGAATTTGGCGCGGGTCAGTTTCAGGGTGAGATGCTTCGGCCCGGAGGCGTCGGCGGTGATGTAGGGCAGGTTGATTTCGGTCTGGGTCGCGGAGGACAGTTCGATCTTCGCCTTCTCCGCCGCTTCCTTGAGGCGCTGAAGGGCGAGCTTGTCCTTCTTCAGGTCAATGCCATTGTCCTTCTTGAACTCGTCCGCGAGATATTCGACGAGGCGCATGTCGAAATCTTCACCGCCGAGGAAGGTGTCGCCGTTGGTCGACTTCACCTCGAACACGCCGTCGCCGATCTCGAGGATCGACACGTCGAACGTGCCGCCGCCGAGGTCGTAAACCGCGATCGTGCCGGAGCCCTTCTTGTCCAGACCATAGGCCAAAGCGGCGGCGGTCGGCTCGTTGATGATGCGCAGCACTTCGAGGCCGGCGATCTTGCCGGCGTCCTTGGTGGCCTGGCGCTGGGCGTCGTTGAAATAGGCGGGAACGGTGATGACCGCCTGGGTGACGGTCTGGCCGAGATAGGCTTCCGCCGTCTCCTTCATCTTCTGCAGGGTGAAGGCGGAGATCTGCGAGGGCGAATAGGTCTTGCCGCTCGCCTCGACCCAGGCGTCTCCATTGCCGCCCTTGACGATGTGATAGGGGACGAGGCCCATGTCCTTCTGCGTCATCGGATCGGCGAAGGTGCGGCCGATCAGGCGCTTGATCGCAAAGAAGGTCTTTTCCGGATTGGTGACCGCCTGGCGCTTGGCCGGCTGGCCGACGAGGCGCTCGCCGTCGTCGGTGAAGGCGATGATCGACGGCGTGGTGCGCGCGCCCTCGGCGTTTTCGATCACCTTGGGAGTCGAACCCTCCATCACCGCGACGCAGGAATTGGTGGTGCCGAGATCGATGCCGATAACTTTAGCCATGTGTTTGTCCTTTCCTCGCAGAACCGCCGGACCCCGGAGCGGTCCGGCCTGGGCGTCTGATTCGCCCGGTCCCCGACGATGAGTGAGATTGGGAGCGCGACGCGCTTATGCAAGAGCGTGGCTGATATAGGGGCGCGGTTTTTTGCCCGCAAGACGAAAGCCCGGAAATGCCGGCGCGCCCTTGAAATTGTGACAATTCCGCCACGCGCGGGGCAAATTGCTGACGCGGCTGCGCCGACCAAAAGGAAAAAATGTCGTTTTCATGTTTAAAATGAATAGGTTGTGCTGAATCAAGGGGTTTCCGGCGCCCCCGCGCGCAAAGCTGGAACAATGGTATGTTGCGTTGACTTTTTTGCCCCCGAACGACAGTTTCAACAAAAAAGTTCACAACTGAACTGGGGAGACCAAACATGAAATTTAATCTGTTGAAAGCGCTCGGAACAACCGCCCTCCTTTGCGCCTTTGCGGCGAGCGCCCAGGCCGCTGACCTGCCCTCCGACAAGGCGACGCTCACGCCGCCGCCGGCCGTCGAGACCTTCCAGCCCATGTTCCTGAAGCTTGGCTTCACCTATGCGATCAACCAGTCGAGCTCGCACCTCTACGAATACGTGCCCGTCCTTGGACGCTCCGTCGACACCGGCTGGAACGCGTCGATTTCCAATATCGCGACGGTCGGCTTCGAAGCGGGTCTCTTTCTCACCAAGAACATCTCGGTCAACGTCTCCGGCGGACTTCCGCTGAGCGCCAACGACAGCATCAAGGGCGCCCCTTACCCCTACAACGGCCTTGTCCTGACCAAGCTCTACCCCGGCATTGTTCCTGTCACGGTCGTTTGGCACTTCGACAATTTCGGCGCCTTCCAGCCCTATATCGGCGTTGGCCTCGCGCCCGGCTTCTCGTTCTCGAACAAGGACGCGCTCCTCACCAATGTGAAGGTCAGCGGCTCGGTGAACACGATCGTCCAGTTCGGCGCCGATTACATGCTGACGCCGCGCTGGGGCATCAGCCTCGACGTGAAGAAAGCCTTTTCCTACGTCACGGGCCACGGCTATCTCGCGTCGGTTTACCCCGGGGCGCAAATTTCCGTCGACCAGCACGCCCATTTCAATCCCTGGCTGCTGTCGACCGGCATCGTCTACCGCTTCGGCGGTTCGGACTCCGGCCCCGTCCTCGCCAAATACTGAGCCGCGCAACCGGCGAAAACCAGCCCTCCGGACGACCGGGGGGCTTTTTTTTCTGGGGCCGCGCGGCGTATGAAGGTCAAATCGATTGAAGATCTTTCCGATGCGCGCCTGTCACCTGCTGCTCCTTGCTCTCCTCGCCCTGCTGACGCCTGTTGCGGCTTCGGCGCAACTCGCCCTTCCCGGGGCGGTGTCGACGCCGACCCCTGAAGGACAGGCGCTGGCGCCGCCGAAACCGGCCGCCGCCGCCAAGCCGCGCGAGCATTTTGCCCCCGTCAAGCCTAAGCCCCCCGCCGAGAGCACGGTGCTCGGCCAAACCTTCGGGCTCAATGGCGTGCGCGGCGCGCTGACCCTCGACAAGGACGGCGGCGAGTTGCGCGTAACGCGCCTGGTCCTGAGCGGCGCCAAGGTCTCCCATCCGAATCAATCCTGCGAAGTGTCCATGGGCGACGACGGGCCGATCAGACTGAAAGCGCTCGGCGCGCCGGAGGGCGCCAACCGCTTCGAACTGGAATCCTCCGTCTGTCCGATGCTGATCGACCTGCTCGGCGGCGCGCTGCGCGTCACCACGCCGTTCGGCGCCTGCGCCTTCTTCGCCGCGGATTGCCGCGCCGACGTCGCCGGCCTCTGGGGCCCGCCCGGGAGCGCATTCAGCGACAGCCAGATCAAGACTTTTGAACGCGAGCGCGCCGGATTGGAGAAATCGGCGCAGGCGCGTTTCCGGGCGCTGCTCGACAGGTACAAGAAGCAGCCCGACCAGACCAAGGAACTGGTCAAGGATCAGGCCGATTTCAGCTCCACGCGGGCGCGGACCTGCCGCGACTACGACAGGGAGGAGACCCACGGCTTTTGCGCGCTGCGTCTAACGGAGGCGCGCGACCTCGCACTGCAGACGCGGATCGCGGAGGCCGGCGAGGACAAGGAGCGCAAGGCGGACGTGAAAAAGCGCAAGGCGCCGCGCCCGACCGCAGCCCCAGCGCCCGCCCCGGCCCCGCAGCCGGCCGCCGTCGACTAGCGGGCGGAAAGGTTTCTCCGCAAAAGCGATTTCCGCTAGAGTAAGGCCATCGTCACGCTGAAGGAGCGCACATGGTCTGGCTCATTCTTGGATTGATTCTCTTTATCGGCGGCCATCTGATTCCGAGCGTTCCCGGCCTCCGCGACAAGTTGATCGCGAAGTTCGGGCTCAACGGCTACGCGGGCTTCGTCGCCCTCCCCTCCCTGATCGGCATGATCCTGATCGTGGTCGGGACCTCGGCGTTTCGCGGAGCGCCCGCCGACATCAAGCTGTGGACGCCGCCGGCGGGAGCGCGGCATCTGTCCTTCGTCCTGATGTTCATCGCCTTCGTGCTCTTCGCCGCCGCGAACTTCCCGTCAAAGATCCGCGATGTCGTCAAACATCCGCAGGTCACCGCGCTCGCGGTCTGGGCGCTGGCGCATCTCATCGCCAATGGCGACCTGCTGGCGCTGCTGCTGTTCGGCGGCTTGCTGGCCTTCGCAATCTTCGACCGGATCTCGCTCGCCGTGCGCAAAGTGAAGCTGAAAGCGCCGGCGACCGGTCTCGGCGGCGACATCAAGGCAATCGTGATCGGCGCGGTCCTGTGGGTCGCGACCGTGTTCTGGCTGCACGGCCTTGCGGGGGCGCCGCTGCTGTAACAGCAGCGCTCCCCTCGCGGCTTAGCCGGCGTGTGACGCCACCAGCAGGCCGCCGCTCTGCGCCTTCGCCCGTTCGCTGTGCCAGGCGTTGAGCGTGGCGCGATGGCCGATCGAGACCAAAGTGGTCTGCGGCAGGCGTTCCGCCAGCATTCTGTAGATGGCGGCCTCGGTGTCCTCGTCGAGCGCCGCCGTCGCCTCATCGAGCAGCAACCATTCCGGCTTGGCGAGCAAAGCGCGGGCGATGGCGAGCCTCTGCTGCTCGCCCCCCGACAGGCGCTGGCCCCATTGGTCGCTTTCGTCGAGCTTGTCGGCGAGATGCGGCAGTTGTGCGTCGACGAGCGCCGCCCTGATCGCCTCGTCGCCATATTTTTCCGGCTCGGCCGGATAGGCGGCGGCGTCACGCAGCGGACCGACGGGCAGATAGGGCTTTTGCGGCAGCAGCATCATCTTGTCGGCGGGCAGGTCGATCTCGCCCGAGCCATAGGGCCACAGACCCGACATCGCCCGGAACAGGGTCGACTTGCCGGAGCCGGAGGCGCCGGTGACCAGCACATTCTTGCCCCGCTCCAACACCAGATCGACCTTGTCGAGCAGCACGCGGCCGTCCGGCAGGCGGATGACGGCGTCGCGCAGCCCCGGCGCCTCCTTGTGCGCGACAACAAAACCGCCCGGCGTCTGCGCCGCCTCGATGGCCGCATCGAAACCGGCGAGACGGTTGAGCACCGCGCCGAAGCCGGCGAGCGAAGTGTAATAGCTGATGAAGAAGGTCAGCGCGCCTTCGACGCGGCCGAAGGCTGAGGCCGTCTGAGTCATCACGCCCAGCGCGATCTTGCCAGAGAAATAGAAGGGCGCGGCGAAAATATAGGGAATGATCGGGCTGAGCTGGCCGTACAGGCTGGTGAAGGCCGTGAGTTTTTTCCGCTGGTCGATCAACTCCATATAGTTGGCGATCAGCGCGCCGAATTTGTCCTTCAGGCTCGTGGCCTCGGCCTTTTCGCCCTTCAGCAGCGCCACCTGCTCACTATATTCGCGCAGACGGGCGAGCGAGAAGCGGAAATCCGCCTCGACCTTCTGTCGCGTGAACAGGATGCGCGCCAAGGGACGGCCGATCAGATGGGTGATGATCGTTCCCGCGCCGGCATAGAGCAGCGCCACCCAGAACAGCATGCCGGGAAAGGCGAAATTGGTGCCGGGAAGGGTGAAGTTGGCGGACAGGCCCCAGAGCAGGATGGCGAAGGACACCAGCGACGACAGGGTGGAAATCAGCTGGATCGAATAGCCGTAGACGCCGAGCCCATAGGCGCCGCCTTCGGCCCCGCCGTCGATGAAGCGCGCCACATCTTCGGAAATACGCTGGTCCGGGTTGTCGGCGCCGCCGTCGGCGAGCGACATGCGATAATGGGCGTGGCCGGCGAGCCAGTGAGAAATGTAGAATTGCGTCAGCCAGCGGCGCCAGCGGATGACGAGATAGGAGGTGACCACGAATTCGATCACCATGCTCGCCACATAGATGAAGGCCCAGGGCGTGAACACGAACAGCAGCAGATTCCAGAAATCCGACTCGTTCTTCTCCTGAATCGCGTTGAACCAGTCGCGGTTGAAGAAGTTCAACCGCACCATGATCGCCACCTGGACCTGGTTGATCAGCACCAGGAACACCAGCATGCCGGTCGCCAGCCGCCGCTCGCTGGTCCTGAACTGGAACGGGCCGTATTTGGCGATGGTCGCGCCGGTGGCATGGAAGAAGCGGTCGGCGATCCGGGTGAGTTTGCGCACCACCGGGATATGCGAAACCGCGAACACCAGAATGGCGAAGACGGCGACGGTGAGCGGCAGGGTCGGCGGGAATTTGGCGTCGGCGAGCGCCTGCGGCCAATAGCCGAAGCGCGCGGCGAAATCGCCGAGGCCAAAGGCGATGATTTCGACGCAGAACAGCGCGATGAAAATCTTCAGGAAGATTGAGACATTTTCGCTGCGCCAGCAGCAGGCGGCGGCGACCAGACTGAAACCGCCGAGCAATTCGAGGATCGTATCGCCTTGCTGGACGCCAAGGCCGAAGGCGAGGAAAGCGAACACAGCGACGGCGAGGCCCAGGATTTTCATGGCTGTCCTTGCATCGGATCTAAGGGGAATCGCCGATTAGCGCAGCGGCGGGGCGAAATTGCGACTTAAATTTTGGTCATGCGCATCGAGGATTCGCCGGGCCTCCGCGTCGTCGCGGCGGATCTGCTCCATCAGCGCCTCAAGCGAGGGAAAGTGGGCTTCAGGGCGCAGGAAGGCGATGAAATAAACCTCGATTTCGCGGCCGTAGAGGTCGCCGTCAAAATCGAAAATGTGGATTTCGAGCAGCGGCGGCCCGTTGTCGACGGTCGGGCGGCGGCCGAAACTGGCCACGCCCTTCAGCAGCGCGCCGTCGAGTTCGACCCCGACCGCATAAATGGCGTGGCGCAAGCCGCAATTCTGGTCGAGGGCGAGATTGGCGGTGGGATAGCCGAGCGTCCGGCCGAGCTTGGCGCCATGGACCACCTCGCCGGTCACCGACCAGGGATGGCCCTGCAGCGCCGCGGCGGTCTCGACGTCGCCGGCGATCAGCGCCTCGCGGATCGCCGTCGAGGACACGGCCTCGATCGAGCCTTCCTCGTCGGCGGTGACTTTTTCGACGATTTCGACGGAAAGCCCGAGTTCGGCGCCGCGCCGCCGCAGGAAATCCGGCGTGCCCGAGCGTTTGGCGCCGAAATGGAAGTCGTAGCCGACCACCACCCCCGCCGCCCCGAGTCGGCGCAACAAGATGTCCTGGAGAAAATGCTCGGCGTCGAGCGCGGCCAGCGCCGCGTCAAAACTCAGCACGAACATGCCGTCGAGGCCGAGTTCGCGCAGCCGGTGCGCCTTGGCGTCGCGCGAGGTGAGCCGGAAAATCGTGGGCGCGCCAGCGAAGAAATCGGCGGGATGCGGCTCGAAGGTGAGCACGGCGCAGGGCCGCCCCAGCTTTTTCGCCAGCGCCTTGGCGCGAAAGATCACCGCGCGATGGCCGCGATGCACGCCATCGAAATTGCCGATGGCGACCACGGCGCCGGCGAGACCTTGCGGCGGCGCCTGCGGATCGACGCTGAGAATGAATCGTGAAGTCGCCATTGTTCCATCCGGCCACGATATGGGGCCGGCGCCTTTAAACCGGCGCCGGCCCATGGCCGTCAAGTCCGACGGCGTCTCAGGCCTTTGCCGCCCGCGAGGGCACCTTCACCAGCGCTTCGCCCTCGAGCACGACCTTTCCGGCGACGGTCGCCTGGCAATGCAGCTTGCAGCGATTGCCCTTCTCGGTCAGTTCGGCCACTTCGACGGTGACGACGATCACATCGCCGATCAGCACCGGGGCCTTGAAACTCAGGGTCTGGTTCAAATAGACCGCGCCGGGACCAGGCAAGGTCATGCCGATCACGGCGGAGAACAGGCTGGCGGTGAACATGCCATGGCCGATGCGCTGCCGGAACATGCTTTCGGCGGCGAAGTCCTTGTCGAGATGAATCGGATTGTGGTCGCCCGAGACGTCCGCGAATTTCGCCACATCCTCCTCGGTCAAGGTGCGGGTGATGCTCGCCCGCATGCCGAGGCTGAGATCCTCGAGATAATGGATTTTCCACTTGGCGGTCATCGCGCTCCCTTTCTTTGCTGTCGCACCAGAAAGCGCGAGCGCGGCCGATTGTCCATTGGCCGAAGGGCTCACCAGGCCAGCCGGTCCATGCGCCAGGTCGGCGGCTGCACATGGTCCTCGAAGAATTGTTTCAGGGCGTCCGCGTCGATCTCGCCGCCGGCGCCATGCAGCTCCTCGCGGTGGATGCCGGTGGTGATCCACACGCAATCCAGGCCCATGCCCTGCGCGCCCGCGATATCGGTGTGCATGGCGTCGCCGATGGCGAGCACGCGCGACGGCGCCAAAGGAGCGCCCCCCTGCTCCAGCATGGCCAGAGCCGCGTGATAGATCGGCTTGTAGGGTTTGCCCGCCTGCTCGACCGCGCCGCCCAAGTCTTCGTAGCGTTCGGCGAGCGCGCCGGCGCAATAGACCAATTGGTCGCCGCGATAGACGACCAGATCGGGATTGGCGCAGATCATCGGCAGATTTTTGGCCCGACACGCCTGCAGGATCGCCTCGTAATCGGCCGGGGTCTCGATCGTGTCCTCGACCAGCCCGGTGCAGACGACAAACCCAGCCTCGTCCAGCGCCACCGGCTTGATGTCAAAGCCGGCCATGGCCGAGGCCGCGTCATAGACCGGAAAATCCCGCTCGGGGCCGATCTGAAACGGTTTTTGCGGCGATTTGGCGACGATCAGGCGGGCGCAGACGTCGCCGGAGGTGGCGATGGCGTTGTAACAGGACGCTTCGATCCCTAACACTTCGAGCTGCGCCGCGACTTCGTAATCCGGGCGCGGCGCGTTGGTGACCAGCGCCACGGCTTTTCCCGCGTCGCGAAGCGCGCGCAACACTTGCGCCGCCGCCGGAAACGCCCGGGCGCCGTCGTGGAGCACGCCCCAGATGTCGCACAAGACCGCATCGTAGCGGTCGATGATCTCCGAGAGCCCGGCAAGGGTTTTCGGCGTTTGGGGCGCGGCGCATTCAGTCATGGCCTGCGGCTAAAGCGCGCGTGGGAGCAAGTCAAGCTTTGGCGCTTGACGCGCAGACTTGTCTCGGCAAGCCGCGCCCCCTATGACACCGCCAAACAGGAAAGTTTTTGATGACCGAAGCCAAACAAAATCTCGTCAAAGCCCGACTGCCGCGCGGCTTCGTCGATCGCGGCGCCGACGAGATCGGCGCCGTCGGCGCCATGCTCGACGCCATTCGCGACTCCTACGAATTGTTCGGGTTCGAGGCGGTCGAGACCCCGGCGGTCGAATATACCGAAGCCCTGGGCAAGTTCTTGCCGGACCAGGACCGGCCGAACGCCGGCGTGTTCTCGTTCCAGGACGATGACGAGCAATGGCTGTCGCTGCGCTATGACCTGACCGCGCCGCTCGCCCGTTATTTCGCCGAAAATTTCGAAAGCTTGCCCAAGCCGTACCGGTCCTATCGCTCCGGCTTCGTGTTCCGCAATGAAAAGCCGGGCCCGGGCCGCTTCCGCCAGTTCATGCAATTCGACGCCGACACGGTGGGCGCGGCGAGCCCCGCCGCCGACGCCGAATTGTGCATGATGGCGGCGGACACGCTGGAAAAGCTGGGCATCGCCCGCGGCGACTATCTGCTCAAGATCAACAACCGCAAGATTCTCGACGGCGTTCTCGACATCATCGGGCTCGGCGGCGAGGACGAGGCGGCGCGCCGCCTGGTCGTGCTGCGCGCCATCGACAAGCTCGACCGGCTCGGCGGCGCCGGCGTGCGCGCCCTGCTCGGCGCCGGGCGCAAGGATGAATCCGGCGATTTCACCAAGGGCGCGAACCTCCCCAGCGAAGCCATCGAGACCGTGATCGCCTTCACCGAATCGCGGCGCGGCAACAATGCGCAAACCCTTGAGGCGCTCGCCGCCCTTGTGGCGCATTCGCCGCGCGGTCGCGAAGGCGTCGACGAGCTCAAGGCGATCGACGAACTGGCCAAGGCCTGCGGCTACAATGAATGCCGGCTGCTGATCGACCCCTCGGTGGTGCGCGGTCTCGAATATTACACCGGCCCGGTGTTCGAGGCCGAACTGACGTTTTCGGCCAAGGACGACAAGGGCCAGCCGATCCGCTTTGGCTCGATCGGCGGCGGCGGCCGCTATGACGGGCTGATCGGCCGCTTTCGCAGCCAGGATGTGCCGGCGACCGGCTTTTCCATCGGCGTCTCCCGCCTGTTCGCGGCTCTGAAGGCGATCAACTCGCCGCTGGTGGCGGCAAAACCCCATCGCGGGCCCGTCGTCGTGCTGGTGATGGACCGAGACCACCTCGCCCATTACCAGACGCTGGTCGCGCAATTGCGTGAGGCCGGCATTCGCGCCGAACTCTATCTCGGCGGCGCCGGCATGAAGGCGCAGATGAAATATGCCGACCGGCGCCAGAGCCCCTGTGTGATCATCCAGGGCTCCAACGAGCGCGAAAAGGGCGAGGTGCAGATCAAGGATCTGATCGAGGGCGCCCAGGCGGCGGCGGCGATCGCCTCCAACGAGGAATGGAAGGCGGCGCGTCCCGCGCAGATATCCGTCAGCGAAGACAACATGGTCGCCGGCGTCAAAGAGATTTTGGCGCGCCATGGCCTCTGAATTTGGGAGAATTTTCATGCGCCGCATCCTCCTCGCCCTTGCTGTCGGCCAGGCCTGCGCGGGCTTGGCCCTCGCCGAAACCCGCTGCGGGTATGTGGTCAATCCCACGCCGGGGAATTACTGGCTCACCGACGGCCAGGGCGACTGGATCATGACCTCGCAGGGCGAGGACCGCGACCCCGGCATGGATCAGGTTCCCGACCTCTCCGAACATGATTACGTCAAGACCAATGGCGAATACGGCTATGCCTGCGGCTGCATCGGCGGCGCCTTCGACGCCAAGACCATGCAGGTGACGAAGATCGACACGTTCAAGCAGAAACCGCTGTCGGCCTGCCGCAAGGACAAGAAGTTGAAGGTCCCGGAATGAGCCGCCTTCACCTTGACCTGCAAAAGCAAGTGCTTTCGCGACGCGAACTTGCTAAAGCGAGGCAAAATTCGCGGAGCGTGGCATGAGCGCCGGTCAGGACAAGGATATTTTGCACAGACTCGAGGGCGCGGGCTATCGCATCTGCGACCCCGGGATTCTGCAGCCGGCCTCCGTCTTCCTCGACCTCTCGGGCGAGGACATGCGCGGCAATCTGATACTCACCTCCGACGGCGCGCGCGAATATTGCCTGCGGCCGGAATTCACCATTCCGCTGTCGCTCGCCTATCTGGCCTCGCCCGAAGCCGGCGGCCCCTCCGCGATCTGCGCCGGGGGCGCGGTGTTCCGGCTGTCCCCCGGCAAGAAGACCGAATTCCTGCAAACCGGCCTGGAAAATTTCGGCCGCGCCGACCGTGAGGCGACGGACGCCGAAATCCTGGCCCTGGCGCTGGAGACGGCCGGTCCCGGCCCCTGGATCGTGCGCATGGGCGACGCCTCGCTGGTCGCCGCGCTGCTGGACAAGCTGGATCTGCCCGCGGTCTGGCTGCGGCGCATCCATTCCGGCCTGATCAAGGGCCAGGACATCGGTGAAATTTTGACGCCCAAACCGGGCCGGTCCGATCATTCCGGCGTGCTGGCCGCGCTCGACGGCGCCGACAAGGCCGGCGCGCGCGCCCTGGTCGAAGACCTGTTGAAAATCGCCGATATTTCGGCGCTCGGCGGCCGCACCGCCAATGAAATCGCCGAACGTTTCCTCGAACAGGCGGAATTGCGCTCGGACGCCGGCCTCGACGCGGCCAAGCGCGGCCTGCTCGAACAATTCTTCGCCATATCGGGACAGCCGGACCAGGCGTCTTCGGAATTGCGGGCGCTGTTTTCGGCCGCGCAACTCGATCTCGGGGCGGCGATGGACGCGTTCGACCAGCGGCTGAATTTCTTCGCCGCGCGCGGCATCGACCTGAACAGCCTCGAGTTCTCCGCCGGTTTCGCCCGCAATCTCGATTATTACACCGGCTTCGTCTTCGAGGCGTTCAAGGCCGAGCAGGCGAACGGACGGCCGGTAATCGCCGGCGGCCGCTACGACCGTCTGCTGAAAATTCTGGGCGCGCAAAGCGACATACCCGCGGTCGGCGCGGCGATCTGGATGGAGCGGCTGTGACATGAGCGACAAACTCGTCCTGGCGGTTCCCTCGAAGGGCCGCCTGCAAGAAAACGCCAACGCCTTTTTCGCCCGCGCCGGCCTCTCCGTGCAGCAGGCGCGCGGCGCCCGCGATTATCGCGGCGTGCTCGCCGGCGTCGACAATGTCGAGGTGGCCTTCCTCTCGGCCTCCGAAATCGTGCGCAATCTCGCCTCCGGCGCCGCGCATTTCGGCGTCACCGGCGAAGACCTCGTCGTCGAGGCGGAAGCCCAGGACAAGGTCGAACTGTTGACCAAACTCGGCTTTGGCCACGCCAATGTCGTGGTCGCCGTGCCGCAGGCCTGGATCGACGTGCGCGACATGGACGATCTCGACGATGTCGCCATGGGGTTTCGCGCCCGGCGCGGAACGCGCATGCGGGTGGCGACCAAATATGTCAACACCACTCGCGCCTTCTTCCGCGACCATGGCGTGACCGATTACCACATTGTCGAGAGCCTCGGCGCCACTGAAGGCGCCCCGGCCGCCGGACAGGCGGAAGTGATCGTCGACATCACCTCCACCGGCGCGACGCTCGCCGCCAATGGGTTGAAAGTGCTTGATGACGGCGTGATCCTGCGCTCGGAGGCCAATCTGGTGGCGTCGCTTTCGGCTCAGTGGTCGCCGGACTTGCGCGAAACCGCGCGCCAAATCCTCGCGCGCATCGCGGCGGAGGAGCAGGCGCGCTCCACCCGTGAACTGATCGCCACCCTGCACGCGGAGCCCGAGGGCTTTGCCGGGAAACTCGACGGGTTCGGCGCACGCTTGCGTCGCCGCAACGCCGACGGCCGCATCACCATGTTCGCCGCCAAGGCGCAGGCCCCGGCGCTCGCCGACTGGCTGATCGGCCAGGGCGCCGAGGATGTGATCATCCGCGAGAGCGATTACGTGTTCACCGCGAAAAACCCGCTCTACGAAAAGCTGATCGCGCGCCTTGGGGCGTGATCAGCTGTCCAGAAAGGCTTTGATGCGCTCCGCGGCGTCAGCAATTTTCTGAATGCCGTTGTAATGGCCGTAGGGGCCGTGGAGCGCAAAAGTCTCGGCGCCGATCTTTCGCGCCGCGGCGGCGACCCATTCGGTGCGAAACACTTGGTCGAGAGGCGCGTAGATCATCAGCGCCGGCGCCGTGATGCGCCCCAAACCCTCGTCGGCGTCGCGGGCGCCGGCGCCCGCGCCAGGAATATAGGTCTGGTTGGCGCGCACGAGATAGAGCAGATGGTTGGCGTCGACCAGCGCCGCCCGCTCGCGCGCGGCCTCGGCCAGCGCCAGCTCGATGGCGAAGGGCGCGCCGCCGAGGTCGGCGGGATCGGCGCCGTCCAAGAGACCGCGCCCGATCGTGTCGGCCCATTCCGCGTCGAGCGCGTGCAGCGTGATCAGTTTGAGCGCCGCCTCCAAGCCCGCCTTTGGCGCGCCGGTTGCATAATAATCGCCGCCGCGCCAGGCGGGATCGAGCCGGATCGGCTGCGCCCACATGGACAGCCAGCCGGTGAGCCAGGCGCCGAAATTCGGCGCGACGATGACGGGGATGATCCGTCCCACTTTTTCGGGGAAGGACGCCGCCCATTCGAAGGTTTGCAGGCCGCCCATCGACGGCCCCATCACCGCATGCAGCCGCTCGATGCCGAGCGCGTCCAGCACGGCCTTTTGCAGCCGCACGAAATCCGCGATGGCGACGGCCGGGAAACGCAACCCGAACGGCTTGCCAGCGGGATCAAGGCTCGCCGGGCCGAAGGTCGCCACATTCGGGTCGAAGGCGTTGAGATTGCAAAGACTGTCGACGGAGATGACGAAAAACCTGTCCGTGTCCACCGCCTTGCCCGGGCCGATGATCTCGTCCCAATAGCCGGGCTTGGCGTCGTCCGCGCGATAACGCCCGGCGGCGTGGCTGGTCCCGGAAAAATAATGGCAAACGAGGATGGCGTTGTCGCGCGCGGCATTGAGCCGCCCGTAAGTCTCGTAGCCCGCCGGAACGTTGTTGAGCGTCGCGCCGCAGAGCAGCCGAAGCTCGGGGATGGTGATGCGTTGTTTTTCGACGATCATTTGGGACAATCGCAAAAGTGGTGCGGCGGGCCGTGGCCGCCGCCAATGTGAATCTCGGCGCCGGCTTGCAGCGCCCGCGTCAGCCAGGCCTTGGCGCGTCCGACGGCATCGGGCAGGGCAAAACCCAGCCCGAGCAGCGCCGCAATGGCCGAGGACAAGGCGCAGCCGGTGCCATGGGTGTTGCGCGTGGGCACACGCAGCGCGGTGAATTGGTGAAACTGCGCGCCATCGTAAAGCAGGTCGAGCGCGTCGCCCTGCAAATGCCCGCCCTTGACCAGAACCGCCGGCGCTCCGAGCGCGCGCAGGCGCAAGGCCAAATCGCGCATGTCGTCCAGACCGCGCGCCTCGCCGCCGCCCAGCAGACGGGCGGCTTCGATCAGATTGGGCGTCACGACCCGCGCCAGCGCAAACATTTTTTGCAGCGGCGCCGCCATCACATCGCCGCCGAGTTGATGACCGCTGGTCGCCACCAGCACGGGATCGAGCACGATGTTTTTCGCTTTGGCGCGGGAGAGCGCCGACGCAATGGCGGTCGCATTCTCCGGCGCGCCGATCATGCCGATTTTGACGGCGTCCACGGCGATGTCGGCGAAAATGGAGTCGATCTGTTGCGCGACGAAATCGGCGGGAACCACGCTCACGCCTTGCACGCCAAGCGTATTCTGCGCGGTGAGCGCGCTGATCGCCGCCATGCCGTAGCAACCGAAGGCCGCAAAGGTCTTCAAATCGGCCTGGACGCCGGCGCCGCCCGAGGGGTCGGACCCGGCGATCGACAGGATTTTGGCGGCCGCGGTCATGCGACGGGCAAAAAGGCGGCGGCGAAGGCGCCGGCCATGGCGGAGACGAACAGCAGCGCGTCATGGGCGGCCAGCATCGCCCGCGACGGATGGGCGCGATAAAGCCGCAGCGACGCGCCGGCGGTCGCAAAACTCCAGCCGACCGCCACCACGATCAGCGCGGCGGCGAAGCGCCAATAGTCGCCGGCGTAAATCTCGATGGCCCAGGCCGCGGCGATCAGGGCCAGGCCGAGCCCGGCGGTGACGTCGGCGCCCAGGCGCCGGGCCAAAGCGCCGGCGAAGAAGGCCGGAGCGTACATGGCGATGATATGCCAGGACACGGCGGAGAAAATATCGGAGACGGCGATCCCGCACCCCGCCATGGCGCCGGGCGCGCCAACCATCGCGACGGTCATGCCGAACCAGGCCAGAGCCGCGATCAGGCTGGGCGCGACGAACGCCTTCCAGTCCGGGGCGGCGTCTTCGCGGAGCGCGGCCGAGGGCAGGATGGGCGCGCGCGCGGTCGTGAGCACGGCGAGGACCAGCACCAAAACTTGCGTTCCCGCCGCCGCCATCGCCGTCGCGGCAAACAATTTTTCCGGCGCGTGCTGGGCGACGAAACCGGCCAGCGCCGGCCCAATCAGCCCCGCCAGCGCGCCGCTGCCGAACACGAGTAAAGCCGCCCGGGCCCGCCCTCCGGCGCTCGACCCCAGCGCCGCCTCGTGGCGATAGAAAAACGAAAATCCTTGGGCGACGCCAAGCCAGAACGCCCCGAGGCAGAACGGCGCGAACAGCGAAAAGCTCAGGCCCCAGGCCATGATCAGCCCGCCGGCGACGCCGAGGCTTGCCCCCAGCGCCAGCGCCGCGCGCCGCCCAAAGGCGTCGAGCAGGAAGGAGGCGGGAAAGGTGGCCAGCGCCGCGCCCAGCAGCATGGCGATATAGGGCGCCGACATCAGATGCGGCGTCGGCGCCAGCAGCCGGCCAGCGAGCGGCAACATGCCGAGGGTCAGGCTCTGCGACAACACCGAAAGGGCGAAGCCGCCGGCCAGCGTCAGCACGCCGGGGCTCCAGCGCCCCTCGGTCTCCAGGCCAGCGGAACCGGGCGAAGGCGCGCCGGGCGGACAGAAGCAAGCGAGACGTCCCGCCCGCGCCATCCCCGCGCCGGGCTCCGGCGAGGGGCTATGCTCGATTGCGGTCATTTCTTCTCGATATCGTCGTCGAGCAGGATGCGATAGGCCGCGCCCTCCATATCCTCGTACTGGTTGCGCTTCAGCGACCAGAACAGCCCGTAGAGGGCGAGCAGGCCGAGGAGAATGGCCAGGGGAATGAGGAAGACCAGAACGTTCATGGCTGATCTCGCAAAGGTTTGGCGAGCAGAGTGACGCTTTTGCCCGGTCCGCGCAAGCGCAACGCATTCAGCGTCACCAGGATCGACGAACCGGACATGGCCAGCGCCGCGAACAGGGGCGAGGCGTGGCCCGCCATGGCGACGGGCACCGCAATCGCATTATAGACGATGGCGAAGCCAAGGTTTTGCTTCATCAGGGCGCGGGCCTGTTGCGAAATCGCCAGCGCCGCCGCCACGGGCAGCAGACGGTCGCCGAGAAACACGGCGTCCGCCTGTCCCTGGGTCAGATGCACCGCGTCGATGGGCGAGATCGAGGCGTGGGCGGCCGCGAGCGCCGGCGCGTCGTTCAGCCCGTCGCCGACCATCAACACCCTTTTGCCCTGCGCCTTCAGCGCCTCGACAAAAGCGATCTTTTCCGCCGGCTTTTGGCCGCCGCGCCAGTCGGCGATTCCCAGTTTTTCCGCGACCGGGGCCACCGCCTCGGCGCGGTCGCCGGAGAGAATGTGCAGATCAAGCCCGGCGTCCCGCAAATGCGCGACCACGCGCGCCGCATCTGGCCGCAGGCTCTGGCGGATCGACAGCTGCGCCACGCGCTCGCCGGCGCGCACATAAATCGAACTGGCCTCAGCGTCAGTCGCCAAATGCTCGGCGGCGCAAAAGGCGGCGGAGCCGAGCCGCGCCTCGTCGCCCTCGTGGGGCGCCGACACGCCCTGCCCCGACGTTTCCCGCGCCTCCGGCAGAGGCGCGCGGGCGCGCAGACTGCGGGCCAGCGCCAAAGCCAGCGGATGATGGCTGGAGCGCGCCAAACGCCCGGCGAGCTCCAACAGGTCGGCCGGAATTTCGTCGGCATTGGCGACGCCGGCTTGCGGCAGGGTCAGCGTGCCGGTCTTGTCGAACACGACCGCATCGATCTCGCCGAGTTTCTCCAGGCCCCGCGCGTCATTCAAGAACAGGCCGGAGCGGAAGAAGGCGCCGGAGGCCATGGCCTGCACGGTGGGCACCGCCAACGCCAAAGCGCAGGGGCAGGTGATGATCAGCACCGAAATCGCGATCACCAACGCGTCATGCGGGGACGCGCCGAAAAACAGCCACCAGCTCAGCCCGGTGACCAAAGCGGTGAGATGCACGGCGGGCGCATAAAGCTGCGACACCCGATCCGAGAGCTGCATGTAACGCGAGCGCGCCGCGCCCGCCTGTTCGATCAGCCGCGCCGCCTCGTCGATCAGCGCGGAATGGCCGGCCGCCGTCACATCCACGGTCAGCGCGCCCTCGCCATTGACCGTGCCGGCGTAGACATGATCGCCGGGTTCGACCGGCTTGGGATCGGTTTCGCCGGTGATGGCGCTTTCATCGACCGCGCTCAAACCCTCGACGATCACGCCATCGGCGGGCACGCGCTCGCCGGCGCGCACCAGCAGGCGGTCGCCCGGGGCCAGCGCCGCGACGGGGACAAGCCCCCACTCCGCGCCATCGAAACGCAGCGCGTTCTCGCCCTTGAGCGCGGCTAAATTTCCGGCCGCCGTCTTGGTGCGGCGGCGCATCGCCTGATCCACCACGCGCCCCGCCAGCAGGAAGGCGAGCAGCATGATGGCCGAGTCGAAATAGGCGTGGTCGGCGTGATGCTGGGTTTCGTAAACCGACAGGCCCAGCGCCAGCGTCACGCCGATGGTGATCGGCACATCCATATTGAGCCGGCGCTGGCGGATCGCCGCCCAGGCCGAAGTGAAAAACGGCTGCCCCGCATAGGCGGCGGCGGGCAGCGCGATCACCGCCGAGACCAAGTGGAAGAAATCGCGGGTTTCCGGCGGCAGCGAGGTCGATTGGCCCGACCAGACCGAAATCGACAGCAGCATGATGTTCATGGCGGCGAACACCGCGACGCCAAGGCATTTGAGCAACAGCACGAAGCGCGCCTGCTCGTCGGCCTCGACCTGCCGCTGTTCGTAGGGATAGGCGCGGTAGCCAATCGCCTCCAGGGCGCCGGTGAAGCGGGCGGGCTCCACCTGCTGCGGATCATAGGTCAGCGCCAGGCGATGGCTGGTGAGATTGAGCCGGGCAAGTTTGACCCCCGGCAGGCGTTTCATCGCCGTTTCGATGTCGGGCAGGCAGGCGGCGCAGGTGATCCCGTCGATCGCGAGATCGAGCCGCGACCGGCCGTCCTCGTCGGTCCGGACG
This sequence comes from Rhodoblastus acidophilus, assembly GCF_025961575.1. Taxonomy (GTDB): domain Bacteria; phylum Pseudomonadota; class Alphaproteobacteria; order Rhizobiales; family Beijerinckiaceae; genus Rhodoblastus; species Rhodoblastus acidophilus_C. The sequence goes on along the minus strand of NZ_JAOQNX010000013.1, from coordinate 49,313 downwards.
AAATGGGTGAAATCCGGCGCCGCGCCCATAAGACTACTCGACGTTGAGCGTGTTCTTCGAGCGGAATATTGTCTCGCCATCGCGCGTGAAGGCGATTTCCACCAGCCAATGGCCGGGCGTCAGGTCGGCCGCGCCAGCATAAAGCCCGTCGGCGATGACGCCGGCCGCCACCTCCTTGTCGAGCCGGCTGGACGAGGGATGAACAAAATGCAGGCTCGCCTGCAAACCGCTCACCGGCTGGCCCGCCTTGTCCTTGACGCTCGCGGTCACCTCGGTCGCCGCGCCCTTTCGCGCGCGGGTCAGGTCCACCGACCAGCCCAGCGCGTCCTGCGCCCGGGCGGCGGCGATTTCCTTGTTGTAGGCGACGCCCTCATCATAGGGATTGCGCTGGTCGAGGCCGGGATGCGTGGCGACCGCCTCGCGCGCCATGTAGACATTGACGGCCAGCATCACGCCGAAGAACGCCATCAGCATCAGCAGGACCGAGCGCCCGGTGAGGGGCCGGCCCGCGGGCTGGTAATCGCTGTCTTCCGTCATCGCTCTCTCCTCAGTGAAGTCACGGCCCCTTGAAGAAGTCCGCGCGCGAGGCCTGTTCGCCCGTCTTCGGGTCGGTCAGGATGAATTTTATAGGCGTGCTCTGTGGCGGCGTCGCGTCGGGCGGCGTGGTGACCATCACGCGCAATTCCAGCGTCTGGTCCGCCTCCACATGCACGTCGAGCGCGCCGGCGCCTTTCTGGCCGAGAATGTCCAACTGGCCCCGGGGCAGACCCTCGAGGGTCAAGGTGAAATCGCGCGCGGCGCCGGTCTTGTTGAGCGCGCGAATGGTGTAGCCGTTGCGCAAGGAGCCGTCGGACAGCGCGACAAAGATCGGATTGCGGTCGTGCATCACGTCGACGCCCAAAGTGTGGCGGGTGGCGAGGCTGACGCCCATAAACGCCGCAACGCCCAGGATCAGCACCATATAGGTGATGGTGCGCGCCCGGAAAATTCTCGGCTTGAGCGCCGGCAGCCCCTGGGCGCGCCGCTCGACATTGAGGTCGGTGTCATAGCCGATCAGGCCCTTGGGGCGGCCGATCTTGGTCATGACAGTGTCGCAGGCGTCGATGCACAAACCACATTGGACGCAGCCCATGTCCAGGCCGTTGCGGATGTCGACGCCGGTCGGGCACACGACCACGCATTGGTTGCAGTCGACGCAGTCGCCGGCGGGCTGTCCGGCCTCCCGCAGCGCCCTGGCCTTCTTCACGGAGCCGCGCGGTTCGCCGCGATCGACGCGATAGGTGACGTTGAGCGCCCATTCGTCGGTGAGCGCCGCCTGGATGCGCGGCCACGGGCACATGTAGAGGCAGACCTGCTCGCGGGCGAAGCCGGCCAGCACATAGGTGGTGGCGGTGAAAATGCCGATCCAGATGTAAGCCTGCGCGGGCGCGTCAAAAGTGGCGAGCTGTTTCACCAGGGTCGGCGCGTCGGCGAAATAGAGCACCCAGGCGCCGCCGGTCCACCAGGCGACCAGCAGCCACAGCGCATGTTTGGAGACGGCTTGCGCCATGGTGCGCGCGGTCCAAGGCTGGCCCGCCTTTTTCATGCGCTCGCGGCGCTCGCCCTGGGTCCAGCGCTCGATCAGCAGGTAAAGGTCGGTCCACACGGTCTGCGGGCAGAGATAGCCGCACCAGACGCGGCCCGCCAGCGCGTTCATCAGGAACAGAGTGAAGGCGGCGAGGATCAGCAGGCCGGTGATGTAATAGACTTCCTGCGGCCAGATGGCGATGCCGAAGAAATAGAAGCGGCCGTTGGCGAGATCGATGAGCACCGCCTGCCCCGGCTGGTCGGGACCCCGGTCCCAGCGCAGGAACGGCAGGAAATAGTAGAGCAGCATGCCGCCGACCAGCAGGCCCCACTTGATGTTGCGGAATGTGCCCGACACGCTCTGCGGATAGATCTGTTTGCGCGCCTCGTAGAGGGAATCCGATTCCTCCGGCTCCGGGAGCTTCGTTCGGGTCTTGGTGTTTTCAACGCTGAGCGTCATTTCGCTTGATCCGTTGCATCGCCCCGGCGCGAACCCGGAAGGGCTGGCGCGAAAATCGCGAATTCGGGGGAGCGTCGCGTGTGTATAGGCCCGCGAAACCCGCGGAGTCCATGACTATTTCGTCCTTATTTTGATCTAGATCAACCTGATCGCCGATGAGCCCGCAATGTGCAAGCGGCGAAGCCGGAGCTGGCTTCGCCGCTTGGGATTGTCACAGCGCTGAGCCCAGGCTCACTTGCCGCCGCCCAGCGAGTGGACGAAGATCGCCAGCGACTTGATGGTCGCGGGATCGAGCTTGGCGCCCCAGGCCGGCATCTGACCGGCGCGGCCGTTGGCGACGGTCTGCACGATGGTCGCCTTGTCCGAGCCGTAGAGCCACTTGGACTTGGAGGTCAGGTTGGGGGCGCCCATTTCGGGGTTGCCCTTCGCGTCTTCGCCGTGGCACGCGGCGCAATTCTCGGCGAAGATCTTCTTGCCCGGCAGCGCATCCGTCGCCGCGCCATTGTGCAGCGCCACGACGTAATCCGACACCTGTTCGATCTGCGTTGCGTCCAGGCCCATCTTGGACCAGGCCGGCATGCCCGCCGCGCCCGCGGGATCGTGGCCCTCGGGATCGCCGGTGCGCGCGCCATGGGTGATGGTCGCCGCGATCTGGTCGAGCGAGCCGCCCCACAACCAGCGGTCGCCGGCGAGGTTCGGATAGCCCACCGCGCCCTGACCGCCGGAGCCGTGGCACGGCGCGCAATTATTGCCGAACGCCGACCGGCCATAGGCGCGGGCGAATTCGGCGAGCTTCGGATCGGCGCTGATCTCCTGGAGCGAGGCCTTTTCGATCTTGCCGACGAATTCGGCGCGCTGGCGCACCAGCTCCTGCACGTCCCCGTTGACCGCGCCGCGCGAGGTCCAGCCGAGAATGCCCGGCGTGTGGCCGCCGGGAAGCGGAATCGCCGGATAGAACACCCAATAGCCGACGGCCCAGACGATACAGGCGTAGAACAGCCACAGCCACCAGCGCGGCAGCGGCGTGTTCAGCTCCTTGATTCCGTCCCATTCGTGGCCAGTGGTCGGTGTGCCCGTGGCCGCATCTATATCTTGGTGCGTGTGATCAACCATCGTTCAATCCTCGTTGAGCGGCAGGCGAGCGGCTTCGTCGAAGGCTTTCTTCTTCGATGGCCAGAGCGCGTAGACGACGACTCCAAGGAAGGCGACCACGACCGAGAGGATGCTCACGATTTTCATCTGTGTGAAGAAAGCTTCGACGTCCATGTCGCCCTCTCAGCGCCAGTTGGCCTTTTCATTGTAGAGTTTGAAGTCGACCGTCGTTCCCAGCATCTGCAGATAGGCGACGAGCGCATCCTGTTCGGTCGGGCCGCTGGCGCCATTGCTGACGTGGCCGGTCACCTTGGGATAACGCTTGGCGAGATCCGCCACCGTCGTCTCGTCGCCGAGCTGGGCCTTGAGGTCGTCCTTGGCCTTGGCGATCATGTCGTCGCTGTAGGGCACGCCTTCGAGCGCCAGCACCTTCATGTCTTCCTGAATGTGCGTGAAGTCGAGCGGCGCATTCTCCAGGAAGCCGTAGCGCGGCATCACCGAGCCCGGCACCACCGAACGCGGGTTGTTCAGATGGCCGCGCTGCCAATCATCCGAATACTTGCCGCCAATGCGGGCAAGATCGGGACCGGTGCGCTTGGAGCCCCACTGGAAGGGATGGTCGTATTTCGATTCCGCGGCCACGGAATAATGGCCGTAGCGCTCCACCTCGTCGCGCAGCGAGCGGATCATCTGCGAGTGGCAGAGATAACAGCCTTCGCGCACGTAGATGTTGCGTCCGGCGAGTTCGAGCGGCGTGTAGGGCCGCACGCCCTCGACGGTTTCAATGGTGCTCTTCAGGTAGAAGAGCGGGCCGATCTCGACGAGGCCGCCGATGGCGACCACGATGAGAATGCCGACCAGAAGAACGAGGGAGTTCTTCTCGAAGATCGCGTGTTTGCTCCACAGGGACATGTTCGATCTCCTCACTCGGCCGGCGCAAGAGCGGCTTCGGACGCGCTCGCCGCTTCAGGCGAACGAATAGTCTTGTAGAAGTTGAAGGCCATGATCAGCGCGCCCACGAGGAACAGGCCGCCGCCCACCGCGCGGATGACGTAGAAGGGGAACATGGCTTCGACGGTTTCGATGAAGGAATATTCAAGGAAGCCGTTGGCGGTATAGGCGCGCCACATCAGGCCCTGGAGGATGCCGGACACCCACATGGCGGAGATGTAGAGCACGATGCCGATGGTCGCGATCCAGAAGTGCCAGTTCACGAGCTTCAGCGAGTACAGCTTCTTGTTGTAGACCCAGGGGATCAGGCAGTAGAGCGCGCCGAAGGAGACGAAGCCCACCCAGCCCAAAGCGCCGGAATGCACGTGGCCGATGGTCCAGTCGGTGTAGTGCGACAGCGAGTTGACCACCTTGATCGACATGAGCGGACCTTCGAAGGTCGACATGCCGTAGAAGGCGACGGAGACGACGAGCATGCGCAGGACGGGATCGGTGCGCAGCTTGTCCCAGGCGCCCGACAGGGTCATCAGGCCGTTGATCATGCCGCCCCACGAGGGCATCCACAGCATGATCGAGAAGGTCATGCCGAGCGTCTGCGTCCAGTCCGGCAGCGCCGTATAGTGCAGATGGTGCGGGCCGGCCCAGATGTACATGAAGATCAGGGCCCAGAAGTGGATGATCGACAGGCGGTAGGAGTAAACCGGCCGTTCCGCGCGCTTGGGCACGAAATAATACATGATGGCGAGGAAGGCGGCGGTCAGGTAGAAGCCAACGGCGTTATGGCCGTACCACCACTGGAACATGGCGTCCTGGACGCCGGACCAGACGATGTAGGACTTCGGCGAGAAGATCGACACCGGCACCGAAGCGTTGTTGCCGAGATGCAGCATGGCGATGGTGATGATGAACGCCAGGGTGAACCAGTTGGCGACGTAGATGTGGGGCTCCTTGCGCTTCCACAACGTCGCCAGGAACACCAGCAGGTAAGCCACCCAGACGATGGTCAGCCAGAGGTCGGAATACCATTCGGGTTCGGCATATTCCTTGCCCTGGGTGATGCCCAGCAGGTAGCCGGTGCCGGCGATGACGATGAACAGGTTGTAGCCCAGCACCACGAACCAGGGCGCGATCTCGCCGGCGAGACGGGCGCGGCAGGTGCGCTGCACGGCGTAGAACGAGGTCGCGAGCAGGACGTTGCCGCCGAAGGCGAAAATAACCGCCGAGGTGTGCAACGGACGCAGCCGGCCGAAGTTGAGCCAGGACAGACCCATGGACAGATCGGGGAAGGCCAGTTCGGTGGCGACGATCAGGCCGACCAGGAACCCGGCGATGCCCCAGAAGATCGCCGCGATCGAGGTGAACTTGATCGGGCCGTAATTGTAGTTGGGCTTGCCGTCGATTTCCTGCGGAATGACCGCGGGGCGAGACTTGTAGCGCTTGAGGGTCGCGATCGCGCCGCCGAGGCCGGCGAGGGCGAAGAGCGCCATGTGGAACGCGTAGGGCGCCGTGTAGGCGTTCGCCGCGATGTAGAGCGCTCCGATGGCGCCGACCAGGGAAACGACGATCATCGTCACTTCGCCCAAGGTGATGGATTTGCCGCCCTCGGGCGGCGCTGTCGTCAGTGAGTCTGCTTGCGCCATGTTTTCGCCCCAATGAAATCAATCCGGCGCCACAAAGCCTACCAGATTGCCATTGCGCGGGCCATTGCCCGCTCCTGCCGTGCGTTCATTGACAAAAGTCAAATAAACCATGCAGGCGCCTCCCATAGCGCCAAACGAAGGCTATGGCGAGTGCCCCGGAGGGCACAGACCAAGAATATGCGACATCGTGTCACGCAGACTTTCGCCTAATTGCGCGAGCTTTGGGGTTGAAAAGAGGAAAATCGTTCCTGCGACTTTGGACTAAAGAACGAGAAAAACCGTCGCAGCCGCTTGATTCCCTGACGCGCCGGCGCCTACACTTCTCCCCACAGAGTCCCGGCAAAAGGGACCTAGGAATGCGGAGCAAACGCTCCGTGGGAGGAATGCCGCCTTATGACGGTTTATGCCCTGGAAACATCCGGGTTGACGAAAGAATTCGCCGGCTTCACAGCGGTGAGCGACGTCCGCCTGCGCGTGCGGCGGAACACGATTCACGGGCTGATCGGTCCCAATGGCGCGGGCAAGAGCACCTGCTTCAACCTGCTGACCAAGTTTCTGGTCCCGACACGCGGGACCATTCTCTACGAGGGCCAGGACATCACCAGGGCGCGGCCCGCCGAGGTCGCGCGCCTGGGGCTGGTGCGCTCGTTCCAGATTTCCGCCGTCTTTCCGCACCTGACCGCGCTCGAAAACGTGCGCGCCGCCCTGCAGCGCAAGCGTGGCGAGAGCTTCGATTTCTGGCGCTCCGACCGCGTTCTGCGCAAGTTTGACGCGCAGGCCCGCGCGCTGATGGACGAAGTCGGCCTCGCCGGCTGGGAGGAGACCCCCGCGGGCGAAATGCCCTACGGCCGCAAGCGCGCGCTGGAGCTCGCCACCACCCTGGCGCTTGACCCGAAAGTGCTGCTGCTCGACGAGCCGCTCGCCGGCATGGGCCAGGAGGACATCGAGCGCATCGCCGGTTTGATCAAGCGGGTGGCGCAGGGCCGCACGGTGGTGATGGTCGAGCACAATCTCAATGTCGTCGCCAGCTTGTGTGAGGTCATCACCGTTTTGACGCGCGGAAAAGTCTTGGCGGAGGGCGATTACGCCGCCGTCTCCTCCGATCCGGCGGTGCAGCAGGCCTATCTCGGCGCGGAGGCCGCCCATGTCTGAGCCACTGCTGAACGTGTCGGGGCTTCAGGCCTGGTACGGCGAATCCCATGTGCTGCATGGCGTGGATTTCGAGGTGCGTCCGGGCGAAGTCGTCACCCTGCTCGGCCGCAATGGCGCGGGCAAGACCACGACGCTGAAATGCATCATGGGCATGATCGGCAAGCGCCAGGGCTCGATTCGTTATGAGGGCGAGGAGACCATCGCGCTCTCCTCGGACAAGATCGCCCGGCGCGGCGTGGCGCTGTGCCCGGAGGAGCGCGGCGTGTTCGCCAGCCTCACCGTGCTGGAAAACCTGTTGCTGCCGCCGAAAATCGCCGACGGCGGCCTGTCGCTCGACGAAATCTACGATCTGTTCCCGAACCTGAAGGAACGCTCGACCAGCATGGGCGGAAAACTGTCCGGCGGCGAGCAGCAGATGCTGGCGATCGCCCGCATCCTGCGCACCGGCGCCCGCCTGCTGATGCTTGACGAGCCGACCGAAGGCCTGGCCCCGATCATCATCAAGCAGATCGGCCACGCCATCCAGAAACTCAAGCCGCGCGGCTTCACCCTCTTGCTGGTCGAACAGAATTTCCGCTGGGCGTCGCAACTCGCCGACCGTTTCTACGTGATGGAGCACGGGCGGGTGATCGACGCCTTCGCCGCCGCCGAATTGCCCGACAATATGGACAAGCTCCACGCCTATCTCGGCGTCTGATTTTCACAAAAAGCCCTAGAGGGCATGGAATGGGAGGAAGCCTATGAAAAAGATTCTTTTGGCCGGCGTGGCCTTGGGGGTGATGACCACTTGCGCCTTCGCCGCCGACAAGGTGGTCAAGGTCGGCGTGCTTACCGACGGCTCCGGCCCCTATGCCGATGTCGGCGGCGTCGGCTCGCAGCTCGCCGCGCAACTGGCGATCGACGAATCCGGGCTCGCCGCCAAAGGCTGGAAGGTCGAACTGGTTTACGCCGACCACCTCAACAAGGTCGACGTCGGCACCAGCATCGCCCGCGAATGGTTCGACCAGGGCAAGGCGGATGTCATCGTCGACACGCTGAATTCCGGCGTGGCGCTTGCGGTCGGCCAGATCGTCAAGGACAAGAACAAGGTCTTTCTCAACTCCGGCGCCGCTTCCTCCGATCTGACGGGCAAGGCCTGCACGCCCAACCAGATCCACTGGACCTATGACACCTATGCGCTGGCCAATGGCACCGGCAAGGCCATGACCAAGGCCGGCGGCGACACCTGGTATTTCATCACCGCCGACTATGCCTTCGGCAAGGCGCTGGAGCGCGACACCACGGCCGTGGTCGCCGCCAATGGCGGCAAGGTCGTCGGCAACGTTTACGCGCCGCTCAACAACGCGGACTTCTCCTCGCAACTGTTGCAGGCGCAATCGTCGAAGGCCAAGGTGATCGGCCTCGCCAATGCCGGCGGCGATTCCGCCAACGCCATCAAGCAGGCGGCCGAATTCGGCATCACCCAGGGCGGCCAGAAACTGGCGGCGCTGCTGATCTTCCTCTCGGACGTCAACGCGCTCGGCCTGCCCGTCGCCCAGGGCCTCGAGTTCACCGTCACCTATTATTGGGACCTCAACGACGACACCCGCGCCTTCGCCGACCGTTTTTCGCAGAAATCGAAAGCTCACGCCAAGCCGACCATGGTGCAGGCCGGCGTCTATTCCTCGGTGCTGCATTATCTGAAGGCGGTGGACGCGCTGGGCTCGCCCACCGATGGCGCCGCGGTGGTCGCCAAGATGAAGGCGACGCCGACCGACGACCAGGCCTTTGGCAAGGGCTCGATCCGCGAGGACGGACGCAAGATCCACCCGGCCTATCTGTTGCAGGTCAAGACCCCCGCGGAATCGAAATACCCCTGGGATTACGCCAAGGTGATCGCCACCATCCCCGCCGACGAGGCGTTCCGGCCGCTGTCGCAGAGCGAATGCCCGCTGGTGAAGAAGTGAAATTTTTCGTGACAGCCACGCGCACCCCTTCTCCCATTGCGGGAGAAGGTGGCGCGAAGCGCCGGATGAGGGGTTCCGCCCTGTCTCGCAAGCCCCCTCATCCGTCTCGGCGCTACGCGCCGATCCACCTTCTCCCGCAAGGGGAGAAGGAAGGCGCCGTCACGGGGGCCGCCGCATGATCCCCCTGCTCGGCATCTCGACCCAAGCCCTGTTCGGCCAGCTCCTGCTCGGGCTGATCAACGGCGCCTTCTACGCCATGCTGAGCCTCGGCCTCGCCGTGATCTTCGGCATGCTGAACATCGTCAATTTCGCCCATGGCGCTCTCTACATGGTCGGCGCCTTCGCCGCCTGGTTCCTGCTCACCTATTTCCACATCGGCTATTGGCCGGCGCTCATTCTCGCCCCGCTCGGCGTCGCGCTGTTCGGCATGGTCATCGAACGGACCATGCTCAAGCGCCTGGCCGGGCTTGACCACATTTACGGCCTGCTGCTCACCTTCGGCCTCGCCCTGATCATCCAGGGCGTATTTCAAAACCAGTTCGGCGCCTCCGGGCAGCCCTATCCCTTGCCGGAGCAACTCAAGGGCGGCACCAATCTCGGCTTCATGTACCTGCCGACCTATCGCGCCTGGGCCGTCGTCTTTTCGCTCTGCGTCTGCTTGTTCACCTGGTTCATGATCGAGAAAACCCGGCTCGGCTCGGTGCTGCGCGCCGCGACGGAGAACCCGGAGCTCACCCGCGCCTTCGGCATCAACGTTCCGCGGCTGATCACGCTGACTTACGGTTTTGGCGTCGGCCTCGCCGCGCTCGCGGGCGTGCTGGCCGCGCCGATCTACCAGGTGCGGCCGCTGATGGGCGCGGATTTCATCATTGTCGTCTTCGCGGTGGTCGTGATCGGCGGCATGGGCTCGATCCTTGGCGCCATCGGCGCCGGCTTCATGCTCGGCATCGTCGAGGGCCTGACAAAAGTGTTTTATCCGCAGGCGGCGAATATCGTCGTCTTCGTCATCATGGTCGCCGTGCTGCTGGTGAAGCCGACCGGACTATTTGGGAAAAAACTTTGACACACGCGCTCGCAGCCAAGGGGCCCACCGCATCCCGGCCGAAACCGGCGGAGTTCATCGCCTTCGCCGTGCTGGCGGCGCTGCTCGCCGTCGCGCCCTTCGCCCTCTATCCGTTCTTCCTCGCCACAGCCCTGTGCTTCGCCCTGTTCGCGAGCGCCTTCAACCTGCTGGTCGGCTATGCCGGCTTGCTCTCCTTCGGCCATGCGCTGTTTTTCGGCGGCGCGGCCTATATCGCCGCCCATGTCGCCAAGGTCTGGGGATGGCCGCCGGAACTCACTCTGCTCGCCGCCACCGCCTTCGTCGGCCTGCTGGGCCTCGTCGCCGGCGCGCTGTCGATCCGCCGCCAGGGCATCTATTTCTCGATGATCACGCTCGCCCTGGCGCAGATGGGCTATTTCGTCGCTCTTCAGGTCCCCTTCACCCATGGCGAGGACGGCATTCAAGGCGTCCCGCGCGGCAAGCTTTTTGGCCTGATCCCGCTCGGCGACGACCGCGTCATGTATTATTTCGTCCTGGTCGTGTTCCTGTGCGGGCTGCTGGCCATCTATCGGATCGTGCATTCGCCGTTCGGCTCCGTGCTCAAGGCGATCCGCGAGAACGAGCCACGCGCGATTTCGCTGGGCTACAGCGTGGACTCCTACAAGCTGGCGGCCTTCGGGCTGTCGGCGGCGCTCGCCGGCCTCGCCGGGGGAACGAAGGCGCTGGTGACGCAGAGCGCGACGCTCACCGACATGCACTGGTCGATGTCGGGCGAAGTGATCCTGATGGTCCTGCTCGGCGGCATGGGCACCATGACCGGCCCGGTCATCGGCGCCATTTTCGTCGTGGCGATCCCGGAGGTCCTGAACCGCATCGGCGGGCCGGATTTCGCCCAGTGGATGACGGTGATCCAGGGCGCGATTTTCGTGATCTGCGTGCTCGCCTTCCGGCGCGGGCTGATCGGCGAAATCGCCGCGCGGCTGCGGCGGACGCTCTAGACTTCCAGCACAAAGCTGAGCAAGCGCGTTTGATTCGCGGCCGAAACATGCTAAGCGCGGCAAAATCGCCCCGCCGGCTTGAACTGCGGACATTTTCGAAAGAGAGACAAGATGACTGACGCTCGTGTTCTGAAGCGCGCGCTGCTTTCCGTTTCCGACAAGACCGGACTGATCGATTTCGCCCGCGCCCTTTCCGCGCGGGGCGTCGTGCTGATTTCCACCGGCGGCACCCGCAAGGCGATCGCCGACGCCGGCATTCCGGTCGTCGACGTCTCCGACGTCACCGGCTTCCCGGAAATGATGGACGGCCGCGTCAAGACTCTGCATCCCAAGGTCCACGGCGGCCTGCTGGCGATCCGCGAGAACCCCGAGCACGAGGCGGCCATGCTCGCCCATGGCATCGAGCCCATCGACCTGCTGGTGGTCAATCTCTATCCGTTCGAGGCGACCGTGGCCAAGGGCGCCGGCTGGGACGAGACCATCGAGAACATCGACATCGGCGGCCCCGCGATGATCCGCGCCGCCGCGAAGAACCATGACGATGTCGCCGTGGTCGTCGATGTCGCCGATTATTCCGTCATTCTTGAGTCGCTCGAAGCCCATGGCGGCGCCACCACCCGCGCCCTGCGCAGAAAACTGGCGCAAAAGGCCTATGCGCGCACCGCGGCTTACGATTCCGCGATTTCCAACTGGTTCGCCCAGGCGATCGGCGAGGACACGCCCGAGTACCGCGCCGTCGGCGGCAAGCTGTCTGAGCCGATGCGCTATGGCGAGAACCCGCACCAGAAGGCGGGCTTTTATCTCACCGGCGAAAACCGCCCCGGCGTCGCCACGGCGCGGCAGGTGCAGGGCAAGCAGCTCTCCTACAACAATGTCAACGACACCGACGCCGCCTTCGAGCTGGCCTCGGAATTCGACCCCGCGCGCACGGCGGCGGTGGCCATCATCAAGCACGCGAATCCGTGCGGCGTCGCCGAAGGCGCGAGCCTGAAGGAAGCCTATTTGAAGGCTTTTGCTTGCGACACGGTCTCGGCCTATGGCGGCATTGTCGCGCTGAACAAAAAACTGGACGCCGAGGCCGCGACGGAAATCGTCAAGATTTTCACCGAAGTGATCATCGCGCCCGACGCCGATGAGGACGCCATCGCGTTGATCGGCGCGAAGAAGAATTTGCGGCTGCTGCTCACCGGCGGCCTGTCCGATCCGCGCAAGGTTGGACTGGCGGTGCGTTCGGTGTCGGGCGGCCTGCTGTTCCAGTCGCGCGACAATGCGGTCGTCGACGACATGGAGCTGAAAGTGGTGACCAAGCGCGCGCCCACCGCCCAGGAGCTGGCCGACCTGAAATTCGCCTTCCGCGTCGCCAAGCACGTCAAGTCCAACGCCATCGTTTACGCCAAGGATGGCGCGACCGTCGGCATTGGCGCGGGCCAGATGAGCCGCGTCGATTCCTCGCGCATCGCCGCCTGGAAAGCCGCGGAGGCCGCCAAGGCCGCCGGCCTGCCGGAAACGCTGGCCAAGGGCTCGGTGGTCGCCTCCGACGCCTTCTTCCCCTTCGCCGACGGCCTGCTGGCGGCGGCCGAGGCCGGCGCGACGGCGGTGATCCAGCCCGGCGGCTCCATGCGCGACGATCTGGTGATCCAGGCGGCCGACGAGGCCGGTCTCGCCATGGTCCTGACCGGACATCGCCACTTCCGCCACTGATCGCGGCGCAAAGGTTCAGACATGCAGCGCCGGCGGGGCTCCCGCCGGCGTTTTTATTTGCGCCAGGCTTTATCCACAGGGGGCGAGCAAACGGTGGATAGGGCGTCCCAAGCGGAACCTTTGCCTTCCAATTGTCTCATTTCACGAGCCAAATTAATGAAACAAACGAAGTGTATCCTAGCGTTATGTCAGTCTTCCTCCCCACCGCCTCAACGACCCTCGCCCCGAAATCTCCCGACGACCTGACCTCATGGAGCGAGGCGCCGGTCTGCGACAGATTGTTCGGATTCTACTCCACCGCCTTCAGCGAAACCGATCGCGCCCGTCAGGCGGCGCGCCTGCACTGGTCGTGCTGGCGCGCCTATCTTCGCCAATTGGCGAGCCAGGGCCGCGCCTCCCGGCAGGCGCTGGCGCATATCGTCAAGGAATCCCACGTCAATCCCGCCTTGATCGACCGCGCCGACGCCGTGGTGGTCGACGAGCTGACCGACTTGGTGCTGCACCGCTACCGGCGCGCGCCCGACCAGGCGAAAGACTATATCACGCGTCTGGTCTCGGCCGCCGCGCAAGTGGCGCAGACCCGCGCCGCCTGAGCCACGAAAAAGCCGATCCGGCGAGGGCCGGATCGGCTGGAAGCGTTTCCAGAGTTTGTGCCGTTCACACCGCGTGAACGTAGCCGCTCTGGTCGGCGAGGCCGGACAGGCTGACCTCCGGCCGCGCGCCATAATGCTGGATGATCTCCGCCGCCGCGAGGGCGCCGAGCCGGGCGCAATGGTCGAGCGGCTTTCCGCGGGTGTAACCGGCGAGGAAGCCGGCGGCGAACAGGTCGCCCGCGCCCGTGGTGTCGACCAGTTTTTCGATCGGCGCGGCGGGAACGGAAACCACCTCGCCGGCGCGCAGGATCGCGGCGCCCTTTTCGCTGCGAGTCACCGCCGCCAAAACCTTTTCATTGCGAAGCGCGGCCAGCGCCACGTCGAAATCGGCGGTCTGGAACAAAGCGTGCAGTTCCGACTCGTTGGCGAAGACGATGTCGACGACGCCGTCGCGGATCAGCCCCAAGAATTCGTCGCGGTAGCGGTCGACGCAAAATGTGTCGGACAGGGTCAGCGCCACCTGCCGGCCCGCGGCATGGGAAATTTTCGCGGCTTCGACAAAGGCTTCCTTCGCGTGCGGCGGGTCCCAGAGATAGCCTTCGAGATAAAGCACCTGGGCGGCCTTGATGGCGGCGGGATCGAGATCGGCGACGGTCAGGTTCTGGCAGGCGCCCAGAAACGTGTTCATGGTGCGCTGGCCATCGGGGGTCACCAGCACAAGGCAGCGCGCGGTGCTCGGACCGTCCGTCGCGGCCGGCGTGGAAAAATGCACGCCCACGGCCTTGATGTCATGGGTGAACGCATGTCCCGCCTCGTCGTCGCGCACCTTGCCGACAAAGGCGGCCTTGGCGCCGAAGCTGGCGAGACCCGCCACGGTATTGGCCGCCGAACCGCCGGAGACAATGGTGGTCGCGCCCATCGCGTCATAGAGGGCCAGCGCCTGGGCCTCGTCGATGAGCTGCATGCCGCCCTTTCGAAGACCTTGCGCGACGATAAAATCGTCGTCGACGGGGGCGAGAACATCGACAATGGCGTTGCCGAGCGCGAGGACGTCAAAATTCTGGGACATGCGGCGATCCTTAAAAAAACCTTGGCTGCTCTTGCAGCGCCCGGCGCGCCCGGTCAAGGCCCGAAAAGCCGCAGACCTCAGCCTTGCCGCCTGCGCCGCAGCCGCACATAAAAGGCGCCGGCGCCGCCATGCGGGCGCGCCGCCTCCTCGACCGACGACACCAGCGCGCGCAGGGCGGGCTCGCGCAGCCACAGCGGCACGACCCGGCGCAGCACCCCGCGCTCGCCATAATCGCCGCCGCCCTTGCCGGTGATCACCAGCGCGATCCGGATGTCGCGCGCATGGGCGCGCTGGACGAAGCCGACCAGCGCCGAATGGGCCTGCGCCTGGGTCATGCCGTGCAGGTCGAGCCGATCCTCGATGGCCTCGCGCCCCGAGGCGAGACGGCGGCGCAATTTCGGCTCGAGCGGCGCCAGCGGCGGCGGTTCGCGCCGCGCCGGTTTTGCGGAAACGCTGGGCATAACCATCGGTGAAGCCGGCGACGGCGTCGGCGGGAGCACATCCTCGCCCAGCATGCGCTTGCGCCCAGCGCGCGGAACGACATCGGCGACCACGTGCCGCCACAGGGCGAGTTCCTCGCGCGAAGGCAGGCGCAGTCTCTTCTTGCCGTCGCTCACGCCGCTACTCCTTCGGCAGCAGCAGATAGAACTGGCCGTGATGGCGCAAGGCGCCGGCGCGCGCGCCCGCGGCGTCGCCCAGGCCGAAATAAATGTCGGCGCGTCCCGGCCCGACAATGGCCGAGCCGGTGTCCTGCGCGATCACCACCCGCCGAAACGGTTTGGGCGTCTCGTCCCGCCAGGGGAGGTCCGCGTCAATGAAAAACGGCAGGCCATAGGCCCAGATGGATTTGTCCACGGCGATGGAGCGCAGCGGGGTCAGGGCGACGCCGCTCGCCCCCTCGGGCTGGCTCGCCCCCCGGTCGATCTGGCCCTCGAAAAACACGAAGGAGCGGTTTTGGCGCAACAAATCGTCGCCCGCCTCGCCTTTTTCCAAACCGTTTTCGCGCAGCCAGGCGATCAGGCGCGGCATGGTCATTTCCGCAGGCGTCGCCACACCGCGCTGAACGAGGATACGGGCGATGGCCGTATAGGGCTGGCCGTTGCGGCCGGCGAAGGACAGGCGCAACACCCGCCCGTCCGGCAGGCGCACCCGCGCCGAGCCCTGCACCTGCGCCAGGAACAGGTCCGCCTTGTCGCGCAGATAGACAAGTTTCGGCGCGCCGCTCCCCTCCAGAGCGCCATCCTCGATCTCGCCGCGGTCGGGATAGGGTTTGAGCGCGCCGCCCTCGCGCCTTGCCGCGGTCAGGCCTGGAAATTGCGTGGTCGTGACCAGATCGGGCGGGCGGCCATAGACCGGCGTGGCGAAAGCGCGGGTCGGGGTCAGCGATCCCGGGATTTCCGGCTGGTAATAGCCGGTGAAGAAGGAATCGGGCGCCGAATCGGGCACGACGCGATACGCGCGGAAATGGCGGGCGAAAAAGTCGGCGCCCCCGGCTTGCGCGGCGGCGCAGGCCTTTTTCCAGGCGGCCGGCTTGAGTTCGGGCAGGTTGCGCGCCGCCGGAACGCGCGCGCAGCTTTTCCGCCAGACCGCCAGCGCCTCGCTCGACCCCTCCGAAGCGGCGAAATCGGCCGGCTCCAACGAAAACCCACGTCCTTGCGCAAAGCCGGGTGCAGCGGCGAGCAGGCCCGTGAGCAGCGCGAGGACGCGGGGGACCGGCGACCTCATTGGCCCGGCGAGGTCGCCACCAGCGTCCAGTTCGGGGTCGTCGCATCGTTGGGACGGGCGAAGGTCCAGACGTCGATGACATTGGCCGGCGTGTTGGGATCGCCCTCGATCAGCGCGCCGTCAGGCCCGTGGGTGGCGGTGATGAATTGGCCGTCGAATCGCACGGCGATGATGGCGAGGTTCTTTTCCACGCGCGCCTCAACGATCCGGGCGTCGTTCAAGCCCACCAGCGTGGTCTGCATGGTTTCGCCCCGCGCCCGGCGCTCGTCGAGCGCCGTCTTGAAGCCGGCGAGCACGTCCGGGCTGGTCAGCGCCTGCAAGGCCTGCTCATCGCCGCGCGAAAAAGCCTGGACGATCATCTCATAGGCGGAGCGGGCGCCGGCCAGGAAGATTTTTGGGGAAAAATCGCGCTGGGCGCGGCTGATCTGGTCGAACCCGCGCCAGACCGGGCCGCCGCGCTCGGCGCATTCCGTCCATTCCAGTTCGGCCGGCGAAAGTTGCGGCGCCGGCGCGCCCGGCGCGACCTGGGGGCCGTTCTCGAATCTCTGTTCAAAACCTTCCCGCTCGCCCAGCACCGAACGCAACTTCCACAAGACAAAAGCGGCGAGAACGATGAAAATGATAGTGATGGAATCAACCTGCATGGCGTCCTCGTGACAGGCCGGCGTTGCGCCGCGACGATCGCGCGGCCATATGAGGGATGGGTAGCATTGGAGGCGCCCGCCAGCAAGGCGGCGCGGCGTCAGACAGTTCGCGAAGGGAAAGGCTTGCTGATGTTCCGTTCCATCTTCGGACCGGTGCTGATAATCTGGGTGGCCGCGGAACTCGCGACCTTTTACGCCGTCGCGCATGTCATCGGCCTCGGCGGCGCCTTGCTGGCCGGCGTCGCCACCACGCTGCTCGGCTTCGCCAATTTGCGCGAGAACGCCGCGGTGGCGCTGCAACGGGTGCGCGCGGCGGTCACCGGCGCGCGGGCGCGCGAAGGCGCGATGGCCGAGGGCATGATCGGCAGTTTCGGCGCGATCCTGCTGATCCTGCCGGGGTTCCTCTCCGATATCGCCGGCCTCGTGCTCACCATCCCCTCCGTGCGCGACGATCTCGCGTCAAAAATGCGCGCGCACCAGCCCGGCTCGGGCCGCAAGGCGGATCTGACCGCCATCGACCTCAACCCGAGCGAGTGGCGCATCACCGACGCATCCTCGGAGCGCAGGCCGCGCTGAGGCCGCCGTGAATAGCCGGCTCTAAGGGAAGGCCCGCCTTGTTTTCCGGCGGCGTTTCGTGCTAGGCGCGAACAAGGCGGATATTCCCGCCGCCTTGCGTCCCGTCGCTTGTGCGCGGCGGCCAGGGTCCTCACCGACGCATCGGGTCAGGCCCGAACAGGAGTTTTTCATGACCGACACCACCGGCGGCCAGGCCCCCGCTTTGAATTGCCTGGTGCAGTACTGCAAGGACCTTTCCTTCGAGAACCCGAACGCGCCGCGTTCGCTCGGACCGCAGGAAAAGGCGCCGAACATCAACATCCAGGTGAACGTCAACGCCAAACAGCTCGCCGAACAGGACTTCGAGGTCGACATCCTGCTGGAAGGCTCGGCCGGCGAAGGCGCCGACGCCCTGTTCAAGTTCGAGCTGACCTATGCCGGCGTGTTCCGCCTGATCAACATCCCGGCAGAGCAGTCGCATCCCGTGGTGATGATCGAGTGCCCGCGCCTGCTGTTCCCGTTCGCGCGCCAGATCGTCGCCGACGCCGTGCGCAACGGCGGCTTCCCCCCGCTCTATCTCGACCCCATCGACTTCGCCACGCTCTACGCCCAGCGCATGCAGCAGGCGCAGGCCGCGGGCGCCCCGAACTGAGCAGAACCCGCTCAAAAGAAAAACCCGCCGGTCACGGCGGGTTTTTTGTTGGCCATTTGTCGCCGCTCAGGGCGTCATGATCACCGGCGTGCCGACGCTCACCCGGCCGTAGAGATCGGACACGTCCTCGTTGAGCATGCGGATGCAGCCATAGGAGGCGCGCGAGCCGATGGAGCCGCGCATTTTCGCCGAGGTGCCGTGGATGGCGATCTCGGAGCGGTCGAGCGTCAGGGCGGCCACGCCCATCGGGTTGGACGGCGAGCCCCCGCGAATGAAATTCGGCAGATTCGGGTGATCCTGCTTGACCACGGCCGGGGGCGTCCAGTCGGGGTGGTAATATTTGCCCTGAATATGGGCGGCGCCGAGCCATTCCTTGCCGGGCTTGGCGACGGCGACCGGATATTGGATGGCGCGGGCGTCATCGAGCACATAATAGAGCTTGCGCTGGCTCATGCTGATGACCACGGTGCCCGGGCCATAGCCCGCGCGAAAATTGACGAGATTGGTGCTGGCCTCGGCGACGGACGGAGCGGCGGCGGAGGCGAAAAGCGCCAAAGCGGCGAAGGCAAGCGGCAATGAACGCATGGTGAACTCCCAGACGGCGAACGAGAGCAGTTTCTTCGGGGTTTCCTGAAAATGCCGTCACCAAACGCGCCGCACTAGCGTTTCGGCGCCACAGTCCGCGAAAATTTCGGCGGGTAGCCCTAAGAAAAAATGAGACAATTTGCTTTCATTTTTATCGGCCTCCGCAAAACGTCAGCGAAAGCGCAAAAAAAGAGCCTGCTCGTGGGGACGAGCAGGCTCCGCCTGAAACGGGGCGTCAAAACGTCCGGGCTGCGCCCGCGGGCTTCGGGCCGGGATCGTCGGGGGGCGTCGCCAGCGGAAAGATCACCGGCTGCGGCGAGGAGCGCTGGGCGTCCGAGGCTTTCTGCGGCGCGGGCTCCGCGGCGGGTTCCGGTTCGGGATGCGGCTCGGCCTTGGCCTCGATCTCGACCTTGGCGGGCGGTTCGATGGTGGCGGCCGGCGGCGCGCTGTCCAGAACCGCGGGCTTGCCGGCCGGCGGCGGCTCCTCGATCGGGCCCGAGAGTTCTTCCTTGGGCTCGGCCCAGACATAGGCGTCGAGCTTTCCGGAGGGCGAGACCGGCGACCAGGTTTTCGACCAATTGCCGTCGGCGAACCACATGGCGTCGCGGGGCGCGCGCGTGGCGCGCGACAGCCATTCGCGCACCAGACCATGCGCCTGGTGCTCGCGCTCCTCGAGTTCCGCCATGATCACGCACATGCGCGCGGTCGGACGCTGCCCCGACGCCACCAGAGGCGCCATGACCTGGCGGGCCAGAGCGAAATCGCGGGCGTTGATCGCGGCGACGGCGACGATCAACGCGCTTTCCGGCGCCTCGGGGGCGCAGCGCGCCAGCGTCTTGGCCCGGTTCAGGCGGTCGGAGGCGGAATCGCCAACGCGCACGTCGAGATAGGCGCGGGCGATCTCCGGATGCGGCGTCTTCGCATAGACGCCCTCGAGCATTTTCGAGGCGGCGCGCATGTCGCCTTTGCGGGACAGCAGGCGGCCGAGCAGGACGGCGGCGGGAACCAGGGTCGGCTCCTTGGCCAGCGCGGCGCGCAGCAATTTGATGGCGCGCGCGGGGTCGGTGGCCTCGACATCCAGGGCGATCGCCGTGTCGAGCACAGCCTTCTGGCGGCGGGCCGTGTCGGCGTCGATGATCTTGGCCTTGATGCTCTGCGCGATGCATTCATGCGCCGCCGCCCAGTCCCGCGCGGCGGTGTGGCGGTCGAGCACGGCCTGTCCCGACCAGCTCAGCGGACGCGCGTTCTGCGCCTCGATCGCGATGCCATGAGCGGCGTCGTGGTCGCCCTGGCGCAGGCTTTCGGCGTGGAGGCCGCGCAGGCCCAGCATTTTGGTTTCGGGGATCTGGCTCATCTCGCGGAACACCCGCGCCGCCCGGGCGCGGTCGCCGGCGAGTTGCGCGGTCTGCGCCTCCAGCAGGAAGGTGAGCGGTTCGGCCGGCAGATGTTTCTTCGCGTCGGCGGCGGCCTTTTCCGCGCGCTGCAGGTCGCCGGCATTGGCCGCGACAATGCCGCGCGACAAAGCGTCCAATCCGAGGGCGCGCTTGCGGGCGCGCTGCGACACCGCAACGACCGCGGGCACGCGGAGCGTGAAGCTGAGCGCCTTCCACAGCAGCAGCAGGACGATCGCCACCACCAGGACGAAGACGACGCCGACCATCGGCGTGGTTTCGATGTGACGGCCGAACCATTCGAGAACCAACGTTCCCTTGGTCTCATGCAGAATATCGAGGCCCCAGGCGGCGCCGGCGATCAAAGCGAGGTAGATCAGCGTTTTGAACATGGAACACGCCCAAAGTGACAGAGAATGATCAATTGTTGGCTTTGCCGACGCTCTTCAGCGCGGCTTCGAACTCCGCCCGGGCGGCGTTTTCGCCGGCGAGCCGGGCGTTCGCGCCCTGCGCCCAGTCGGCGGCCACGGCGCGCGAGGGCTCGGGCAGTTTCGCCACCAGCGCCACAGCGCCGGCGAGATCGCCGGCCGCGAGCGCCTTCTGCGCCTTGGCGACCAGACCCGCCGCGGTTTCCTCGGCCAAGGCGGCCGCGCCGATGGGACGCACCTTCACATATTTGCTGGCGTGCGTCTGGACATAGGACAGAGCCTTGTCCCAGGGCTTCGCGTCGGCCGGGGCCGGCTGCGGCGCCGGCGCCGCCGCCGTGACGATCTTGTCCGAGAGCGCGTCAAAAGCCGCAGCGAGTTTCGCCGGCGTCGGCGCCGCCAGGCCGGCGCGCATTTGCGCGACATCTCCGGCATCAGCGCCGATCCGCTCGAGCCCGCTGATGAAGACGGAGGCGTCGAGCCCCTGGGTCAGCGCGGTGAGGGCGGATTGCGCCAGCACCAGGCGCGCGGAAGGGGCGCCGGCCTGCCCCGCGTCGAGAGCGGACAGCGCCCGCGTTTCGCTCTTGGGCGTTGAAATCTTGGTTTCGGCGGCGCTGAGCCGCTGGCTCAGTTCGGCGACCTGCGCCTGGGTGTCGGCGAGCTGCGACCGCGTCTCGGTCAGGCGCTCGACCAGCGCGCGCTCGCGCAGGCTGAGCGCGGCGTCCGCCGCCTCAGTGACCGGCTCTGCCGGCTTGTTGAGCGCGGGCTCGTCCGCCTTGGCGGCGGGCTCGGCTGGCTTGACGGAGGGCTCCTCCGACTTAGCGGGCGCGTCAGCGCGGGCCGCGGGCTCGGCCGCCGGCTCGGCGGCGGCGGGGGCTTTGGCCTCGGCGGCGGCCTCGGGCTTGCTCTCCGTCGAAGCGGCCTCGGACGCGGCGGGCTTTTCCGCCTCCGCCTCCGCCGGCGCCGCCGCGGGCTCGGATTTGACGGGCTCGGATTTGACCGGCTCGGGCGCGGGGGTAGGCGCCGGCGTCGCGACAGGCGCGGGCGCTGCGGCGATCTTGTTGGGCGTCTCGGCGGCGCTGTCCGCAGGCGCGGCGAAATAATCTGTCAGCGCGAGATAGGCCCCGCCGCCGACCACCGCGAGACCGACGACGGCCGCGACGGGCGCGAGGAGACCGCGCTTGCGTTTCTTGGGCGCTTCAGCGCTGGCGGCCGGCGCCTTGCCAGGAAACGGCGGCGGCACGTCGCTTTTCGGCGGGGGCGTCGGAATAGGCGAGGGCCTGACCAGGGGACGCGCGGCCGAAGCGGGCGACGCTGTTTCCGGCTTCGGCGCCGGTTTGGCGGCGGCAGGCGCGGACTTTTCGGGCGGAACGGCCTCGGGCTTCGGCGTCGGCCTCGCAGCAACGGGAGCGGGCTTTTCGGTGGACGGCGCGGCCTCAGGCTTCGTCGGCGGTTTCGCGGCGGCGGGCGCGGGCTTTTCGACGGGCGGAGCGGCCTCGGGCTTCGGCGACGGTTTCGTGGCGGCGGGCGCGGGCTTTTCGGCAGGCGACGCGGCCTCAGGCTTCGGCGACGGCTTCGCGGCGGCGGGCGCGGGCTTTTCGGTGGACGGCGCGGCCTCAGACTTGGGCGCCGGTTTCGCGGCGACGGGCGCGGGCTTTTCAGCGGGCGGAGCGGCGTCGGATTTCGGCGCGGGCTTCACGTCGGCAGGCTTTGCCGCTTCCGGCGCCCCGGCCTTCCATTCGATGTGCGGCGCCGCCCCTGGGGCGCTCGGGGCCGCGACGGGTCCGCCGAACGGATTGGCGGCCTTGCCCTCGCCTTCAGGCGGGGACTTGGGCGGAGACTTGGGCGCGACAGGCTGCTGGGCCGAAGGGGCCGCGTCCTTGGATTGATCCTCGCCCTGTCCGTTCTGCGCGTTCATTATGCAGTCCCCTGCCGTTTGCCGGCATTATAGCCGCCGCGCGCGTCCGGAAAACCCCAGTTCGCGCACGACAAGCTTTTTCTATGATCAGGCGTTGGCGGCGATCGCCTCCGCAATGGCGACGGTGCGCCGCGCCATGTCGGCGTGGAGCCGCTCCACCATTTTGCCGTCGACCTGCAGCGCGCCCTTGGACTGATTCTCCGGCAGATCGAAGGTCTCGATGATTTTTCGCGCCCACAAAACCTCATTTTCCGCGGGGGCGAAGACCTCGTTGCAGATGTCCACTTGCTTGGGATGGATCAGCGTCTTGCCATCCATGCCGAGATCGCGGCCCTGCTCGCATTCCGCGCGGAAGCCGGCCTCGTCGGAAAAATCGTTGAAGACGCCGTCGATGATGTCGACGCCATGGGCGCGGGCCGCCGCGACGCAGATCGACAGATAGGCCAGCATGGACTGACGGCCGGGGGTGAGGCGGGCGCGGGTCTCCTTGGCGATGTCATTGGTGCCCATCACCAGAACCGCGAGCCGCGAGGCCGGGTCGAGCGCGGTGCGCACGATGGAATCGGCGTTGAGGATCGCGGTCGGCGTCTCCATCATCGCCCAGAGCTTGGTGTGCTCGGGCGCGCCGAGGTCGCGAATCGCCTTGGCGGTGATGGTGATGTCGCCCGGCGTCGACACTTTCGGCAGCAGGATGGCGTCGGGACCGGCGGCGGCGGCGGCGGCGAGGTCCTCCTTGCCCCAGGGGGTGTGGGTGCCGTTGATGCGGATGACGACCTCGCGGCGGCCGAACCCGCCCGCCTTGACGGCGGCGGCGACCTGTTCGCGCGCCAGGGTTTTCGAATCCGGGGCGACGGCGTCCTCGAGGTCGAGAATCAGAGCGTCGGCGGCCAGCGTCCTGGCCTTTTCCAGCGCGCGAGCGTTCGAACCGGGCATGTAGAGCACGCTGCGGCGAGGACGTAGGCTGGTCATCATGTCTCCCTGGCGGCGTCCCAGGCTTCCCTTTTCGCCTGCGCAAAAAAGGAAACGGACGCATAAAACAAAAATCGCGCGGGCTGCGCATCCGCAACCCGCCGCGACGCCAATGCTGGCGCTTGCACCTTAAACGCTCGGACCTGTTCACGCCATTGTCATTTTGACGTCCCGCTTCCTTCTTTGGTCGGCCGCACAGGCTTGCTCCGCGGGGCGCGTTGCGGCAAAAGGAGCGCGCCGCCGGCCGACGGCGGCGCGGAGAAATGCCATGTGCGTCGAAAATTTTCCCAAACGTCTGACCGAAGGCTACGAAAATTTTCTTGGCGGGCGTTTCGGCCGGGAGCGCGAGCGTTTCGAGGAATTGGCGCAGCGCGGTCAGAACCCGGAAATCCTGCTGATCGGCTGCTGCGACTCGCGCGTGTCGCCGGAGCTGATTTTCGACGCAGGCCCGGGCGAAATGTTCGTGGTGCGCAATGTCGCCAACCTCGCCCCGCCCTACAAGCCCAACGACGATTACCACGGCACTTCCGCGGCGATTGAATTTGCGGTGATGGGGCTGAAGGTGAAGCATGTCGTGGTGATGGGCCACGCCCAATGCGGCGGCGTGCGCGCCTTCACCGAAATGCAGGCCGACCCCTATATGCGCCCGCTCGCGCCCGGCGATTTCATCGGCCGCTGGATCCGGCTGCTCGCCCCCGCGGCGGAAACGCTGGGGCCGCCGACCGAGCCGCTGCGCGAATGGTCGGAGCGGCTGAACCACGAGTCCATAAAACAGAGCCTCGCGAACCTGCGCACTTTTCCTTATATCGCCACGCTGGAAGAGCGGGGCTGGCTGCACCTGCACGGCGCCTATTTCGGCGTCGCCACCGGCGAATTGCTGGTCCTCAACGAGGAGACCGGCGAGTTCTGTCAGGCGTCGGCGCAAGCCTATAAAGAGGCCTTCGCGTCGACGCCGCGGTTTTGATTATTTCAGCAGCGCCCGCGCCATCATCTGGAAGGCGCGCGCGCGGTGCGAAAGGGCTTCGGAGCCGTCGGCCGGGATGCCGTGCTTTTCCTCGGCCGTCATCTCGCCAAACGTGCGGGCGTGGCCGTCGGGCGTGAAGCAGGGATCGTAGCCGAACCCGGCTTTTCCGCGCGGCGGAAAGGTCAGGTCGCCAAAAACCTTGCCCTCGAACACCGCCGCTTCGCCGTCCGGCCAGACCACGGCCAGCGCCGAGACGAAATGAGCGCGGCGCGACGGCGAGCCCGACGCCGTCACTTCCGCTTCGATCCGCGCCATGGCGGCGGCGAAATCCTTCGAATCCCCCGCCCAGCGCGCCGAGTAAATCCCGGGCGCGCCGTCGAGCGCGTCGACGCACAGACCGGAATCGTCGGCAAAGGCCGGCAGCTGGGCCGCCGCAGCGGCGGCGCGCGCCTTGATGAGCGCGTTGCTGACAAAATCCGCGCCGGTCTCGTCCGGCTCGCCAAGACCCAGCTCGCCCGCGGAAACCGCCTCCACACCATAGGGCGCGAGCAATTCGCGCATTTCACGCAATTTGCCCGCATTATGGGTAGCGATGACGATTTTGCCCGTCAGCGCGCGTTTCATGCGGTGAGCGCCTGCTTCTGCAACTGCACCAGCTCCGTCACGCCCTTTCGCGCCAACCCCAGCAACTTGGTCAGTTCCTCTTCCGAGAAAACGGCGCCCTCGGCGGTCGCCTGCACCTCGACCAGCCCGCCGGTCCCGGTGATGACGAAATTGCCGTCGGTGTGGGCGACGGAATCCTCGTCATAATCGAGGTCGAGCACCGGAACGCCCTGATAGATGCCGCAGGACACCGCCGCGACATGGTCCTTGAGCGGCATATCCTTGATCATCGAGCGGTCGCGCATCCACTTCAAACAATCGTGAAGGGCGACCCAGGCGCCGGTGATCGACGCCGTGCGGGTGCCGCCATCGGCCTGGATCACGTCGCAATCCACGGTGATCTGGCGTTCGCCGAGCGCCTGCAGATTGGTGACGGCGCGCAAGGAGCGGCCGATCAGGCGCTGGATTTCCTGCGTCCGCCCCGAGGGTTTTGACGTCTCGCGGCGCGTGCGGGTGTGGGTGGCGCGCGGCAGCATGGCGTATTCGGCGGTGATCCAGCCCTTGCCCTGGCCGCGCAGCCATTGCGGCGGCTTGTCCTCCAGCGAGGCCGTGCACAGCACGTGGGTGCCGCCGAATTTCACCAGGCACGAGCCTTCGGCATAGCGCGCGACATTGCGCTCGAGGGAGACGGGGCGCATCGAGTCGGGCGCGCGTTTGGACGGACGCATTTTGCTTTCCTGGAACGAGTTCGGTCGCGACCTGATAACAAGCCTTTCGGCAAACCGCAAAATTTTCGCCCCCGGCTCCGTAAAGGATGAGCGCAAAGGATGCATTGCGCGCAACCATGGACAGGATTAGCTTGGTTTTGGGTTTTGTAGGCTTTTTCCCGGTCAATTGAAGCAGGAGGCGGCAATGATCACGCGGTCCCGTGGATATTTTTCCAGCGCTTTGGGCTTGGCGGCGGCTCTGGGGTTCGTTTTGGTCACGAGCACCGCGGCTGATGCGCGCCCCGGCTACAGGGCCGGGGGCGGCGGCGGCGCCGTCTATCGCGGCGGCGGCTATCGCGGCGGGGCCGTGTATCGCGGCGGCGGCTATCGGGGCGGCTACGCCTATCGCGGCGGCGGCTATCGCGGCGGATATTATCGCGGTGGCGGATATTACGGCGGCGGCGGCTGGGGCTGGGGCGGTCCCGCCGTGGGCGCGGCGGTCGGCCTGGGCGTGCTCGGCGCGGCGGCCGCTGCGGCGGCGGCGTCCTCCACCTATTGCCGCGTCCCGGTCTATGACAGCTGGGGCAATGTGGTCGGCTACCGAAACGCCTATTGCAACTGAGCTTGCGGCGCACCAATGCGGGGCGAAGCGAATTTTTGCGCTTCGCCCTTCCTTTCCCTTGATTCCCCTGCTATCTGCGCGGCATGAGCGCCCATAGCATCGACAACGTCCGCAACTTCTCCATCGTCGCCCATATCGACCATGGCAAGTCCACCCTCGCCGACCGCCTGATCCAGCAGACCGGCACGCTGGCTGAGCGCGACATGGTTGAGCAGGTGCTCGATTCCATGGACATCGAGCGCGAGCGCGGCATCACCATCAAGGCGCAGACCGTCCGCCTCGAATATAAGGCGCAGGACGGCCAGACCTATATTCTCAACCTGATGGACACGCCCGGGCACGTCGACTTCGCCTACGAAGTGTCCCGGTCGCTTGCGGCTTGCGAGGGCTCGCTGCTGGTGGTGGACGCCTCGCAGGGCGTGGAGGCGCAGACCCTCGCCAATGTCTATCACGCGCTCGACGCCGGCCATGAAATCGTGCCGGTGCTCAACAAGATCGACCTGCCCGCCGCCGAACCCGACCGCATCAAGGCGCAGATCGAGGAGGTGATCGGCCTCGACGCCTCCGAAGCCGTGCCGATTTCGGCGAAGACGGGCATCGGCATCGATCTCGTGCTCGAAGCCATCGTCAAGCGCCTGCCCGCCCCCAAGGGCGACGAAAAGGCGCCGCTCAAGGCGCTGCTGGTCGATTCCTGGTACGACCCCTATCTCGGCGTGGTCGTGCTGGTGCGCATTTTCGACGGCGAACTGAAAAAATCGCAGAAAATCCAGATGCTGGGCACGGGCGCCCATTACGAGGTCGACCGCATCGGCGTGTTCCGCCCGAAAATGCAGGACGTCGAAAAACTCGGCCCCGGCGAGGTCGGTTTTATCACCGCCCAGATCAAGCAAGTGGCCGACACCCGCGTCGGCGACACGATCACCGACGAGCGCAAGCCCTGCGCCGACGCCATGCCGGGCTTCAAGCCGGCGCAACCCGTGGTGTTCTGCGGCCTGTTCCCCGTCGACGCCGCCGATTTCGAAGATTTGCGGGCGGCTATGGGCAAACTCAGGCTCAACGACGCCAGCTTCTCCTTCGAGATGGAATCCTCGGCGGCGCTGGGCTTCGGTTTCCGCTGCGGCTTTTTGGGCCTGCTGCATCTCGAAATCATCCAGGAGCGTCTGGAGCGCGAGTTCAACCTCGACCTGATCGCCACCGCCCCCTCGGTGATCTACAAGATCATCATGACCAACGGCGAAGTGATCGAGCTGCACAATCCCGCCGATATGCCGGATGTGGTCAAGATCGAGGAAATCCAGGAGCCGTGGATCAAGGCGACGATCCTGACGCCCGACGAATATCTCGGCGCGGTGCTGAAACTTTGCCAGGACCGGCGCGGCGTCCAGGTCGACCTCAACTATGTCGGCAAGCGCGCCATGGTGGTCTATGAACTGCCGCTCAACGAAGTGGTGTTTGACTTTTATGATCGCCTGAAGTCGATCTCCAAGGGCTACGCCTCGTTCGATTATACGCTCACCGACTATCGCGCCGGCGATCTCGTCAAAATGTCGATCCTGGTCAACGCCGAGCCGGTGGACGCCTTGTCCATGCTGGTGCACCGGACGCGGGCGGAATCGCGCGGACGCGCGATGTGCGAAAAGCTGCGCGAACTGATCCCGCAGCACATGTTCCAGATTCCGATCCAGGCCGCCATCGGCGCGAAAATCATCGCCCGCGAAACCATCCGCGCGCTGCGCAAGGACGTGACCGCCAAATGCTACGGCGGCGACGTCAGCCGTAAGCGCAAGCTGCTCGACAAGCAGAAGGAAGGCAAGAAGCGGATGCGTCAGTTCGGCAAGGTCGACATTCCGCAGGAAGCTTTCATCGCCGCGCTGAAGATGGATAGCTGAGGGCGCCGCTTCTCGGCGCCCGCCGCCTTACGGCAGCAATTTGATCAGCGCATCCGCCTGCTGGCCCAGAGCGGCGAGATCGTCCGGCTTCAGCGCCTTGGCGAAACATTGCCGCCAGGCTTCGTCGCCCTCGGCCTCGGCCTTTTGCGCCGCCTCGAACTGGGATTCGTCCTTCTCCTTGGACGCCTGATAGGCCCTTTGCGCCTTTTTCGCCTTCTGCTCGAAGGAGGTCCACACGGCCTTGCAGGCCGGCGGGATTTTCAGCTCCTTGGACGGCGGCGCCTGGATGATCGAGAGCAGGCCGCCGCGCAACACGCTCACCACCAATACATTCGGGGCGGTCGGGCCGACATCCTGCGCAAAGGCGCCCAGCAGCGCCACGGCGCCCGGCTCGGCGTTGGTCGGAACCGGCGCAAGCTGCGAGAAGGCGGCGTCTCCGCCGAGCGCCAGCGTGTAAAAATTCACCGCCTTCAGCGCTTCGGGAAGATTTGACGGCAGGTTGAGGGTCTTGCGGTCGGGATCGGCGCGCGCGGCGGCGAGCCAGGCGTTCGCCACCCCCTCCGTGGTGACGGCGATGCTCGGGTCCTTCTCGCCCTTGGCGTAGACCACGGCGTCCAGCGCATCGCCGCCGGGCGAATCCGGCGCCAGGCTTTCCGGCGAAAGCTCGCCCTGCTCATACCCCTGCGGCTTGCGGCCGATGAGCGCGGACAATTGCTTCAGCAGCTCCGCCCGTTCGGACTCCTCCAGTTTGGCGACGGCCTCCTCTTTCGTCTTGGCGTCGAGCGCCGCCTTGACCTTGGCGACGGCGGCGGCGCGGGCCGCGAGATAGGCGTCCTCCGCCGGCGTCGCCGCATGAAGAGACGCACAGGAGACAAACGCGACCGCCGCCGCGAGCCAAATCCGTATCATTCATCCGCTCCTTTAAGCCGGCAGGACGAAGCGCGCCCCGAGCCTACTCCAGGCCGCGCCCCAGCTCAATGATGCAAAACTCCGCCAAAGCCCTGGGTTTCCGGCGGTTGCGGGCTCCCCGCAGGAACTGATTCGGAAAATAACGGTTTGCTCCTTGACACCTTTCACGAGAGCGCCAAGCGCCAACCGATGACCTCCTCATCGGCAGGAATCTTGCGCGCGGGAGCCTTATCACCATGCCGATCCTCTCCTGGCTGGCTGGGCCGGCCGCCGCCGCGACCATCGCCCTGCCCCTTGCCCTCTACGCGCCGGACAAACCCCGCGCGGAGCTCGAAGCCGCCTATCCCGGCGACTATCACATGGTCGATGGCGTGCGCCTCCGGTTGCGCGACACCGGTCCGCGCGACGCCCCCGCCGTCATCCTGCTGCACGGCTTTTGCGCCAGCCTCGATACCTGGGAGCCCTGGGCCAAAACCTTGTCGACGCGCTATAGGGTGATCCGCTTCGACCTTCCCGGCTTCGGGCTCACCGGCGCCGATCCGACCGGCGATTACAGCGACGCCCGCGAAACGAAAATCCTCACCGACCTTATGAATGAGCTAGGCGTCGCCCGCGCCAACCTGGTCGGCAATTCCATGGGCGGGCGCATCGCCTGGAAATTCGCCGCCGAGCATCCCGACCGCGTCACCCGCATGGTTCTGGTTTCGCCGGAAGGGTTTGGCGCGCTCCCCGGCGACCAAGGCAAGACCGACGCAAGGACTGAACCCAACGCCGCCGCGCCTTGGCCGATGCGGGCGCTGGAATATCTGGCGCCGCCGCGCAGCGTGGTGAAGGCCGGTCTCTCCGCCGCTTACGCCAACATCGAATCTCTCAGCGAGGCCACGCTCACCCGCTACAGCGACCTGCTGCTGGCGCCCGGCGTACGCCAGGCCATTGTCGCGCGCTGGAGCCAGATGCGCCCGCGCGATCCCGCCCCGATCCTCGCCAGCATCAAGACCCCGACCCTGCTGCTGTGGGGCGAACGCGACGGCGTCATCCCCATCGACGAGGCAGACCTGTTTTTGCGCGACCTGCCCCACGCGACGCTCGTGCGGCTGCCGAACCTCGGCCACCTGCCCTTCGAGGAAAACCCCGCCGCCTCGCTCGCCCCGCTGCAACGGTTTCTGTCCGGCGACACACCTTAGAGGTTTTTGATGAATTTCTTCGCCCGCAAGTCAGCCCGCGACGCCAGCGCGTTCAAGGGCCCGCTCTCCTCATTTTCATCGCACGAGCCCTGGAGCGCGAAAGCGCGCTCGGGACGGCTGAGCTATCTCGCCTTTCGCACGGCGACTCATGAAGGCCCCTGGCTTCCCCGCGCCGTGGAGGGAGAAATCCCGCGCGACATCTGCGGCGTGCTGCTGCGCAACAGTCCGGGGCAGAAAGAGAATTTCGATGTGCCGCTCGGCCATCTGTTCGACGGCGACGCCTATCTCACCGCCCTGCGCTTTGAGAACGGCCGCCTGTCCGGGCGCTCGCGTTTCCTTGAGACGCGCGAGCGCCAGCATGAACGCCATTGCGGGCGGATGCGCTATCACGAGTTCGGCACGCGCTGCCCCAGCCGGGCGCTCGGCGTCAAAAGTCCGCCAAGCGTCAACGTCTTCGCAATGGCCAATCAGAATTTCGCCTTGTCGGAAGGCGCGCCGCCCGTGGCGATCGATGCGGAGACGCTGGACTGTCTCGGCTCCTGCGATTTCGGCAAGAGCTGGCCGGCGCGCACCACGTTCACCGCGCATCCGAAACGCGATCCGGTCACCGGCGACGTGTTCGCCTATGGCCTGAAACCGGGGCTTCCCACCGAACTTCTGCTGGGTCGCCTTCCCGCGGGCCGGGATGAGTTTGAAATCATCGCGCGGCTGCGCGTCGGCGGCTTTTATCCCGTGCATGATTTCATGATCACCAAAAGCTACATCATCGTGGCGCTGCCGCCGGTCCACATCAATCTCTGGGGCATCCTGCGCAACCGCTCGAGCATCGCCGAAAATCTCGTCGCCGAAGGGGACAGGCCTCTGCGCATCATCGTGGCGCGCAAGGATGGGAGCGGAGTCCCGATCACCATCGAAAGCCATCCCGCCCACATGATTTTTCACCACGCCAATGCGGTGGAGAGCGAGGACGGGAAAACCATCCGGCTTGTCTCCATGGAGATCGAGGCCGCCGCCGGTTTCCGCATGCTGGAAGGCTGGGGGCGCGAGGCGGGGCTGAGCCAGCCCAAATCGCAAATGACCGAGTTCAGCATCGATCTCGAAACCAAGACGCTGTCGCGCGCCACGCTGACCGAGGCCGCGCTGGTGGAATTCCCCGCCGTCGATCCGCGCACGCTCGGCCGCAGCATGGAGACGATCTACGCCTTGCGCACCAGCGACGCCCCCGGCGATCCCCTGGCCTTCGACACGCTGACCTCATGGGACGGCCGACGCTTTCGCGAAATCCGCGCGGCGCAAGGGCAGATGTTGGGCGAACCCGTCGTGCTCGCCGACAAAGCCGGCAAATCCTGGATCGCCCATCTCGGCTATGACAGCGACCATGACGAGAGTTTTGTCGACATTCGCGAGCCCGTCGATCTCAGGCTGGCGGCGCGCGCCTGGTTCGGGTTCCGCATCCCGCTGGGGTTCCACGGCTGCTTCATCCCCGACGGCGACGAACAGACCCCGCTACGTCACTAGAGCGCATTCGGTGAACTCCCCTTCACCGAATGCACTCTAGCTCGTTGTTTTAACGAATTTTCTTCACGCGAACCGGCATCCACTTCGCTCGAAAATGCTCTAATCCTGCGCGCTGATCGTCGCCGCGAAACGCTTGCGGCACAGCGCCAGCGTGGCGACGCCGAGCACAGCCATCACCAGCATCTGCGGCCAGACCTGTTCGATTCCCGCGCCACGATAGAGCACCGCCTGGGCGAAGGCGACGAAATGGGTGTTGGGCGTGAACTTCATCACGAATTGCAGCCAATCCGGCATGGTTTCGAGCGGCGTGGTGCTGCCCGACAGCAGGTAAAGGATGATGATCACCGGCAGGGAAAGCAGGCCGAACTGCGGCATGGTGCGCGCGAAAGTGGCGAGCAGCAGGCCAAGCGCGGTCACCGAGATCATGAACAGGATGGAGCCCGCGACGAACAGCGTCACCGACCCCGCAATCGGAATCCCCAAGCCCCAATGCACGACCAATAGCAGCGAGGCGAGCGAGGCGCCGACGATCACGGCGCCATTGGCGACGATTTTCGCCAGCATGATTTCGACCGGCGTCACCGGCATCACCAGCAGATGCTCGATGGTGCCGTGCTCGCGCTCGCGGATCAGCGCGGAGCCGGTGAGAATGATCGACAGGATGGCGACATTGTTGATCACCTCCATCACGGCGGTGAACCACATGGAATTCAAGTTCGGATTGAATTTCGAGCGCACCACTAGATCGACCGGCGCCACGCCGGTTTGATCCGACCGGGTGAGGAAGGCCGCAGTTTCCCGGTTGATGATCTGCTGGATATAGACGGCGCCATTGCCGGCGAGCGCCATGGCGGTGGCGTCGACATTGATCTGGATCGAAGGCGTCTTGCCGGCCAGCGCCTCCGCCTCGAATTTCGGCGGGATCTCCACGACAAAGACATAGCGGCCGCTGTCCATGCCGGGATCGATCTGCGAGGGCGCGATCACATCCGCCGTCTTGAACAGCGGCGGCAGCAGAGAGGCGACAATGCGCCGCGACAGATCCGAATGGTCCTCGTCGACCACGGCGACCTGCGCGGATTCGACCTCGAATTTCAGCCCCGTCGCCACCTGCACCACCGCGACGGTGAACACAT
The DNA here is from genome assembly GCF_025961575.1 of Rhodoblastus acidophilus. GTDB lineage: Bacteria > Pseudomonadota > Alphaproteobacteria > Rhizobiales > Beijerinckiaceae > Rhodoblastus > Rhodoblastus acidophilus_C. Next base: position 16,707 of record NZ_JAOQNX010000013.1, on the reverse strand, counting down.
AGACGATGATCGCGACCAGCACGGGATCGGCGAGCAGGCTGCGGAATTCCTTGCCGCTCAATTTCGCAATGCGCCACAGGCTCGACAGCATGTCACGCCTCCTGCTTGCGCAAAGCGATCAAAGCGCAGAGCTGGTAGCCCAGACCGAAGGCCAGGAGAACCAGCAGGTTCGGCGCGAGATGGTCGAAACCCAGGCCCTTGGTGAAAGCGCCGATGCTGATTTCCTGGAACCAGCCGCAGGGAAAGACCAGGCCGGCGAGCCGCCCGCTCTCGGACAGCGACGCCACGGGAACGAGCAGACCGGAAAAATTGACGGCGGGAATAATCGAGACGACCGCGGTGAGAAACAAGGCCGCAACTTGCGTGCGCACGAAGGTCGAGAACAGGATGCCCAGCGAGGTCGTCGCATAGATATAGAAGGCCGCGCCGAGAATCAGCGCGAGCGCGGAGCCGCGCACCGGCAGTCCGAACAGCACGATCGCCGTCGCCAGCAGCACGCCGAAACTGATGAACGACAGCGCGACATAGGGCGCCTGCTTGCCGAGCAAAAACTCCGTTCGCGTCACCGGCGTCGAGCGGAAATTGGCGATGGAGCCCACCTCCTTTTCCCGGACCACGCCGAGCGCCGTCAGCATGGAGGGCACCAGCATCAGGATCAGCATGAACACGCCGGGAATGATCGAATAGACGCTCTTGAACGCCTGGTTGTAGCGGAAGCGCGCTTCGATGTTGATCGGCGAGGCCGAGACGGTCAGGCCGCGCCGGCGCTGCTGTTCGGCAAGCCAGATCTGCGAAATGCCGGAGACATAGGAGCGGATCGTGTCGGCGCGAAACGGCATGGCGCCGTCGATCCACGCCGCCGCCTGCGGGCTCTTGCCGCTCACGAGGTCGCGGCCGAAACCGGCGGGAATTTCCAGCGCCAGCTTGAGTTCGCCATTCGCCAGCCGGCGGTCGATCTCGCTGGCGGAGGTGATGTCGGGTTTTTGGGCGAAATAGCGGGAGCCCGCAAAATTTTCCAGCAGCTCACGGCTTTCCAGCGAATTGTCCTGGTCATAGACGGCATAGGCGAGGTTTTCGACGTCGAAGGAAATGCCGTAGCCGAAGGTGAGCATCAGCGTGAGCGGCCCGACGAAGGCGAAGACCAGCCTGAGGCGATCGCGCAAGATCTCCATGGCCTCGCGGCGCGCATAGGCCCACAGGCGCGCGGGATCGAAGCTGCGGATCTTTGCGCTGCTCGTCCGCTCCGCGGAAAAACCGGCGGCCTCTTTCGGCTCGGCGAAATCCGCGGCCTCCTCGAGATAGCTGATGAAGGTCTGTTCCAGATCGGGTTTTCCGCGCGCTTGCACCAGCGCGGCCGGCGCGTCGACCGCCAGCACCCTGCCCGCATGCATGAGCGAAATGCGGTCGCAGCGCTCCGCCTCGTTCATGAAATGGGTGGAGATGAAAATCGTCACGCCGTCTTCGCGGGACAGGCCGATCAGCAGGCGCCAGAACGAATCCCGCGCCACCGGATCGACGCCGGAGGTGGGTTCGTCGAGGATCAGGACCTCGGGCTTGTGCAGCACCGCGACCGCGAGCTGCAGGCGCTGGCGCATGCCCAGCGGCAGGCTTTCCGGCTTCTGGTCCGCAACGGCGTCGAGCCCGAAACGCTCCAGCAACTCTTTCACCCGCGCGGAGGCGCCGGGCTCCGGCAGTTCGAACAATTGCGCGTGCAGCACAAGATTCTGCCGCACCGTGAGTTCGGAATAGAGCGAGAAATTCTGCGACATATAGCCGACGCGCCGCCGCGTCGCCGTGTCGCCCGCATCGAGTTTTTGCCCGAACAGAAGCGCCTCGCCCTCGGTCGGCGCCAGCAGTCCGGTGAGCATTTTCATGGTCGTAGACTTGCCGCAGCCGTTGGAGCCGAGGAAGCCAAAGATTTCGCCGCGCCTGATGCGGAAATTGACGTGATCCACCGCGGTGAAATCGCCGAAGCGACAGGTGAGGTTTTCCGCCTCGATGGCGAACCCCTCGCCTTCCTTCAGCGGCGGCAAGACGACGTCGCAATGGTCCGCGCGCGCTTCCGGCGGCAGCAGGGCGATGAAGGCGGCGTCGAGCGTCTTTTCGCCGGTGAGGGCGCGCAATTCGGCGGGGGCGCCGGAGCCGATGATCTTGCCGCCGTCCAGAGCGGCGAGCCAGTCGAAACGCTCGGCCTCCTCCATATAGGCGGTGGCGACGGCGACGCTCATGCCGGGCCGCCGCGCGCGGATACGGTCGATCAGGTCCCAGAACTGCCGGCGCGACAGCGGGTCGACGCCGGTGGTCGGCTCGTCGAGGATCAGCAGGTCGGGGTCGTGGATCAGCGCGCAGCACAGCGACAGCTTCTGCTTCATGCCGCCCGACAATTTCCCGGCGGGACGATCGGGAAACGGATCGAGGCCGGTGGATTGCAAAAGTTCCGCGATGCGCGCCTCGCGCTCCGCCCTGCCCTGGCCGAACAGCCGGCCGAAGAAATCCAGGTTTTCGAACACCGACAGCGTCGGATAGAGATTCTTGCCGAGCCCCTGCGGCATATAGGCGATGCGCGCGGCGCAGGCGGCGCGGTGGCGCGCATCCGCCATGTCGCCGCCGAGCGCCGTCACGCTTCCGCTCTGGATGCGCCGGACGCCCGCCACCAGCGCCAGCAGGGTCGATTTGCCGACGCCGTCAGGGCCGATCAGCCCGATCATCTTTCCCGCGGGGAGTTTGAGAGACACCCCGTCGAGCGCCCGCGTCGCCCCATATAAATGGGTGACGTTGTCGAGGGCGGCGACGTCGGTCATTGCGGCAGCTTGACTTTGAGCGCGTCGGGCCAGTCTTTTTTGGGGTCGATGCGCAAATAGGCCATGCCGCGGACGCCGGTTTTGACCTCCTGCTCATATTTGCGCAGCAGGTCGGGCGGCAGGGTCAGCTTGACGCGGAACATCAGCTTTTCCCGCTCCTCCTGCGTCTCCACCACTTTGGGCGTGAATTGCGCCTCGCTGGCGATGAAGGAGACTTTTGCGGGAATGACATATTGCGGGATGGCGTCGATGATCAGCCGCGCGTCGTCGTTATAGGCGAGCAGGGTCGCCACATGCGCGGGGACGAACACGGTCATGTAGACGTCGGTGAGGTCGATCAGGGTGAGAACCCGCGACCCCGCCCCCAAGACTTCGCCGGCCTGCGCCAACCGGTACTGGATGCGGCCGCGCCGGGGCGCTTTGAGCGCGCTGTCGTCCAAAAGCGTGTTGATGCGCGTGATTTCCGCGCGCGCGGCGTCGATGGCGGCGATGGAATCGTTCAGACTGGCCTTTCCCGCGTTGAGCGCGGCGAAGGCGACGTTTTTGACGGACTGGCGCTGGTCGCGCAGCGCCGCGGTGGCGAACCCCTTTTCGAACAGAGCGTCCGCGCGCGAAAGCTCCTGGTCCGCCAGTTTCAGCTCGCTCTCGCGCTGGGCGATCACCGCTTCGGCCAGGACCTGCGCCTGCTGGGCGCGGCGCTCCTGGGCTTCCGCCGCGCTCAATTGCGCGCGAATGTCGGCGACGTCCATGCGCGCCAACACCTGGCCCTGGTCGACCGCCTCGCCTTCCTTGACCAGCACTTCGGCGATGCGACCGGGCAGTTTGGTGGCGATTTCCACCTGCTCCGATTCCAGCCGGCCGTTGGCCGAGGCAAAACCGGCCGGCAGGGATTTCGGCCGGAATTTCTCGATCAGCGCGTCGAGTTTGTCGTTCGCCAGGGCGGCGGCGGAGGGCGGAAAAATTGCGAGCGCGGCGACCAAAGCGACAGCCATTTGCCGTGAAAGCCCGCTCATCCCATGGCGCATAGCCAGAACTCCTGTGATCGAAGCTTCGGCGATGATAAGCGGCGACCACTTTGAACACAAGTGTTCAAATGCTATAAGAGAACCTCTCCGCCGGGGCATGTCGATGACCACAGCCGCCCAGAGCCAGATTCTCCGCGCCGCCCTCAAATTGTTCGGCGAACGCGGAGCCATGCAGGTCAATGTCAAGGAGCTGGCGCAGGCCGCCGGCGTCGCGCGCGGCACCGTCTACAACAATCTCGACGATCTCACCGGCCTGTTCGACGCCGTCGCCGTGCAACTCGCCGCCCATATGCGCGCGCAGGTGGAGCACGCCATTGCGGGCCTGGACGAGCCGGCGCCGCGGCTCGCCACCGGCATCAAGCTGCATGTTCTCATCGCCGCCCACGACCTGGAGATCGGGCGATTCATCATCCGTTTCGGCTTCGGCGCGGCGGCCTTGCGCGAAATCTGGACCGGACAGGCCCTGGCCGACCTGCGCGAAGGGCGCGCGCGCGGACTCTATGATTTTCCCGAGGCGCAGACGGACTCCGTTGTGAACTTCATTTCCGGCGCGACCATCGGCGCCATCGCTTCGATCCTCGATCGCCCGGAGCGCGCTTTCGAGGCCGGCGTGGAGGCGGCGGAGCGGATTCTGCTCGCTCTTGGCCTGTCCCGGGCGGAGGCGCGGCGACACGCGCGCGCGCCGCTACCCGCGGTTCCGACGAGCTGAGGCGGCGGAATTTGCCGGAATTTGCCGGAATTTGCCTCTTGGCGGCTCCCGTCTATGATGACGGATTATCCTCAGAGGAGGCCGTCCGGCCTGAGCTCCAGACTTGCTTGAACTCGCCATCGCGATCGGCCTGATCGCGCTTAACGCCGTCTTCGCCTTGTCCGAACTTGCGCTGGTCTCGGCGCGCAAATCCCGACTCGCCGCCCTGGCCGACAGCGGCCGCGCCGGCGCGCGCGCGGCCTTGCGGCTCGCCGAATCGCCGGGGCGCTTTCTCTCCACGGTGCAGATCGGCATCACCTCGATTGGCGTGCTCGCCGGCGCCTTTTCCGGCGCGGCCCTGGGCGCGGCGCTGACGGATTTTTTGCGCGGGCAAAACGTGCCAAATTGGATCGCGGAGCCCGCCGGTTTCGGCCTGGTGCTCGGCGCCATCACCTATTTGTCCGTGGTGGTCGGCGAACTCGTTCCCAAACAGCTGGCGCTGCGCGATCCCGAGAGCATCGCCTGCATCGTCGCCCCGGCCATGGCGGCGATTTCGCGGGTCGCCGCGCCGCTGGTCTGGCTGCTCGACGCCTCGACGAGACTGGTGTTCAGACTGCTGGGCGAGCCCTCCGCCGATTCGCGCGGCGTGACCGAAGAGGAAATCAAGACCCTGGTGGCGGAGGCCGCCGGCGCCGGCGTGATCGAACGCGACGAGCATCGCATGATCTCCGCCGTCCTGCGCATGGGCGACCGCACCGCGCGCTCGATGATGACGCCGCGCACCGAGGTCGAATGGCTCGATCTGTCGCAGCCCGAGTCGGAAATCCTGCAAGCGATTCGAAAGGCGCGCCATTCCCGCCTGCCGGTTTCCGAGAGTTCGCCGGATGAATTCCTCGGCGTGCTGCAGGTGAAGGACGTGCTCGACGCCGCGCTGGGCGGCGGCCCGATCGATTTTCGCGCGCTGCTCAAGGCTGCGCCCGTGGTTCCGGAAGGGCTCGACGCGCTCGACCTGCTGGCGACCCTGCGCGCGGCGGAGGTCCCGGTGGCGCTGGTGCATGACGAATATGGCCAGTTCGAGGGATTGGCGACCCCAGCCGACGTGCTCGACACCATCGCCGGCGCCTTCCGTTCCGACGACAGCGCCGACGAGCATGAAATCCTGCGCCGCGCCGACGGCTCCTGGCTGATCGCCGGCGCGACGCCGGCCGACGAAGTCGCGGATCACCTCGGCTTCCGTTTGCCGCAGGGCGATTTCGAGACCATGGCCGGGCTGATTCTCCACGCCATGCGCCGCCTGCCGGCGACGGGCGAACATGTCGACATCGCCGGATGGCGATTCGAAGTGGTCGATCTCGACGGCCGCCGCATCGACAAGGTCTTGGCGACGCGCCCCGCTTGAGCGCGTCCATTCACTTGGATGAGGTTGGGAGATTTGCTTGTTGCAAGCTGGCCTGGGTCGGGCCGAACGTTTGACTGGAGCGGGCGAAGGGATTCGAACCCTCGACCCCAACCTTGGCAAGGTTGTGCTCTACCCCTGAGCTACACCCGCATCCGTCAAGCGCCGCTCGCTGCGGCGTGACGGCTATATGCCGCAAACTTTTGGACATTGCAACAGGGCAGAGCGCCCCGCGTGAGCGCGTCCGTTCGTCTCTGTATTATTTATCTGGTTGGGAGATTTTGCTTGTTGCAAGCTGGCCTGGGTCTGACCAAAAGTTTGACTGGAGCGGGCGAAGGGATTCGAACCCTCGACCCCAACCTTGGCAAGGTTGTGCTCTACCCCTGAGCTACACCCGCATCCGTCAAGCGCCGCTCGCTGCGGCGTGACGGCTGTATGCCGCAAACTTTTGGACATTGCAACAGGGCCGTGACCACTTTTTTCAAAAATCGAAATGCGAGACCTCAGCGATAAATTCCTGGCCCTCCGCGCCAAAAAACTTGCGAAAGGGCCGGCGCGCCGCCATTTTACCCGATAAATTTCGTCCCGCCCGCAATGGAATGCCTCATGCCCGGCCCGCAAACGCCTGCCTCCGCCCCGGCGCCGCAAAGGCCCGATATCGTCGACGTCACCCTGCAAGGGTTCCGCACCGAAGTGATGGAGGAATCCTTTGACCGCCCGGTGCTGGTGGATTTCTGGGCGCCCTGGTGCGGGCCGTGCAAACAGCTCACCCCCCGCCTGGAAAAGATCGTTCGCGAGGCGCGCGGCAAAGTGCGGCTCGCCAAGATGAACATCGACGAACACCCGCAGATCGCGCAGAAAATGGGCATCCAGTCAGTGCCGGCCGTGGTCGCCTTCGTCCAGGGCCAGATGGCCGACGCTTTTTCCGGCGCGCAGCCTGAAAGCGAGATCAAGGCGTTCATTCAGCGCCTGCTCGGGCCGGGCGGCGTCGATGTCGAGGCTTTGCTCGCCGAATCGCAAGCCTTGCTCGACGCCGGGCAAGTCGCTGTGGCGGAAGCGGGATTCGCGCAAATCCTGCAAAACGATCCGGAAAATCCCGCGGCGCTCGCCGGCCTCGCCCGCTGCGGGCTGGCGCAGGGCGATTCGGAGCAGGCCAAGGCGATTCTGGCGCAAATCCCGGAGAAGCACGCCAGCAATCCGGCTGTCGCTGCGGCCCGCGCCGCTTTCGCGCTGGAGGAAAAGGCCGGCGCGGTCGGCGACATGGCCTTGCTGCTGGCGCGCGTCGAAACCGCGCCGCACGATCCTCAAGCGCGCTATGATCTCGCCGTCGCCCTCAACGCCAGCGGCAAACGCGAGGCGGCGGCGCAGGAGCTGCTGGTGATCGTCAAGCAGGACCGCAAGTGGAACGACGAGGCCGCGCGCAAATTGCTGCTGGAATTTTTCGACAGCTGGGGGCCGACCGATCCCGCCACCCGCAGCGCGCGCCGGCAATTGTCGGCGCTGCTGTTTTCCTGAGGCGCCTGCATGGGGATGAACAAACCCTATCGGGCGCCCGCGGAGCTTCCCGAGGACTTGCCGCTGTTCCCGCTCACCGGCGCCATCCTGCTGCCGGGCGGGCAATTGCCGCTGAACATTTTCGAGCCGCGCTATCTCGCCATGTTCGACGACGCCATGCGCGGCGAGCGCATCATCGGCATGATCCAGCCGCGCGACGACCGCGACGGCGCGCCGGGCGAAACGCCGCCGCTGCGGCCAATCGGCGCGGCCGGCCGCATCACCCAGATGTCGGAAACCGGCGACGGCCGCTATTTTGTCGTGCTTAGCGGCATCGCGCGCTTCCGGCTGGTCGAGGAGCTGCCGGTCGAGGCCCCGTACCGCCGGGCGCGCGTCGACTTTTCCGAATTTTCCGATGATTTCGCTCCGGAAGAAACCATTTCGCCGGAGCGGCGCGACGGCCTCAACGTCATCGCCTTCGACCTCGCCAAGGCGCTGAAACTCGACATCGCCCGCAAGGACATCGAGGCCATGCCGGATTTCGACATGATCTCCGTGTTTTCGATGATCGGCCCGTTCAGTCCGTCTGAGAAGCAGGCGTTGCTGGAGACCTCGGGCCTGACCGGCCGCGCCGACCTGCTGCTGGCGCTCGCGGAAATCGCCCTGTCGCGCGCCACCCACACCGACCGCCCCCTGCAATAGGATCTGACATGACCGAGGAAAGAAAATCCGTCGCCGCCGCCGCCGGCATCGACCCGCGCCTGCTGGAAATCCTGGTCTGCCCGCTGACCAAGACGGTGCTGCGCTACGATGCCGAGCGCAACGAACTGGTGTCGCTGGCGGCGCGCCTCGCCTATCCGATCCGTGACGGCATTCCGATCATGCTACCGGAAGAGGCCCGTCGCCTGGAGGATGACGCAGCCTGATTCCTAGGCGAATTGCCTGACAGGTTGGCATTCTAGTTAAAATTTGCGCATGACTCTCGCGCCGCCTGTGCCTAAAAATGCCCCAGCTTGCGCACACCTGTCAGGCATAACGACTATTTTCTGGTCCCGCCCATGAAGCTCATCACCGCCATCATCAAGCCCTTCAAACTCGACGAAGTCCGCGAACGGCTGCTGGAATTGAAAATCGACGGCATGACCGTCAGCGAGGCCAAGGGTTACGGGCGGCAGAAGGGCCACACCGAAATCTATCGCGGCGCCGAATATATGGTCAGCTTCCTGCCGAAGCTGCGCGTCGAGATCGTCGTCCGCGACGACCAGGTCGATTCGGCGCTCGAGGCCATTGTCGCGGCCTCCCGGACCGGACAGATCGGCGACGGCAAGATTTTCGTCAGCCCGATCGAACATGCCGTGCGCATCCGCACCGGCGAGACCGATAACGACGCGGTCTGACCGCAAACAAAGGCCTTCCCCATGAGAAGATTTCTTGCCCGCCCCGGCCTCGCCGGGGCTCTGGGACTGCTTTGCTGCGCGACGCCCGCTTTCGCCGCCGAGTCCAAGATCGACGCCGCCGACACCGGCTTCATGATTTTCGCCACCGCGCTGGTGCTGATGATGACCCTGCCGGGTCTGGCCCTGTTCTATGCCGGCATGGTGCGCAAGAAGAACGTGCTCGCCACAATGGCGCAGAGCCTGATGGCGACGGCTCTGGTGTCGCTGCTGTGGTTCGGGATCGGCTACAGCCTGACCTTTCGCGGCGACGGCGCCTGGATCGGCGATTTTTCCGCCCCCTTCCTGAGCGGCATCGGCCTGGATGCGATCAGTCCGCTGGCCAAGACCATTCCGGAACTATTGTTCTGCATCTATCAGATGACCTTCGCCGTCATCACCGTCGCCCTGGTCGGCGGCGCCACGGCAGACCGGATGAAATTCTCGGCCTTCAGCCTGTTCGCCGTGCTCTGGCTGTTCGTCGTCTATATTCCCAGCGCGCACTGGGTCTGGGGCAATGGATTTTTGCAGACCCTGGGCGTGATCGACTTCGCCGGCGGCACCGTGGTGCATATCAATGCCGGCGTGGCGGGCCTCGTCGCCGCGCTGATGGTCGGCAACCGCATGGGTTATGGGCGCGAAAACCTGTCGCCTTATGATCTGTCCATGGCCTTTGTCGGCCTCGGCCTGCTCTGGGTCGGCTGGTTCGGCTTCAATGGCGGTTCGGCGCTCGGCGTGGGCTCGCGCGCCGTCTACGCCATCACCGCCACCCATCTGTCCGCCTGCGCCGGCGCGCTGGTCTGGGGCGGCATCGAATGGATCGAGCGCGGCAAGCCCTCCGTGCTCGGCCTGATCTCCGGCGCAGTCGCAGGTCTGGGCACGATCACCCCGGCTTCGGGCTTCGTCCTGCCCTGGCATGGCGCGGTCATCGGCCTGCTCGCCGGCTTCATCTGCTTCTGGGCTTCGACCGTGCTGAAAATGAAGCTGCGCTACGACGACTCGCTCGACGTGTTCGGCGTCCACGGCATTGGCGGATTTTTGGGCACGCTGCTGGCGGGCGTGTTCGCCACGGCCTCGGTGAGCGCCGCCGACGGACAGCCGGGCATTTCCGGCCTGATCGAAGGCAATTGGCATCAGCTGATGATCCAAGGCGTCGGCGTGGTCGTGGTCGGCCTGTGGTGCGCGCTCGGCACCGCCCTCGTCCTCAAGATCGTCGATCTCGCCATTGGCCTGCGCGCCAGCCCGGACCAGGAGCGCGAGGGCCTCGACCTCGCTTTGCACGGAGAATCGCTGCACGCTTGACCGTTTCGACCGCAAGCGTTCAATTGTGAACCGAATCGGCGCCGCGGCCTTGGCCGCGGCGTTTCTGTTTTGAGGGAACGGGATCATGGCGCGGGCCGTCGAGGAATTGCTTGAGATTCTCGATCTCGAAAAGATCGAGGAAAATCTGTTTCGCGGCCGCAGCCCGCAGGTGGGCTGGCAGCGCGTGTTCGGCGGGCTGGTGATCGCCCAGGCGCTCGTGGCGGCGCAGCGCACCGTTCCGCAGGCGGGCGCCCATTCCCTCCACGCCTATTTCCTGCTCGGCGGCGACCCCGCGACCCCGATCGTCTATCAGGTCGAGCGCATTCGCGACGGCCGCAGTTTTGCGACCCGCCGCTGCCAGGCCATCCAGCACGGCCGCGTCATTTTTTCGCTGGCCGCCTCGTTCTTCAACGCGGAGGACGGGCTCGAGCACGCCTTTGCGCCGCCGGAGGTCCCGTCGCCCGAAAGCCTGCCCGACGAGAGCGATTTTATCAGACGCTATGGCGATCAGATGCCGGAGCCGGTGCGCCGCTATTTTCAGCGCGAGCGTCCCATCGAAATGCGGCCCGTCGACCCCGGCCGCTATATTTCGCGCGGGAAGCAGGACGATCCCGTGCAAAAAGTCTGGGTGCGCGCCACCGCGCCCCTGCCCGACGATCCCGCGCTGCATCGCGCGACGCTGGCCTATTTTTCCGACATGACCCTGCTCGACACCTCGCTGATCGCGCATGGCCGCTCCGTCTTCCATCCCGACATCCAGGCGGCGAGCCTCGACCACGCGCTGTGGCTGCACCGCCCGTTTCGCGCCGACGAGTGGATGCTTTATGTGCAGGACAGCCCCAGCGCGCGCGGCGGCCTCGGGTTCAGCCGGGGCGCGCTCTACAGCCGCGATGGCGCGCTGATCGCCTCGGTCGCCCAGGAAGGCCTGATCCGGCTGCGCCGCGATCCGGCGCCGGGCGTCGGCCAATGGTGATGAAAAAGGCGCCAGCCGCACGACCTCTGCGCGAGTCTGCCTAATTTATCACCATCTGCCTCTCCGGCAGGCGGATTGCGCGGGAAAAGCCGCGCTTCTGCTCAAAAAACCTAATGAATCCCTACGAGTCCGGCTCTGGCATGGTCCTTGTTAAGGCAGAGGCGGTCGCCGGCTGTGCCCGGCCGGCCCGCCCAAGAAGCGAAGTTTTCTTTCGCCAAAAACAGGGATCAACAAATGAAAATCGTAACGGCGATCATCAAACCGTTCAAACTGGATGAGGTGCGCGACGCGCTGACCGCGGTCGGCGTCCACGGCCTCACGGTCACGGAAGTGAAGGGCTACGGCCGCCAGAAGGGCCATACCGAAATCTATCGCGGCGCGGAATATGCCGTGAGCTTCCTGCCGAAACTGAAGATCGAAGTCGCGGTGGCCGCCGATCTCGTCGGCAAGGCGATCGACGCCATTTCCGGCGCCGCGCGCACCGGCCAGATCGGCGATGGCAAGATTTTCGTCAGCCCGCTCGAACAGGCGATCCGCATCCGCACCGGCGAGCGCGATTCCGACGCGCTCTGAGTCGCCGCGACCTTTCCTTGTTAAGTTCCCCAGGAGTCCCATGATGCAATTCCTCCCCTCTCGCCAGACCGGGCTGAAAGCGCTCGGCCTCGCGTTGGCCGGCGTCGCGCTCTGCGCCGCCGCCGCCCACGCCGAGGACGCGGTTCCCGCCGCCCAGGCCGCCGCCTCCGCCGCGGCCGTCGCCGCGCCGGCGGTCAACAAGGGCGACAACGCCTGGATGCTCGTCTCCAGCGCGCTGGTGCTGATGATGTCCATTCCCGGCCTGGCCCTGTTCTACGGCGGTCTCGTCCGCACCAAGAACATGCTGTCAGTGCTGACCCAGGTGTTGACCATCGTGTCGCTGGTGGGCGTGATCTGGACCCTTTACGGCTATAGCCTCGCCTTCGGCGACGGCGGCGCCCTCACCAATTATGTCGGCGGCCTAGGCAAGGCGTTCCTGCGCATCGCGCCGGAAGGCAAGGGCGTGGCCGACGCGACGGTCGCGACCTTCTCCAACGGCGTCGTGCTTCCGGAACTCACCTATTTCGTGTTCCAGATGACCTTCGCCATGATCACCCCCGCCCTGATCGTCGGCGCCTTCGCCGAACGCATCAAGTTCTCGGCGTGCATCCTGTTCATCCTGCTGTGGTCGACGCTGATCTATTTCCCGATCGCGCACTGGGTCTGGTATGTCGCCGCGCCGGATGACCTCGCCGCCGCCGCCAAGGCTGTCGCCGCCGCGACGGACGAAGCCTCCAAGGCCGCCGCGCAAGCCAAGCTTGACGAACTCACCCACGGCGTGGGCTGGATCGCCGGCGGCCTTGCGCCGTGGATGAACGGCACGGGCGCGCTCGACTTCGCGGGCGGCACCGTGGTGCACATCAACGCGGGCATCGCCGGCCTGGTCGGCGCCCTGGTGATCGGCAAGCGCATCGGCTATGGCCGCGAAGCCCTGCCGCCCCACTCGCTCACCATGAGCATGATCGGCGCCTCGCTGCTGTGGGTCGGCTGGTTCGGCTTCAACGCGGGTTCCGCTCTCGAAGCCTCGTCCTCCGCGTCGCTGGCCTTCGTCAACACCATGGTCGCCACCGCCGGCGCGGCGCTGTCGTGGCTGCTCACGGAATGGGCGGTCAAGGGCAAGCCCTCGCTGCTCGGCCTGATCTCGGGCGCCGTCGCCGGCCTCGTCGCCGTGACCCCGGCGTCCGGCTTCGCCGGCCCGATCGGTTCGCTGGTGCTCGGCCTACTGGTCTCGCCGATCTGCCTGTTCTTCGTCTCCACGGTGAAGAATGCGCTCGGCTATGACGACTCGCTCGACGTGTTCGGCGTGCACGGCATCGGCGGCATCACCGGCGCGCTGGCCACCGGCATTCTGGTGAACCCGGCTCTCGGCGGCGTCGGCATCACCGACTACACCAACATCTCCGGCAACAACGCCGGCACCTACGACCTGGTCCAGCAGATGATCTCGCAGGGCACGGCCGTGGGCGCCACCCTGCTGTGGTCGGGCATCGGTTCGCTGATCCTCTACAAGATCGTCGACTGGACCGTGGGCCTGCGTCCGGCGCCGGACCAGGAGCGCGAAGGCCTCGACGTCACCGACCACGGCGAACGCGCCTACAACTACTGATCCTTTTTCAACGGATCATCGAAGCGGCGGGGAAACCCGCCGCTTTTCGTTTGTGTGGGGCTCGCCGGCGGGAAAGATTGGGTCGCAATCCAAAATGCCGCAGCGTCTCGACAGCGCCCGCGGCGCCATGCCATATCGCAGCGGATTTCATTTTGCGGTGCGAAAGAAGCCCGGCGAAGGAGTATGCCTATGACGATGACCCAATTGATTTACGCCTCGCAGCCGCTCGGCTTCGACGTCAGCGACCTCCGCGGCATCCTCGTGACCTCGCGCCAGCGCAACGAGCGCGACGACGTCACCGGGGCGCTGATCTGCCGCGCCGATATCTACCTGCAATTGCTCGAAGGACCGCAAGAGGCGGTCGAGGCGGCCTTTCAGCGCATTTCCAGGGATCGTCGCCACGTCGGGGTCAAGGTGCTGAGCCGCCGCGCGGTCTCCGAACGCCTGTTCCCGAAATGGGCGATGCGCGACGACCCCGTGCAATCCTGGATGTGGAGCCAGGAAGAGGTCAACGCCGGCGCGGTGGATCGCGCCACCCCGGACGAGGCGGTGGCGATCTTTGAACGTCTGGCCCGCGAACTCGCCTGATTTTTTTCGCTTTTCCGCGCGCGCATCCGGGGAGCGCCCCCTGATGCGCGCCCCTTCAATTGCTGACGATTTTGTAGCTTTCTCCGGGCTTCACCCCGTCCTCGCCAATCCCGTTGAGCATCAAGAACTGCTCGGTCGCGTGGTCGCCCGTCATCATCCGCGCCGCCAGCGTGGCGATCGTGTCCTGCTTGCCCGCCGTCACGATGCGCAGACGCAGGGTCGCCGCGACCTTCGCCTCCTCCGGCGCCAGCGGACGAAAACTGTTGATCGAGGCGGCGAATCTTTGCCGCATCTCGGGCGTCAGCGCCTTCACCGCGAAGATGATGCGGTAGAAATCGTCGCGCCAGGCGATCACCGCGACGCGAAAATTCCATTCGCCGGCGCGCGCGTCGGCGAAGACGGCGGGCAGGCCGTTGACCTGGCCGGTCTCGACCGAAGACGGCAACAAACCGTCGATCCAGCCCGAGGTCAGATAGGCGGTCAGGCTCTTGCCGGCGGGGGCGCGCACGCTGTCGAGCCGCAAGGCTTCGGCCCCGCCGTCGGCGACGCCGAGCACCGCCGCATGGGAGTTTTCCAGCACAAAGCCTTCGGGCGCCTCGAAGGCGAAGCCCAGGCGGGGATGCAGGAACTGGCGCCCGACAATGGCCCCGTCCTTGGGATCGTCGCCATAGGCCATTCCGTCGATGGCGGCAAGATAGGGCGCGCGGCCGATGTCGCCCACGCCGGGCGCGCCGATCTGCCGGGCCTCCGAAAGCGCCCCGGCGATGCGCTCGGGCGTCGAGGGATGGCTGGACAGCAGGTCGGGCTTGTCGCTCTTTTGTCCGGTCATTTCGTTGCGCAATTCCGAAGCGCGTCCCAGCGCGGCGAGGAATCGCGAGGCGCCGAACGGATCGTAGCCGGCGCGCGCCGCCGCGCGTATGCCGATCCGGTCGGCCTCCAGCTCCTGCTGGCGGGAAAAGCCGGCGAGCGACAGAGCGGAGCTCGATTCGAGCTGCTCGCCCTTCTGCCGGCTCTGGATCACCGTGGCGGCGCGGGTGATCACCTGCGCGGTCTTTTCCTGCTCGGCGCGCAAGAAAGCGTGGCGGGCGGTGACATGCCCGATCTCATGCGCCATGACCGCGGCGATTTCCGCGGTGTCATTGGCGAGGGCCAGCAGGCCGCGGGTGACGAACAGGTCGCCGCTCGGCAAGGCGAAGGCGTTGATCGCGCCCGAATTGAGGATAGTGACGCGATAGGGCTGATTCGGCGTGTCGCTGACCCGCGCCAGCTTGTTCAGGACGTCGTTCAGATAATTTTCCGCCCGGGGCCAGCGATATTCGCCGCCGAACATGGCGATCAGCTTTTTGCGCTCGGCGGTATCGGCGACGGCTGGCTTGGGCGGCGCGGGCGCCGGCGTTTCCACGTCGAGCCCGCCCTGGCGTTCGAGCGTCGAACAGCCGGCCAGCAGCAGGAGCGTTGCGAGGGCCGGCCCAAATCCGGAAAACCGCCGCGCCTGCCTTCGCTTCCCCGCCATGTCCTCTTCGCCCGTTTCGGCTCGCGCCGTCAAAATTTCGGTCCGGGCTTCGCGTCCGGCGGCTCATCCATAGACTCGATTTGGTCAGGATGGAACAATTCCATGTGGGGTCCGCGCGTCAATTCGACAACACCGCGCAGGCGAAGCTTTCCCTTTCGCAGAGCCGCTTCGGAAAAGCCCGCGCGTTCAAAGGCCTGGATGTGGCGTTTGGCGATGGTGGCGTAAAAGCCGCCAAAGGCGCCGAAATTCAGGTAAAGCCGCGCCGAGGTGCGGCCGATCGAGGCGACGCGGCCCTCGACCAGGGTCAGGACGCCGGCGCGACCGGCGAAATCCTGGGTGCGATCCGCGGCGAGCACGGCGAAGGCCGGATCGGCCCAAAGGCCGACGCGCGCCGCACGCGCCGCGGCCTCGGCGCGCCGGACGCCGCTGTCGCAAGGCGCGGCGCCGATTCCGCGCATCGCCAGGCCGGCGCCGACCAGGATTTCGTCCACCGATTCGTCCTGGTCGGGCGCGAACAGCAGCGCCGGAAGCCGCCCCCAGCGGTCGGGAGGGCCGAGTTTTTGTAGGAACAAAGTCTTCCCATGCAAAAACGCCTGTATTTGCGCGGCGGCAGCGGCGGCGCGGTCCGGCTGCGCCGAGCTGGCGCGCGGCGGCTCCAAGGCGGGAAAATAGACCAGGCGGCCGTCGACGAGGCGGAGATCCAGCCGCTCGCCGACTGACGCAAGTTCGGCGGGCTCCCGCTGTCCGGCGGGGCATTCGGCGCCCGCTGCGGCGGAGAAGCGAAGGACGGTCAGACAGGCGGCAAGGACGAGACGCATGGACGCAGGTTAGCCGGTCGCGGCCATGGGAAATGTTTTTCAGTGAACAATTTTGTGCTAGAGCGTGATGCGTGCGGTCCATTCCGTCGCGCGTGTCCCGG
Organism: Rhodoblastus acidophilus; assembly: GCF_025961575.1. GTDB lineage: Bacteria > Pseudomonadota > Alphaproteobacteria > Rhizobiales > Beijerinckiaceae > Rhodoblastus > Rhodoblastus acidophilus_C. The sequence continues at coordinate 396 of NZ_JAOQNX010000013.1, read as the reverse complement.
TAGCTCAGCAGGATAGAGCAACGGTTTCCTAAACCGTAGGTCAGGGGTTCGAATCCCTTCCGGGACACCATTTAAAACCAGCATCTTAGCCGATATTTTTGACAACAAAAATAGAAGCTATCTTCCTTGGTAATCGCTCGGTAAGCAAGATTGGGAATCTGAGGGACGAGCTGATGCCTTCCGGGTGGCCCCGTTTCCAGCAAGTTTGTTTCGATCCACGCCCCCGCGATGCTCTAGCTGAAGCGCTTGAGCTTCATTCTCTGGTCCTCGGCTTGGGCCAGAGCTTACGTCAAAACGGATAATACTAACGGCCCTCATGTCTGACCCACATGCGCCCAGTCGCGCATTCCGATTGAGGTGATGACGTCTGGCAGATCGGTGAGCTTGTTCCAGGCG
>NZ_JAOQNX010000012.1 GCF_025961575.1 Rhodoblastus acidophilus | reverse complement strand
CGATAGGCGCGCTCCTGTCAGCTTTCACGCCGCAAGAGTGCGCCAATTTCTTCGCCGCAGCAGGATATGATCCGGATTAAGTCGAATCCGCTCTAGAGCATTTTCGAGCGAACTGGACGCCGGTTCGCGTGAAGAAAATGCGTTAAAACAAATAACGAGTGCGCGTTTGGCGCAACGCGTACTTGCGCATTTTCGAGCGAAGTGGACGCCGGTTCGGTCAACGGGAGTTCACTGGACGGGCCTTAGAATTCGTAGCGCATCCCCACGGTCGGATCCACGGAATTGGCGTGGAGGAAGCCGCTCGCCATGCCGTTGGTCACCACGGTGTACATCAGGCCGCCATAGGCCTTGAGTTGGCGGTTGAAATGGTATTCCGCAACGGCGCCCAGAGCGTTTTCGGCGCCGCCGCAGGTCGAAGCCTTCGTCGACCAGCAATTTTGCTTTCCGTAGCTGTTTTGACCCAGAAGGTAATAGCCGAGGCTGATGTCGATTTTCGGATCGTAAGCGTATCTGAAACCGGTCCAGAACAGCTGCATGACCTTGTGATGGTACTGATAGGCGTTATTGGTCGCGACGCTGATCAGATAGCCGTTGTAATCCGTGTAGGGCGCGAGCAGCGGCGTCTTCGGATCCGAATAGATATAGTACTCGTAGCCGACGTAGAGCCTGAGGGGGCCTGTCGTGTATTTCGCCGAAACCAGGACCGCCTGGTTGTCGGAAATCGTGGCGGCCAGGCTTTGGGCGGGCTTGGTCGCGACCTGCGCCGCGCTCAGCGAGGACAGGGTGATGGCGCCGCTGACATGGCTGTAGGTGGCGTCGAAGGACAGAGCGTCGTAATCGAAGCCCGTGGACAATTGATAGGTCGGGGCGCTGGTCTGACCGGCGCCGGTTCCCGACGGGGCGAATTTGTAGATCGCGCCGAACCGGACCGGACCGTAGGTCACACGGTATTTGACGGCTTCGTCGAAGCGGGAGTTTTCGGTGTCGCCGCTTGACAGCGTGCTGCTGTAGCCGAGCAGCGAAAAGGCCAGAGAACTGGCGATCGGATCATAGGCGGAGCGGTCGTCCGTGGTCAGCGTGCGCTGGCGGCCGAAGGTCAGCACGCCGAAACGCTCCGAGGACAAGCCGACATAGGCGTAATCGTTGAAAGCCTGTCCGGCGCTGCGCGAATCCCCATTGGCGCTCTGCGCGGTGAGGGGGAGCCCGTTGTTCTGGACCAGGGAGGCGGGTCCGTTGCTCAATTGGCCGGACAGCGGGTTGAAATTGGTGTAGGCGGCGAAGACGCCCGCAAGTCCCGGAAGGAGTTGCTCGGAACCTTTGACGCCAATGCCGGAATAGCCCATGCCGCCGGGGGCGAGCCGAAACCCTGGCTTGTCGCTGTTCTTGCTGACGCCATATTCAATCCCTTGCGGAAAGGCGCCGTTCATGGGGACGCCGCGACTTTGATAGGCCACGCCGGCGTCGAGAGCGCCAAAGATCGTGACGCCCTTGAACGTGAGGGGGCCGCCGGTTTGCAAGGCCGCCGCGGGGGCTTGGGCCGCGCTGGCGAGATAGTCCGCGAAGGACGGCGCCGGCTGCGGCTCCAGCGCATCGAGACGGCGCTCCAGCGCGGCGTTTGCTTTCGTCAATTCGGTGATCTCGGCCGTCAAGGCCGCGACGCCCTCGGCGGCCTGCGCGCCGCCGTTGGAGATCGCCGCGCAGGCGAACGCGACGAGGGCCGCGGCGCGGGCGCGGGGGAGCGTTTTGTCATGCGGATCGGTCACCGGACCCTCTCTTCGATTATCGACTCCATAAACTCTATATAAAAACTCATATTATGTCGAGGCTTAACAATGCGGGTCTTCCGGCCGCAACGCGCCTGGCGACTCCTAGTCATAACACGCCAGGCAAACCGGGGGCTTTCGTCGCCGCCTCGCGCGGCGATGCGGCGGAACGTCACGCCAAAGCCCGCAGGAGCCGCGCGTCAAAACATGCGAGGATTATTCCGGGCGGCGGCACACCCGCACATAGGGATGGCGGCGGTCCCAGTCGTCGATCACCACCCTGGTGCGGAAAACGCAATTGGCCGCCCCGGTGTGCTCGCCAAAAACCGTGTTGGGGTGGCTGCCGCGGTTGAAGTCCATATTGCCGTCGGGATCATATTTGTACTGGCCGGACGTCCAGTAAGGTCCGGGATCGATGGGCCCGGGATCGCCGCGAAAGAAGGCCACGCCGCCGACGCTTCTCACCTCGCCAGACCCGGCGCTCGCCGCGCAGGCGGACGCCAGCAGCAGCATCGGCGCGAACAGGCGGATCCGTCGGACCTTGGGAAATTCGAACGAGGACATGCAAACCTCTCGCGCAACAGCGGACGGGACAGCTCATCGCGCCGGTCGTTCGCTTGCGGCAGAATACACCGGCCGCGACGAACGCGTCCATGGCGATCGCGCGCCTGGAGCGCGTGCGCCGACGCATTCCCGGACATTCCGCGAGGGGAGCGCGTCGCCACAGGCGATCGTCCGTCAATACCTCACGTCGATGTAAAGCGCCGTCTTGAAGTTGTAGACGGGATAGTTCCGGACGATGGGGGCGGACGCTTCCACGGAGATGGTGAACTGGTCGTTGATATTCTTGCCGATTTTAAAGTCGAGGGGAAGGAACAGGCGACCGGTCTGGCCGTTGAGCGGATCGCCGAAATTCAAGCGAATTTCTGGACTGGGATAAAGCACGAAAAACCAGCGGTTCGGCAATCCGAAATTGACAGTGGGGGATAGCTGCAAGTTGCTGATGGTTCTTCTGTTCGGATCGCCCGCGAAACTTTGCGCATAGCGGACCAGCGGCTCGAAATAACTCGCGGCGCTGATCTCCGGCAGGTCGTAGCGGATGGCGGCCCCGGGCATGACCTGCCACTTTCCCGAGCCGAACTGGTCGCCGCCGGTCGGCGCATAGATCCGGACGCCGACGCCCGCCCGCACCCGATCGTCCAATTGCCGGACCAGCGCGGCTTGCGCGTCGGTGTCGCCGAGCCCGCTGATGAATTCGCCCGTGGGGTTTGCCGAATTGATCGGATTCTTGTCGATCAGCCGGGCGTCGGCGCGCAGGCCCAGAGTCCAGCCCGCGTCGAGTTCGACGCGGCGGTCCATCCGCATCCGCAACGTATAAGTGGCGACGTTCCTCGGGTCGGCGTCCTGGATCTGATATTGCGGGGCGATCTGGAACAGATTGCGCGGCTTGACGAAATCGCTCTCCGGGGCGCCGGTCGACATCGGCGGATCGGGGTCGGGCGCCTGCTGCGCGGAGGCCGGAGCAAGAGCTAACGGGAAAAGCAGCATGCCGGGCGCCAGGATGTGCGCGGCAAGCCGCAGGCGCCCGCGGCTTGCTGGCGACGGGCGTGTTTGGCGAAGTGACATCCTAGGACTCGACCTCGACCTGTAAGAGCCCAAAAAAACCCAGGTGTGGCTCAGGCCTTTGCTGTTTGGAGCGCGCCGCGCCAGCGTCGAGACTGAAAGATTCAGGATTGGCGCGTCGCCGAGCGCAGAACGCGAGCGTCGCTCCGAGCATAAGGAGAGGCGAAAGGCGCATGATCTACTCCAAACGGGGCCGGATCTAGAAAACTGGAGTGAGCTTAACAGTTGGCTCCCCCATGGCACAGGTGAGATTATCCCCTATTGTCGAATAGCAAGTCTAAGTTGCCATTTAGTCACGTCGCTGTGGTCGGTATGCATGGAGAAAATTGACCAGCGGCCGGAGCGCGTCTCGTCGCGCGCAGAAGCGCCTTGCTCTTGGACTGGATGCACCGCCCTCGGTCATTTTCGGATGATGTGCAGGCCGTCGCTCTTCATGCATCCGATTATGAACCTCACCTAACGAGAGGGACGTCCACTCAATATTGCACCGCGACATAACGTCGGATGTATCAGCCCAAAGTCGATCCTTCTTGCTTTGAACTGTCACAAACGCCCAAAAGTTGTGGCAAATTTGGAACAGGGGCGGACAAACGGCGCTGCCGGGCCCCTTTCGAGGCGGAGGATCGTTGCCAAAAAATAAAGCCGATTTTATTCGTTGTGACAGCCGCGCTTGAGGGGTTAAGCGCGCCTCGTAGTTTCAGGTTGCCGCGACGTGTTTGCGTCTCGAACGGCCTTTGACCCTGGATGTGGAGACCGAAATGAAGAACCATTTGATGGCAGCGGCCGCCGTCCTCGCGTTGATGTCCGCGAGCTCCGTCGCCTATGCCGGCGAGGAAGCCGATGTGAAGGCCCTCAAGGCCCAGGCCGCCGAACTCAAGAAGCAGAACGCCGCTCTCGAACAGCGCCTGAACAAGCTGGAAGCGCAGCAGACCGGCGAAGCCGCCGCTTCCCCGACCGATTACCTCGCCCAGGTGACCAAGGGCCCGCTGCCGGTCCTCACCGATGACGGCCCGATCTGCTGGAAGGGCGTCTGCGTGTTCGGCGCCATCGACGGCGGCCTGAACTACAACACCCACGGCCTGCCGCTGAACAGCAAGTTCTACCTCGGCAACGAATTTCTGAACGCCAAGGCGCGCAGCGCCTATTTCGGCTTCAACCCGAACGGCCTGTCGACCTCGACCCTCGGCGTCAAGGGCGAGACCGAAATTCTGCCCGGCCTGTCCGGCGTGTTCATGGCCTCGACCAACATCAACCCGCAGTCCGGCCAGTTGGCCGACGCGCCCGGCTCGCTTACGTCGGTTAACGGCTTGAGCCCGTTCAACTGGTCGAACGTCGGCGACGGCTCGCGTGGCGGTCAGGCCTTCAACGACCAATTGTATGTCGGTCTGTCCTCCAAGGAATTCGGCACGCTGACCTTCGGTCGTCACCGCAGCTTCGCCACCGATCTGGTCGGCGCCTATGACGCCACCGGCGGCGCCTCCGCCTTCTCGGCGATGGGATATTCGGGCACGCTCGTTTCCGGCCAGGCCTTCACCGAAAACGGCCGCTGGGACGATTCGTTCAAGTATAAGGTCTCTTACGGCCCGGTTCGCTTCGGCGCGATGTACAAGTTCGCCGATGGCAATTCGGGCTCCAACCTGGCCGGCGGCAACCTGACCACGCATAACGACGCCGCTCAGTTCGATCTCGGCGCCAGCTATGCCGGCTTCGACATCGACGGCGTGATCGGCTACTACAACCAGGCGACCTCCGTCAGCCCGATCGGTTCGGCGGACTACACCGCTGGCCGCCAGTCCTTCACCACCAACAAGCCCGGCGTCGCGGCGGTCACCACGATCGGCAACAATCTCAGCAACACCTTGGCTGGTACGATTGCTGACGCCACCGGCGGCGCGATCGGCGCCAAATACACCTGGAACCAGTGGAAGCTCTACACCGGCTGGTCGCACATCATTCTGCACAACCCCTCCAATCCGGTCGGCGTTGGCGCTCAGAACGATCAGGGCGGCTATATCCTGAGCTCGGTCACCAACAACGCCTACTATCGCGCGAAGCTGCTCGACGGCATCTGGTTCGGTACGCGCTATGCGTATGATCCCAAGACCGATATCGTGGCGGAATACCAGCACTACTGGCAGAACGCCTATGGTTCGCCGACCCAGCTCGCCACCTGCGGCCAGGCTCGCGTCAATACGACGACCGGCGCCGCCATTCGTTCGGGCGCCTGCGCGGGCTCGATCGACTCCGGTTCGGTGTATGTCGACTACCACTTCACCAAGCGCTTCGACGTGTACGGTGGCGTGCTGTTCAACAGCTTCAACGGTGGCATGGCCTCTGGCTTCTTCTACACCACCAACTGGTCCCCGACGGTCGGCGCGCGCTTCGTCTTCTGATCGCGACAAGACCAGACTGGATGCGAATCGTCCCGCGAGCTTCGGCTCGCGGGATTTTTGTTGTTGACCAAGCGTTTGGCTGGTGTGTGGCCCCCGGTCCGGTGACTCGCGACCAACTCTGTTGCATCAATGCAACAGACGAATAAGAAGACGCATTACATAAGCCGCGCGCGCATCCTGGCGCATCATATTAACCTATTGATATTAAAAATGTATCTTTCTCCTTCATGCTTCTGGCGCCTGTTTTTTTGGCTTTGGGGACGAAATTTGCCCTGTTCTGAACAGCCTCGCTCAAGTAACCCATGAATAAATGTGTATCGGCGAGTAATAATGCGGAATGGCCCCGCCAAGCGCGCTGATTCACCGCTTTAAAATTGGGGGATTATCAGATGACGAGCAAATGGACCGGCTCGGTCGCCGCGATCGCGTTGCTGGCGTCCTTGGGGGCGGCGCGCGCCGAGAGCGCGGACGTCGCGACGTTGAAAGAGCAGACGGAAGCGCTGAAACAGCAAAACGCCCGTCTTGCCGAGCGCCTGAGCGCGCTCGAACAGCCAACGGCGGCTCAAGCCGCGCCGGCCTCGTCCGATTTCCTCGCCCAGGCGGCCAAGGCTCCGGTCGCCGCCCTCGCCGGCGACGGTCCCATCACGTGGAAGGGCCTGACCCTGTTCGGCGCGGTCGATATGGGCTTCGGCTACGCCAGCCACGGCCTGCCGCTCAATTCGAAATATTACTACGGCAGCGAGATGCTTCAGCCCAAGGCGTCGCACGCGCAATGGGGGCTTGCCCCGAACGGCTTGCAACTGTCGAACATCGGCGTGAAGGGCGAGACCGAACTGCTGCCCGGGCTTGCGGGCGTGTTCCAGGCGTCGACCCTGTTCAATCCGCATTCCGGCACGATCCAGAACAGCCCGGGCGCGATCATCATGAACAACGGCCTGAACTACCGCAATTATTCGATCGCGCTGGACGGCGCGCGCGGCGGTCAGGCGTTCAGCGACCAGCTTTACGTCGGTTTTTCCAGCAAGACTTACGGCCAGCTGACCTTTGGCCGTCATCGCAACCTTTCGAGCGACCTGCTCAGCGCCTATGACCCCACCGGCGTGAGCTCCGCCTTTTCGATCATCGGCTCCTCGGGAACCTACGTGTCCGGCCAGGGCGTGACCGAAACCGGCCGCTGGGACAATTCGCTGAAATACCGGATCCAGTACGAATCCGTCCGCTTCGCCGCCATGTACAAGTTCGTGGATGGCAATGGCGGCTGCAATTATCTGAGCTCGACCGGATTGAAGCCGGCGGGAACGACGCAAGAGTGCTTCGCGACGCACAATGACGCGGGCCAGGTCTCGCTGGGCGGCGACTACGGCGGATTCAGCATGGACGGCATGCTGGGTTATTTCAATCAGGGCACCTATGTCGGCAGCCCGCTGACGGCGGCGCAGTTCGCCGGCGCGGACTCCTACACGTCGCCCACCGGCGCCGTGGTCACGAGCACCAGCAATTCCAACGCCAACACGCTGGCGGCGACGGTCTCCGACATGACCGGCGGCGCCCTGGGACTCAAATACACCTGGGATCAATGGAAACTCTACGGCGGCTGGTCGCACACGATCGCGCATAACCCGAAGAATCCGCTGGGCATCGGGGCCACCAACGACCAGGGCGGCTATATCCTGAGTTCGGCCAACAACGCGGCCTTTCCGCACGCGCGCCTGCAGGACACGTTCTGGGTCGGCTTCCGCTACGCCTATAACGAAAAGACGGAAATCATCGGCGTCTACGAGCATGTCCATCAGAACGCGTTCGGTTACGCGGCGGGCACGCCGGGCGCGCCGACCTCGCTCAGCCTGGCGACCTGCAATCTCGCCCGTTTCAATCCCGCGGGCGCCGGCAGCAATCCGCGCAGCAACACCTGCGCCGGCGATCTCGATCAAGGCTCGTTGTTCGTCGACTACCACTTCACCAAGCGGTTCGACGTTTACGGCGGCTTGAACGTGGAAGCGCTCAGCGGCGGCATGGCGTCGGGCTACATCTACACCAACATATTCTCGCCCACGGTCGGCGCGCGCTACCGCTTCTGACGCGCCGGACAAGAGATCGGATCGCGCGAGCTTTTGCTCGCGCGATCTTGTTTTGAGCCGCTATTCATTCTTGCCAAGCTGGCGACCGAAGTTTAGCAAAACCGCCAGATTCCCCAACAATGAGGCTGATGATGGCGAGCTATAATATTTTCCTGCTTCCCGGCGATGGCATCGGGCCGGAAGTGACGGCGGAAGTCGAGAAGGTCGCCAAGGTCGTCTCGGACGCCGGTCTCGCCAAATTCGAGTTCGAAAAGGGGCTGGTCGGCGGCTCCGCCTATGACGCGCATGGCCTGGCGATCTCGGAAGCCGACATGGCGCGGGCGCAGGCCGCCGACGCCGTGCTGCTCGCCGCCGTGGGCGGGCCGAAATGGGCGAATGTTCCCTATGACGTGCGCCCGGAGGCGGGTCTGCTGCGGCTTCGCAAGGATTTGGGGCTGTTCGCGAATTTGCGCCCGGCCTTGTGCTATCCGGCTCTGGCCGAGGCCTCCTCGCTCAAGCGCGAGCTGGTCGAAGGCCTCGACATCATGATCGTGCGCGAGCTGACCGGCGGCGTCTATTTTGGCGAGCCCAAGGAAATCACCAATCTGCCAAACGGCCAGAAGCGCGCCGTGGATACGCAGGTCTACGAAACCTATGAGATCGAACGCATCGCCGCCGTGGCCTTCGAGATGGCGCGCAAGCGGCGCAACAAGGTGACGTCGTCCGAAAAGCACAATGTGATGAAGTCCGGCTTGCTGTGGAAGGAAGTGGTCACCGACGTCCACAAGAAGAGCTATGCCGACGTGCAGCTCGAGCACATGCTGGCGGATGCTTTGGGCATGCAGCTGGTGCGCTGGCCCAAGCAGTTCGACGTGATCGTCACCGACAACCTTTTTGGCGACATGCTGTCGGACGTCGCCTCCATGCTCACGGGCTCGCTGGGCATGCTGCCCTCCGCCTCGCTCGGCGAGGCCGACGCCAATGGCAAGCGCAAGGCCATGTATGAGCCCGTGCACGGCTCGGCCCCGGATATTGCGGGCAAGGGCATCGCCAATCCGATCGCCATGATCGGCTCGTTCGGCATGGCTTTGCGCTATTCCTTCGGCCTGATCGAAGCGGCCGACCTCATCGAGAAGGCGATTTCCGATGTGCTCGCCCAGGGCCTGCGCACCGCCGACATCAAGGGTCAGGCGGCGTCGAGCATCTCGACCTCGGCGATGGGCGACGCCATCGCCAATGCGCTGAAGAAGGCGATCTAAAAATCAAGGGCGGCGCGAGCCGCCCTTTCCATTTCTACTTCAGGAACACGTAGATATCGGCCTTGAGCGCCTGATCCGAGGCGTCCTTGCCCTCGACCAGATAGTCCTCGAGATAGATGTTGGTCGCCTCCAGCCCCTTTTCGTCGAGATAGGCGGTGATGGCGTCGTAAGTCGTGTCGATGTCGTCGTAGCTGCCGGTGTGAGTGAATTTGATCGCCTTGCCGGCCGGCGATTCACCCAAAATGATTCCTTCGGGCAGGCTCGGCTTGGCGCCGGGCTCGACCGGCAAGATGGCGTCGAATTTGAAGCCGGCGTCGTCGGTCTCGGTGAAGGCGGCCATGCCATGGTCGACCGGCTTCAAGCCGGCCTTTTGCGCGGCGGCGCGCAGTTTTTCGATACCCTCGCGGATTTTCGCATAGCCGTCTTCCCAATTCGCCGAACTGTGGATGACCAGCGCCGGACGGGGAGCGAGGTCGGCGGGCTTCAGCGTTTCCATCTCCGCGGCGGCGTGAGGCGCTGCGGCCTCGGCGGGCGTCGCGGGGGCAGGAGCCGCGGGAGCAGGGGCGGCGGGCGCCGGCGCCGCAGGGGCCGGCGTGGGCGCGGGCGTTGCCGGCGCCGGCGGGGCTGGCGTTTCCGCGACGCTCGCGGTCATGGCGACGGCCAGCGCCATGCAGGCGAGCAGGGGCGCGCGGCAGGAAGCAAAGTGGCCGGTCTTCATGGCAAGCTCCAAACAATCGTCGAAATGCAACGGCGGCAGTCTCTGGCTCCGCGCCGTCTTTTCTCCTATATACCGCCTAAACCGGACATGAATGGCGAGCAAGCATGGATCAGGCGCCTCTCACCGCATTTGCGGAAAATCCTTTGGTCGGGCGCGAGATTCACAAGATGAACGGCGCCGGCAACGCCATACTGGTGCTCGACCTGCGCGGCGCCGGTTTTTTGCCACGCGCGGAAGATGCGCGCGCCCTGGCGCGGGCGCCGGGCCTCGCCTATGACCAGTTGATGGTTCTGGGCGACCCCTCCGAGCCCGGCGAAACCGCCTTCATGACCATTTTCAATCAGGACGGCTCGCTGTCGGCCTCCTGCGGCAATGGCACGCGCTGCGTCGCGCATTATCTCGCGGAACGGACCGGGGCGACGCAATTGCGCCTCGCCACCTCCGCCGGCAAGCTTGAGGTTTCTCGCGAGAGCGCGCTGTCCTACACCGTCGACATGGGGGCGCCGCGCCTGGGCTGGCGGGACATTCCGCTGGCGCGCGAGGCGGAGACCGCCGCGGTCGAACTGGGCCATTTTGGTCTCCCGCCGGCCTCCTGCGTCAGCATGGGCAATCCGCACGCCATTTTCTTCGTCGAGGCGATCGACGCCTTCAACCTCGAGGTGATCGGCCCCCGGCTCGAACATGACCCGATGTTCCCGGAAAGGGCGAATATCTCGCTCGCCCAGCCGCTGACCGCCGATCATATCCGCCTAAAAGTCTGGGAGAGGGGGACCGGGCTGACGCTGGCCTGTGGCACCGCCGCCTGCGCCACCGGGGTCGCCGCCGCGCGCGCCGGTCTGTCCGGGCGTCGCACCAAAATTTCGCTGCCCGGGGGCGATCTGCTCATCCATTGGCGTGAGGCCGACGACCACGTCGAAATGACCGGCCCGGTCGAAGCAGAGTTTTCGCAAACGCTCGACGCCGCCGTTTTCGCGGGTGAAAATGGCTGACGACGGTCCCGAGATCGTCACCTTCGGCTGCCGTCTCAACATGGTGGAATCCGAAGTGGTCCGGTCGCTGGCCGCGCAGGGCGCCGAAAAGGGCGTGGTGATCGTCAACACTTGCGCGGTCACCGCCGAGGCGACGCGACAGGCGCGTCAGGCGATCCGCCGCATCGCCCGCGAAAAGCCGGAGGCGCGCATTGTCGTCACCGGCTGCGCCGCGCAGATCGACCCGAAAACTTTTGGCGACATGCCCGAAGTGGCGCATGTGCTTGGCAATGCCGAAAAAACCATCGCCAAGAGCTGGGACCATTTTACCTCGCGCGAAAATGTCGGCGCGATTGCGGAGGTTCGGCGCGGCAATGCGCCGGCGCCGCTGCTCTCGGCGCTTGAAGGCCACACACGCGCCTTTCTCGCCGTCCAAAACGGCTGCGACCATTGCTGCACCTTTTGCGTGATCCCAAGGGGGCGCGGCCCCTCGCGCTCCGTCGCCGAGGACGAGGTTTTGGCGCAGGCCCGGCGTTTCGTCGAAACCGGCCACAAGGAATTGGTTCTCACCGGCGTCGACCTCACCTCCTGGGGCGGCGACCTCGCGGGAGCGCCCAAGCTCGGGCGTCTGGTGCGCCTGCTGTTGCGGGAACTGCCGAAATTGCCGCGCCTGCGGCTGTCGTCGATCGATTGCATCGAGGCCGACGACGATCTCACCGCCGCCTTTGCCGACGACGAGCGGCTGACCCCCTATCTGCACCTGTCCCTGCAATCCGGCGACGACCTCATCCTCAAGCGGATGAAACGGCGTCACAGCCGGGCGCAGGCCGTCGATTTTTGCGCGGGCCTGCGGGACAAGCGCCCCGACATGGCCTTTGGGGCCGATCTGATCGCCGGATTTCCCACCGAGGATGATGAGGCCGCCGCCCGCAGCCTGGCGCTGGTCGAGGACTGCGGCCTAGCCTTCCTCCACGTCTTCCCGTTTTCCGCGCGGCCGGGGACGCCGGCGGCGCGGATGAAGCCGGTTCCCTCCGCCCTGATCAAGGCCCGCGCCGCACATCTGCGGGCGCAGGGGGACAGGGCGTTGGCGCGCCATCTGGCCCAACAGGTGGGGCGACGCGTCCAAATTCTCGCGGAGCGCGGCGGCATGGGGCGGGCCGCCGATTTCACCCCGGCGAAAACGCCGGGCGTCGAGCCCGGTCGTTTGTTCAAGGCCGACGTGATCGGCTGTTCCGGCGGCTCCCTCGACCTCAATCTGTCCTGACCGGAAACATTCGGGCCCAAAAAGGCGCCTAACACCGGATTCATCATGAATCCAGAAGCTTGGTCGTCGGTAACCAGACCTCCGCTCCTTCGCCGCACACTGGCTGTGTTCGGAGCGCGCCTCTCGCGCGAAGGAGACCGATGGCGGACACTCTTTTTCATGGCGACAACGCACCGTTCCTGGGCCTGGAGACGCCGCGCCGGCGACCGGGCGAGCGATCGGACATCGACCTCTTGCGCCAGAGGGTGCGCGACCTCGGCGTCGATCTGAGACGCAACTGGAGCGACCCGCCCGAACCTGTCGCGGAAGTCAGGCGTCCCCCGGTTCCGCCGCCGCAGCGCGGCGAAAGATTCGTCGCTCCGCGTGCGGCGCCCGCGCCGGCGAAGGCGGAGGACGCCATCGCCTTCGCCGTCAAGCTGGGCCAATCGGCGTTCGGCGTCCTGGCCGCAAGGCGCGGGCTGGCGCTCAAAAGCCTGCTCGGCCTCCTGCTCGCGCTGGGCGCGGCGGGTCTGCTGCGCGACTGGCCGGTCGCGGTCGAGCCGGCGGTCGCGCCGGCGCCTCCCGCGACCTGGGTCGATATCGCCAAACCCTATCCTTTGTTTGAACTGCTCGCCCCGAGTCTCGGCCAGCCCGTCTATACGGCGCGCCGCCATGCGCCGGGCGGCGGCCGCGAGGATGTCCTGACCTTCGGCCAATTCGGCGGTGCCAAACCGTTTTTGCGCCTGAACGTCTATCGCCAGGGCGAGGAGGAGGTCGTCGACGCCGTCTATTTCGTCGATATGGCGCGCCGCGCCGCCGCCTCTGGCCTCGGCGTCCTGCAAGCGGAGCTTCCCCAGGCCCTGTCCACCCGCTTCGGCGATTTCGAATCGGGCGGTCTGGAGCTTTCCGGGGCCGGGAACATGAAACGCGGCAATTGTCGCGGTTTTCGCCTCGCGCTGGAAAAACCCGCCCTGACCCTGGGCGGCCTGATGTGCGGCGCCGGCGAGGACAAGCTCGCCGCCGCCGATCTGGCCTGCGCCCTCGACCGGCTCGATCTGGTGGCGGCGGGACAGGATCTTGAACTCGCAGATTTCTTCGGCGCTGCCGGCGGCCGGAAAAGCCGTGCCTGCGCGGACACGGTGCGAAGAAAATGAAAGGCGTCGGCTATCGCTTGACCCATCGAAGCAGTAAAGTTGAGCATTCGCAGCAGGAGTGTCCCATGCGCATTTCCGTTTTAGTCGTGGCGGCCGTCGCCAGCCTGGGCGCGACCGCCGCCTTGGCGCAAAGCCACCAGATCGAAGTGAAGAAGCACCGCAGTTTCCTCGACACGGGCAATGTCGTGCCCGTGGGCTCCCAGAACCTTTACGCCGTCGACAGCGCCAATCTGAATTATGCCGCGCCCGGCGGCGCGGCCCGGCGCGACGAGCTCCACCAGGGCCTTCTGCCGGCGCCCGGCGATCCCATCGGCTGGGCCCCGCGCTGAACGCTGCGGACCTACGTCAGAAACCCCGCCCGATCCGGCGGGGTTTTTTATTGGGAGCGCATCGCCATCAGATTAGAAAACCTCTAAACTGCCGAAAATCTTTTGCGCCGCCGGCTCCGCTCGCGGAGATTGCGGGCAGGAATTTTGGACTGGAGCCTGTCGAATGCGCAAAATATTCTCCTCCACCCTTGTCGCGGCCCTCGCTCTTGCGGGCGCGGCCTCCGCCAAGGAATATCCGGTCGGGCAGAAACAGCAGATCGGCGGCATGGAGGTCGGCGCCGTCTATCTCCAGCCGATCGAAATGGACCCGCCAGGCATGATGCGCGCGGCCAAGGACTCCGACGTGCATCTGGAGGCCGACATTCACGCCTCCAAGGGCAATCCCAACGGTTTTGCCGAAGGCGACTGGATTCCCTATCTCGCCATCGCCTTTGAGCTGACCAAGCTCGACGACGGCCAGACGGTGAAGGGCGATTTCATGCCCATGGTCGCCAATGACGGCCCGCATTACGGCGAGAACGTCAAAATGTTCGGCCCCGGCAAGTATAAGCTGACGCTGAAAATCTCGCCGCCGAACTCGTCCATGCACAACCATTTCGGCCGCCACACCGACAAGGAGACGGGCGTCGGCGAATGGTTCAAGCCGCAGACGGCGGTTTATGAGTTTACCTATGCCGGCATCGGCAAGAAGGGCGGCTATTGATTGGCCTGCATCCTGCTTGCGGATGAGGATTGAACGGAGAATGACGATGCGGGCGAGGGGACTGGGGCTGGCTTTGGTTTGCGGCTTGCTGGCGCCGTTGGTGGCTCTCGCGCCCGCGCGCGCGGTGGACGACCCGACGTTTCGCATCGAGTTCAACGACGGCGCGATCACGCCGGGGCGGCTGGAAGTGCCCGCCAACACCCGCTTCCGCCTTGAGCTGAAGAATGTGGGAAAAACCCCGGCGGAATTCGAGAGCAAGGAGCTGAAGAAGGAAAAGGTCTTGGCCGCGGACTCCGAATCCGTGCTGGTGTTCCGCACGCTCGATCCCGGCGAATATCCGTTCTTCGACGATTTCCACCCCGACGCGCCCCCGGCGATCCTTGTGGCGAAATGAGTCCGTCATGAACATGGCGATCCGCGAGCCAGACGCGACACCGGCGCCCGTCCGAACAGGCGGCGCCGCCCGCGCGCTCGCCGGGTTCGGTAATGTCTTGATGCGCCATCAGGCGCTCATCCGCCGCATGCAATGGGTGGTGGTCGGCTTCTACCTGCTGCTGGTCGCGGTACCCGCCTTTCTGCCGCTGCCCGAATCCCACGCCCATCTCTGGAACAACCTCACCCTGTTCGCCCAATTCGCCTTCTGGGGGGTGTGGTGGCCGTTCGTGCTGCTGTCCATGGTGCTGGTCGGCCGGGTCTGGTGCGGCCTGTTCTGTCCGGAAGGCGCGCTGACCGAAGTGGCGAGCGAACACGGCCGCGGCCTGTCGCTGCCGCATTGGCTGTCATGGAAGGGCTGGCCGTTCCTGGCCTTCGTGCTCACCACCATCTACGGCCAGATGGTCAGCGTCTATCAATATGCCGCGCCGGCCTTGCTGGTGCTCGGCGGCTCGACAATCGCCGCCATCATCGTCGGCTATTTGTGGGGCCGCTCGAAGCGGGTGTGGTGCCGCTATCTCTGCCCGGTGTCCGGCGTGTTCGGGCTGCTTTCCAAACTGGCGCCGATCCATTTCAGGGTGGATGAGCAGGCCTGGCATGCCCATAATGAGAGCGGCGCGCCGACGCCGAAACTCAATTGCGCGCCGCTGGTGCCGGTCAAGATCATGAAGGGGGCGAGCGCCTGCCACATGTGCGGCCGCTGCTCCGGTTTCAAGGATTCGGTCTCTCTGTCGTTCCGCGCGCCGGGCAGCGAAATCGTCCATGTCGCCGGCAAGACCCCTCGGCCCTGGGAAACGGCGCTGATCGTGTTCGGGCTGATGGGCGTGGCGGTCGGCGCGTTCCACTGGTCGGCGAGCCCCTGGTATGTCGCGGCCAAGCAGATCGCCGCGGAAAAACTGGTGGATTTCGGCGCGGTCTGGATGCTCAAGCCGCTCGCGCCCTGGTGGCTGTTGACCAATTATCCCGACCAGAACGACACCATGTCGCTGCTCGACGGCGCCATGCTGCTCGCCTATGTCGCCGGGACCGCCGCCGTGATGGGCGGTTTTCTGCTGGCCTGCCTTGGGCTCGCCGCCCGCGCATTGGGCCCCGCCAAAATTTCGGCGCGGCTGCACCATCTCGCCCAATGCCTGATTCCCGTTGCGGCCTGCGGCGTGTTCCTCGGCCTGTCCGCGCTGACCGTGACCCTGCTCAAGCAGGAGGGGGTGCGCCTGACCTTCGTGCCGCAAATCCGGGCGTTCCTGTTGGCGGGGGCCGGGCTTTGGGCCGCCGGCCTCGCCTGGCGGGTGAGCGGCCTTTACGCCGCCGCGCCGCGCCGCGCTCTCGCCATGGTCCCGATGCTCGCCGCCATCGGCGCCGGGGTCGGCGCCTGGATCATGCTGTTCTGGCTCTGGTGAGCTGGCCAAAAACCACCTATTGAGGGCGCCGCGACCTGGCGCCGTTTGCCGGGCGCGCGGAGTTTTCCATGGGCGCGCTGGTTTTCGTCACTTCCGTTCCTTTTGCCGCGGGCGAAATCGGCCGCACGCTGCACAATCTGCTCAAAGCGATGAGCCCGCAGGATCGCGCCCGCGCCATTGTGGTCGCGCTCGACGTCGCCATGGACACCGCGGAATTCGCGCAAAATTTTCCGGGCGCGCGGCTGGTCCTGGTGGATTCTCACGACGAGAGCGGACGGTTCGACTTCGGCGGGCGCCATCCGGCGCGCTGGATCTATCAGCAGACCACGCCCTGGCACTGGAATTCCGCCGCCGTGTTCCGCGTTTTGCGTCGGCTGGCGGCGGAACAGCCGCTCGACTACATCGAATTTCCCGACCGGGGCGGCCTCGGTTTCGTCGCCACTCAAGAGAAATATTTGTCCGCCGCGCTTGGCGACGCGCGGATCGCGGTGCGGCTCTATGGCCCCACCGCTCTGCTGCTGCATCAGCAGTCCTCCGCCAGGGCCTGCCCGTCGCTGGCGCTGGCCGATCAGGAGCGCAAGGCGCTGCGCGATTGCGACGTGATCGTCGCCCCGCTCGCGCCCGTCGCCGACTATGTCGCGAAATGGCTGGGGTTTTCGACGGAGGAATGGACGCCGCGCGTCCTGCTCCACGCGCCCCCGGTCCTGGCCGAGCGCGGGGACGCCCTCCTGCCGTCGCCCGAGACGCCGGTGGTGTTCGACGCCGAGATGCAGGGCGTGAATCGGCCCGATCTGTTCATTCGCGGCTTCGCCGCCTTCTGCAACACGAATCCGGATTATCGCGGCAGGGCGCAGCTTTTGGCGCCAGCGGAGGGCGACGATCCGATCTGCCGCGAGGCCGCGCTGCGGCTGATCCCGGCCAAACTGGCGGCGCGTTACGATCTTGTCCCGCCGCGCGCCGGGGAAGCCCTGTCGCACAGCATTTTTGTCGCGCCCGGCGTCTTCGACGCATTCTGCCTCTCTGCCTATGAGGCGTCGCGGCGCGGCGCCGTTCCCGTGCTCAACCGCGACAATCCGGCTTTCGGCGAGGGGACGCCGTGGATTGACGGCGTGAACTGCATCAAATTCGAGGGCGGCGCGCTGAACCTTGGCCGCGCCTTGCAACGCGCTTTGGCGCTGCCGCAGCCGCTCTCCGCCGTCGAGGTTTCGAACAATCCCTGGCCCTGGACGGCGGCGCCCTTTGTTGCCGCGACAGCGCCGTTAGACGGCGAAAAGCCGCTGGTGTCGGTGATCGTTCCGCATTTCAATCTTGCGGACTATCTGCCCGACACGCTCGCCTGCCTGCGCGCGCAGGATTATGACAACATCGAAATCATCGTCATCGACGACGCCTCCACCGACGAGGCCTCGGCCAAATTGCTGGCGCGTTTGCGCGGTGAACAGCACGAAAAATTCCGGCTGATCGAATCGCCCGGCAATGTTGGCCTGTCCGCCGTCCGCAATCTCGGCGTCGCCGCCGCGCGCGGCCGCTACATCCTGCCGCTCGACGCCGACGATGTGATCGATCCGCGTTTCATCGCCCTCGCCGTGCGCGCGCTCGAACGCCATAGACAGTTCGATATGGTCGTCACCCAGGCCGCCTATTTCGAACATGTCGCGGAAATCCCGGCGCCGGGGGAGGCGCGCGATCTCGACGATTTCGCCGTGTTCATCGGCGAGCCCAAGCTTGCCGGCGTCCGGGAAAACCGGTTTTCGACCTGCTCGGCGCTGATCCGCGCCGAGCTTTTGCGCGCAAACCCCTATGCCGAGGCGATGCGCGCCTATGAGGACTGGTCGCTCTATCTGCGGCTGGTGCAGCGCGACGTGCGCGTGCTGGTGACGACCGATGCGCTGTTTTTCTACCGCAACCGCCCGGCCTCCATGGTCAAGGAGGACCGCGATCCCGCGCGGCGCGCCCAATTCGTCCACGACATGCTGCGCAATGCGGTGGACGTGTCGAAATTGCCGCCTCTCGCCTATCTGGCGTTCTCGCCGCCGCCGCCGGTCCCGCCTGTGGTGGTCGAACACCGGATCGACGTCTGTCCCTTCGACATGCCGCGCGAGGCCGCGCGCCGCCTGCTGATCAAGGCGGCCAAGCGCGAAATTTTGCTGTGCCGGATCAAGCGCTTTCTGATGTATCCGCTGCCGCGACAGCGGCGCCATCAGCGCAAGCGGCTGCGGGAATGGAAGAGCCTGCTGCGGGACGTCCAGGGCTGGCGCTGACGGGTTCCACGGCCAACTGATCCAGGGCGCCGACCAGCAATGAGAGGTCGACGGGCTTGGTCAAAAAGCCCTGCATGCCCGCAGCCCGCGCGGCCTCGCGGTCATCGTCGAACGCATTGGCGGTCAGCGCCAGGATCGGCACGGGTTTTTCGAACCGCGCCTGTTCGATCGCGCGGATCATTTTCGCCGCGGAGAGACCGTCGAGCCTGGGCATGCGCAGGTCCATGAGCACGGCGGTGAAGCGCGGGATCAGGCCGTCCAGGCTGTTCTCGATGAGGGCGACCGCCTCCTCGCCGTCGCGGGCGCGCAAAAACACGGCGCCGAGCCTGCCGAGCTGTCGCTCGACGAGCAAAGCGTTGATGTCATTGTCCTCCGCCAACAGGATGTTTTTTCCGTAGAGGAGGGGGGGCGGCGCTTCCGCGCTCCTGGCCTCGCCGGCGTTCGCCCGGCCCGTGGCGTAGACGAGTTTCTTGGCGACCGATTCCAGGCGCACCGGCTTCACCAGCCAGCCATCAAAATGTTTGAGCATGGCCTCGCCGAAGGCGCGGCGCTCCAGCGGCGAGAATTGCAGCACGCGCTTGCAGCCGGGGAAATGGCGCGACAGCGCCGCGAGTTCTCCGATGATTTTTTCGCCGAACGAGCAGTCGAAAATGACGATGTCGAAATTTTGCGCGAGCATAGACGCGGCGCGCGCCTGGTCGCGCGCGACATGCGTTCGCGCGCCCTCGTCCGCGAGGCGGCGGGCCAGAAATTCGCCGCCAAACGGCGCATCGCCGACGATCAGGATGCGCCGCTCCGCAAGGCGCCGACCGATCTCGCGCGGCGAGAACTTGCCGCGCGCCAGCGGGATTTCAAAACAGAAATGCGATCCCTGCGGCCCCGAGCTTTCCAGCCAAAGCCTGCCGTCCATCTGCTCGACGATCCGCCGCGAGATCGCCAGCCCCAGGCCGGTTCCCTCATAGCGCCGGGTGGCGGAGCCGTCGCCCTGCTCGAAATCCTGGAAAATCGTCGCGCGCTGCGATTCGCGCACGCCCGGCCCGGTGTCGCGGATGGAAAAACGCAGCCGGCCCTCGGCGCCCGCGCCGATTTCGAGCGCGACGCCGCCGGATTCGGTGAATTTGACCGCATTGCCGACGAGGTTGATCAGCACCTGCCGCAACCGGCCGGAATCGCCGATCGCCAATCTCGGCAGGTCCTTGTCGACAAAACTGCAGATCTCCAGGCCCTTGTCCTGCGCGCGCGGCGCCAAAAGCTCCACCGCGCCTTCGATCAGCGCGGGAAGGTCGAATTCGACGGGGCGCAGCTCCAGCTTTCCCGCCTCCAGGCGGGAGAAATCGAGGATGTCGTTGATGAGCGACGACAGAGCTTCGCTGGAGGCGCGGATTGCGGCGAGATAGGATTCTTGCTCGGCGTTCAGCGGCGTGGCCGCCAGGAGTTCCGCCAATCCCAAAATGCCGTTGAGCGGCGTCCGGAACTCATGGCTGACCGTGGCGAGGAAGCGGGACTTGGCTTCGCTCGCGGCTTCGGCCTTGTCACGCGCGGCGGCGGCGGATTTCAGCTCCCAGACTTCGTCCTGGGCGGACTCCAGCCGCTGTTCCGCCGCGTGAAGCCGCGCGGCGCAGCGCCGCAGTTTTACGGCGAGAACCGCCGCGCCCGCGAGCAGGGCGGCGAGGGCCAGCAATGCTATGGAAAGAGCCATGGGCGTCGCAACGTCCGTTCAGCCGCCGCAAGAATGCGCGCCCGAAATCATGCGCCCGCGCGTGTCAACATTCTCTTACCCAGGCGGGCTACCCAAGGGACGCCGCGCTTTGGCGCTCGCCCTCGGCCATCGCGGCCATCACCCGCTTCAACCCGTCGCGCCAGTGCGGCAGGCGGACGCCATGCGTGTCCGCGAGCTTTTGCGTGGACAGCCGCGAATTCGGCGGCCGTTTCGCCGGCGTGGGATAGCCGCTGGTGGGTATCGAAACCACGTTCGCGCTCGCTCCGCCGTGGGCGGCGGATTGGGCGAAAATCTCGCGGGCGAAATCCGCCCATGTCGTCTCGCCCTGCGCCGTCATGTGGAACACGCCGCGCAAGGTTTCATCGTGCGGCCGCGCCAAAAGGTTGCGCGCCACGGCGACCACCCCCTGGGCAATGTCCAGCGCAGAGGTCGGCGCGCCCCACTGGTCGGCGACCACCTGCAATTCGGGACGCGTCTGCGCCAGCCGCAGCATGGTCTTGACGAAATTCGCGCCCCAGGGCGCGTAGACCCAGGAGGTGCGCAGAATCGCATGGTTCGGCGTCGCCGCCCTCACCGCCTCCTCGCCGGCGGATTTCGATGCGCCATAAGCGCCGAGCGGCCCGACCGCATCCGATTCCCGCCAGGGCTTTTCGCCCGATCCGTCGAACACATAGTCGGTGGAAATCTGGATGACCGGCACGTTCAAAGCCGCGGCGGCGCGCGCCACCCGGCCGGCCCCGCGCCCGTTGACGGCGAAGGCCAGTTCGCGCTCGCTCTCGGCCTTGTCCACCGCCGTATAGGCGCCGGCGTTGACGATGACGTCGGGGCGCACCTGGGCGAAAACAGCCGTGGCGTCGCCTTCGGCGGCCAGGTCGAACGCGTCGCGGCCCAAGGCGACGACCTCGAGATCCGGGCCGGCGAGCGCCTGCAGGGCGCGGGTGACCTGCCCGTCGCGGCCGGTGACGACCAGCCTCATGGCGCAGTCACCAGACCGAGCCGTTCGCCGGCATAGACTTTGTCGCGCAGCGGCCGCCACCACCATTCATTGTCGAGATACCAGGCCACGGTCTTTTCGATGCCGGTGTCGAAATTCTCCTGCGCGCGCCAGCCGAGCTCGGTCTCCAGCTTGGTCGCGTCAATGGCGTAGCGATGGTCGTGGCCGGGCCGATCGGTGACGAAGGTGATCAGCTTTTCCCGGCTTTCCGCGCCCGGGCGGGCGCGGTCGAGGATCTGGCAAATGCGCCGGACGATGTCGATGTTGCGGCGCTCGTTGCGCCCGCCGACATTATATTTCTCCCCGAGCCGTCCCCGCGTGAGGATGGTCAGCAGGGCGCGCGCGTGATCCTCGACATAGAGCCAGTCGCGCACATTGGAGCCGTCGCCATAGACCGGCAGCGGCTTGCCGTGCAGGGCGTTGAGGATCACCAGCGGAATGAGCTTTTCCGGGAAGTGATAGGGGCCGTAATTGTTCGAGCAGTTCGAAATCACCACCGGCAGGCCATAGGTGCGGCCCCAGGCCACCGCCAGATGGTCGGACGCCGCCTTCGACGCCGAATAGGGCGAGGAGGGATCGTAGGGCGTCGTTTCCTCGAAAAGCCCGTCAGGCCCAAGCGAGCCATAGACCTCGTCGGTGGAGACGTGCAGGTAGCGAAAGGCGTCGCGCTTTGGCGCCGGCAAGGCGCTCCAATAGGCGCGCGCGGCTTCGAGCAGAGTGAAACTGCCGACGACATTGGTGGTGACGAAATCGCCGGCGCCGGTGATCGAGCGATCGACATGGCTTTCGGCGGCCAGATGCATCACGCCGTCGGGCCTGAATTCGGCGAAGGCCGCGTCCATGGCGGCGCGATCGCAGATGTCGGCTTTGAGAAAATGGTAGTTGGGATCGCTCGCGACTGCGCGCAGCGAGTCCAGATTGCCGGCATAGGTGAGTTTGTCGACGTTGAGCACCGTCGCGCCCTCGCCGATCAAATGACGGCAGACCGCGGAACCGATGAAACCCGCGCCGCCCGTGACCAGAATTCGCATTGACGCCACCCTATATCAATCCGCCCTCGGCGATGCGAAGCAGGAAGCGGCCATAGGCCGTCTTGCCGAACAATTGGCCGCGCGCGATCAGCTGATCGCGACCGATAAACCCGTTAAGGTAAGCGATTTCCTCGAGGCAGGCGACTTGAATCCCCTGGCGCTTCTGGATGACCTGGACGAATTCGCTGGCCTCCAGCAGGCTGTCATGCGTGCCGGTGTCGAACCAGGCGTAGCCGCGCGACAGGCGCTCGACATGAAGCGCGCCCATTTCCATATAGATGCGGTTGACGTCAGTGATCTCGAGTTCGCCGCGCGGCGAGGGCTTCAAATTGGCCGCAATGTCGATGACGCGGTTGTCGTAGAAATACAGGCCCGTCACCGCCCAGGGCGAGTCCGGCTGGGTCGGCTTTTCCACGATGGCGAGGGGGCGGCCCTCGGTGTCGAGGGTGACGACGCCGTAGCGTTCGGGATCTTCGACGTGATAGCCGAACACCGTCGCGCCCGAGCTGCGTTCGCGGGCGCGGTTGAGCGCGGCGCGCATGCCCGCGCCAAAAAAGATGTTGTCGCCCAGCACCAGGCAGACCGGGTCCGTCCCGACGAATTCAGCGCCGAGGACGAAGGCCTGGGCCAGTCCTTCCGGCTTGGGCTGCACCTTGTAGGAAATCGCCAGGCCGAACTGCTCGCCGGAGCCGAACAGGCGCTGGTAATTGTCGATATATTCCGGGGAGGAAATGATCAGGATTTCACGAATGCCGGCGAGCATCAGCACCGAGATCGGATAATAGATCATCGGCTTGTCGTAGATCGGCAACAATTGCTTGTTGATCGCCAGCGTCGCCGGGTGCAGCCGGGTGCCTGAACCGCCTGCAAGAACAATGCCCTTCATCGAATACTCCAGGGAACAAACTCAGGAAAAACAGGCGGGAAGGTCGCAAAGCTTGGGGTGGGTGCGGTCCTTGGGCGACAGCAGGTAATTTTCGGCCGGCCGCGGCCAGTCGATGCCGAGCGCGGGATCGTCGAAGGCCAGCCCCCGGTCGCATTCGGGCGCGTAATATTCCGTGACCTTGTAGACCACTTCCGTGTCGGGTTCGAGCGTGCAGAAGCCATGGGCGAAGCCGACGGGAATCCAGAACTGCCGCCAGTTTTCGGCGCTCAGCGTCACCGCGACATGGCGGCCAAAGGTGGGGGATGAGCGGCGCAGATCGACCGCGACGTCGAAGATGGCGCCACGGGTCACGCGCACCAGCTTGCCCTGGCCCATGGGATCAATCTGGAAATGCAGGCCGCGCAGCGTCCCCGCCGGCTTTGACAGCGATTGGTTGTCCTGCACGAATTTTTGGGGGCCGATCAGCGGCGCGACAACGCGCTCGTTATAGGTTTCGGAAAAGAAGCCGCGCTCGTCGCCAAATTTTTTCGGGGTCAGCAGAACGGGACCGGCGATTTCAAATGTCTGGTGCTCCATACGCTCTCAAACCTGTTCAAATTCGCCCGCAGTGAACCATAGGCGCGGCGCCTAGGCAACAAGGGCCATTGTTAATATCGCACCAACGGATGTTGCGAAAGGCGTTGTTAATCATCCCGACTCCTCTCGATCGGCAGGCGCTTCACGCGGCGTTCGCCTCCCGACCCCGCGCGACAAAACCCGGGTTGGCGTAGCCTGCGCCGCTCTTGCCATAGACGAAGGGCGCGCCATCGACGGTTTCGGTCTGTCCTCCCGCCGCGCGCAACACCGCGTCGCCGGCGGCGGTGTCCCATTCCATGGTGCGACTGAGGCGCGGATAGACGTCAGCCGCGCCTTCAGCGATCAGACAGAATTTGATCGACGAGCCCGAGGGCGCGGCGGCGCAGTCATGATCGGTGAGCCAGTCCTGCGTCTCCATGTCGAGATGCGAGCGACTCACCACTGCGACAAGCTTGTCCGACGCTGTCCGGCAGCCGATCTCGGTCCAGACGATGCGCGCGGGATCGGCGGCGCCCAAGGGCAGGACGCCGGCGCGGGCGCGCGTTTCGTAGCCGACCCAGATGCGCCCTTGCGCCGGCGCGAACACCACGCCGCAAACCGGCGCGCCATGCTGGATCAGCGCGATGTTGACGGTGAACTCGTCCGCGCCCTTCAAGAATTCCTTGGTGCCGTCGAGCGGATCGACCAGGATGAAGCGATCGCCGTCAAATTCGGGCGTCTCGGCCTCTTCCGAAACCACAGGGATACCGGGCAGCGCGACCGCCAGCCGCGAAAGGATGACGGCATTGGCGGCGAGATCGGCTGGAGTCACCGGGCTGCCGTCAGCTTTCGCCCGCGCCTGAGCCTCCGCGCGCCAGAACGGCAGGATCGCGGCGCCCGCCTCCAGGGCGGTTGCGATGAAAAGCGCGGCGAGGGCGGCGAAATCGGTCTGGGCGTCGGCCATGGGGCTCCATTTTGCTGAACTTGCGAGTCCAGCTTTGTGTCGTCAGCTCTTGCTCGACTTCCTTCTGCTTGTCAGGAAACGCCGCTGATGAGAGCCCGTTCGGCGAAGCTTCGTTCACCAACGGGCTCTGGCCCCGTCAGGCCGCCTGGCTCTGAGGCGCAAAGGTTTCCAAGCGCTGGAGCCAACCCTGCGCGCCGTCCTCGTCGATTTGGTTGGTCTCGCGCAGCTTTTGCACCAGAGAAGGCAAAGCTTCCTTGAGCGCGAGGAGGAGAAGCCGGTCGTTTTCCCGGGCGAAGCTCGCGACGAGTTGATCAAACTCCTCGTTGCCTTTCACCTTGAAATAGGGGCCGTAGCTGTCGGAGGTCGTTCCCGGCCAAGTCGAGAACAAGGTCGGATGCGTGGCCCCCGAGCGGAATTCCAGGCCGACCTGGCCGCGCTCCTCGTAAACCTTGAACTTCACCCTGGGCCACAGCCGCCCGTCCTTCGACAGCGTGTCGACCGACAGATCAATATGCCGATATGTTTCGTTGGCGAACACGCCGTCAAGGCGCACCTTGTTGAACCGCGCGTTGCTCCGCCGGACAAACAAGGGTTTGCGCAGCCGTCTCGGCGCCAGCCGAACATCCGCGCATGACAGAACCGCCGGGCGCGCGCCCTCATTGCCGAGGTGACGGAACGACAGCGCCAAATGGGCGAAAGCGGGCGCGTCGGGGGGAAGAACAAGGGAGAGCGCGACGCCATCGCCGCTGGCCCGCTGCGGCGATGACCAGGCGAATGCGACTTTTTGGGTCTTCTCGACCTCGTCTCCCAATTCACTTGCGGGCACGAGGGCCAGCGCGACCTCGACCGGCTCCTCCCCCTCGCCACGCGCGCGCGCCGTGATCGCGGCGCTTTGCGTGAGGTCTATGTCATAAAACATCAGCAGCGCGTCAGCGCCGGGTTCGAGGCGCAGACGTTTCTCATCGGCCGGCGACGCCTCCTCGACCGCCTTGCCGAGCAGCCGCGCCGCGCGCCAGCTGGAGGCGTCGAGGCGAGCGGCCGGGACGACGGGACGCCCATTCGCGCCGGGCCAAACCCAATATGGCGACGTCGCCAGCCGCAATGCGCGCGTCGAAAACAGGCGGGCTGCAGGACGCGTTTCATCGCCGACAGCCGAAGATATAAGAATTTTTCCGCCCGCGCCGATCTTGCCGCGCACCACGAGCGAAGCCTGGCCCGGCGCCTGCGCGAGCGAAGCCGCGAAGTCCAGCGCCAACCATTCGAGCGAAGCCGGAAGCGCGCGCGCCGGAATGCGCCAGGCGCCAAGCGTCTCCTCGTGCGCGTCGAGGAAGGCGACTTCAAGCCCGTCGTCGGGCCTGAGGCCCTCGCCCGCGACCTTCAAGGCGATGGCGGCCAGGCCGGAAACACCGATCTCAAGGGGAGCGACCAGTTCGAACGGCGCGTCGCGCGCGATCACGCTGGCCGCGTCGCCAAGTGCGCCGCCAGGCAGAGCGATCAGGCCGTGCGGATCGCTGGCGGCGGCCTCGGCGAGGGCGGCCAGGGCCTCCGAGACTCGCTCGAGCGCCTCGTCGCGCGTCGGCGCGACGAGCACTGTTGGCGCCTTTCTGCCGAGGTCGGCGAAATGTCGCTCGAGAGTCTCACGCTCCGCCTCGGTTTCGACAATGGCGAGCAGGACCTGACCGCCGGCCTCGGCGGAGAAGGCGGCCTCACCGGTCTGGCCGACGCGGAATGTCAGGCGGCGCAAGCCGCCGATCCTTTCGCCTGGAAATCTCGACACCGCGCTCTCGGAGATGACCACGGTGGGCAAAATCGGGGTAGACGAGGCGGTCATGGGGGTCCCTGTGAACATGGGCAAGATGATGAAAAATCGATCCGGTCAAACCGGCGCCGGCGCATTAGCCGTATCCAGGCGCCACTCGCGCGCGGTTCTGGCCCGCCAGGCCGCGGCGTGCGTCCGCAACTCGGATTTCGCGCTTTCGCCCTCGAGAGCGACCGTTTGCACGGCTTCGATTTCCTTGATGTGTTCGCGGCGATCCAGGCTTTGTGTCACGCTGCGCTCGTGGCGGCGATGAATGTTGAGCGTGTCGGCGATATAAAGAATGTCCTTGCCCGAGCGGCAGGCCTCGACATAGATCCGCCAATCGCCGGCGCAGCGTAGTGAAAACGGCTCTTCTCCCAGCCTGGCGAAAATCTCGCGCAGCGCCTGCGTGCGCCAGACCACCGAACTGACGTTCACCACGACATTGCGCACCGCCAGGAAGCGGCGCAGGAAATCGGCGCCCGAGAAGCTGCCGGATTTCTCCAGTCCGCGGTCGCCGAACTCGCTGTAATAGCTCTTGTAACTGTCGAAAAGCAGAGCGCCCTTGGCGTTGATGGCCTTCGAATCCGTGAAACAGAAGGCGGCGTTCGGGGCCTCCGCGAGACGGCGGACAGATTCGTCGAGGAAGCGGGGTTCCGACATGTCGTCCGCCTCCGCGATCCAGACGAATTCCGATTGGATTTCGTCGAGACCCGCTTTCCACTGCCGGAACGGACTGCCGGAGTTTTCGGCGCGGACGCGGATCTCCATGTCGCGGCCGGCCTGGGCTGCAATCTCGCGCGCCACGTGGAGACTGTCGTCCTTGCTGGCGTCGTCCAGGAGCAGCAGTTCCAGCACCGGAAACGTTTGGGAAAACACCGAGGTCAATCGGTCGCGCAAGTGTTCGGCGTAATTGTAATTGGGAACGATGACGGAGACCGTGCGGTAATCAGGATCGATCAGGCTGAGAAGCTTGGCGCCGTAGCGGGCCAAATCGTAGCGTTCCTTGACCACTCGCGAACGATAGGCCGCGTCTTCGCGATCGCCGCTGGCGCGTCGCTCGAGAAATTCGACGATCCGGGACGCGGCGGTCTCGACATCTTGAGGCGGCGCGAGGGCGCCCAGGCGCGCATCGTCCCCGATCGTCTCGGCATGTCCGCCCGAGTCCGCGAAGGCCACCACGGGAAGACCCGTTTGCAGGGCCTGCAGCATGACGGACGGGAACGGGTCCTCGCGCGACATTGAGACAAAGACGTCCGCGGCGCCGAAATAGCGGCCGACCTCGCGGTCATAGGGCAGGATCGTGAGGTTGGTCAGGCCGCGCTCGTTGATGTCGTGCTTGAGCCAGGGCGCGAGAACGGGGGGAACATCGCCCAGCCAGACCAGGTGCGCGCCCGGCCTCAGCGTTCTGAGGCGCTCAGCCAGTAGCGGGAACAGGTCGACGCCTTTGTTCAGGTCGCCGACATCGACGTTCAGCACGATTTCCGCATCGGGTTGCAGCCCGAGTTCGCGCCGAAGATGCGTCCGGGCGCCCTCGGGAACGATTGGGGCGTCATGAAGCCCCTGGGGAATAACGATGGCGCGGGCGTCATCGGCGCCGAAGGCTCCGTCGAGCGCAGTCTTGACGAAGGCGTTGGGATAGACCACCGCGCGCCCGCGCTGTCGGAGCGCGGCGAAGGCGCCGGCGAGATCGCGGCTGCGAATCTGCTTCGGCAGTTCATGGACAATAGAGCAAAAATCGAATTTCAACTCTTCGAGAATGGCGGTGACGCCCCCGCTCATCGCCGTATTGCTGATCGCATGGGTGAAGCCGGAGCGGACCAGCTCCCCGAGATGAGCGCGCAGATCCGACCAAGCGTCGCCGCGCGTCTCGCTGACGACATAGGTTTCGGCCAGTTCGCGATAGTCCTGCGCAAGGGCGCCGCCCTCAAGCAGGACGAAGCGCATCTCCATGCCAAAGCGCTTCTTGAACAGCTCGCCAAGCGCGAGCAGGAAGCGCTGCGGGGTCGACGGACATGCGTCATGCCCGATCAGCACGACGCCACGGCTTTCGGTGGGGCGTATCGACCGCCTGGGATTGCCGGACTTTGCCCGATGGGCCGACAGGTCCGACGGCGAAACGGCGGTCCAGCCGAAATCCAGGCCGACATCCATGAAGACTTCGAAGGCGTTGCGTTCCTTCTGGCCGCCGAGATAGCGCTCCCAGACATGTTCGGCGCTGAAATTCGGCGATCCCGAACGCCCCTCGAAAATCCCATGCTTGAGCCAATGCGAAAACCCGTCCATCCGCGCTTCCGCGACATCGGGATACGCGGCAAGGTAGAATTCGATGTCGAAATAAGCGTTGGGGTTGTGCTGGTTGGCGTGTCTGTTCGCAAGATAATGCGCCAGAGGCGAGACATGCGCGGCGTCGCTGAGATAGGTTTCACGATACCATTGCGGATCGAAGACCGGGCAGGGCTTGTTGCCCTTGGCCTCGCCGATCTCGATATAATGCCTCAATGCGCCCCGGCGGGCGCCGCTCATATATTTGCCCGCGTACCATTTCGGATCGAAATACGGATTGGGCCGCGCGCCCTCACGCTCGCCTTCAGCGAAATAGTGGGCGACCAGCGTTCCGTCGATGGCTTGCGAGCCGGCGACGCCCGCGTGCTGCATGTAGCAGCCCATGTCGAACAGTCCCATCGCCTCGGCCCGGATGACGATTTCGTCGTCCGATGGCGCCTCTTCGCTCCAGGCGTCGGAAAATGCTGGGGCGCCCCCAAGAAAGGTCCAGCAGTCCGCCGCGGTCAGGGTGGGAAGATCGCGAGGACCCGAGAGCGCCGCCTCCTGGGCGTCAACGCGGACGTCGATCTCGGCCCGCCCCTCTCCGCTTTCGACAAGCGCGCGGACCGCCTCCCTGTCGAAGTCCGCCCAGCCGATCTGGAAGCCGCAAGCGACGTCGACGCCGATCAACCGACCGAGATCGGGGCGGGCCAACCCGGTCCGTCCGCGCGCGATGGTCTGTCCCGCGCAGATCACAGAAATCTCGAAATGATGCGCCAACTCGCTCATGTCGAGCGCCCATCCGACGAACCCGTCAGGCAAATTGACGTCGTCCAAGGAGCCGGCAAGTCGCACGCCCGGCTCGAACCAGGGAGGCAGGCGCGGAAACGATTTCGTCATTGTGGACTCTGAATTGGCGGCTAATGACATTCGCATGACCCGTTGGAACCTAACAGCATCCGCGAAAGCCGACAGCTGTGTACGCGGATAACCGTAATCATTGCAATAGGCGGTGAAGTGCAGGGATGGGGACAATGCTTAGGGATGAGGACGGTGCTTGACGTAGCAACCAAAGCAATTTTCGCGCGTCTTTCCGCATCATGGCCATTGCGCGGGATGCCCGCGAGACGCCGATTGTACAAATCGTACCGCGTCAAGCCTGGAAAACCGTAATCTTCATAGGACCTTAGCACGGATATTTTCTCACCATCCCCCAATCCCATCTCGCCATAATTCTTGCACCGAGCCCTGACTTCGGCAATAACTCTTTCACGCCAGGACGATGCTTCCGGGGATATAATGGTTAAGGGTTATTTCGAGCGCGCGGACAGGGATTTCGTCGTTGGCTGGGCCTTCGATTCGGACGCGCCGGACAAGCCATTGCGTATCGAAATCGAGGTCGACGGGGAAGTTCGCTGGCAGGGCGACGCCAATGCGCACCGCCGCGATCTTGAGGAGGCGGGTGTCGGCGGCGGCGCGCACGGCTTTGCCGTCGCGACCGAAGTGCTGGGCGCCCTGCCAACCAGCGAATTCTCCATCGGCGTGCGCGTCGCGGGACGCGATCGCCTGCTGCCCGGCGCGCCGCGCCTGCTGCCCGGGGCGGCGTCCCCGCCGGTCGCCAAACCTGCGCCAAAGCCGACGCGCATTGCCGGCAATCTCGAGGACATCTCGAACACGTTCATCCGAGGCTGGGCCTTCGATCACGGTCGCCCCAACGTCCCGGTTTCCGTCGATCTCTTTGTCGACGGCGCTTTCATCGCCCGAACCGACGCCGACCAGTTTCGGCGCGATCTCCGCGACGCCGGACTCGGCGACGGCAAATGCGCCTTCTACTTCGTCACTCCGTTCAACCTTCGTGACGGCGCCTCACACCGGATCCAGGTTCTTCCGTCAAACCTCGGCGGCGATCTCGGCGGTTCGCCCCAGGACAGAAGCCTGCACGCCGTGGCGCCCTTGCACGACGTCACCCATTTCCAATCAAAACTTTCGGCGATGATTGAAGAGGTGCGGCGCAACGTTTCGCAGCTTCAGAGCGAAGCGTCACACATCAGTTCAGCCGGCAAAGCCGTCAGTTTTTATCGTCAATGGTACGATGCGCATGTCGCCATGACGGTGCAGCGCCGGCATGAAATCCTGCAATCCATCGTCTCTCTGCCAAGACTGCCGCTGATTTCGATCCTGATGCCGGCCTACAACACGGAGCCGCGCATGTTGCGCGCCGCGATCGAGTCGGTGCGCGCGCAACTTTACCCGCACTGGGAGCTTTGCATCGCGGACGATTGTTCGACCAACGAAGAAACAAAGCGCGTCCTCGACGAATACGCGCGGCTGGATGTCCGCGTCGTCGTGATCAACCGCGAGCGCAACGGTCATATTTCGGAGGCGACCAACTCCGCCCTGCGTCAGGCCACAGGCGAATATATCGCCCTGATGGACCATGACGACGAACTGACGGAGGATGCGCTGTTCTACATGGCCAAGGCCATCAATGAAACGGGCGCGGAACTCCTCTACAGCGACGAAGACAAGATCGACACGGGCAAGGTGCTGTTCGAGCCGCATTTCAAGCCCGCTTTCAACTACACCCTGCTGCTGTCCTACAATTACATCTGCCACTTCGTGGTGGTGAAGCGAGACCTGGCTGTGAAGATCGGCGGGTTCCGCACCGAAACCAACGGCGCCCAGGACCATGATTTTCTGCTGCGGCTCTGCGAGCATCTGAAGCGGGACAAAATCGTCCACGTGCCGCGGGTGCTCTACCACTGGCGCGCCCACCAGGCGAGCACGGCGCTGGATGTTGGCGCCAAGGACTATGTCATCGCCGCCGCGAAGCGCGCGCTGTCCGATCATCTGAGGGCGACCGGTTTTCCGGAGGTCACCGTCATCCCGGAGAACGGCTACTATCACGTGAGATGGCCCGTGCCGGCCGAACACCCGCGCGTGTCCGTAGTGATTCCCACGCGCGACTGCGCTGACATTCTCAGCCTTTGTCTCGTCAGCCTGCTGAACCGGACCGACTACGACAATTTCGAGATCATCATCATCGACAACGGCAGCGTGGAGCCCGCCACCGCAGCGCTGTTCGAAGAGGCGTGCAAGGATAGCCGCGTTCGCGTGGTCAGCTATGACCGCCCGTTCAACTATTCGGCCATCTGCAATTTCGGCGTCGAGCACGCGACCGGCGATCTGCTGCTCATGATGAACAACGACATCGAAGTTCGCCCCGGCAATGAAGATTGGCTCAAGGAAATGGTCGCGCAGGTCTTGCGCCCGGAGATCGGCGCTGTCGGCGCCAAGCTGCTTTATCCCAACGGAAAGGTCCAGCACGCCGGCGTCATCCTCGGTCTCGGCGGCAGACCGGAGAATCCCGGAGTCGCGGGGCATTCGCACAAATATGCCGACGGCCATGAGGGCGGCTACTTCAATCGTCTGGTGGTTGCGCAGGAGCTTTCGGCCTGCACGGCGGCCTGCCTGCTGATCCGCCGAGAAGTCTTCGAGAGCGTGGGCGGCTTCGACCAAATCAGTCTTCCCGTCGCGTTCAACGACGTCGATCTTTGTCTGCGCATCCGCGAAGCGGGTTGGGGAATTGTCTACGCGCCTCACGCGACGCTGGTTCACCACGAATCCTATTCGCGAGGCGAGGACAACACCCCGGCCAAGATCGTCCGGGCGCAGAGGGAGGTCGCCTACATGCGCCGGAGATGGGGAGACGCGCTGGACAACGATCCGGCCTACAGCCCATCGCTGACATTGGCGCGAGAGGATTTTGGAATGGATCTCACGCGAGGCGCCGGTGATCGAACGAGCCACAGGTACGGTACGCTCGCCAACTGAACCGTGTGGGTAGAGGCGATAGCCGTTGCGGCAGATGGTTTTCACAGTTATTTCCGAACAGTCTTAAATCGGAAGGACTAAAAATTGGCAGGTTGGCTCGATATTGTTCGTCTCGGCGAAGTTGTTGGTTGGTTTCCTGTTACGTCCGAAGAAATTCCCTCGCGTTTGGCTCTCGTAGTGAATGGGCAAAGGACCGGCCACGTTGCCGAGGCGCGGCCGCGAAAAGATCTGGACAGTAAGAATATTTCCGGAACGGGCTTTTATTTTCGGGTCGCCCTCGAAGTCGGCGACCGCGTGAGTGTGATCGACGTGCAATCCGAGGCCGCCGTCAATGGAGGCGTGCGCTTTGTCGCCGGCGAGCGCAAGTCGCCCCTAAACATGGTGCTTGTCTGCATCATGAAGCGTGAGGAAGACTACCTGCTGGAGTGGATCGCTTACCACCGTCTCCACGGCTTCAACATCATTGTTGGGGACAACTCGGACGATGCCGGGGACTTGCAGTCTCGATTGCTGGCCGAATTGCATTCAGCGGGTGAAATCGAGCGCGTCGACTTGATTGGCGTGCCTTACGCCCAGATGCAGTTCTTCGACGCGACTCTGCAACGATTTCGCGACGAGAACACGATTATTGGATTTCTCGATTGCGACGAGTTTCTTACGCCCGTGTCCAATCGCCATAGCGCAGGCATGATTGTTGCGGAATATTTCTCCGACTGGAGCGTTTCAGCCGTTGGGTTCAACTGGGCGTGTTACGGAAGCTCCGGGCATACCAGCAAGACGCCAGGCCTGGTCATTGAACGTTTTACGAGCAGAGCACCTCAGAATTATGCAGCGAATCGGCATGTGAAAACGTTTGTCCGAGGTGGCAGGGCTCATGCATTTGTGGGAAACCCCCACGCTGTGTCTCTTGAATGGGGCAATTACCTGCAATCGGATTTTTCTAAGGTCGTTTGGTCCAACCTTGGGCGAGGCATCACCAATGCCGTCATTTGGAACGGGCTTCGGATCAATCATTACACCATCAAGTCCCGTGAGGAATTTCAGATCAAGGGCCAACGGGGCAGCGCAATTTCAGCGAACAACTCTCTCGTGAAGCAACGCCAAGACTACTTCTCCGGTTACGATCAGAATCAAATTCAAGATCGCGCTCTGGTTGGGCAGGCCGAAACGGTCGCCGCGCAAGTTGAACGCATCCGCGGCAAATGCTCAGCGGCCACTCTTGAATAGCGCCGCTTGGCTCGCGAGGATTCGTAGATAGGTGTCTCCGTACTCCTCCGAGGGCTCGATATCTCGGCTAAACTCGGGATCGTGCTGCTCAGATCGTATCCATTCGTTGAATGTTGTGACGAGCGCAAACTTGGGGCCGATCTTCCGGGCATACTCCCAATTCTCAATGAAAGTCTGGCCATTATTTCGGGGGCGAGCAGGGTGAAGCGAACTCGCCTCGTTGGCCGCAATGATCGTCATTGCTTCCACGCGCCCGTCTTTCACGCTGAAAGAGGGCGTGCCCCTATCTTCCCAAGACCAGTAGCCGTATTTGCTGATCGGTCCATCCATCATCCTTGGTTGGTCAGTGAGAAAACCACCCATGAACCGTGTCGTGAACCGGTCGTCTTTCCAAGCCGGGTATGCGCCCTGCCAGTGAGATGGAATATACATCCCCGTATTGGCTGGCTGACCAATCTGAAGGGTCGCCGAAGGACCCAGGAAAACAACCAGCAACGGCTTGCCCTTGTAACGTAAAAAAACCTCGTTGTAAGGCTCGAAGAAGAGCGGATAAAGACGATCGATTTGCTTTTGCAGTAGCCCCGAGTCGAAGACGGTTGGCGGGTTGCCACCCAGCAGAAACACAATTTTCAGCTTACCGAATTCGAGCAACCGCTCCAAAAGTATTTTCGTGATGTCCCGCCGAGCAAGAGACCCTTTGTCGCCCACATTGCTGGTCCAGTCGATAGCGATTTCGTTCGAAATATCTAACAAAAGAAAATCCACGTTCGCGGCGTGCAGTTCCTGGATGTGCCGGTCGATCGCGTCGATATCGGCGGAATTATAAATGCCGTACTTAGGGGTTCCCCAAGCCTTCCGCCACAAGCCCGGGAGAGAGTTGAACCATATCGAATAGGACACGCCTACAAGTCGCTCGGACGCGGGCGTCGGAGAGAAAGCTTGAAGCGATGCCGCCGGGAATGTCGATAGCGCGCCAACGGAAGCTAGTCCCCCGAGGAGAAATTCGCGCCTTCGCATGGATCGTCTCCAATCTGAACCAGAGCTAAATGTTTCAAGGGTTTTCGTGGGTGTCGCGCTTCAAAGCTGCGTGCGGGCGTCACTTAATGAAGTCAATCACAATGGATATCGGCTTGCCGTCAGCTCGCATGTCGCGAGGCGGCGTTCTGAGAACTGGCATGATGCTGTCATCGAATGGATTGCAAATCCAGTTTCGCCTATCAATCCAGGCGTGATGGGTTGTAATTTTGCTGCACTTTCTAATTTCAGAAGATACTATGAGCTGCATAAGATTCGCATAGGTCGGAAACCAGAGATGAGCGTCGCCTCCTGGCGCGAAAGCGACCTTTACACCCTCGCTCGTCTTCGCTGATACGCTTCCACCTATAGCAAGGTCGCATAAAATATTTCCGTCGCAATCATACACGGATCGCTTTTGTAATAGAGGGCTGTTGTAATCCGGAACGCTTAGGCGAAATATGCCTTCAGTACGAAGACACCGGAATACATCGTCAAGAATGCGTGGGAGTTCGGGATACGGAATGTGCTCGAAAACATCCTGAGATTGAAATCCCTTGATACTTTCGGTCTCGAATGGCATCGGCAATCTCGCATCATGCGCAATGTCACGGTCGAACCGCTTGTTCAATGCTATAGCATAGAACAGTCCAGACTTGTACTGTTCTTCGTTCGGTGAAAGGTTACCAAAATATATGTAGTAATCAGTTATGGCTCGAGTTTCGTTATCCGAGATGGTGAACATTTGAACATCCTTCCTGGGACAATGCTTGCGTGTGCAAGCGTAATCGAGCATAGCCAGGCCGATACAACAAATCGCATTAGCCCGAGCAAACCGGCTTGAATAGTCTTTAAGACCAGGGTTCAGCAGGACAGATGCCGTGAAAGCGAGAACGTTCCGAGTGACGTGATCAGGCGCGTTGCATGAAAACGGACAAAACGAACTTGCCCAAATGCTGATGCAAAATTATCGCTCGCTTTGAGCTCTTTTGCAATCCGTAAGCTCCTAATGGACCTTACTGCACGCCCTAACGGCGTGCACGAGGAATCGGCCGATATGTCCGTCTTTTTCATCACGGAGGGCCGCTTCCTGGTTGCGTGTCCCGTGAAATTCGTGCTGCATTGTCGCCTAGTCGCGCTCGTTGCATTGACTCTCGTACGGCGTTTAGGGCCTCGCCCACCATTTGCGTCTGAGGGCATTTTCCTACGGTTGCGGCGAAAAAATGTGACAAGCCATGCACGAGATGGTTGCTCTTAAATAGCTGAAATATAATCGATCGACATCGCCAAAAGGGCACACACATGCAACCTCGAATGAGTGATAACGAATATAAATTGTACCGGGCCTTTATCGGGCAGTGCAACACTTTCGTTGAATTCGGCACAGGCGGCAGCACCGTCCTCGCCGCCAGTTGCGTCAAACAGCAAATCTTCGCCGTCGATTCTTCGCAGGAATGGCTGGGTTCGGTGGAGCAGGCGTGCCTCGACAAGTCTGTGCAGCCGAAGCTGTTGTTCGCCGATATAGGAGCAACGCGCGAGTGGGGTTATCCCAGCGATCCCAGCACAAGATCACGCTGGCCGACCTATCACGAAACCATTTGGACGATCGAGGCGGTTCGGGACGCCGATCTCTTCATGGTCGATGGCCGCTTCCGGGTTGCGTGTTTCGCGCAAGTTGTATTGCATTGCCGCCCGGATGCGCTGATCTGTTTTCATGACTTCGCGTCGCGTAAGCACTACCACGGCGTCTACGACCTCGCCCGCGAAATCGCCTCGGCGGAAGATTTGTCCGTGTTCATACCGAAGCCCGACGCTAAGGCGCAAGCCATGATGTTGCTTGAGAAACATCGCTTCGATCCGGCGTGAGCTAAATCGGCGAGGCGGCGCGGTACGGTGCGTTCCGCGTCGCGCAGGCGATACGACGGCTATAAAACTTGGTTGTTGGTTTGATCAGATGGCGGAGGGAGCGGGATTCGAACCCGCGATACGGTTTCCCGTATACACACTTTCCAGGCGTGCGCCTTCAACCACTCGGCCACCCCTCCTGATCGCCGCGAAGCAGCAATCGCGGCCCCTTATAGCCGCATCGCGCGCCAGCGCAAGAGGCGCGCGTCCGTCAAAATCAATTAGGCCGAAACAGCCGCTTCCACCTTCCTCGGCTCGGCCTTGAGTTGAACCTCTTCCGACGTCGCGCTCACCTCGACCGCCATGCCGCAGTCGCGCGCCACAAGCCCGGTGAAATAAGGCTGGATGCCATGCGCATCGACCGCGCCGCTCTCCGAAACCCCGTCCAGCAGGCTCGCCACATGGCTCGCCAGTTTCAAGTTCGGGCCCTTCACCGCGACCGACAGCCGCACGTCGTCGCCGTCGCCCTCGATCTTCACATTCATCGCGCCGCCGCGCGGGATGCAGGCGCTGGCGATCAGGCACAGGTTGAGCAGAAGCTTCACCTTGTTCTTCGCCATGAACACCCGCGGGCCGTCCCAGTTCAGCACGGTGCGCTCGTCGCCGAACAGGCCGCGCGCCACCTTTTCCGCATCGCCGGTGTCGATCGACGCGCCCGCCGAACCCGCCGCGCCAAAGGCCAGACGACAGAATTGCAGCCGCGCCGAGGCCGATTTCGCGCTCTTGCGAATCAGGTCCATGGCGAATTCGCGCATGCCCTCGTCCTTGTCCTCCTCCAGAACCTCGAGACCGTTGACGATGGCGCCGACAGGGCTGATCACGTCATGGCAGACGCGCGAGCACAGCAGGGCGGCCAGGTCGAGCGGTTCCAGAGAAAGCACGGTCGTCATTGTTGCTTTTCCATTCTTGAGCATCGCCGCGGACTATGGCGGCAAATGGTTAGCGACGGGTTATAACAGATCGTTAAGCAATCGTTCACTCGAGGCCGCGATAGTTTTGCGCTCCCTGGGAGGAAAAGATGCGACCGTCTCAAAATTCCCGGCGCGCCATTCTTTGCGCCCTCGCCGCCCTGACCGCCGCCCCGGCCTTCGCCCAGGATCGTTCCGTCTATTCGGACAATGAGCTGGTCGAGAACGGCCATAGATTCTTCGGCAGTCTGTCGCGCGGCCTCGCCGAGGCGATTCAGTCGGCGACCAAGCGCT
The DNA here is from genome assembly GCF_025961575.1 of Rhodoblastus acidophilus. Classification (GTDB taxonomy): domain Bacteria; phylum Pseudomonadota; class Alphaproteobacteria; order Rhizobiales; family Beijerinckiaceae; genus Rhodoblastus; species Rhodoblastus acidophilus_C. Next base: position 91,038 of record NZ_JAOQNX010000012.1, on the reverse strand, counting down.
GGGGGCAGCCCAACGCCTATATTCTGGGCCAGGAGGCCGGCGGCGCCTTCGTCGGCGGCCTGCGCTACGGCGAGGGCTCGATCTACACGCGCAACGCCGGCGACCGGCGCGTCTACTGGCAGGGGCCGTCCGTCGGCTTCGACGCGGGCGCGAACGGCGACCGCACCATGATGCTGGTCTACAGCCTTCCCTCCGTCGACGCTATTTTCCAGCGGTTCGGCGGGATCGACGGTTCGGCCTATCTGATCGGCGGGTTCGGCGTCACGGCGCTGGGCGCCAATGGCGTGATGGTCGTGCCGATCCGCACCGGCGTCGGCGCGCGGCTCGGCGTCAATCTCGGCTATCTCAAGTTCACGCCGAATTCGACATGGAATCCGTTCTGATCCTGCTTTATTGAAGGCTTGGACCCATTCGGGGTCAGCAGGATATTTCCTTGGTCGAGCAACTCGTCGCCTTCGCCCTAGGCTTTTCCATCTGCGGATTGATCGGCCTCGCCTTTCTCCCCCTGGTCTCCGCCCGCGCGCGGCGCCTGACGCTCAAGGGCGTCGAACAGCTCCTTCCCATGACCTTCGACGAGATGGAGGCCGACCGCGACCTTTTGCGCGCGCGATTCGCCGTGGAGAGGCGCGAACTGGAGCTGGTGGCCGAGCGGGAGCGCCAGCTGCGCGTCTCAGAGAGCGCCGAACTCGGGCGCCGCACCGCCGATATCGTGCGCGTGGAGGAGGTTTTGCGCGCCACGGAGGAGCAACTCCGGCAGCGCGAGGACGCGCTGGCGCAAATGACCGAAAGAAGCGAAAAACTCTTCTCCGAATTGGGCGCGACCAAAGCGAGCCTGGCGGAGCGCGACGCTGAGTTGCGCGACAAGTCGGGTGAATTCGACGCGCTCGCCGAGGTCCACCGCCAGCTAAAGATTGAGAGCGAGCGCCTGCAGGCGCGCCTGCGCGAGGCGGAGGGGCGCAACGAGAATTTCGAGGCGCGCCGCGAGCGGCTGATGGCCAAGATCGAAGCAGAGCGCCAGCTGACCGAGGCGGCGCAGGCGGAAGCCGCGACCTTGCGGGAGACACTGGCGCGCGGCGGCGGTGCGGAAATGTCGGATTTGCGCGCGGCCATTCTGGATATTGGCCGCCGGGTGGCCGAGCAGGACGGCAACGGCGGGGAGGCCCAGCGGGAAGCGCCCCAAGCAGAAACGTCTCAAGCAGAAACGTCTCAAGACGAGGACGCGGTCCAAAAAATCTCGGCGCGCGAACGGGCCTGAAAGAACAGGCGCGCGCGTCCGGCGCGCGCCCGATTCCGAATCAGCGGCAGACGCGCACGCGGCGGCGGCCGATGTAATTGCCGAATTCGTCATACATCGGGCGGCGCTCCATCCAGCATTCCGGGGCGTCGTAATAGACGGGCGCGGGAGGAGCGGCGTTGGCGGCGGCGGCGCCGATCATCGCGCCGCCCAAAATGCCGGCGGCGATGCCCGCGCCGACCGCCGCGCCGTCATTGGCGGACGCCGGGGCGGACAGACTGGTGACCAGGGTGGCGACCGCCAGGGTGGCGAGCGCGGTTTTCTTGATGGAAAGCGTCATGAGGATCTCCGTGAACTTGCCTCAAAGGCGAAAACCAGCTTGATATTAGTCTAGTCGCCGCATCTGAACCAGAGTTGAACCAACTGGTCGAAAAATAAGGCAAAAGTTAAGACGGGGTAACCATTGTGAGACCGATCGGGTCGTCCGGAGACTTGTCCGCCGACCGGCGCTACGAATGGGGCCAGGGGGCTTTGGCCGCCGGCGATGCGGAAGGCGCGCGCGACCTGTTCGCGCAGGCGCTCGACTGCGCGCCGGATTGGCCGGCGGGCTGGTTCGCCTTGGCTCAGGCCTTGGAGCGTCTTGAAAAAACCGGCGAGGCCCGCGAGGCCTATGCGAAAACCCTGGCGCTCGATCCCGAGGATGCGCAGGGCGCGGCGCTCGCGCTGGCGCGGCTGGGCGGGACAAGACCCGCGACCGCCCCGCGCGCCTATGTCAAAACCCTGTTCGACCAATATGCCGCGCGCTTTGATTCGCATCTGGTGGAAAAGCTCGCCTATTGCGGCCCGCAAGTGCTGTGCGAGGCGATCGACCGTGTCGCGCCCGGCCGGCATTTTGCTCACGTCCTCGATCTCGGCTGCGGGGCCGGGCTTTTTGCTGCCGCGATTGTTTCGCGCGCCCAAAAAATCACTGGCGTCGATCTTTCCCCGGCCATGATCGAGCAGGCGAGGGCGAAAAACTTGTATGAGCGGCTGGCGGCGGCCGACCTGACCGAGTTCTTGGCCGCCGAGCCATGCGAAAACGCCGACCTCGCCGCCGCCGCCGATGTGTTCGTCTATATCGGCGATCTCGGCGCCGTCTTCGCCGAGGTTCTTCGCGCGCTGCGACCCGGCGGCCTGTTCGCCTTCACCACCCAGAGCGGGCCGTCCCACGGGTTTGTCGTCGGCGAGGATTTGCGGTTTTCGCACAGCGAATCCTATCTGCGCGACCTTGCCGCCGCCCACGGCTTTACCGTCGCGGAGCTGTTCCCGGTTTCGACGCGCAAGGACCGGGGCGTCGATGTGCCCGGCTGGGCTGCGGTGCTGCGCAAATCCGCCTGAAATCGCAGAAAGGCGGATGGACCGGCGCGCCCGCCGGCCCTAGTGTTGCGCTGCAGCGCATTCCAGCAAGCGAGTTTCGCTCATGAAAAAAGTTTATCCCGACGCCGGGACGGCCATGGCCGGTCTGGTCAAGGACGGAATGACACTCATGGCCGGGGGGTTCGGACTTTGTGGCATTCCTGAGGCCCTGATCGAGGCGGTCAAACAGTCCGGCGCCAAAAACCTCACCTTCATCTCCAACAACGCCGGCGTCGACGGCATTGGCCTGGGCGTGCTGCTGGAAACGCGGCAGGTGAAGAAGATGATCTCGTCCTATGTCGGCGAGAACAAGCTGTTCGCGCAACAATTTCTGGGCGGCGAGCTGGAGATCGAATTCAACCCGCAGGGCACGCTGGCCGAGCGCATCCGCGCCGGCGGCGCCGGCATTCCCGCCTTCTATACCAAGACGGGTTTCGGTACTCTGGTGGCTGAGGGCAAGGAGACTCGGGTCTTCAATGGCGAGAATTACGTCATGGAGACCGGGCTTGTCGCCGATGTGGCGCTGGTCCACGCCTGGATGGGCGATCATGAGGGCAATCTCATCTTCCGCAAGACGGCGCGCAACTTCAATCCGATGATGGCGACCGCCGGAAAGATCACGGTGGCGCAGGTCGAGCATCTCGTGCCCGCCGGCCAGCTTAATCCGGATCACATCCACACGCCGGGCATTTATGTGAAGCGCATCGTCCATGTGCCCAACGCCGCCAAGCACATCGAGCAGCGCACGACGCGCAAGCACACCAGCGCCCCCGCCGCGACCGGAGGAGAAGTCTAATGGCTTGGACCCGCGACCAGATGGCGGCGCGCGCCGCCAAAGAGCTGCGTGACGGTTTTTACGTCAATCTCGGCATCGGCATTCCCACGCTCGTCTCGAACTATATTCCCGACGGCGTGCATGTGCAGTTGCAGAGCGAGAACGGCATGCTCGGCATGGGCCCGTTTCCCTATGAGGGCGAGGAAGACCCCGATCTGATCAACGCCGGCAAGCAGACGATCACGGAACTGCCGACGACGTCCTATTTTTCGTCCGCCGATTCCTTTGCGATGATTCGCGGCGGACACATTGATCTGTCGATCCTCGGCGCCATGCAGGTGGCGGAGAGCGGCGACCTCGCCAACTGGATGATTCCCGGCAAAATGGTGAAGGGCATGGGCGGCGCCATGGACCTCGTCGCCGGCGTGAAAAAGGTCGTGGTGGTGATGGAGCATGTCGCCAAGGACGGCCCCAAGTTCTTGAAAAAGTGCAGCCTGCCGCTGACCGGCTCGCGCGTCGTCGATCTGCTGATCACCGATCTCGGCGTGTTCACCATCGACAAGCACGGGTCGGGCGGCGTCAAGCTGATCGAACTCGCCGATGGCGTGACCGTCGAGGAGATCAAGGCGAAAACGGAAGCGGATTTTTCCGTCGCGCTGTAAACCCGCCGATCGCCCTCGTGTCGTCCAGACATGAGGGCTTTTCCTGATCGAGAGCGTTCTGAGACCATGCGTTTCTGGCTGATCGTCGCCGGGGGATGGGTTTGCGCCGTTTCGACGCCCGCGCAGGCCGATCCCGCTTGGCCCAACAGCGCCGCCAATCGCTGGCAGGCCGAGGCCATGGTGCAGAGCCTCAACGCCGAAATCCTGGCTGCGCCCAGCGCCACCGCCGTGCTGGAAAGCTGGTGCGCCGCGCATCATCTGGCCGATGAGGCGAAAATCATCGCCGAGCCGGTCGCGGACGCGCCGGCGAAGACGCCGACCGCCGAACAGCGCCAGCGGCTGGGCGTCGGACCGGACGAGCTCGTCAAATATCGCCACGTCCGCTTGCGGTGCGGCGGCCGCGTGCTCTCCGAAGCCGACAATTTCTATGTGCCCGCCCGGCTCACGCCGGAAATGAACCGGGCGCTCGAGACCACCGACACGCCGTTCGGCAAGGTGGTCAAGCCGCTCACACCTTTCCGTCGCACCTTTGCCGCGCAAACCCTGTGGTCGGCGGCCAAGGCGGGCGGCGATGCGCCTAACCTGCCAATCCCGCAAAAATTGTTCGAACATCGCGCCGTGCTCTACACCAGCGAAAACCTCCCCTTTTCCGAGGTGGACGAGGTCTATCAGCGCGATCTCCTGGATTTTTCCCCTCAGCCCTGACCGCTTTCGCGGAAAAATAGTCTATCAAAACGGTAGAATATTGCGCTACAAGAGGTTTGCGTTCGCAAAGCGCCGCAACAAGGGGAACACCATGGCGGTCAACAGCAAAAAACCCGAAACCCTCGTCCTCCATGCCGGCTGGCGGGCCGATCCGGCCACCGGCTCGGTGGCGCCGCCGATCTTCCAGACCACCAGCTACCAGTTCCGCGACACCGAGCACGCCGCCAACCTGTTTGCGCTGAAGGAGCTGGGCAATATCTACACCCGCCTCGGCAATCCCACGACCGACATTCTGGAGCAGCGGCTGGCCGCGCTCGAAGGCGGCGCGGCGGCGCTGGTCGTGTCCTCGGGACAGGCGGCCTCGGCGTTCTCGATCCAGAACCTCGCCAAGGCCGGCGACAATGTGGTGTCGTCGACCGATCTCTATGGCGGAACGTGGAACCTGTTCGCCAACACGCTGAAGGACCAGGGCATCGAGGTCCGCTTCGTCGATCCAAGCGATCCCGAGAATTTCCGCCGCGCCACCGATGCGCGCACCCGCGCCTATTACGCGGAAACCCTGCCCAATCCGAAACTCGCCGTGTTCCCGATCGCGGACGTCGCGGCGATCGGCCGGGAGGTCGGCGTTCCCCTGATCATGGACAATACCGCCGCGCCGATCCTGTGCCGGCCCTTCGACCACGGCGCCGCGATTATCGTCTATTCCACGACCAAATTCATCGGCGGCCATGGCGCGGCCATCGGCGGCGCGCTCATCGACGGCGGCAATTTCGACTGGGAAAAGTTTGCGGAACGCCAGCCGGCGCTCAACACGCCCGACCCCTCCTATCACGGCGCGGTCTGGACGCAGGCCGTCAAGCCGATCGGCCCCGTGGCCTACATCATCAAGGCGCGCACCACGCTGTTGCGCGATCTCGGCGCCGCCGCCTCGCCGTTCAACTCGTTCCTGACCCTGCAGGGGCTCGAAACCCTGCCTTTGCGCATGGAGCGCCATTGCGCCAACGCCACCGCCGTCGCCGCCTGGCTGTCGAAGCGGCCGGAGATCACCAAAGTGATCCACCCCTCGGTGCAGACGGGCGAGCCCCGCGCCCGCGCGGACAAATATCTGAAGGGCGGCTATGGCGCGCTGCTCGGCTTCGAACTGGCCGGCGGCGCCGCGGCAGGACGGAAATTCATCGACGCGCTGCAATTGTTTTATCACGTCGCCAATATCGGCGACGCCCGCAGCCTCGCCATCCATCCGGCCTCGACGACGCATTCGCAGCTTGCCGAAGAGGCGCAGCTCGCCACCGGCGTGTCGCCCGGCTATGTCCGCCTGTCCGTCGGCTTGGAGCACATCGACGACATCCTCGCCGATCTCGAGCAGGCGCTGAAGGCCGCGGCCTGATTTTTTTCGCGGGCGGCGGCGCAATCGCCGCCCGCGCGTTGCTCGGGCGGGAGGCGTCCTGTTCAGGACGCCTTCTTCACCGCCGGCGGCTTCCACTCGCCCGCGCCGGGCGGCAGGACCGAAGGCTGTTCGGTTTTCGGCCAATAAAGCCGCATGACCAGATAGATCGGCCCGTTCGGCGCCGGCAGCCAGTTGGACTCCTTGTCCGCGCCGGGCGAGTTGCGCTGGATATAGAGGGTCAAGGACCCGTCGGCGTTGCGCTTCATGCCGGGCAGCATGGGCGAATTGATCAGATAACGGTTGATCGGATTCTCGATCAGCAACTGGCTGACGCCGTCATACATGGTGATCGACCAGAAGGCGTGGACGGGGGGCAGAGCGTCGGCTGGGAAGGTCAGCGTGTACGCGTGCTTCGAACCGTCGAGCTTGTTGCCGTCGCCGTCGACGCGCGTCATCGGATAGGTCGCCTCTTCCGGATCGTTACCGAAAATGCCAGCCTTGGCGATGGCCGCGCGCTTGAGCCAGTCGCCGTCATAGAAGGCGCGGTCGCCGCCCGCGGCGGCCAGCCGCCAATTGTTGACGTTCACGCCCATGCCGGCGTCGGCGGCTTTCACCTTGTCGTCGCCCCGCTTCATGCCGAGGCCGATCTCGATCTTCTTTTCGAGCGGCAGCTCCTTGAAGCTGAAGCTTCTGCCGGGACCGACGCCGATTTCCGCGAGCTTGGCGCGGATCTCCGCTTCATTGGGCGCCGCTGGAATGAATTGCAGCATGAAGTCGAGGTATTTGAAAAAATCCTTTTTCGCCAGCTCCTTGTCGATCCTGGGGAAATGCACGGCGGGCGGGGCGGGCGGCGCCGGCTGCTTGAGATAGGCCGAAAGCGGCTGCGCCTTGTAGCCTTCCTGCACCTTGATCACGTTGGGCATGTCGTCGGGATCAAAGAGCTGGGTCCGGAAGATCGCCAGCGAGAATTGCGATCCGGACCGGAAGACTTTTTTGACGCCTTTCGGGGCTTCGCCCTTCCAGTCGGGACCGGCGACCAGATAATCGCCCGCGCCGTTTCCGGTCGCGCGCGAGCCGATATAGCCGTAATTATAGGTGCTGGCGTCGGCGAGTTGCACCGAATAATAGCGCTTCGGATCGACGTCGGGCACGGAAATCACCATGGGCTCGGCGCGCAGATCCATGGCGAGCAAGGAATAGGGCGTGTCGCTGTTGGGCGTGATGACCGCCGTATCCTTGTAGGTGAACACGCGATGCGTGTTGTAGATGGTGTTGAAGGGCGCCTTGAACTGACCTGAATTCTTGTTGATGACGAAATCATACATGATCGCATAATTCATCACGATCGGCAGACCGAAGATGAAGCCTTCCTCGGCAATGTCCCTGCTTTCGAGGAAGGGCGCGATAATCTCCTTGCTGAGGAATTCGGAGACGGGGCCCTCCGCGAAAGCGCGGCCGCCCAGCGCGGCGCCCGCGGCGGCCAGGGCGACGGATTTCAACAAATGGCGCTTGTTCAGCATCGGAGTTTCCCTCGACGATTGGCATGGCCGCGTCCGGGGACGCCAGCCCAGGATTGAAATTCATTGTGGCGCAGCGAACAGCGCGGCCGGAATTCCAAGAAAGCTTCGCCTTTGATCAAGCAAGCTTCGCTGTTGATCCTGTCCCTGACGAAGGAGAGGGTCAAGGCGGGGCAGATGAGCCGCGGAAAAAAATCGCTCAATTCCAAAGCTCCGCAGCGCGAGGGCCCGCGTCAAACCTGGTTCGCCGCCTCGGTTGCGGGCGCAAGAGACTCGCCCGGCACGAAGGCGTCGAACGCCGCCCAGAATTGCGCCCTGATCTCGGGGCGCTCCATCAGGATTTCGTGGCGCGCGCCGGGCAGCACCAGGCAATCGGCATTTTTGAGCCGGCGCGCAAAAGCCTCGGCCGCCGGCGTGGAGACCAGCCGCTCGTCGCCCGCCGCCACCATCAGCAGCGGAATTTTGATGTGCTCGGCGCATCCCGGCCGCGCCAGCCGGTCCATGATCCGGAAGGCGGCGTGAACCCAGCCCACGGTCGGCTCGCCGATGCGCAGCGCGGGGAAGGCGGAGATCAGCCGGGACGAACGCTCGAACCGCAAGCGGTCCGTGGTGAGAATGTTGTTGGCGAAAGGCTTGTCGAAATGGCTGGCGCGACCGCCGCCGGGCACGAACATCCGCGACAGGCCGCAGCCGATCAACAGGCCGGCGAGCGCGCGCGCGTAATCGGAAGCGGCAAAACCGCGCAGCGCCAGCATTGGCGCGGTGGCGACGACGCGCTGGAACGGCGCGCTTGTCTCGCTCGCCGCGATGAAATCGAGCAGGACCGCCGCCCCCATGGAATGGGCGAGGGCGAACCAGGGTTTGGGCGCGTCGGGGATGAGAACCTGTTCGATCAGCGCCTCCAGATCGAGGCGGTAATCGGTGGAGCGGCGCACATGCCCCTTGGCGGAATTGCGCAGCAGGCGCGGCGACAGCCCCTGTCCGCGCCAGTCGAAGGCGACGACGAAATAGCCGCGCGCCAGCAGCTCGCCGATCACCTCGAAATATTTCTCGATGAATTCGGAGCGGCCCTGCGCGATCACCACCGTGCCGCGCGCCGGGCGTTCGGGACGCCAATAGGCCGCGCGCAAGACGACGCCGTCTCGCGCGCGCGCGCCCACGAGGCAGGCGCCGGGCGGGCACGGGTTGGCGGGCGTGTCGATCAATTCCATCGGGCGCGACTCCTTTTTTTGACCATAGCGCGCGCAGAACTCTTGAAAAGCTGTTTCGGGCGCCCAAATCGAAGCTGCGCGGGCCGTAACGGACGCGCCCCGGTCAGGCCGAACACAAGGCTGGCCCGGCCGGAATTTGGCAAACCATGTCGCTCAATGGAGGATATGACATGCGCACTTTCGACCTGTCTCCGCTCTACCGCTCCACCATCGGCTTCGACCGGCTGTTCTCGCTGCTCGACCAGAACGTCGGCGCCGAGGCCCCGGCCGCCTATCCGCCCTACAATATCGAGCGCACCGGCGAGAACGCCTACCGCCTGACTCTCGCGGTCGCGGGATTTGGCGAAACCGAACTTTCCATTGAATCGCGCGAGAACGCGCTGACGATCAAGGGCGCCAAAGAGGCCCCGGCCGACAGCGAAGCCCGTGAAATGCTCTATCAGGGCATCGCCGCCCGCGCCTTCGAGCGCCGCTTCCAACTCGCCGACCACGTTCAGGTCACGGGCGCGCGGCTCGAAAACGGCCTGCTCCACGTCGATCTGGTCCGCGAAATTCCCGAGGCCCAGCGCCCGCGCCAGATTCCGATCGGCAAGGCCGGCCCGCGCGCCGTGGACTCCAAGGCCGCCTAATCCCTTCAAGCGAAGACTGGCGGGCGCGAAAAGGGTTTTCGCGCCCGCTTTTTTTTGCCTGCTATCTTCGCGGACCGACTCCTCCCGGCCCTCCCACGCCTCCTGGCGCCCCAACGCCTCCTGGGCCTCCAACGCCCCCTGGGCCTCCAACGCCTCCTGGGCTTCCAACGCCTCCTGGGCCTCCAACTCCTCCTGGGCCTCCAACTCCTGGCGCGCCCGGCTGCCGCAGCGGCCGGATCGGGCTGAGCCCGCCCTCGGGCGCCACGACCAGCGGCTCGATATCCATATCCATGGGCGGCTGCTGAGGCGCTGGCGGCGGTCGCGGCGGCGGCGGGGGCATCACCTCGTCCGGAGGCGGCGGAGGCGGCGGCGGCGACATCAGATGGTCGGCGTCCAGATTGCCGGCGGGATGGACAGGCGGCCCCAGCGGCCGGCGCAGCGGAAACCTTGGATTGACCGGCGGCGGCCCCGCGACAGGCGCAGGGCGCACCAGGACCACGGTCAACAGCCAGCCGGTCGGGGCGTCCAGCGTATATTTGCTTTCGGCGCCCGTGCGGTCCCGTCCCCAGGCGATGATGTTGTCGCCGCGCCATTGCGGCGCGCCGATCATCTGCACGCCTTGGCGGCGCAGGATCTCGCGCACCGTTTCCGGCGGCAACGGGATCACCGGCTCCGGCGGGTCCGGCGGGTCGAAGAACAAATGGGAATAAGGATCGGCCCCGGCCGGCGCAGGCCCGAGCAGGCCGGCGAGGAGCAGCGCCCCGATGCACACAGGCGCAAAGCGCGACATAGTGTCCCTCTCGAAATTCCGCCGAAAACCCCGGCGGATGCAAACCATATGCGGGGCAAGCTAGAGCGCTTTCCTGCCGCGAGCCTTGCGCGTAAAATGGGCGCGCCGCACAAGGTGAAATTCGCGATGGAATCTTGCCCGCGCGTCTTGTATGGGCAGAGCAATTCTGGCATGGTCGCGCGCCGCCAAATAGGACAGCCTTACTGACCATTCGGCGATCTGAGACGCCGGAGAGGCTGAAACCCGTCGGGGCGTCGAAACGGAATTGGCCGCAGCAACGGGCAGGATGAACAGGCATGAACAAGCAGCAGGGTCTGGATTTTTCGCGCAATGTCGCTCCGCAGGACGGGGACATGGCGGCGAAAAAAACTGCTGCCGCTCGCGCCGAGAGGGATGAAGGTATGAAGACGTCGCCCAATGGTCTGCCTGTCGCGCAGGGCCTGTACGATCCCCGCAACGAGCATGACGCCTGCGGCGTCGGCTTCGTCGCCAATATGCATAATGAGAAGTCGCACGACCTCGTGCGCATGGGCCTGCAGATCCTGCTCAACCTCGACCATCGCGGCGCGGTGGGCGCGGACCCCAAGGCCGGCGACGGCTGCGGCATGTTGATGCAGATTCCTCACCGCTTCTTCTCCGAAGAGGCGAAGCGTCTCGGCTTTGCGCTGCCCGAGCCCGGCCTCTACGCCGCCGGCAGCCTGTTCTTCCCGCGCGATCCCGAAGGACAGAAAATCGTCCGCGAGATTTTCGAGCGCGCCATCGCCTCCCAGGGGCAAAAGCTGCTGGGCTGGCGCGACGTGCCGGTCAATCCGGAAGTGCTCGGCGAATCCGTCAAGCCGACCGAGCCGAGCTGCAAGCAGGTTTTCATCGCCCGCGGCGACTCGACCCACGACCAGGACACGTTTGAGCGCAAGCTGTTCCTGATCCGCAAGATCGTGTCCAACGACCTGCGCGCCCTGGGCAATCCGAAGACCAAGGGCTGGTATCCGGTCTCGCTGTCCTCGCGCACCATCGTCTACAAGGGCCTGCTGGTCGCCACGGCGCTGGGCGAATACTTTTTGGATCTCCAGGATGAGCGCGTGGTCACCGCCATCGCCCTGGTGCATCAGCGCTTTTCGACCAACACTTTCCCGTCCTGGCAGCTCGCGCATCCCTACCGCATGGTCGCCCATAACGGCGAAATCAACACGCTGCGCGGCAATGTGAACTGGATGGCGGCGCGTCAGGCCTCCGTCGCCTCGCCGCTGTTCGGCGACGAGATCTCAAAACTGTGGCCGATCTCTTACGAGGGCCAGTCGGACACCGCCTGTTTCGACAATGCGCTCGAATTCCTGGTGCAGGGCGGCTATTCCATGGCGCACGCCATGATGATGCTGATCCCGGAAGCCTGGGCCGGCAATCCGCTGATGGATGAGGACCGCCGCGCCTTCTACGAATATCACGCTGCGCTGATGGAGCCGTGGGACGGCCCGGCGGCCGTCGCCTTCACCGATGGTCGCCAGATCGGCGCGACGCTCGACCGCAACGGCCTGCGCCCCGCCCGCTATCTCGTCACCGAGGACGGCCTGGTGGTGATGGCCTCCGAAATGGGCGTGCTGCCGATCCCGGAGGAAAAGATCGTCACCAAGTGGCGTCTGCAGCCCGGCCGCATGCTGCTGGTCGATCTCGAACAGGGCCGCATCGTCGCCGACGACGAGATCAAGAGCGCGCTCGCCAAGCATCACCCCTACAAGGAGTGGCTGGCCAATTCGCAGATCGTTCTCGAAGATTTGAAGCCCGTGGAAGCCGGCGCCTCGCGCACCGACGTGCCGCTGCTCGACCGCCAGCAGGCCTTCGGCTACAGCCAGGAAGATCTGTCCTTCCTGATGGCGCCCATGGCCGTCACCGGCCAGGAAGCGATCGGCTCGATGGGCGCGGATACGCCGATTTCGCCGCTGTCGTCGAAGTCGAAGCTGCTCTACACCTATTTCAAGCAAAACTTCGCCCAGGTCACCAACCCGCCGATCGACCCGATCCGCGAGGAGCTGGTGATGTCGCTGGTCTCCTTCATCGGCCCGCGTCCCAACATCCTCGATCACGAGGGCACGGCGGAGAAGAAGCGTCTCGAGGTGCGTCAGCCGATCCTGACCAACGCCGATCTGGAAAAGATTCGCTCGATCGGCCATGTCGAGGACGCCTTCGACACCAAGACGCTCGACATCACCTATGAAGCGGGCCTGGGCGCCGACGGCCTCAAGCCGATGCTCGACCGCCTCTGTGACCGCGCCGAACAGGCGGTGACCGGCGGCTACAACATCATCGTCCTGTCGGATCGCATGGTCGGCCCCGACCGCATCCCGATCCCGGCGCTGCTGGCCACCGCCGCCGTGCATCATCACCTGATCCGCAAGGGCCTGCGCACCTCGGTCGGTCTGGTGGTCGAAACCGGCGAAGCCCGCGAAGTCCATCATTTCGCGCTGCTCGCCGGCTATGGCGCCGAGGCGATCAACCCCTATCTCGCCTTCGAGACGCTGGCCGAAATGGCCGACGAATTCCCGGCGGAAGTCGACGGCTATGAGGCGGTGAAGCGCTACATCAAGGCGGTCGACAAGGGCCTGCTCAAGGTCATGTCCAAGATGGGCATTTCGACCTACCAGTCCTATTGCGGCGCGCAGATTTTCGACGCCGTCGGCCTGTCCAAGCAATTGGTCGACGATTATTTCACCGGCACGGCCACGCCGATCTTCGGCGTCGGTTTGGAAGAGATCGCCCGCGAAACCGTCGAGCGCCACAGAACCGCGTTCGGCGATGCGCCCGTCTATCGCACCGCGCTCGATGTCGGCGGCGAATATGCGTTCCGCACGCGCGGCGAGGCGCATAACTGGACGCCCGACAGCATTGCTCTGCTCCAGCACGCCGTGCGCGGCAACAGCCAGGACAAGTACCGCGCCTTCGCCAAGCTGTTGAACGAGCAGTCGGAAAACCTGCTGACAATTCGCGGCCTGTTCCGCATCAAGGACGCGCAGGAAGACGGCCGCAAACCGATCGACATTTCCGAAGTCGAGCCGGCCAAGGAAATCGTCAAGCGTTTCGCCACCGGCGCCATGTCGTTCGGCTCGATCTCGCGCGAGGCGCACACCACGCTCGCCATCGCGATGAACCGCATCGGCGGCAAGTCCAACACCGGCGAGGGCGGCGAGGAATCCGACCGCTTCAAGCCGATGGCCAATGGCGATTCTATGCGCTCGGCCATCAAGCAGGTGGCCTCCGGCCGGTTCGGCGTGACGACGGAATATCTCGTCAATTCCGACATGATCCAGATCAAGATGGCGCAGGGCGCGAAGCCCGGCGAAGGCGGCCAGTTGCCCGGCCACAAGGTCGATGCGGTCGTCGCCAAGGTGCGCCATTCCACGCAAGGCGTCGGCCTGATCTCGCCGCCGCCGCACCATGACATTTATTCGATCGAAGATCTGGCGCAGCTGATCTACGACCTGAAGAACGTCAATCCGCGCGCCGACATCTCCGTAAAGCTGGTGTCGGAAGTGGGCGTCGGCACCGTCGCCGCCGGCGTGTCCAAGGGACGCGCCGACCATGTCACGATTTCCGGTTTCGAGGGCGGCACCGGCGCCTCGCCGCTGACCTCGATCAAGCACACGGGATCGCCTTGGGAAATCGGCCTCGCCGAAACCCACCAGACCCTGGTGCTCAACCGTCTGCGTTCGCGCATCGCCGTTCAGGTTGACGGCGGTCTGCGCACCGGCCGCGACGTGGTCGTCGGAGCGCTGCTCGGCGCGGATGAATTCGGCTTCGCCACCGCGCCGCTGATTGCGGCGGGCTGCCTGATGATGCGCAAGTGCCACCTCAACACCTGCCCGGTGGGCGTGGCGACGCAGGACCCGGTTCTGCGCAAGCGTTTCAAGGGAACGCCCGAGCACATCATCAACTACTTCTTCTTCGTCGCCGAGGAAGTGCGCGAATATATGGCCAAGCTCGGCTATCGCACCTTCAACGAAATGGTCGGACAGCTGCAAATGCTCGACCGCGACAAGGCGATCAAGCACTGGAAGGCGCAGGGTCTCGACTTCGCGCGCCTGTTCCACAAGCCGACCCCGATCGCGGGCGACACCATCTATCGCTCGATCGAGCAGGACCATGGTCTGGAAAAGGCCGCGGACCGCGCGCTGATCGAATCCGCCGCTCCCGCTCTGGAGCGCGGCGCCCCGGTGCGCATCGAGACCCACATCCGCAACGTCGACCGCTCCTTCGGCGCGATGCTGTCGGGTGAGGTGGCGCGCATCTATGGCCACGCGGGCCTGCCCGACGACACCATTCATGTCCGCGCCATCGGCACGGCCGGTCAGTCCTTCGGCGCCTGGCTCGCCCATGGCGTGACGCTGGAGCTCGAAGGCGACGGCAATGATTATGTCGGCAAGGGGCTTTCGGGCGGCCGCATCGTCATCTATCCCTCCCGCGACGCCAAGAAAATCGTGCCGGAAAACTCGATCATCGTCGGCAACACGGTGCTTTACGGCGCGATTGGCGGCGAAGTGTATTTCCGTGGCGTGGCCGGCGAGCGTTTCGCCGTCCGCAACTCGGGCGCTGTCGCGGTGGTCGAGGGCGTGGGCGACCACGGCTGCGAATATATGACCGGCGGCGTGGTCGTCGTGCTCGGCCAGACCGGCCGCAATTTTGCGGCGGGCATGTCGGGCGGCATCGCCTATGTGCTCGACGCCGACGGCGCCTTCGCCTCGCGCTGCAACATGGCCATGGTCGATCTGGAGCCGGTCGTCGAGGAAGAAGACCTCAACCAGCGCCTCAACCATCAGGGCGGCGATCTCGCCGCGCATGGCCGCGTCGACGTGATGAGCGACATGACCCGCTTCGACGCCGAACGTCTGAAGCAATTGGTCACCAATCACATGCGCTACACGGGCTCCACCCGCGCCCGCGAAATCCTCGACAATTGGGCCGAATACCTGCCCAAGTTCAGAAAGGTCATGCCGGTGGAATACCGCCGCGCGCTCGCCGAACTGATGTCGCAGAACGAACAGCGGCCGACCGCCGCCGCCGGAGAATAAGATGGGCAAGGTAACCGGTTTTCTGGAAATCGACCGGCAGGACCGCGGCTACAAGCCCGCCGCCGACCGTATCCGCCATTACTCGGAATTCGTGATTCCGCTGTCGGAAGAGGCCACGCGCGAGCAGGCCTCGCGCTGCATGAATTGCGGCATTCCGTTCTGTCACAACGGCTGCCCCGTCAACAACCAGATCCCCGACTGGAACGATCTGGTCTATCGCGGCGACTGGGAAGAGGCGGCGCGCAACCTGCACTCCACCAACAATTTCCCCGAGTTCACCGGCCGCATCTGCCCCGCGCCCTGCGAGGCCGCCTGCACCCTGAACCTCGAGGACATTCCGGTCACCATCAAGACCGTGGAATGCGCCATCGTCGACCGCGCCTGGGAAAGCGGTTTTGTTCGCCCCGAGCCGGCCGCGAAAAAAACCGGCAAGAAGGTGGCGATCATCGGCTCGGGTCCGGCGGGCTTGGCCGCGGCGCAGCAGCTCGCGCGCGCGGGCCACGAGGTCCACGTCTATGAAAAATTCGCCAAGGCCGGCGGCCTGCTGCGCTATGGCATCCCGGACTTCAAGCTCGAAAAGGGCCTGATCGACCGCCGCGTCGCCCAGATGGAAGCCGAAGGGGTCGTGTTCCACTACGATTCCAACATTGGCGTCACCATCCCGGCCAAGCAGATTCATGACAGCCACGACGCCGTCATCCTCGCCGGCGGCTCGGAAAAGCCGCGCGACCTGCCGATCCCCGGCCGCGATCTCGCCGGCGTCCATTTCGCCATGGACTTTTTGCCGCAGCAAAACCGGCGGGTGTCGCGCGAGCGGCTCACCAACGACCCGATCCTCGCGTCCGGAAAACATGTCGTCGTCATCGGCGGCGGCGATACCGGCTCCGACTGTATCGGCACTTCCGTGCGCCAGGGCGCGCTGTCGGTGACCCAGCTCGAAATCATGCAGAAGCCGCCGGCCAAGGAAGACAAGCTGACGTCCTGGCCGTATTGGCCGCTGAAGCTGCGCACGTCGTCTTCGCACATGGAAGGCGCCGACCGCGACTTTGGCGTGATGACCAAGGCCTTTGTCGGCGATTCCGGCGTCAAGGGTCTGAAATGCGTCCGCGTCGACGATCATTTCAAGGAAATCCCCGGCAGCGAATTCGAGCTGCGCGCCGACCTCGTCCTGCTGGCCATGGGCTTTGTCAGCCCCGTCCATGAGGGGCTGTTGCAACAGCTCGGCGTCACCACGGACCCGCGCGGCAATGTGCAGGCCGACACCAAGGGCTACCGCACCAGCGTCGACAAGGTTTTTGCCGCCGGCGACATGCGTCGCGGCCAGTCGCTGGTGGTCTGGGCGATCCGCGAAGGCCGCCAGGCGGCCCGCGCGGTGGACCTGTTCCTGATGGGCGAGAGCGAGCTGCCGCGCTGATCTCTATGTGGCGCGTTTTCTGCAAGCGAAGCGGCATCTGCTTCGCTTGAAGGCGCCGCAATGACCGAAACAGCCTTCGCCTATCACCAACGAACAAAACACGGGTTCGGCGGCTTCGCCGCCAGCCCGGATACGCTGGATTGGGACGCGCAGCCCAATCCGTTCCGCGAATTTTTGGGCGCCGAAAAGATCGACCTCGATCTCGCGCCGCAAAACTGCTCATCCGCCCCCTTTTCGCGCGCCGGTCTCGGCGCGTTGCTGCATCTGAGCTTCGGTCTTTCCGCTTGGAAAAGTTTTGGCCCGGACCGCTGGGCTTTGCGCTGCAATCCGTCGAGCGGCAATCTGCACCCGACCGAGTCTTACGTTTTAAGTGAAAATTTTCCGGGCGTGGCTGATGGCTTGCACCACTATCTCAGCCGCGACCATGTGCTCGAACAGCGCCGCGCCGATCCGCCGGGCGAGGGGCCGCCGCGGCTGTGGATCGGCCTCAGCTCGATCCCCTGGCGCGAAGCCTGGAAATATGGCGAGCGCGCCTTTCGCTATTGCCAGCTCGACCTCGGCCACGCCCTGGGCGCGCTCGCCTATGCCGCAAACACTCTCGGCTTTTCCGCCAAAATGGTCGAAAATCTCGACAGCGCCCCGCTTTCGCGCCTTCTGGGCCTGGATCGCGCCGAGGATTTTGGCCGCGCCGAACGCGAGGACGCCGACGCGCTGATCGAAATTTTCGAACGCGAAGGCGCGCCCTCGGCGCCGGCCGACAAGATCGGCTTGTGGAGCGGCGCCGCCAATCTGCTCGACGCCCGGCCGATGTATCGCTGGCCCGTCATCGACGATGTCGTACAGGCGACACTCGGCTCCGCCGGCGAAAATTTTGTCGCGACCGCCCCACGCGAGGCCAAGGACATCACCGCCGAATTGATCCTGCAACGGCGCAGCGCGCAGGCCTTCAATCCCAAGCATCGCATGGCGCCGGACGAATTTTTCGCCATGCTCGCCGCGCTGGCGCCGCAAAAATCCCCCTTCGACCTGTGGAGTTTTTCGCCCCGCGTCCATCCGCTGCTGTTCGTCCACCGCGTCGAGGGGCTGCCGCAGGGCCTTTACGCCCTGCCGCGCAGCGCCGCGGGCGAGGCGCTGATGCGCCAAAATTTTTTCGCCGATTTCCTCTGGCGCAAGGTGGAGGAGGCGAACCTGCCGCTCTATCTGCTCAAGGAAATGGACGCGCGCGGCCTCGCCCGGCGGCTGTTCTGCAACCAGGGGATCGGCGGCGATTCCTCATTCGGCGTCGCTCTGCTGGCGGAATTTTCGCCCCTGGTGGCGCAAAACCCCTGGCGCTACCGGCAATTGCACTGGGAGGCGGGCCTCATCGGCCAGGTCCTTTATCTCGAAGCCGAGCGACAAAACCTGCGCGGGACCGGAATTGGCTGCTATTTTGATGACGAAACCCACGCCCTGTTCGGGCTGAAGGACCAGAATTTGCAGAGCCTGTACCACTTCACGGTCGGCCTGCCCTATGTGGACTCGCGCATTGCGACCGAGCCGGCCTATCCCACAAAAAGCCGCCCGGAGTTTTTCGCCCATGACGGATCAAACGCTTGACGATTTTTTGCGCGCCGAAGGTTTTGAAAATCTTTTCGCACGCGGAGAAACAAGTCCACGCCTTTGATGCGCGCCGCGCAAAAAGGCGATGCGGCCATGGCGCGAAAAATCCTGCTGGCGGGCGGCGACACATCGGCGCTCAACGCGGACGGGAATAATGCGCTATGGCTCGCCTGCTTCGGCGAAAACCTCGATCTGCTCGACCTGCTGATCGACGCGGGCGTGGACATGAACCATGCGAATGACAATGGCGCGACCGCGCTGATGTTCGCGGCCTCCTCGTCGCGCACCGCCATCGTGCGGCATCTTTTGGCGCGCGGCGCCGACATATCCGCTGAAACCCTCGACGGTTTTTCCGCGCTCGACATGGCCGGCAACGCCGAAATCCTGGCGCTGCTGCGCGCCGCGCGATCGGCGCAGCGGGCGCGCTGAGAAAGAAAAGGCCGGGGAGACCCCAGCCTTCCTAACAGGCTGCTGAAAAAGTCCCGTTCCGATGGCCATGGTTCGAGACGGCTGCTTCGCAGCCTCCTCACCATGAGGGATTTTCCTTATATAGAATAATCGCGTAGCCCTCACCGTGAGGAGCCCGCCTTGGCGGACGTCTCGGGCGCGCGCGCCAGGGCGGGGGCGGTCCACGGGTTTTTCAGCAGCCTGCTAAATCCGCTCAGGGGACCATCACCATGACGTCCGAGGACTTGATCACGGCGCTGGCTTCGCCGCCGACCTTCAAGCCGAGTTCCTCGACCGCTTCGTTGGTGATGGCGGAGGTGACGATCAGGCCTTTGACGTCGATCAGGACATGGGAGGTGGTCGCGCCCTTTTTGATCTCGACGATCTTGCCGGCGAGCACGTTGCGCGCGGAGATTTTCATTGTCTTGCCCTTTCTTGCCGCGCAAGTCGCGCGGATCAGGCGCAGAAGCTAGGGCGTTAGGGAATTCAAATCAATATTGAAAATGCCGCGCTTTCGGGCCGCGTCGCCACGGCCCGAAAGCGCCCGTCGGCGCCCAAAATAATCAGCGCGTCGGCACGATCACCAGGCGCTCGACCAGGGCGCCGCCCTTGAGATGGGTCTCGACGATCTCGTCAATGTCTTCCGGGGTTTTGGGCGCGTACCAGACGCCCTCGGGATAGACCACCATCAGCGGCCCGGCGCGACAAAAACCGAGGCAGCCCGCCGGCGTAAAACCGACCTCGCCGAGACGCTCGGCTTCGAGCTTTTTCGACAGCCGGTCCCACAGCGGCTGCGCGCCCTGCTGGCCGCAGGAGCCGCGCGGATGGCCCGGCGGGCGCTGCGTGTAGCAGGCGAAGACATGCCGGGTGTAGACCTGCGGCACATCGGCGAAAGAGGGGGCGACGTGGACGTTCATGCGCTCACCTTTTCAATGCCGTTGTCGGCCAGAAGTTTTGTAAACTCGCCGCTCGCGGCCATTTCGCGAACGATGTCGCAGCCGCCGACGAACTCGCCCTTCACATAGAGCTGCGGAAAGGTCGGCCAGTTGGAATATTCCTTCAGGCCTTCGCGGATAAAGGGATCGGCGAGCACGTTGACCGAATCGTATTTGACGCCGAACCCGTCGAGCACTTTGACGACGGCGGCGGAGAAACCGCATTGCGGCGCGGCGGGAACGCCCTTCATGAACAGGACAATGTCCGAGCCTTCGACAATGCCCTTGATGCGCTCGCTGGTTTTTTCCGACATGAAATGACCTCTTGGCTGAACGAACGCGACTGTGCAGGCGCGTTTGATCTGGATCAATGCAAAAGCGGGACCACAGCCAATGGCGCCGCGTCGCAACATCGACAGAGACCCGTGTCCGAAACACGACGCAACGCCCGGCCCCGGACTTGCAGCCCTCTCCATCGCACGATCCGTGGAGGTTCCCCCATGCTGCTCAATTTTCCCGGAAGCGAAGAGGTCAATTTCGGAGCGATCAGCCCAAGAATCGACGCGCTGCTGCAACAGGGCGTGGTCGCCTATCGCAGCGATTTTACGCGCGCGGAAAACCTGTTCAGGCAGGCGTTGGACGTCGAGCCCGAAGAACTCGCAAGTTACTTCTGCCTCTACAAAATTCACACTTACCACGGCGATCTCGACGTGGCGCTGGACATGGCGCGGACCGGTCTGCGCAAGGCGGCGCAGCAAGCCGGCTGGCCCGAGGATTGGCGCCAATGGACCCCGCAAAACCCCTTTCCTGAGGGCGCAGGTCGCTTCGCCCTTTACACCCTCAAGGCGACGGCTTTCATCCATCTGCGGCGCGAGGAGGTCGATTCTGCCCAAGACATACTCAATGCCCTGAAAACGCTGGATCCCGCCGGCAAGGTCGGCTGGCCGGTGATCGCAGCGCTTTGCGAGGGAATCGCCGGCTGAAACGCCGCTGGCGCCGCCCTTGCATTTTGAGGTACGACTAGATCAATTAAATTCTCCGTCGGGATTCGGACATGAGCGAAGAAGCAGCAGCCCTGCAAGAACTGACCGAACAGAAATACAAGTACGGTTTCGTCTCCGATATCGAATCCGAATTTGCGCCGAAAGGCCTGAACGAAGACGTCATCCGCTTCATCTCGGCGAAGAAGAACGAGCCGGACTGGCTGCTCGACTATCGCCTCTCGGCCTATCGGCGTTGGGTGAACATGGAGGAGCCCAAATGGGCCAAACTGCATTATCCCAAGATCGACTTCCAGGACGCCTATTATTACGCCGCGCCCAAGGCGAAGGAAGGTCCGCATACGCTCGAGGATGTCGATCCCGAACTGCTGCGGACCTATGAAAAGCTCGGCATTCCCCTGCACGAACAGGAGATTTTGGCCGGCGTCGAGCAGCGCAAGGTGGCGGTGGACGCGGTGTTCGACTCCGTCTCCGTCGTCACCACCTTTAAGGATGAACTGGCCAAGGTCGGCGTCATCTTCTGCCCGATTTCCGAGGCGGTCAAAACCCACCCTGAACTGGTGAAGAAATATCTCGGCTCGGTCGTCCCCGACACCGACAATTTTTACGCCACCCTCAACGCCGCGGTCTTCTCAGAAGGCTCGTTCGTCTATATCCCGCCGGGCGTCCGCTGCCCGATGGAGCTGTCCACCTATTTCCGCATCAATGCGGCCAAATCCGGCCAGTTCGAGCGGACGCTGATCATCGCCGACGCCGGCTCCTACGTCTCCTATCTGGAAGGCTGTACCGCGCCGCAGCGCGACGAAAACCAGTTGCACGCCGCTGTCGTCGAACTGGTCGCGCTCGATGACGCCGAGATCAAATATTCGACGGTGCAAAACTGGTTTCCGGGCGACGAGAACGGCAAGGGCGGCATCTATAATTTCGTCACCAAGCGCGCGGATTGCCGGGGCAAGAATTCCAAAGTGTCCTGGACCCAGGTCGAGACCGGTTCGGCGATCACCTGGAAATATCCGTCCTGCATTCTGCGCGGCGAAAATGCGGTGGGCGAATTCTACTCCATCGCCATCGCCAACAATTTTCAACAGGCCGACACCGGCACGAAAATGATCCACCTGGGCAAAAACACCTCGAGCCGGATCATTTCGAAGGGCATTTCTGCGGGCAAGGCGCAAAACACCTATCGCGGCCTCGTCAGCATCCACCAGAAGGCCGATGGCGCGCGCAATTTCACCCAATGCGACTCGCTGCTGATCGGCGACCAGTGCGGCGCGCATACCGTGCCCTACATCCAGTCCAAGAATCCAAAAGCCATTTTGGAGCACGAGGCCACCACCTCGAAAATCTCCGATGATCAACTGTTCTACTGTCTGTCGCGCGGCATCCCGACCGAGGAAGCCGTCTCGCTGATCGTCAACGGTTTCTGCCGCGAAGTGCTGCAGCAACTGCCCATGGAATTCGCCGTCGAGGCGCAAAAACTCGTCGGACTCAGCCTCGAAGGGAGCGTCGGTTAATGCTCGAGATCAAAGACCTGCACGTCAACGTCCACGGCAAGGAAATCCTCAAAGGTTTGAACCTCAAGGTGCCGCCGGGCGAAGTGCACGCCATCATGGGTCCGAACGGCGCGGGCAAGTCGACCACCTCCTATACGCTGGCGGGCCGCGCCGGCTATGAAGTCACCAAGGGCGAAATCGACTTCTTCGGTGAGGACGTCACGGCGCTGGCGCCGGAAGAGCGCGCCGCCCGCGGCATCTTCCTGGCCTTCCAATACCCGCTGGAAATCCCCGGCGTCTCCACGATGAATTTCTTGAAGACGGCGATGAACTCGCAAGCAAAATTGCGCGGCGAGAGGGAACTCAACGCCGCCGAGTTTTTGCGTGCGGTGCGCTCCGCGGCGAAGGAACTCAACATTTCGGAAGACATGCTCAAGCGCCCGCTCAATGTCGGCTTTTCCGGCGGCGAGAAGAAGCGCAACGAGACCCTGCAAATGGCGCTGCTCAAGCCAAAACTGGCGATCCTCGACGAAATGGATTCCGGCCTCGACATTGACGCGCTGAAACTCGTCGCCGAAGGCGTCAACAAGCTGCGCGCGCCCGACCGGTCTTTCCTCGTCATCACCCACTACCAGCGCCTGCTCGACTATATCGTGCCGGATGTCATCCACATTCTGGCCGGCGGCAAAATCGTGCTTTCGGGCGACAAGAGCCTCGCCCTGCAACTGGAACAGAACGGCTATGACGCCGTGATCGCCAAAGCAGCGTGAGGTTTTCATGACAGGTTCGCTCTCCGAAAACCTGCTCGCCACCATGGAGAAGCGACGCGGCGCCGTCGCTCCCTGGCTCGGCGACCTGCAGGGCCAGGCCCAGGAATTTTTCAAGCGCGAGGGCTTGCCCAATCGCCGCGTGGAAGCCTGGCGTTATTCCGATCTCGCCAAAGTCTTGCGCGACGATCCCGTTGCCGACGCGACGCCGGTCGTCGCCCCGGAACTGCAACAAGCGGCGGTCGCCGCCTTCGTCGATGGCGTGCTGGACGACAAATCCAGTTACGCCCGGGTCGGCGCGCTCAACCTGCGCACGGCGCTCGGCGAAAAGGATTCGCCGCTCGCCCGCATCATCGGCAAGGTCTATCCGCAGGTCGACCACCCGATCGTCAATCTCAACACCGCTTTGCTGGAGGAAGGGCTCGCCCTGCGCGTGCCCGCTGGCGAAAAAGTCAGCCTGCCGCTGCACCTGCGCTTCCTCTGGACCGGCGCCGGTTCGGACCGCCATCTGCGCCTGCTGATCCAGCTTGAAGAGGGCGCCGAACTCACCGTTTACGAGACCCATGATGGCGCGCCGCTGTTTTCGACCGTGGTCACCGAATTCACGCTCGGCAAGGGCGCGAAACTCACCCACATCCGCCAGGAATCGTTTTTGGCGGGCGCGCGTCAGGCGGCGGTCACCCTGGGCGAAATCGCGGAAGAGGCGACCTATCGCGCCTTCTATTTCTCGCAAGGCGGCCAGTTCGCCCGCCACGAGGCGCTGCTCAAACTCGCGGGCGAAACCGCGCATGTCGAACTCGACGGCGCCGTGATGGTCGCGGACAGCCGCCATTGCGACAACACCACGGTGATCGAGCACGCCGCGCCCAATGCGACGTCGAATCAGGTGTTCCGCTCGGTGCTGGCCGGCTCCGCGCGCGGGGTCTATCAGGGCTGCATCAAGGTCGGACAGGTCGCGCAAAAAACCGACGCGCGCCAGCTCAGCCGCGCCCTGCTGCTGTCGCACAAGGCCGAAATCGTCACCAAGCCGGAACTGGAAATCTTTGCCGACGACGTGAAGTGCAGCCATGGCGCCACCGCCGGCGAACTCGACGCCAACGCCCTGTTCTTCCTGCGCGCGCGCGGCATTCCTGAAGCCGAGGCCCGGGCCATGCTGATCGAGGCGTTCTTCGGCGAGGCCCTGGACAAGATCGAGAACGAGGTTTTGCGCGAGGCGATGGCGAAAAGCGTCAACGCCTGGCTGACCACCCACGCCGGCGAGGCCGCCCATGTCGAGTAACGCCCTCCTCAAGGAGACCACGCATTTCGACGTGCGCGCCATCCGCGAGCAATTCCCGATCCTTTCGCGCAACGTTCATGGCAAGCCGCTGGTCTATCTCGACAACGGCGCCTCCGCGCAAAAGCCACAGATCGTGCTCGACACGTTGATGCGCGGCTATTCCGACATTTACGCCAACGTCCATCGCGGCGCGCATTTTCTGTCGGGCGAATCCACAGTCGCCTTTGAACAGGCGCGCGAAACCTGCCGCGCCTTCGTCAACGCCGCCAAGGTCGATGAAATCGTCTTCACCAAAGGCGGAACGGAAGCGATCAATCTGGTCGCCTCCAGCCTCGGCGCGGAAATTTCCGAAGGCGACGAAATCATCGTCTCGGAAATGGAGCACCACTCCAACATCGTGCCGTGGAATTTTCTGCGCGAACGCAAGGGCGCGGTGCTGAAATGGGCGCCGATCAAGGACGACGGTTCCTTCGATCTCGACGCCTTCGCCGCGCTGCTCACGCCGCGGACGAAAATCGTCGCGATCACTCACATGTCCAACGTGCTGGGCACGCTGACCCCGGTGGCGGAGATCGTCAAACTGGCGCACGGCGTCGGCGCCAAGGTGCTGATCGACGGCTGCCAGGGTTCTGTGCACGAGATCGTCGATGTGCAGGCGCTCGGCGTCGATTTCTACGTCACCACCGGCCACAAGCTCTATGGCCCCACCGGCATCGGTTTTCTCTACGGCAAATACGATCTGCTGGCGCAGATGCAGCCCTATCAGGGCGGCGGCGAAATGATCGCCGATGTCTACAAGGACAAGGTCACTTACGCGGCCCCGCCGCACCGTTTTGAAGCGGGCACGCCGCCGATCGTCGAAGCCATCGGCCTCGGCGCGGCGCTCGACTTCATGATGGGGCTCGACCGCGAGGCGGTCGCCGCGCACGAAGCCGCTCTGCTCGCCCATGCGACGGAGGAAATCGACAAGCTCGGCAAAGTCCGCATCTTTGGCCGCGCGCCGAACAAGGGCGCATTGGTGACGTTTGATGTCGAGGGCGCGCACCCGCAGGACGTGTCAACCATTCTCGACCGCGCCGGCATTGCGGTGCGCGCGGGATCGCATTGCGCGCAGCCGCTGATGACGAAGCTCGGCCTCACCGCGAGCGCCCGCGCCTCCTTCGCGCTCTACAACACCCATGAGGAGGTGGAAGTTTTGGTGAAGGGTCTGCGCCGCGTGCTGGAGTTGTTTGCATGATGGATGCGCCTGTTTTTCGCGAAGACGTCGTACTGCCCGAATGGACCGGCGATCTGGAGCAGGACGCCATCGCCGCGATCCGGACCGTGTTCGACCCGGAAATCCCGGTCAATGTTTATGACCTCGGGCTGATCTACCGGCTCGACGTCTCCAACCCGGAAAATATTGAGATCGACATGACCCTTACCGCGCCGGGCTGCCCGGTCGCGGGGGAAATGCTGAAGCGCGTGGAGCGGGCGGTTCTGCTCGCCCCCGGCGCCAAGGCGGTCAAGATGAACCTGGTGTTCGACCCGCCGTGGAGCCCGGCCACCATGTCCGACGAGGCAAAGCTCGAATTGGGGATGCTTTAGCCTCGCGCCCCAGCAAAAAAACGTCATGCCCGCGCTTGTCGCGGGCATCCACGCCGGCATGGAGGAGAGTACGACCGGCTTTGGAGATAGAGGGGTGTCCCGTTGTGAAAGGCGCCGCATTCCATGCCGGCGTGGATGGCCGGGACGACGCCCGGCCATGACGGCCACTGACATTTTCGCCCTTCCGGACGGTCGCGGCGCTGGACACAGGAGCCAAGGATGGAACTCTTCGCCGTTTGCAGCACGTTTGAGATCGAGGACCATTCCGCAAGAGGGTTTGTCTTGCAAAAGGCGGTGGAGGAGGACGGCAAAAAGGTCGGAAAACCCTGGCCCATCGTCATCTCGCGAAAAGGCAAGAATTTTTATGGCTTCGAAAATTCCTGCCCGCATCAAGGCAAGCGCCTCGACGCCGGATTGGAAGAGTTCATGGACGAGGCCGGAAATTTCCTCGTCTGCCGCCACCACGGGGCGCAATTCGATCTCGACACCGGCGCCTGTTTTTCCGGCCCCTGCCAGGGCCAAAATCTCAAGACCATCCAAGTCGTCGTCGATGACGGAGACGTCTGCATCACCGGCGTCGAACTTTTTGAGGAAGACGGGCTCGACCTCGAAGACGAGGGCCCCGGCGTGATGATCACCAGCGACTGATTTTTCGAAACCATCGTCGAAACTGAACAGGCCGCAAAGCCTGAACGTTTGCGCGCGCCTGTCTTCACAACAAAGCAGGCGCCCCCAAAAAACCGATCCGACCGGCAGATGGAGACCAAAATGCTCGACATGACCGAATTGATGAAGCGCAAGAAGGCGATCAACATCAGCGTGGTCTTCGCCGATCCCGACCTGTTCCTCTCCCTTTTTGAGCCGTGGCTGGAAATCACCGCCCATGTCTCCGCTGTGCGCGCCGGCGAGGCGGCGCCCGCCGCCGACGGCCAGCCCCCGGCGCTCACGCCCCAGCAATTGAAAAGCGGCGGCGTCGGCGCGGTGGCCAAGGACGCGCTGTTCGCTTTCGCCATGACCGCCGCGCTCAAGGGCGACCGCGCCGGCCTGGAAAAACTCAAGTCCGGCCTTTTGCAAAAATATGGCGCGGATTTCCCGGGCGCCCCGGCTTTTTGGAGCTTTGACGGCGATATCGAAGAGCCGGTCAGCCTCGAAGACCATGTCGGCCAGGCCGCGCAAAAACTGCTCGACAACGCCCCGGTTCCACCGCCGATGCGCGCCAAGGAGAACTGGAATACCGGCCTGCGCTTTCTGGAAAAGGCGCGCGGCTCCAATTTCGCCCAGGAAATCATTTATGCGCTGGCGCTGTGGACCCGGACGCGCTGGACCGAGACGCTGGAAAAAGGCGTCGCCTTTCTCGCCCATATCGAGGACAATGTGCCGATCCTGCGCGACATCCTGGCGGAGCCGCGCAATGACGAAGCTTTCGTCGCCAATGTCCTGCTGAAAATGGCCCCGGCCATCGAGCAGGATTTGTCCGAGGAAGCCACGGGTTTCTTGCGATCGCTCGCCCGCCGCGCCTGAGGGAGCACCGATGACCTTTATCGCCATGAACCGTTTCCGCGTTGCGCTCGGCCGCGAGGCGCAATTTGAAGAGGTCTGGCGCAATCGCCAGAGCGACTTGCCCGCCATGCCCGGTTTTGTCGTTTTCCACCTGCTGCGCGGCGCCAGCGATGAGGAAGCGACCACATTCGTGTCCCACACAATCTGGGAAAGCGAACAGGCTTTTGAAGCCTGGACCAAATCCGAAGCGTTCCGACGCGCCCATTCCGGCGCGCCCAAAACGCAAGGGCTATATCTGGGACCGCCGCGCTTCGAGGGTTTTGTCGCGGTTTCGGAAACACGCAAGGCTTAAGCGCCGTCGCGGACATGACGGCCTCGTAAACACTGCGACATTCTCACGACGAAACGGACGCATTCGGCCCCACAATCCCGACAAGTCAGGCCCTCGGCGCATGGCGCGACCCATGCATGGACAACATGACCCGGACAAAAGAAAGCCGGGCGTTGCGGGTTGGGTTTTGAGGGGCGGGGCCATGAACGCGACTTCCTTTCCTTATTTCGTCTCGGCCACCGACGCGGATGTCGCGGTGATCCTGGGGACCAATGAGATTGCCTCGGCCTTGGCCGTAAGACTGCGCAAGGGCGGCTATCACGTCATCCTCACCCACGAGCCCTGCCCGCCGGTTCTGCGTCGGGGCATGTCTTTCGATGACGCCCTCTACGACGACGAATGCGAATTGGACGGCGTGCGCGCGCGCAGAGCGGAAGACGCGGTGCATCTCGCCGAAATCGCCGCCGAGGACGCCTGTGTCGCGGTGACGCCGCTGCAATTGAGCGATCTGCTGGCGCTGCGCCGCATCCAGTTGCTGATCGACGCGCGGCTGAAACCCTCGACCGCCACGCCGGATTACCGCCATTACGTCGGCCTCTCCGTCGGACTGGGCGATCATTTCAAGGTGGGCGAAAACTGCGATCTCGCCCTTGAGGCGGCGCCCACCCATTGCGGCGCCGTGCATCATTGCGTCGCGCAGCAGCCGTGCCAGAGCGCAGTCGGTCGCGACGACCCCGCTTTCTCCGTCACGCCGGCGCGGGGCGTCTGGCATACGGCGCTCGAGATCGGCGATTCCGTGGCGCGCGGCGATTTGATCGGCCGTATCGGCGAAGCCTCGGTGCGGGCGCGCCTCGATGGCGTGCTGGTCGGGCTCGCCCGCGACGGCCTGATGCTCGCCGAGGGCTCGCCGGTCGCCGAAATCGCGCCCGACGAGGGTCGGACTTGCCGGGGGCTGGACCCCGACGCCAAAAACCTTGCCAAGGCCGCGCTCGCGGCGATAAAGGGGACAGCGAAACGAGGTTTTAGGGCCGCCCCCCATTCACGCTGATGCCGATTCTTTTTTCCGATTCAGAACTCGAGCGCCTGCTGGACGACGACGTCCCCTTCGGCGATTTGACCACCGACCAGCTCGGCCTCGCCAGCGCCAGCGGCCGCATGGATTTTTCCGCACGAAGCCCGATGGTTGTCGCCTTGGCCGAAGCGGCGGCGCGTCTGCTTGAGCTCGCTGGCGCGCGCGTGACGCTGGCCGCCCACAGCGGCGACCGGCTCGCGGCGGGCGCGCCGATCCTGTCTGCGAGCGGCCCCGCGCCCGCCTTGCTGCGCGGCTGGAAAGTGGCGCAAACCCTGATCGAAATCTGGTCCGGCGTCGCCAGCGCGACACGCGACATTCTGGACGAGGCCCGCGCGGCGGCGCCCGACATTTGCGTCGCCTGCACGCGAAAGAACACGCCGGGGACAAAAAAATTCGCCGCCGCCGCCGTCGAGGCCGGGGGCGCGGTCATGCACCGGCTCGGCCTGTCGGAAACCGTTCTGGTCTTCCCCGAACATTTGCGCTTCTTGCCCGGCGTGACTCTGGACGAGGTCGCGACAAAACTGCGCAAAAAATTGCCGGAGAAAAAACTGGCGATCGAGGTCAAGGACCACGACCAGGCGCTTGCCGCCGCCCGCGCCCGCTTTCACCTGATCCAGGCGGAAAAATTTTCGCCCGAAGAGATTGCGCGCCTGTCAAAGTCCCTCAGCGGCTTGCACGGCCGGCCCTTGCTGGCGGCGGCCGGCGGCGTGAAGCGCGACAATGCCCGCGCCTATGCGCTAGGGGGCGCGGACATTCTTGTCACATCGTCGCCATATTACGCCCCGCCCAAGGATGTTGCAGTGACCATTGTCGCGGATTGTTAGGCTTTTGCGGCGGCTACGGAGATGCCCATGTTCAATTTGCGACAATTTTAGGCGCGAGCTGAGCTTGGCGCCTGTTTTTTGGCGTTTCCACAGGCGATGCCGAGGCGTATCTTTGTCGCATATCGGACGCGGCTGGGTGTGACGCCTTCCACCCATATACGTGTTTCAAATCTCGAAGACGGCAAGCGGGCGAGGCCCGTCATCGCATGGCGCAGCCTGAAGGGCGATCCTTCGGTGTGTTGGCGCGTGGAAGGAGCCGAACGATGAGTTCAGCCGAAAAAGTCATGTTCGAACCGGCTTACAAAGACGTCGCGCTCGCCGGCGTCTATGAAATCTCGAAAATCCTCACCGGCGCGCAATCGCTCGAACGCACATTGGGCGCGGTGATCGCGGTGCTCGCCTCGTTCATGCAGATGCGGCGCGGCTTCATCCTGGCTCTGGACGCGGATGGCGAGCCGGAAATCACCGCCTCGTCGGACGCCTCCGCCAAGGGCGGCGCCAAAACCCTGCTGCCGCAGAAGGTGATCGACCATATCGTCGCCACCGGAGTCCCACTGGTGATCGAGGACATTTCGACCCACCAATATTTCACCGGCACCGCCTACCGGCATCTGCTGCCGCCGATGACCAAGGTCAGCTTCCTCGGCGTGCCGATCAAAGTGGACGGCGTGTCGAAGGGCACGCTCACCGTCGACCGCGAATGGAACAACAAGCTCGACTTCCGTTTGGAAGACGACGTGCGCCTGCTCACCATGGTCGCCAATCTGGTGGGCCAGGCGATGCGCATGCATGCGCTGATCGCCCGCGACCGCGACCGCCTCATTCGTGAGCAGCATAGGCTGGAAAAGGCGCTGGTCGAAGTCGGCGGCTCCAAGCCGTCCTCCGCGGCGCCGCGTGGAAAATTCGATTTCATCGTCGGCGAGAGCCCCGCGATCCGTACGCTGCTGCAAAAGATCGAAGTGGCGGCGCGCTCCAACGCCACCGTGCTGCTGCGCGGCGAAACCGGCGCCGGCAAGGAGCTTTTCGCGCGAGCGGTGCATGAAAACTCGCCTCGCGCCAAGGGGCCGTTCGTCAAGGTCAATTGCGCGGCGCTGCCGGAAAGCGTGATCGAATCGGAACTGTTCGGCCATGAAAAAGGCTCGTTCACCGGCGCGGTCGGCCAGCGCGCCGGACGTTTCGAACTTGCCGATGGCGGCACATTGTTTCTGGACGAAATCGGCGAAATCTCCGCCTCGTTCCAGGCCAAGCTGTTGCGCGTGCTGCAAGAGGGCGAGTTCGAGCGCGTTGGCGGCGCGAAAACCCTCAAAGTGGATGTGCGCATCGTCTGCGCCACCAACCGCAACCTCGAAGAGGCGGTGGCGCGCGGCGATTTCCGCGCCGACCTTTATTACCGCATCAATGTGGTGACCCTGCTGATCCCGCCGCTGCGCGAGCGCCCCGGCGACATCAAGCTGCTGGCCAAGCGTTTCTTGGAACAGTTCGGCCAGGAGAACGGCTTCGAAAAGACCTTTTCGGGCGCCGCGCTGGAACGGCTGTCGCATTGCGCCTTCCCCGGCAATGTGCGCGAGCTGGAAAACTGCGTGCGCCGCACGGCGACGCTCGCCGCCGGCGGGGAAATCGCCGAAGCGGATCTGGCCTGCGCGCAAGGCTGTTGCCTCTCCGCGACCTTGTGGAAGGGTCATAATGCGCTGACGGGGCTGCACACGAGCCCGACGCCGCAACCCACCATGCCGCCGATCACGGCGCGCCCCGCGCCGGAGCCTCACAAGCCGGCGCCCGAACCCCGCCCGGCGCCCGAAACCTTCGTGCCGGCCGCGCCGCCGCCGCTCGAACCGGTCGGCGCGCATTCTGCCTGCGCCGATCACGCGGCGGAGGCCCTGGAGCGCGGCCTGCCGATCGACTGTCCCTCGCCCGACCATTGTCCGGTGGTGCATCCGGGCAAGAGCGAGCGCGAACGGCTGATCGAGGCGCTGGAAAAAACCGGCTGGGTGCAAGCCAAGGCGGCGCGCCTGCTCGGCCTCACTCCGCGCCAGATCGGCTATGCCCTGCGCAAGCAGAATATCGACATTAAGAAGTTCTGACACGTCGTGTACGGAATGGCGCCTGATTGTACGTGACGGCGCCATTCCCTTTCCCCGCGCCGGGGTAAGGGGCGGGGGCATTCGCCGCGAAACCGGCGCGCAATTCATTTGAAACGGTCGATTTCCCGGCGATCGCGTCGCCAGCGCCCCAGCTCAGCTCCCCTTATCCTTCCCGCGTGAGAAGAGCCGCAGTCCCTGGCGCGCGCCTTGCTTGAGTTCACACTCGAACGAGGTTTTCATGACTTTGACCGACGAGAACGAGGCGGCCGAGGATTGGACCGGCCGTACATTTTCCTGTCAGGATTGCCTGCACCAGAATTTGCGCGAGGGGGGGCGTTGCTGTCTTGGGCGCATTTGCGTGCGCGATAAGCGCGCGCGGCGCATCGACGGCTTTTTCGCCAAAAACCCGGAATATGCCGGCGACTATCTCGACCATCTTTATTTCGAGGTGCGGGCGCTGGCGGCGAAATACGCGAATCCTTTCCAGCTCACCCGGCTGATGAAGGACCCGGAGGCGGAGGTCCGCGCCGTCGCGGCGCTCAAGCTCCCGCTGGCGCGCGTGCGCGACATGCGTCATGACAAGAGCAGCGCCGTGCGGCAGGCCTGCGCGCTGCGTCTGGACGGCGCCGATCTCGTCGCCATGGCGAGGGATGAAAACGAGCAGGTGCGTCTGACCGTGGCGCGCCGGCTCGATCCGCCGCTGCTGCCGATGTTTCTCGACGATCCCGCGCCGAGCGTCCGCCGCGAGGTCGCCGCGCGGATCGCGACCAACCGGCTCTATCCTCTGCTGCACGATGAGGACGCGCTGGTGCGCCGCGCCGCCGCCGAACGCGCCGCGCCGGATTCGCTGAGCCTGCTGGTCAACGATCCCGACCTGCGGCTGCGCTATGTCGTCGCCGACCGCGCCCCGCGCGAGGTGGCCATCAAACTGGTCAACGACATGGACGAGGAGGTGGCGCGGCGGGCGAAGGAGCGGCGCGACGAAACTCCGAATTGATCAGAGCCAGCCTTTTCCCTTCATCGCCGCGACGATTTTTTGCGCGAGCAGGGCATTGCCGATCCTGTTGAGGTGATTGTCGTCGAGATAGAGCGGCGCTCCGTCCTGCTCGATCACGCATCGGCCGGGGCGCGCGCGATTGCAGAAAATCTCCTCCGGCTTGACGCGCAAAAGGTTGGGGTGGTCGCCGATCCGATCCAATTGCGCATGAACGGCCCGCGTCCGCCGCAGATAGACATCATGGCTGATGCTGAGCGGCGGCGCGCCAAACAGGTTTTTCGCGAACTGGTTGTGAATGACGCGGCGCGGCGTGTTCCACCCGGTCTCCGGCGCGGAATAGACGAGAACGACGCGACGCCCCGCTTGCAGAAAGGCTTCTATCTGGTCGCGAAAAGCTTTTCCGAGCGCCGCGTCGCGCGCGTCCGCATCGGCGAAGTGTGGAACCTTGTCCAGCAGCGCAAGGCCCTGGCCGGGAACCCCGGCGACGCCGCCTTCGCCATTGTCGACAAACTCGCTTTCGAAGGGAACCGGCCATCGCGCGAAAACGACGAGCGTCGTCAGGTCCTTATGATCGTCGAGATAGCGCAGCGCGCTGTCGATGAAGTCCGGACACATGCGCCGCTTGGAATCGTTGAAGATGAGGCCGCGCGCCGGCGGGCAGCCGCCGTGGGCGAGTTCCTTGACGGCTTGCGAAAACGGCGCGACGGCCTCGCCCAGGCTCTCGGCGAGCACGTCGGCGTGGCTGTCGCCGAGCAGCGCCATGGTGGGCGCGCGCCCGGCGGGGAACACGCAGGAGTTTTCGTTGACCGCGATCTTCCACATGTCGGACTGGCAGCGCGCGGCGGCGGCCGAGAGGTGACGATCCTGCCAGTCGGCGATGGCGGCGAATTCAGGCGAGCGCGCGGGAAAACCATTTTGCAGGACGGTGATGCGGCCGGCGACGATCAGGGCGAGGCCGCAGGCGAGGGCGCTCCCGAAAATCCAGCGCCGGGAATGGAAAGCGCGGTTGCGAAACGGGCGCTCGACGAACCGCCAGGACGCCCAGGCGAGCGCGAAGGTCAGCACAATCAGCGCCGCCATGACGAAAAACGGCGGCGCACCATCGACTTTCACCCGCGCGAAGGCGAACAGCGGCTGGTGCCAGAGATAGGCGCTGTAACTGATCGCGCCGATGAAAACCAAGGGACGCGAGCCGAGCAAACGGCCGATCCATGTATCCGCGCGCGCGAAAGCGAGGATGAGGGCGGCGCCGCCAGTCGGCGCGAGCGCCCAGACATTGGGCATGTTCAAATCCTGGCTCAGCGCGACATAGCTGGCGATGAGCAGCAGAGCGCCGAGCAGCGCCGCGCCCTGCCGGAATTTTCTGGGATAGGCGCCGAAATGCGTCGACGCCAGCGCCAGCAAGCCGCCGAGGCCGAGCTCCCAGGCGCGAAACGGCAGGAGATAGAAATTGGCCTGCGGGTCGATCCCCGACATGACTTGCGCCGCGGCCAGGCTCGCCAGCGACACCAAGGCGACCACGCCGAGCGCGACCTTGCGCCCGAAACGGAGGGCGAAAACGAGCACCAAGGGCGCAAGGACGTAATATTGCTCCTCGACGCCCAGTGACCAGGTGTGGATGAGCGGATAGGTCTCCACATTGGGCGTGAAATAGCTGATCTTTCCGTTGAAATAGATGTTCGAGCCGAACAGGGCGGTCGCGACCACGCTTTCCGCGAAGGTCCGGAGTTCGTTGGGATACAACAATACGAAAGCCGCGAATGCGGACGCGAGCATGACCAGATAGAGCGCCGGAAGGATGCGGCGGACGCGGCGTTCGTAGAAGGCGACGAAGGAAAACGCGCCGCTTTGCGCTTCCTGGGCAATAATGCCGGTGATCAGGAACCCGCTGATGACGAAGAAGACGTCGACGCCGAGAAAGCCCGCAGGCAGCCATGTCGCCCCGGCATGCGCCAGAATGACGGGAACGACGGCGACAGCGCGCAAGCCGTCGATTTCAGCTCTGTATTTCAGCGACACCAGCGATGGATACCATAACGCGCTCTAAACCGAGCAGATGTCCGTTGCGGCATGCAAAGTCAAGGTCGAGACGCTGCGCCAACCGCCCGTCCACCGCGCCTGACCTCAAGCGAATGGTGGGCTGCGCCGGCCGACACGTCTGGCGCGCTCGCGCCCATCGTCCAACAAGCCTGTCGCAAGTGTGACAGCTTGGTGGCCTCCCGCGCGCGCCGCCGTCGCGTGCGGGCGGATTTTCTCCCGGTTTTCCGCTGATTCCCGAAAATCATCATGATGGTACGGAGCTTGCGACGCGACCCCCGAACTATGCGCGAAGCTTTGGTCCCGCAATCACGGACCGATCCGCCGGAGGCGAAAATGCATTTTGTCGTTTGTATCAAACAGGTCCCAGACTCGGCGCAAATCCGCGTCCATCCGGTGACCAACACGATCATGCGGCAGGGCGTGCCGACCATCATCAATCCTTACGACCTGTTCTCGCTGGAAGAAGCCCTGCGCTGGCGCGACAAGGTGGGCGGTGAGGTCACCGTCCTGACCATGGGCCCACCCATGGCCGCGGACTCGCTGCGAAAGGCCCTGACCATTGGCGCCGACCGCGCCGTGCTGCTCACCGACCGTTTCTTCGCCGGCTCCGACACGCTGGCGACCTCGTTCGCGCTCTCGGCGGCCCTGCAGAAGATCAGCGATACGTTCGGCAAAATCGACATCGTGTTCTGCGGCAAGCAGACCATCGACGGCGACACCGCGCAGGTCGGCCCCGGCATCGCCAAGCGCTTGAACCTCGAACAGATCACCTATGTCTCCGCCGTCAACGAGGTGAACGGCGACAACGGCACGGTGACGCTGGAGCGCCGCTCGGAAGGCGGCGTTCAGGTGCTCAAGACCAACCTGCCGGCGATGATCACCATGCTGGAAGGCTCCAACACCGTGCGCCGCGGCCGGATCGACGACGCGCTGCGCGCCGCCCGCGCGCAGATCGTCACCTGGAGCGCCAAGGACGCCGGTATCGAGGACGTCACCAAATGCGGCCTGCGCGGCTCGCCGACCGTGGTGAAAAAAGTGTTCGCCCCCACGCCCCGCGCCGAAAAAGCGGCGCTGGTCGAATTGGGCGAGACGCCGCGCGATTCCGCCGAAGCGCTGATCGAGGCCATTTTCGCCAAAACCCCGAAGATCGAGGACGATCTCGTCAAACTCGCCTCCGGCTTCTGAAGCCGCGAAGAAAATTCAGGATTTAGGAGCAGACCATGAGCGATGCGAAACCCGCCGCCCCCGCCGCAGCCGGCGGCCGCGCCTCGATGAAGAAAGAGTTGCCGGAACGATTCCGCAACCACAAGCACGTCTGGGTGTTCGTCGAAATGGAGCGCGGGGTCGTGCATCCCGTCTCCTTCGAATTGTTGGGCGAAGGCCGCAAGCTCGCCGACAAGCTGGGCGTGGAATTGGCCGGCGTGGTGCTGGGCGCGCCCGGACCGGACATGCTGCACGCCTGCCAGGAGGCCTTCGCCTATGGCGCGGACCTTTGCTACACGGTCGAGAATCCCGTGCTCGCCGATTACCGCAACGAGCCCTATTCCAAGGCGCTGACGGCGGTGGTCGAGGCGCATAAGCCGGAAATCCTGCTGCTCGGCGCCACCACGCTCGGCCGCGACCTCGCCGGCTCCGTCGCCACCACCCTGCTCACCGGCCTCACCGCCGACTGCACCGAGCTCAACGTCGATGACGACAAGTCTCTGGCCGCGACCCGACCGACCTTCGGCGGCTCGCTGTTGTGCACCATCTACACGCTGAACTTCCGCCCGCAGATGGCGACCGCCCGCCCGCGCGCCATGCCCATGCCGGAGCGCCAGGAGGGCCGCCAGGGCCGCATCGTGCCCTTCGCCATCGACCTGCGCGAACAGGACATCATCACCAAAATCCTGTCCTTCATTCCGGACCGCGATTCCAGCAAGAGCAATCTGGCCTTCGCCGATGTGGTGGTGGCTGGCGGCATGGGCCTGCAAGGCCCCGAAAACTTCCAGCTGGTGAAGAATCTCGCTTCCGTGCTCGGCGCGGAATACGGGTGTTCGCGCCCGCTGGTGCAAAAAGGCTGGGTGCCCTCCGACCGCCAGATCGGCCAGACCGGCAAGACGATTCGGCCCAAGCTCTACATCGCCGCCGGCATCTCCGGCGCGATCCAGCATCGCGTCGGCTGCGAGGGCGCCGACCTGATTGTCGCCATCAACACCGACAAGAACGCGCCGATCTACGACTTCGCCCATATCGGCATCGTCACCGACGCTGTCCGTTTCCTCCCGGCGCTCACCGAAGCCTTCCGCAAGCGCCTGTCCCCCCATTCCAAGGACCGGCTGGCCGGCTAAGGAGATCGACATGATCGACGAAAAATTTGACGCGATCGTCATCGGCGCCGGCATGGCCGGCAATGCGGCCGCCTACACCATGGCCTCGCGCGGCATGAAAGTGCTGCAACTCGAGCGCGGCGAATATCCCGGCTCGAAAAACGTGCAGGGCGGCATTTTGTACGCGGACATGGTGGAAAAAATCATCCCCGAGTTCCGCAACGAGGCCCCGCTGGAGCGCCATCTGATCGAGCAGCGCTTCTGGCTGATGTCGGATACCGCCCACACCGGCATGCATTACCGCAACGAGGATTTCAACGAGGATAAGGGCAACCGCTACACCATCATCCGCTCGCAGTTCGATCGCTGGTTCTCGCAGCAATCGCGCGAAAAGGGCGTGATCCTGCTGTGCGAGACGACCGCCGTCGAGCTGATCCAGGACGCTTATGGCAAGGTTGTCGGCGTGCGCACCGACCGCTCCGGCGGTCCGATCCACGCCGATGTCGTGGTGCTCGCGGAAGGCGTCAACGGCCTGCTCGGCACCCGCGCCGAACTGCGCCCGCGCCCGCAACCCTCGCAGGTGGCGCTCGCCGTGAAGGAAATGCACTTCCTGCCGGCCGAAGTGATCGAGCAGCGCTTCAACATCAAGGGCGACGAAGGCGTGGTGATCGAAGCCGCCGGAACCATTTCCAAGGGAATGGCCGGCATGGGCTTCATCTACACCAACAAGGAGAGCATTTCGATCGGCCTGGGCTGCCTGGTGTCGGATTTCGCCGAAAACCAGAGCTCGCCGGCGCAATTGCTGGAAATGTTCAAGAAACATCCGTCGGTGGCGCCGCTGATCGCCGGTTCGGAAGTCAAGGAATATGCCGCGCATCTGATCCCGGAAGGCGGCTATAACGCGATCCCGAAACTGTTCGGGCATGGCTATGTGATCTGCGGCGACGCCGCGCAGCTCAACAACGCCGTGCATCGCGAGGGCTCCAATCTCGCCATGACCTCCGGCCGCATCGCCGGTGAGGCGATCTACCAGATCAAGTCGCGCCGCGACCCCTTCACCGCCGACAACCTGTCGCTGTACAAGAAGATGCTCGACGACAGCTTCGTCATCAAGGATCTCAAAAAGTACAAGGACATGCCGGAGCTGCTGCACACGCAGGCCTCCAACCTGTTCCTCACCTATCCGCAGCTCGTCGCCAAGGCGATGGAGAATTTCGTCCGCGTCGACGGCACGCCGAAGATCGAGAAGGAAAAGAGCACGTTCTCGAGCTTCCGCAAGAAGCGCGGCGCCCTCGGTCTGCTCGGCGACGCCGTCCGCTTTGCGCGGGCCTGGCGGTAAGCCAAGGTTCGGCGCCCTTGGCGCCGAACTTGCGTAATTCCCTTTAGCAGGCGCGCCGACCGGACAAATCCGACAGGCCCGCCATTACAGATCGGAGGAGTCTCACATGGGCATTGAGGCGCAATTCCAGAAGGTCGAAGAAAAGCTCTACCAGAACCGCTATCTGGTCGACGCCGGTCAGCCGCACATCAAGATCGCGCCGCACGAAAAGCCGTCAAAAAACCTCTTGGCGATGACGCATCTGTGCCCGGCCGGCTGCTACACCGAAGCCGAATCCGGCCAGGTCGAAATCGCGGCCGACGGCTGCCTCGAATGCGGCACCTGCCGCGTGCTGTGCGAGGAGACCGGCGAGATCAGCTGGAACTATCCGCGCGGCGGCTACGGCATTCTGTTCAAGTTCGGCTGACCAACCGTGAAACAAAAGCCCCGCGCTCGAAAAGCGCGGGGCTTTTGTGTTTTATCCCGTCTCAACAAGCCCCGCGGAAAGGCGCGGGGCTCCCGTTTCACCTGGTCAGTGCGCGGGCGCGAGCAGGCCGAGCACGGCGGAGGAGTCCACCGCCTGCGCCGCCGGATTGTAAAAACCATCGGACACGGCGTGCAGCAAAGAGGCGACCTTCGCGGCGCTCGACGACACCGTGAGATTGAAGGTTTCCGAATTCGAAGCGCCGCCCGTATCCGTCGCCGTCACCTTCAGAGCAAAAGTTCCACCGGAGGTCGGCGCCGTACCGGAGAACAGCCGCGTCGCCGCGTTGAACGTGAGCCAGCTCGGCAGCGCCGAACCATTGGACTGGGTGGCGCTATAGGTGAGCGCTTCGCCTTGCGGATCGGTGAACGTATTGGCGGCGAGCGCAAAACTCACCGCTTTGCCTCCTGTCACGGTCTGGTTGGCGGTCTGCGCGCTCAGTTTCGGCGCGGTCGGCGCTGCGACGGCGACGCCAAAGGTTTCGCTCGCCGTCAGGCCGGCCGAATTCTTTGCCGTCACGATCACGGTGACGCCTGACGCCGTCGTCGGCGCCGTCCCGGAGAACAGGCCTGTGGACGTGTTGAACGCCAGCCAGCTCGGCAGGGCCGAGCCATTGGCCTGGGTCGCCGTATAGGTCAGCGCCTTGCCGGTCGGATCGGAGAAGGCGCCGGCGATCGAGAACGAGCCCGCCGCGCCCTTCACAAACGTCTGCGTCGCGGTCTGGGTGAGCAGCATGGGCGCGAGGACCCCGCCGGCGCTGTCCACCATGATCCAGTCGCCCGCCGCGCGCAATGTGTCGAGGCTGACCTCAAAAGTGGTCGCCCATTTCTGTCCGGACGCGACGCCCCAGGGGTTGCGAACCTGCAACAGGCCGGTCGCGGTGTTGTAGCCGTAAATCGACATGGCGTGGCTGGCGACCAGGGTCTGCCTGCCCAGGGAATCGTATGCGTTGGTGTTGGAGCACAAGATGACGTCGTCATGCGCCTTGAGGTCGGCGATCAGCTCCGCCAGCAGGGTCGAGGTGGACTGGTTGGCGGCATAGCCG
This sequence comes from Rhodoblastus acidophilus, assembly GCF_025961575.1. Classification (GTDB taxonomy): domain Bacteria; phylum Pseudomonadota; class Alphaproteobacteria; order Rhizobiales; family Beijerinckiaceae; genus Rhodoblastus; species Rhodoblastus acidophilus_C. The sequence continues at coordinate 51,153 of NZ_JAOQNX010000012.1, read as the reverse complement.
GTCACCGAAAACGAGGCGTTGAGCGTGTAGCCGGTCCAGCCGGAGGATGTGCCGCCGAACTCCTGCAAGACCTTCGAGCCGGTCAGGGCTTCGAGCCCGTAGAGCGGACTGCCGCCATTGCCGATTGCGGTATAGGAATCGCCGGCATAGCTGTTGCCGGTATAGGCGCCGCCGGCCTGCAATTGCGCATAGGCCTTTTCGGCGAGACTCGCCCAGAGGTCGGAGGCGTGGTTGAAAATGGCGCCGCCATTGGCCAGTTGGCTGTTCACGGTCACATATTGGGCGACGCCGTTCTCGTACAAGCGCACGCCATAGGTTCCATTGCCGTTGTCGGTGAACATCGACGCGATCAGGCTCTGGTTCTGCAACGCAACTTCCGCGCAGCTCGACAGGAAATAGCAGTCGCCGAGATAGCCCTGGTTGACGTCGTTCATGCTCGCACCGCCCGCAGCGAACAGCGGCAGGTTGGGGGCGGATGCGGTCACGGTGAATTTGGTCCCGCCCATCGTCACGCTGCTGCTGGGCAGATCGGTTCCGAGCAGCCATTTGCCCGTGAGTTCCGACACCTGCGTGGCCGTGGCGCCGGCGGCGAGATTGCCGAGCGCGACGGAGGCGGCGTTGCCGCCGGTCCAGGTCGCATTGGCGGGATTGCCGTTGACCAGCGCGTTGAACACATAGGTCAGATAGGCCGAGGTCGAGACGCCTCCGGCATTGAGGTTGGCGGCGATGGTTTTCAGATCGGCGAACTGGGTGGCGGTCAGCTTGCCCGAGCCGAGGCTCTTCGCCAGATCGGTCATCAGTGTGGCGAGTCCGGCCTCCGTCACGGCGCCGTTGACGATCGCCGCCTTCATGTCGGTGGCGATGGCGGCCGTGGTGATCGTGCTGATCCAGGAGGGCAGGCTCGAACTCGCCGAAACCAGCGGCGCGGTGGTTTTCGTCGACGTCGTGGACGGTGTCGCGCTCGGGCTCGGCGCCGGCGCGGCGGCGAACAGCAGCGCGCCCCAGTCGGCCGTCCCGGCCTGAACGACCGGCGGGATCGGCGCGATCGAGACATCGTCCTGGTCGAACAGGGCGTGATTGCGCGCAAGCGACGAAAGTGACGCCATAAAAACCTCGATCGGATTGCCACCTGGAGGCAACCTGCACACGAGTTCTTAAGCCCCGCCTGAATTGCTGGCCGAGATTTTCGTCAAGGTGTAAACTATTTCTTAAAAATTTTGGGGGAGTGCGCCATGAACGACCAGTCGCCTGCATCGATCCTCGAGCGCCAGAGGCTTGCGTTCCTGCGCGACGGACCGCCCGACCTCACGCAGCGGCGCGCGACATTGAAACGTCTCGCCCATGCGGTGAAGGCGAGCGCCGACGAACTGGCCGGCGCCATTTGCGCCGATTTCGGCCACAGGTCGCGCCACGAGACCCTGATGGCCGAGATTTTCCCCGTCCTCGCCGCCGTGCGCCACGCCCGCTTCCACCTGTGGCGCTGGATGCGCCCGCGGCTGGTCTGGCCGGGGCTCGAACTGGCGCCGAGCCGCGGCCGCATCGTTCAGCAACCGCTTGGCGTGGTCGGCGTCGTCAGCCCCTGGAACTATCCGGCGCAACTGGCGCTGGCCCCGCTGGTCGCGGCGCTCGCCGCCGGCAATCGGGTGATGATCAAGCCATCCGAACTCACGCCGCGCACGGCGGAAACGCTTGCCGACATGCTCGGCGGCCTGTTCTCAGCCGACGAAGTCGCCTTGGTCCAGGGCGGCCCGGAGGTCGGCGCCGCCTTCTGCCGGCTGCCCTTCGATCACCTGCTGTTCACCGGCTCGACGCCGGTCGGCCGCAAGGTTTTGGCGGCGACCGCCGACAATCTGACGCCGACCACGCTCGAACTCGGCGGCAAGTCGCCTTGCGTGATCGCGCCGGAGGCCGATCTCGCCGAGGCCGCCGCCAGCATCGCTTCGGGGAAGCTGATGAATGCTGGCCAGACCTGCATTGCGCCGGATTATGTGCTGCTGCCCGCCGGCGCCCAGCACAGTTTTGCGCAGCATTTCGCCGAGACGGTGAACAAACTCTTCCCGTCTCTGCTCGCCAACCCCGACTATACCTCCATCATCAACGACCATCATTACGCGCGCCTGGCGCAGATGATCGACGAGGCGCGGCAAACCGGCGCAAAGGTCATCGTCCTCGACCCCGCGCAGGAAAACCCGCCGCCGCAAAGCCGCAAGCTGGCGCCCACATTGATCGTCGATCCCGGGGAAAACTTGAGCGTCATGCGGGAGGAGATTTTCGGGCCGGTTCTGCCGGTTGTCGGCTACGAGAGCTTCGAGGCGGCGCTGGATTTCGTCAACGCGCGGCCCCGGCCCCTGGCCCTCTATTACTTTGGGCGGGAGGACCAGAACCTGCAAAAGCTGCTCACGCGCACCCATTCCGGCGGCGTCACCGTCAACGAGACGCTGAGCCATTTCATCGCCGAGAACCTGCCGTTCGGCGGCGTCGGTCCCTCGGGCATGGGCGCCTATCACGGCGAAGCCGGCTTCCGCGCTTTCTCTCATGCAAAACCGGTCTTGCTGCAAAGCCGCTTCAACAGCCGTATCCTGCTGAGGCCGCCTTATGGCAAGGTTTCAGAAGCGATTCTGCGCGTCTTGCTGCGGGGTTGAACGGCTTCAGCAAATCGACTAGCCAGTCATAAAACAAGCGCGCCCCATGCGGGCGGGCGCGCCGGGATGTGCGTCACCCATGTGGATCGTCAGAATAGCGCTTCAGCGCCCCTACACCTTCATCGTCATGGCGCTGACGATCCTGCTCGCCACCCCCTACATGCTGCTGACCATGGCGGTGGACATCCTGCCGGACATCAACATCCCGGTCATCAGCGTGATCTGGAACTACACCGGCTTTTCCGCGCAGGAGATGGGCAACCGCATCACCGGCCCAGCCGAACGGATTTTGACCACCACGGTCAACGACATCGAGCACGTCGAGTCCCAATCCTACAACGGCGTGTCGGTGATCAAGATCTTCTTCCAGCCCGGCGCCAATATCGGCACGGCGATCGCGCAGACGCTGGCGAGCGAGCAGGTGATGGTGCGCCAGTTGCCGGTCGGCACGCAGCCGCCGCTGATCATCACCTATTCCGCCTCCGCCATTCCGGTGACGCAGCTCGCGCTCTCCAGCGCGACGCTGCCGGAACAGGTGGTGTTCGACAATTCCACCAACGTTTTGCGCCCGCAACTCGTCACCATTCCCGGCGTCGCCAGTCCCTGGCCGTTCGGCGGCAAGCAGCGCCTGATTTCCGTCGATCTCGACAATGCCGCCTTGCTCGCCAAGGGCCTCGCGCCGATCGACGTCGTCAATGCGGTCAGCGCGCAGAACCTGATCCTGCCCTCGGGCACCGCGAAAATGGGGCCGACCGAATTCATCGTCGGCATGAACGGCTCGCCCACGGCTGTCGAGGGCCTCAACAATCTGCCGGTGCGCACAGTGAACGGCGCCGTCACCTATCTGCGCGAAGTCGCCCATGTGCGCGACGGCTTTGCGCCGCAAACCAATGTGGTGCGGCTCGACGGCGTGCGCGGCGTGTTGCAGTCGGTGCTGAAGAACGGCTCCGCCTCCACGCTCACCATCGTCGACAATCTCAAGACGACGATGGAGCGCGCGCAAAAACTGCTGCCGCCTGAAATCACGGTGCGCGCCCTGTTCGACCAGTCGGTCTATGTGCGCGCCGCCATCTCCGGCGTGGTCAAGGAGGCGGCGATCGCCGCCGGCCTCACCGCGGCGCTGATCCTGCTGTTCCTGGGCAATTGGCGGGCGACCATCATCATCGCCATCTCGATCCCGCTGTCGATCCTGTCGTCGCTGCTGGCGCTGGACGCGCTCGGCCAGACCATCAACATCATGACGCTCGGCGGCCTGGCGCTGGCGGTCGGCATTCTGGTCGACGATGCGACGGTGACCATCGAGAACATCGAGCGCCATTTGCACATGGGCAAGGGGCTGTACGACGCGGTCTACGAGGGCGCCGGCGAAATCGCGCTGCCCGCCCTGGTCTCGACCCTGTGCATCTGCATCGTGTTCACGCCGATGTTCTTCCTCACCGGCGTCGCCAAATATCTGTTCGTGCCCTTGGCGGAGGCGGTGGTCTTCGCCATGCTCGCCTCCTACATTCTGTCGCGCACGCTGGTGCCGACGCTTGCGCTGTTGCTGCTGCGCGCCCCCAGCGCCGAACAGGGGCGGTCGCGCAATGTGTTCGCGCGCATGCAGCAGGCCTTTGAAGCCTTTTTCGAAAAAATCCGCGCCTTCTATGTGGTGCTGCTGAGCACGCTGCTCACCCGGCGAAAACTGATCGGCGGCGGCTTCATCCTGTTCTGGACGGCGTCGCTCGGCCTGTTCTTCACGCTCGGCCAGGATTTCTTTCCGGCGGTGGACTCGCCCGCCATTCGCCTGCACATGCGCGCCCCCACGGGCACGCGCATCGAGGAGACGGCGCGCATCGCCGATCAGGTCGACGCCTTCATCCGCACGAAAATTCCGCCGGGCGAACTCGATTCCATCCTCGACAATATCGGGCTGCCCTATTCCGGCATCAACCTGTCCTACAGCAATGCCGGCACCATCGGCACGCTCGACGCCGAAATCATGATCGCGCTGAAAGGGGAGCATCGCCCGTCCAGCGAATATGTCAGGGAGCTGCGCAAAGCCCTGCCGGAGCAATTCCCCGGCGTGGAATTCTTCTTCCAGCCCGCCGACATCGTCAGCCAGATCCTCAATTTCGGCCAGCCCGCGGCGATCGACGTGCAAATCCTCGGCGCCGACCTGCGCCAGAGTTTTACCCGCGCTGCGGAGATCGCCCAGGACATCCGGAAAATCCCGGGCGCCGTCGACGTGCATATCCTGCAGAGGCTCGACGCGCCGAGCAAGCGCCTCGACATGGACCGCGTGCGCATGCAGCAGGTCAACCTCAACGCCAGCAGCCTGGTGCAGAACGTCCTGATCTCGCTGTCGGGCAGCAACCAGACCACGCCGACCTTCTGGCTCGATCCGCGCAACGGCATCACCTACAATGTCACCGCGCAGACCCCGCAATATCGCATGAACACCGTCGACGACCTCCTGGCGACGCCGGTCTCGGCGGGAACCGGCGCGACCCCGCAACTCCTCGGCAATCTCGCCACCGTGCGCCCCGGCGCCGAGGTCGCGCTGATGTCGCGCTACAATCTGCGTCCGGCGATCGACGTCTATGTCAGCGTCGAGGGCCGCGATCTCGGCGCGGTGAGCGCGGAGGTGGAGAAGATCGTCGCGCAGGCCAGGGCCAAACTGCCGCGCGGCTATGACATCGCGCTGCGCGGACAGGCGCCGACGATGAAGAGCTCCTATCTCGGGCTGGGCGTCGGCGTGCTCGTCGCCATCGTGCTGGTCTATCTGCTGATCGTCGTCAATTTCCAATCGCTGCTCGATCCGCTGATCATCATCAGCGCGCTGCCCGCGGCGCTCGCGGGCATCGCCTGGATGCTGTTCATCACGGGCACGCCGCTGTCGGTTCCCGCGCTCACCGGCGCGATCATGACCACCGGCGTCGCCACCGCCAACTCCATCCTGCTGGTCTCCTTCGCCCGCGAAAAACTGGCGCAAGGGCTCGAGCCGCTGTCGGCGGCGCTCGAAGCCGGCGCCACCCGCATCCGCCCGGTGCTGATGACCGCCTTCGCCATGATCGTCGGCATGATCCCGATGGCGCTGGGCCTGGGCGAAGGCGCCGAGCAGAACGCGCCGCTGGGCCGCGCCGTGATCGGCGGTCTGATTTTCGCCACTTTCTCAACTTTGCTGTTCGTGCCGCTGGTGTTCGCCGGCGCGCATTCCATCGGCCGCAGGACTCGCCCGTGACCAAGAAGACCCACCAGTCCATGGGGCTGCAAAGCCCGGACGGCCAGATGCACCTGCCCAAACGCGGCGGGGTGGCGAAGACCGCCAAAGCCTTTGCGCTGATCTTTCTGATCGTTCTGGCGGTCGGCGCCGGCCGCGTGCTGCTCGGCCGCGGCGCGGCGCAGGCGGCGCTGGAGGAACAATCGGCGCAGGGCCAAAAGATTTTCGTCAAGACGGTGACGCCAACGCCGAGCAAGAGCAGCAATGCGCTCACCCTGCCGGCGACCCTGCGCGGCGACAACGAGACCGCGATCTACGCCCGCGTCACCGGCTATGTCCGCGCCTTCGCCGTCGACATCGGCGCCAGGGTGAAGAAGGGCCAGATTCTGGCGGAGCTGGACACGCCGGAGCTCGACCAGCAGGTCGCCCAGGCCCGGGCGCAACTCGAACAGGCCAAGGCCAATGTCGCCCTGGCGGACGTCGCGCTCAAACGCTGGAAAACCCTGTTCACCCAGAATTCCGTCGCCAAGCAGGATCTCGACGTCAAGCAGAACGCCTATGACACTTCGGTGGCGCTGCAAACCTCCGCCGAGGCCTATCTCCGGCAATTGCAGGAAACGACCGCGTTCAAGCACGTCCAGGCCCCGTTCGACGGCGTCATCACCCAGCGCAATGTCGACCTCGGCAATCTGATCACGGCGGGCAGCACCGGCTCGGCGCTGTTCTCCATGGCGCGGCCCGATCCGCTGCGCGTCTTCATCGACGCGCCCCAGGCCTATGCGGGCGGGATCAAGGTCGGCGACAAGGTCAAGGTCACCCAGCCGGAGCTGCCGAGCAAGGTTTTTGCCGCCGAAGTCACCCGCATCGCCGGCGCGATCAATGTCGCGACGCGCTCGCAGACGATCGAACTGGCTCTGCCCAATGCCGACGGCGAACTGACGCCCGGCGCCTATGTGCAGGTGTCGCTGCCGCTGCCCCCCAAGGGCCCATTGTCGATCCCGGCGAACACGCTGCTGTTCCGCTCGGAAGGCCCGTCGGTGGTCGTGGTCGACGCGCAGGGCAAGGCGCATCTGCGCCCGATCAGCATCGTCAACGACCTCGGCGCCTCGCTGGAGATCGCCGGCGGCCTGACGCCGGAGGACAAGCTGATCATCAACCCGCCGGACGCGATCACGGACGGGGACAAGGTGAGCGTGCAATAGGGCGGGACCGGGACGAAGGGAATGCGTTGGATTCGCTCGGTCGAAAGTGAAAACGCCTGGGACACAAGATATTGTTCACCATATGTTCCACGTGAAACCACAGCTCAAATCCAGAACAGCATAAATTTCTGTTATAGAACGACAATAATGCCGCGCGCTTGACCGCGAGCCCCCGGTCCTCGCCGCCCCACCGCGCAGATGTCGTGCGCAACCCGCCGGTTGCATGTGTGAAAACAGCATGATTTTTCCATGAAAATTCACGAAAATCGGCGGAAATTCACTCGATTTCGCCCGCTTTGAACAGGCTGTTTACAACCTCAGGTCGAAATTTCTGCCTGTTCCGCGTCGACTTCTGGCCAAGCCGCCGCCCGGGACAGGCCCGGATTCCTCGAGGCCGCGTTCAGGCGAAGTTCAGGGACGGGCCGCAATCCTGCGCGAGGACGGCCATTGATAGGATAGGGGATGACGACGTTTCTTGCGGGCCTTGGCATTCTGTTCGGCGGCTGTGGCCTGTTCATCGGCGTCGTCGCGTGGGAAACCTATCTGGAAATGAGGGACGAGCGTCAGCATCAGATTCGACATTCCGGTGAGTGACGCCCAAAACGCCGGGGCAGGGCAGGACGCCTCGCATGTGACGCGCAGGCCCTGGCGCGCTCTGCGCCTGACGCCGCGGGCGCAAAACGGCGAAGCCGCGGCGGTCGAGGCGGTCTTGCGCCGCCGCGACGCCTCCGTGGTGAGCGTGCGCCTCCCCGTTCATCCCGCCGTGTCCTATGTCATCCCGCCGCAAGGACCCCAAGAGATCGCCAGCCTTTCCAGCGCGCAGGCCGAAATCGTCGAACTCGGACCGATCGCCTCGCTCCTCGCCCTCGCGCGCAGCCGGCTCTCCCGCAAGATGAAATACAGGTTGGTTCACGCCGGGCTGGTGTTCGACATGCGCGGGCCGACGCGCGCCCGCCGCCACCTCGCCGGCGCCAGCCGCTTTCTCGCGGAAAACGGCTTGCGTCTGGACAGTCCGCAGGTCAGCGCCCATCCCGAACTGTTCGACGGTTTCCATCGCCTCGCCCCCGTCCCGTCCCCCGCCGCCGCCGCGCCGTTGAAAATGGCGATCGCCCTGCACCTGCATTACCAGGAGATCTGGCCGGACCTCGCGGCCGCCTTGCGCGCCCTGCCTTACGCCTGCGATCTCTTCGTCACCTGGTCCGGGCCCGATGCGGACATCGAACCGGTTTTGCGCGCGGACTTCCCGAACATGCGGTTCCGCCGCGTCGAAAATCGGGGGCGGGACATCCGCCCGTTCCTCACGCTCCTGGAGGAGGGCGCGTTCGACGGCTATGACCTCGTCTGCAAGATCCACGGCAAACGCTCTGTGAACGCGCCGGCGGTGGTGGGCGCGCTCTGGCGGCGAAAAATCATCCTCGATCTCCTGGCCGGCGCCGGCGCGCTGCCGCGCATCGCCGAAGCCTTCGCCGCCAATCCCCGGCTCGGCCTGGTCGGCCCCAGGGGATTCCGCAAATTCCGCAATCCCGTCGCGCCCGACGCATGGCGCGCGCCGTCGCAAAGCCCGGACCACATTCTTGCGACGCTCGGCGGCGACCCGAGGCGTTTTGCCGCGGATTTTTTCGCCGGCGCCATGTTCTGGGCGCGCCCGGCGGCGCTGGCGGCGTTGAAGCCGCACAAATTTTCCGCCCAGTTCGCGCCGGAGACCGGCGGAATCTATGACGGGCTGGAGGTCGCGTTCGAAACCGCGTTCTGCGCCATCGTCAGGCTCGCCGGCTATGAGATCGGCGACGTCGACGCCTTCGACGGGCCCGGCGGCGCCTCGGCAATTCATCCAAGGTTCAGCCGGCAGGCTTGAACGTCGTCGTCAACGCGCCCCCAAACGTCGCTTTCGCCGTCGGGGGGGCCGCAATCCGCGCTCAGAAGAGTCATGGCGTTACAGATCGCGTATAAAATTCCCTTTTTGGCCCGGGCGCTGCGTCAGCGTGATCAGGCGCGGCGCCTCGTCGAAATCCTGACGCGCCGGAACGTCGAAATGGCGCTGCGGCTGCAGCTCGCCGAGGCGCTCGCCCGAGAGGGCCACAGCGCGCCGCCGGCGGAACAGGCGCCCGCGCGCACCGCCTGGCGCGATATCCGCGCGCCCGTATGGACGCACGACATGCGCGTCTGCGTCTATGTGGCTTTCATGCGCGACGCCGAGGTGGCGCCGCATGCGGCCCACGCCATGGCGGCGCTGCGCAAGGACGGATTCTATGTGATCTGCCTCGCCGTGCGCGACGATGTCGACGCGCCCATGATCGATCCCGGCCCCGATATCGCCGACGCCTTTTGCGCGCGCGCCAATGCGGGCTGGGACTTCGGCGCCTGGGCCGCCATGTTCGCGCGCCATCCGCGCCTCTGGGAGGCGGACAGCCTGCTCTTGATGAACGACAGCGTGATCGGCCCGCTGCGCGCGATGGACGACATCTGGTTGAAAATCGCGCAATCGCCCGCCAGCGTGTTCGGTCTGGTGGAAAGTTTTGACGTCCAAAGACACATTCAAAGTTTTTGGATGTTCTACAAGGCCGAAGCGCTACGCAATCCGACGCTGCGGGCGTTCTGGCGAACGGTGCGCAATCTCGACGACAAGGACGAGGTGATCGCGGCTTACGAAGTCAACACCATCCGCTTGTGCGAAATCGCCGGCCTGGCGCATGAGGCGATCTTTCCCTGCGCGCCGGAGGACGAGCGAACAGGCAATCCCAGTTTTTGGGGATGGCGCCGCCTCGCCGCGCGCGGCTATCCCTTCATAAAACTGCGCCTGCTCACGGAGACGCCGGACAATATCGATCTCTCCGACTGGGTCGCGGTCCTGCACAGGGCCGGGCTCGACGGCCAACGCGCCCGCGACCTCCTCGCCGCCGCGCCCGCGCAACAGGAGACCGCTCGTGGCCACGCCCGCTGCTGACGAGACGCTCACCATCGTCCTCGTGCATTTCAACACGCCGCAGGCGACGGCGCGCTGCGTCGCCTCGGCGCTGAATGTGGTCCGGCCGGCCTTCGGCGAGGCCTTTCGCATCGTCGTGGTCGACAATCGTTCGGACCCCAGCCATTTCGAGCGTCTGCAAGCGGAGATCGCCGCCCTGGCCGCGCCGGAAGTGTTGTTGTTCCGCAATTGCATCAATGCGGGCTTCGGCCTCGGCTGCATGATGGCGCTCAATTTTTCCGCGGGCGGTTTCATCGCCTTCATCAACAGCGACACGGAATTCGACACGGATTGCTTCTCGCCTTTGATCAGGCGGATGCAAGCCGAGCCCGCCATTGGCGTGATCGGGCCGCAACATCTGTCGCAAGAGGGCGCGCCGACGCGCTCCTACGGTTTCGACGACGGTTTGTGCGCCCGGCTGGGCCGGCGCGGCAAGTTCGATCCGGCGGCGCTTCCGGTCGCGCCGCTCGACGTCGATTATGTCTTCGGCGCCTTCATGATGTTCCGCCGCGAGGCCCTGGCGCAATGCGGCGGCTTCGACCCGACGATCTTCCTGTTTTACGAGGAAATGGACATTTGCCAGCGCCTGCGCGCCGCGGGATGGCGGATCGTCTTCGACCCCGGCGCGAGCTTCCGGCACATCGGCCAGGCCAGTTTCAGAGGCGCCGACACCAAGCCGGAATCGGACCTGGCGCTGCTTTACGTCGTGCGGAAAAACAAGGGATTTTTCAGCTGGCTCGCCCTGTTTCTGGCGAAACTCGTCTCCTATGCGCTGCGCGCGCCGTTTCGCGCGCGCCACAGGGAGTTGTTGCGCCGGCTGGTGACGCTGGGCCCGCCGCAAGCCTCGTCCTGGAGAGTCGATCAGGCCTGCAATTTCGAATACACCAACCGCATGACCATGCGGCAATGACAGGGAGTCAATAAATAGCCCTCACCCTGAGGAGCCTGCGAAGCAGGCGTCTCGAAGGGCGGGGGCGGTCCATGGGTCGTGCAGAAACCCTATTTTGCGCGCAAAATCTCCAGCGCCTGCTCATGGACGCGTTTGTCGCCGGCGGCGATCACGGCGCCGCCCTTGGCGGGATCGCCGCCGTCCCAGCTGGTGACGATGCCGCCGGCGCCCTCGACGATCGGGATCAGCGCGACAATGTCGTAAACATTCAAACCGGCCTCGACCACCAGATCGACATGGCCGGCGGCCAGCATGCAATAGGCGTAGCAATCGCCGCCATAACGCGCCATGCGCGTCTTCTCCTCCAGCGCGTCGTAGCGCGGCCGCAGCTCCTGCGGGATCAGTTTGGGCGAGGTGGTCATCAGCGTGGCGCGCTCCAGCCCGTGGCAGGGCCGCACCCGCAATTTGCGCGTGCTTCGCTCGCCATTGCCATTGTGCCCCGACCAGAAGGCGGCGCGGCCGTCGCCATAAAACCGCTCGCGGGTAAAAGGCTGATTCATCAGGCCGTAGCAGGGCGAACCCTTGTGCAGCAGCCCGATCAGCGTGCCCCACAGCGGCAGGCCGGAAATAAAGCTCTTGGTGCCGTCGATGGGGTCGAGCACCCAGACATAGTCCGCTTCCGCCTCGCGGGCGCCAAATTCCTCGCCGATCAGGCCGTGGCTGGGAAAAGTCTGGCTGATCAGCCGCCGCATGGCGGTTTCGGCGGCGCGGTCGGCTTCGGTCACGGGATCGAAGGGGCCGCCGACATTCTTGTCCTCGAGCGCGAAGGCGGTGCGGAAGAACGGCAATATGGCTTCGCCTGACACCGTGGCCAGTCGCTCCACGAAGGGAATGAAGTCAATCGCCGTCATGCCGTTCTCCAGGTTCCGCCGGTCACACATGACACGAACCGTCGCGCGAGGCCAGCGCCAGAGGGGCTGCGCCCGATATTTTGCGATGCAGCGGGGAAGCCGCGGACCCATGCATTTGTTAATGCTTGGTAAATCATGAGCTTAGGAAACTATGAGACTCCTAAGAAAAGTGATCTTGCATTTTGTGCTGCGCTGCATCATATTGAGGACGTGCGGCGTTCGCGCCGCCGTGCCCTCATTGGGCGTTTCCTCCCTAGACTTGGGCCGCTGACGCTGTCAGCGGTTCTTTTTTTTGCGCGCGATTCAGCGGCTTTTTTGCGCGCTATTCCGCGGCTTGGCGGGGCAGGGCGCGCGGGACCGGCGCCGCCGCCATGGCGGCGATCAGCCGGGTCATGTCGTCGCGCACCCGCGCGAAGCCCGGCAGCATCTCGAGGGTTTTTTCGTTCATGTAGAGCGCGCGATTGATTTCGATCTGCAGCGCATGGCGGTTGCGGGCGCGCGCCGCGTAATGTTCGGTGATGAAGCCGCCGGCATAGGGCTTGTTGCGGGCGACGCGATAGCCGAGCCCGGTGAGGAAGGCGTGGACGCGATGGGCGAAGCCGGCGTCGCAGCTCGCCCCGTGGCGGTCGCCGAGCACAATGTCCGCCGCGATCGGCTCGTAAGGGCGCCGGGCGTCGCCGGTCGGCATGCGCGAGGGCATGGAATGGCAGTCGATGACGATGGCGACGCCGAATTTCTGCGCCGCGCGCGCGGCGAGCCGCTCGAGTTCGGCGTGATAGGGCCGGTAGACGCTGTCGATGCGCGCAAGACCCTCGGAAAGCGGGATTTTGCCGGCGTAGATCGCCTGCCCCTCCGAGACGACCCGCGGCGCGACCCCAAGCCCGGCGGCGACCCGCAACGAGCATTTGGCGGTCAGGGGCGGGGGCGGGTCGAACAATTTGGGGTCGAGCTCGTCGGCCTCGCGGTTGACGTCCAGATAGGCGCGCGGATAAACGGCCTTGAGCAGCGGCGCGCCATGAGCGGGCGCGGCGGCGAACAAGGTGTCAACGCCCAAATCTTCGGACGAGCGCAGCGCCTGGGGCGAAAGTCGCGAGGCGGCCAGGAATTCGGGCGGGTAGAAGCTGCCGGAATGCGGCGAGGAAAACACCAGCGGCGAGGTCAGCGCGTCCGGCTCCGCCGTCTCCCAGGGCAGGGGGCGGGTCTGGTCTTTGCTCGGCGGGATCGCCTGCATGGAGGGGTCTCGAACGCGGCTGGTGGGTGGTGTGGCGAACCGTCGCACTATAGATGAGCCCTGTGGCCAAATTTGTCCACCTGTCCTTCCGCGCGCGAAAAAACTTTTAAGAAGGCCCACTGGCGAAGCCGCCGCTTTTTGTGGCAACCTTAACGGGTCTTTTCACTTGTTTTTTACCACGATGGGTCTTTATCGAGAGGTGGAAACGAGGACGCCATGAACGACCGCTTTGAGACTGGATCCATCAAAATCTTGCTGGCCGAAGACGATTCGGACATGCGGCGTTTCCTGGTGAAGGCGCTGCAGAACGCCGGCTATGCCGTGATATCCTTCGACAATGGCCTGTCCGCTTATAACCGCCTGCGCGAAGAGCCGTTCGAACTGCTTTTGACCGACATTGTGATGCCGGAGATGGACGGAATCGAGCTGGCGCGCCGGGCGACGGAACTCGATCCCGACATCAAGGTGATGTTCATCACCGGCTTTGCGGCTGTGGCGCTGAACCCCGACAACCAGGCGCCGCGCCAGGCCAAGATCTTGTCGAAACCCTTCCATTTGAAGGATTTGGTCAACGAAGTGACGCGTCTGCTGGCGGCCTGAACGGATTGAACAATTTCTGCAGGCTTGAGGGTTGCGCGACCGCATTTTAGTCGATATACACCCCTCACCCTGACGGGCCGCAACAACGGTTTTGGGCGCGTAGCTCAGCGGGAGAGCACTACGTTGACATCGTAGGGGTCACAGGTTCGATCCCTGTCGCGCCCACCATTTTAAAACCCTGAGATCGCTGAGAAAATCAGCTCTCAGGGTTTTTCGTTTTTTGGCGTTGTGCATCGCGGCAAGTCTGGCGGCAGCCAGCGGCGCAGTTTCGATCCGTTAAACGACCAATCCAAACGTGGTCGTTGCGCTATCTCTGAAAAGATTCATCCCTGTCTCCGCGCTGGAAGCGCTGATAGTCGTAGGCTTCGGACCCATAAATTGCTTGGGCCTGAGCGGCGGGTTATGATTCAGGGCTTCCGAAAGGAAGCGCGGATGAATCGAGATCAGTTCTGGGTCACGGACGAGCAGTTTTCCAAGATCCAACCTCATCTTCCGACCGACACGCGCGGCAAGGAGCGGGTTGACGATCTCCGCGTGATCAGCGGTATCGTGCATGTGCTGAAAAGTGGTGGGCGCTGGGTGGACGCGCCGCCGGATTATGGTCCTCGGAAGACGCTCTACAACCGGTTCGTCCGGTGGGCGGCGAAGGGCGTCTGGACGACGCTTTTCGAAGAGTTGGCGCGGGCCGGCGGACCAACCGCGGAAGTCCTGATCGACAGTTCCGCCGTGAAAGCTCACCGCTGCGCGGCGGGCGGAAAAGGGGGGAGAAAAGTCAGGCCATCGGCCGCTCGCGCGGTGGGCGCACGACGAAAATCCACGCCCTGACCGATGCGCAATGCCGTCCTTTGGCCTTCATGCTCACGGGCGGGAACATCGCGGATTGCACCGCTGGCGCGACATTGCTGGAGAGGCTGCCTGACTGCGACATCCTGCATGCAGACAAGGGCTACGACGCCAACGAGCTCCTCCGACAGGTCGAGGACAAAGGCGTCATGCCGAACATCCCGCCCAAGGCCAACCGCAAATGGAAGAACTGCTTCTCGCCGTTCCTCTATCGCAACCGCAACGCCATCGAACGCATGTTTTGCCGCCTGAAAGACTTCCGGCGTGTGGCCACGCGATACGACCGAAACGCCATCAATTACCTCGCAACCGTCTGCCTCGCCGCGACCGTCAGCTACTGGTTATGAGTCCGGAGCCTAGCACGTCCACCTTTTCTCCGACGGTGTCGCGCACCACTACATCGTGCGCCTGGGCGAGCAGGACCGCATTGGCCAGGCCCACATATCCCATCCCCGCAACCGCAATCTTCACGACAAGTCCTCTCTTGAATCGAGCTGATCCCGCAGTCGCTCCACCAATCGGGGGCCAGCGACGTCGCTTGGACTATCTATCAGGGGCCAGGTCGCTTGCGCCACCGGACATGGTCGAACATTGCGTCCGGGTTTGAAGAGCGCAAACCAGCAGTGCGCGTGTTGTCTTGCCCAGCGTCAGGCGTTACAGAATGGCCAAATAAAAATTGCTCGAAATCTGACCTTTTGGAAGGCGCTTGATCCAATGCACAAACGTATTCTCGTAACCGGTGGAGCAGGCTTCCTCGGGTCCCATTTGTGCGAGCGATTGCTCGATTCGGGGCACGACGTCCTCTGTGTCGACAACTTCTTCACAGGAACCCGTCGTAACATTTCCCATATGCTCGATCACAAATCGTTCGAGCTGTTGCGGCACGACGTGACCTTCCCGCTCTACGTGGAAGTCGATGAAATCTATAACCTCGCGTGTCCAGCGTCGCCCATTCACTACCAGTTCGATCCGGTCCAGACCACTAAAACGAGCGTGATCGGCGCGATCAACATGCTTGGCCTCGCCAAGCGATTGAAGATCAAGCTCCTGCAGGCGTCTACGTCTGAAGTTTATGGCGACCCCACGGTCCATCCGCAGCCGGAGGAATATTGGGGCAACGTCAACGCCGTCGGTTTGCGTTCGTGTTACGACGAGGGCAAGCGCTGTGCCGAGACTCTGGTGTTTGACTACGTTCGGCAGCACAAGCTGGCGGCGAAAGTGGTTCGGATCTTCAACACCTACGGTCCGCGCATGCATCCGAACGATGGTCGTGTCGTCTCGAATTTTATCGTGCAGGCGCTGGAGGGGCGTGACATCACGCTTTACGGCGACGGTAGCCAGACGCGTTCGTTTTGTTACGTCGACGATCTCATCGAAGCGAAAATCCGGATGATGTCGACCGGACCTGAAGTGACGGGGCCGGTGAATATCGGAAATCCAACGGAATTCACCATCCGCGACTTAGCCGAACTCGTTTTGGAGATCACTGGATCGAAGTCTCGGCTTGTGTTCGAGCCTTTGCCTGCTGACGATCCAAAACAGCGCCAGCCCAACATTTCCAAGGCCAACAAAGTGCTCGACTGGGAGCCCAAAATCTCTTTGCGCGACGGATTGATCAAGACAATCGCCTATTTCGACGGCTTGCTGAGTTCGGCTGGGAAGACGGCGGCAATCGGCGCAATTCGAGTCTAGCCGGTTGGGCATTGCAATCTTAGGACGCGGTAAGACGATTCGCGACGCCGATCGTCGCCGGTCCGCTTCAGGTTCATGAGATCGAGCACCTTACGTACGTAAGATGATATCCGGGAATGGCGCCAAAAAGTTATCTAATTCGAGATGGAGGCCTAATCGTTTATCCATATCGGGTCAATTCAAATACATTGGCTTAAGCTGGAATTAAGATTTGAGAACAACGATCTGCCAAATTTGTTTGTCGGATTGGAAGGGCTCATGTCGAAAACTATCGTTGCGGACCATCTCGAATCGCTGCTCCATGAAATCGAATACGCTGCTAAGGATATCGCCAATTGCGCGGCGGCCCCAGGAATGCCGCCTGACGAGGTGGAGCGTTCTCTCATGCAGGCGCTGGCCACGGCGAAACGGGTCCTCGAAACCGCGCTTGAGCACGCTCAGGACAATGGCGTTCCAAAACTCTCAATTGATGCCGCGTGATCATCAGCCTATCGGCTTCCGAAGGGGCATGGAGGTAATTCGCTGATCTGTCGGGCGGGGTGAGAACAGAAAGGTCACTCAAACATCATTAACCTTGCTGTGGTTAATTTGCTACGGTAACTGCCGATGAGCCGTCCCGCTGTTGACGTTTGGCCGGATGAGGCTCTATTTACCCTCCGTGCGGAGGGCTGTGCGAGGACGAGTCATGCGATTTTCACCAGCATTGATAATGACGGGCGCTTTTCTTGTTTTGGCGCTCGCCGGCTGTGAGAATGTCGCGAGCCTTGGGCCGGCCACGCAGGAACAGCAGACGGCGTTGATCAACCAAGCCTCGAAAACGTCGCCGCAGTTGCAGCCCGGAGACAAGATCAAGGTCACGGTCTTCGGCGAAGATCGGCTGTCGGGCGAGTTTGAGATCGATTCTGCCGGCTATGTTTCCCTTCCTCTGGCTGGTACGATCAAGGCGGCAGGCCTCAGCAAGCAAGAGATGGAGCAGGCGCTGGCGAAGAAATTCAACAGCGAGTACTTGCGTAATCCGAAGGTGACTGTAGATATTTCGAGCTTTCGTCCATTCTACATTATGGGCGAAGTGTCGAAGCCGGGCGAGTACCCTTACAGAAACGGCTTGAATGTGATGAGCGCTGTGGCGCTTGCTGGCGGCGCGACTTATCGGGCGAAGCAATCTACCGTGATGATTCAGCATGTTGGTGAAGAGGCATTCACGGAATACCCGTTAGCCCCGACAATTCCCGTATTGCCGGGCGACTTGATCCGCGTTCCGCAGCGTTATTTCTGACAATAAAGTCTGGATCTTTGAAAAGGTTGTGTCCGTCTGGCGCAGGGTGTCTGCGTGTCAGAGCGCATTACAATGGTTTTTATTTGTTAATTATTTTCTTATTGCCGTTTGGTGATAGATCTGGTATTGTCAAGTCAAGCTTTTGTGATTTCGCCAGAGGTCCTCGTGGGGCTTACCGCTCAAGGCTTGGTCGGTGAGTGCTGGTTCGATGAGCCGACGGCAAGGGCGGAAATAGAAATGATTTCATCAGCAAACAGGCTAATAATAAGGGCTGTTCCGATTGTGGCGGCTATTCTTTTGCCGGTTGCTGCGGTTGCTGATGAAGCTGGGCTGCCCCCCTCCGGTGGTTCGTCGTCGGGGAGTGGGGCTGCGATGGGTCCTTCGCCTGATCGTGGAATCCCGTTCGAGGGTTGGATGCTTTATCCATCGTTGTTTGTCGGTGGCGTTTTCAACGACAATGTCTATCAAACCGCATCAAATCGAACGAGTGCTTTTGGGTTTCGGTTAACGCCTAATATTCAGGCGGATCTTGATGTGGGTATTCACAAGGCCACCGCTTACGCCATGGCGGATGGGCAAATGTATCCGGGGCGCAACGCCAGCTTGGGGTTGGCGGCCTCAACGCTGGCGGCGCGCACGGGTTTGGCGTACATCTGGTCGCCTACCAGTGATGTTGTCGCTCGATTTTCCGTTGATTATACGCGTCAGGATGGTCCTTTTGGCTCGACGCTCGCGACGGCTGGTTTGATCAATTCGGCGACGAGTTTCGTAAACTCTTCGACATCGTTGAATTCGTCTGGTTTCCGTCAATTTTCAGATGTGACGACGTTGGCTCTGTCGGTCCAGAAAAACGTGACGGAGCAGACTTTCGTTCGTATCGGCGGCGGGATGCAAAACCTAGTATACGAGCGTGCGCCTAATGGCTATTCTGGGGGTTATAGCGGCGACGACTATAATGCTTCAATCCGCGGTGGTTTTTGGGTGACTCCGCAAATCAATGCATTCGTGGAGGCCGGTGGCGATCTTCGCCGGTATTTCAGCGCGCCGCTTTCCGATACCAATTCGTATCGTGTGATTGGCGGGTTGTCGTCTGACATGATCGGGCTGTTTCGTGGCGAGGTCTACGGTGGCGTGCAGGAGCAGTTCAGCGCGTATAACGTATTCGCCGCGTACCTTGCTCCAGCGTTTGGCGGGCGTGTGACGTATTATCCGCTTGAGTATCTCACAATCGCTGCCAGTCTTGATAATTCCTTCGGTGCTGCGGGTGTATTCAACACGGTTGGTTCCGCGGTTTCCTCGAATAATCAAACACTGCAGGCCCGTCTGCAGGCGGATTATAAGCTCTACGAGTACTGGACGGCGTCCGCTCGTGGAGGTTATGCCCGCACCACGTATCCGGGAAGCTCGTCAGTCTCGGAAACTTGGTTGGCTGCAGGCGGGGTAAGCTATAACTTTTGGCGTAATTTCGCCCTTACGCTTGATTATCAATATACTTGGGTCACTTCAGGTGTTTCAAGCCAATTGGCTTATTCGGATAATCTTGCGTCTTTTGGCGTCACGTACCGCTACTAGCATGAGGAGGGCGCTGTGGCGCTCATCAGTCGTTTCGTTCATGTCGCTGCAGCTGTGGCAATCTTGCTGTATATGGCTGCGCCCTCCGCAAACGCACGCGAGCAGAATGGCGGTGAGTGTGTTGTGTCGCAAGCCATGCAACGCTTGCTCAGGAATACCAGGCTGACCGACGCCGCCTTAACTGCTGCGGTGCAAAGCCTTTTGCAGCGCGACGCGAACGCCATTGCTGGGGTCGTCTGCGCGGCGTCCGTGGCCAATCCCAAGCAGGCTTTGGCGATTGAACAGGGTGTTGCGCAGGCGCTCGCCACCTTGAAAGTGTCAGATCCCCCGGCAGCAGCGATTATCCAGTCCTATCTTGATAATAATGGCTCTAATCCCGTGGTTGCTGCGGTTCTGGACGCGCAGAAAGCCCTCGGTCAGGCCGGCGGCGCTGGTGGGGGCTCTGGCGCGGGCGCTGGCGGCGCAAGCGGCGGCGGAGTCGCTGCGGGCGGCGGCGGCGGCGGGGGCTTCGTCGGCGGCGGCGGAGCCACAATCAATAGTCCTTCGACATGAGGGCTCGCGCGTCGTCCGGCACTTTTTGCTTTACGATCGCCCAAGGCTTCGACTAAAAAGGGCGTGCTATCGGTGATATTTCGAAAGTGGGCGCTGCACCGCGCGTCTGATCGTGAAAACGGCAGTAAAGTAGGGGCGTTGCGCACGAATGATGCTGAGCACTGCATTTGGGATACGTTGGACGCATCGCCCTTTCTCAGCTGTTTTCTGGGGGCAGAGCGTATCATGAACTCGGAAATTTCTGGCGAGGCTTCCGTCGTCCTCAAGGGAAACTGTGATCTTGCCGCTGGGGAGCGCTGGTACGCTGTTCAGTCTTTGGCGAGGCGCGAGGTTCGGGCGCATCGCGAGCTCGCTCAGCAGGGATTTCGTCCGTTTTTGCCTGTCATGATCCGTACGGTTCGGCACGCGCGCAAGGCGCGAGACGTCAAGGCGGCCGCCTTCCCTGGTTATCTCTTTGTCCCCTTGGATCTGGAGCGTGATCGGTGGCGTTCGATCAACGGTACGATCGGGGTCTCGCGCATTATAGCAGGCGACAAGGGGCCTATTCCCGTGCCGCGTGGCGTGGTCGAAACTTTGCTTGATTACTGCGATGCGAATGGCGTCTGTCGTTTTGATCGGGATCTGATCGAAGGGCAGTCGGTGCGGATCGTCAATGGTCCGCTCGCCGAAATGGTTGGCAAACTGGTGCGTCTCGACGCCAATGGTCGCGTGCGCGTGCTGCTCGAAATCCTGGGGGGGCAAGTGCTGGCCACTTTGGACCGCGCGGGCCTGCAGGCGGCCTGATCACGATCGCCCACGGGCGGTCCGTTGCAAAGTCTTGATGGGTGAAGCACGCGTTTCACCCAAACGGCGGTAGCATGGAGAATTTGTCATAGTCGGTGCTGAGTCAGTGCGCTCTGAATTTCAGACGCCCACCGCTGATGGCGCGCGTTCACGCGTAGGTTCTGCATGGCTCGCGGCCTGGCGGCAGGAGCCTGTCGAAACAGCGTTGCTTGCGGCCACTCTGGCGGGTCTCGCCTGGGCGCCGTTCTGTCTTGGGAGCAACCGCCCCGTCGCCTGGGGTGTGAACGGTATCCTGTTTCCCAGCCTGGCGCTCGCCTATGAAGTGTCGCTGTTGTTGCGCGGGCGAAAGCATCCTGTTTCAGCAAAGCGGATCGCCGTTCCCTTCGGTCTGTTCCTGCTTGTCGTCGCATGGATCGGCATTCAGATGCTCGCGCTGGGAAATTCCAGCCTATCGCATCCGATCTGGATGATGGCGGGCGACGCTCTCGGCGTTCAGTTGAACGGCGCGATCTCCGTCAACCCGAGCGCGACGGCCCTGGCCCTCATGCGCCTCCTCACCGACGCTAGCCTGCTGTGGTTGATCGTGCAGCTGTGCAGACGTTCCGAGCGCGCGATGCTGACCATCGAAGCGGTCATGGCGATCGTCGCGGTCTATGCCGGCTACGGGCTCTTGCTCGCGGCGTTTTACGGGAGCGACATTCCGTTCTTCGACGCTCCGAACACCGGCCATTTTGTCCGGTCGACATTCATCAACCGCAACAATTTCGCGACCTTCGCAGGGCTTGGCCTCATCGCTTGCGTGGCTCTCATGCTGCGACTCTATCGGCACGCCGCTAATGACCTGCAGGGGCTGGGCTCTTTTCGCGTCTCGCGCCTGATCGAAGCCACGGGCCGCCTTGGGTGGGTGCTTATCGGCGCCGCGTTCATTGACCTGGTCGCTCTGTTGGGCACGGTTTCGCGAGGCGCTATCCTTTCAACGATTCTAGGGCTGTTCGCGCTCCTGGTGCTGAGCTTTGCAAGACGGCGGCGCGGCGGCGCCCAGCAGATTGAAGCGATCCTTTTCGTCGCAGTCGTTCTCGTCGGCGGGTTCTTGGCTTTCGGCGACAAGATCGTCGGTCGAATTTCCGAGACTGGCCTGGCCGACACGAGCCGAATGGCGGTTTACGCGATTGTGGTTCGTTCCCTGTTCGACGCTCCCTATCTGGGGTTCGGCTACGGAACCTTCGCCGACGTGTTTCCGATGTACCGCGACCAGTCGATCAGCCCCGTCGGGGTTTGGGACCGGGCACACAACGCCTATCTTGAGGTTCTGCAAGGTCTTGGCCTCGTTTTCGGCGCGGCGTTGATCTTGTCGCTGGCGTGGCTGGCGTGGAAATGCCTTCGCGGCGCCGTAAATCGTCGCCGTGACGCTACGGCGCCGATCGTCGCGGCGAGCGCGGCCTTGCTTGTTGGAGTGCATTCGTTGGTGGATTTCAGTCTTCAGATTGAAGCCGTGACTCTCACGTTCATGGCCCTGCTGGGCGCGGGCGTCGCGCAATCGGAGAGTTCCAGGCATGTTTTGTCGGATTGAGTCGCATCGACGACTCGAGTCGAGATTGGACCATTCGTTTGATGCTTGATCGCACGAACAGCGAAGCCGCCCCTGAGTTCGATCAGCGCGCGGCCGAACCGGCAGGATTCGACCCGCGCGAGGTTTTGAATTTCGCCTGGCGACAATGGAAGTTCATCGCGGGCGTCACGATTCTGGCCATTCTGCTCGGCGCCGTGAATATATCGCGGCAGATCCCAATGTATACGGCGAGCGCGCAGCTACTCCTCGAGCCGCCCAAGACCAAGGCCGTCGCGCAGGACGTCGTGCAGAATGACATGCCGCTCGATCTGCCGACAATCGAGAGTCAGATCGCGATCATAAAGTCGACGTCATTCCTGCGGCGTGTGGTCACAAAGGAAAAGCTCGTCAACGACTCTGAATTTGGCTCAGGTCCTGATGGAGCGGGCGCCGGATTGCTGTCGGCCATCAAGGGGTTCTTCAATCGCACCCCTCAAGACGACTCCAAAGCTTCGGACATCCCCGCCGAAGCGGGACTGGACGCCCTTCCGCCGGAAGTGATTGGCACGATCGAAAATATCAAGGGCGCCATCAACGTCTCGCGATCGGGGCAGGCGTTGGTGCTGAACGTGTCGTTCACCTCAGCCGATCGCAACAAGGCCGCTCGCCTCGCCAACGCCATCGCCAACGCCTACGTCGTCGATAAGCTCGACGCGCGGTTCGAGGCAGCCAAACGCGCCTCGACATGGCTGTCCGATCGCCTCGTGGAACTCAAGCAGCAATTGCGCGACTCGGAAGAAGCTGTGGCGCAATTCAGATCTCAGAACAATCTCACCCAAGCTGGGCCCGCGACGCTCAGCCAGGAACAATTGTCGCAACTGAATGGACGCCTCGTCGCGGCCCGCGCGGAAACGGCGGAAAAGAGGGCGCGGCTGGAACTGTTGCAGCGGGTTCAATCCAGCGGAGGAAACATCTCCGCGCTTCCCGACGTGGTCAATTCCGGTGCAATCGCCGACTTGCGCAAGCAGGAAAACGATATTTCGCGTCAAGAAGCGGACATGCTCGCCCGCTATTCCGACCGATATCCGGCCGTGGTTAATTTGCGCGCGCAACGCGCCGACATACGCCGCGCGATTGCGGGTGAAGTCGCCCGCCTCACGAACAACATTAAGAATGAATATGAACTCGCCAAGGCGCGCCAGGAAGCCGTGGAAAAAACGCTCCGCGAAGTGAGCGGGCAGACCGACGAGGACAGCACGAAGGTCATCACCCTGCGCGAACTCGAACGCACGGCGGCGGTCAACAAGAGCCTATTCGAGGATTTCCTCCAGCGTTCGAAGGTCACGCAGGAGCAATCGACGTTCGAGGCGCGGGACGCGCGCGTGATCTCTCCGGCGCAGCCGCCAGGCGTTCCGAGCTCGCCGAAAACCGGACAGATCATGATGATGTCTGCGCTGCTCGGTCTTCTGGCGGGCATTGGCGGCTCCTACCTCCTCGAAATGATGAATGCGGGCTTCACCACGCCGCGGCAGATAGAGGACACGCTCGGGCTGCCCCTGCTCGCCTCGCTGTCGAAGATGGAAACGCGCGATCTGACGGCGGACGGCGCCGTGCTCACCATTCCGCAATATCCCTTCGTCAAACCTCTTTCGCGCTTCTCAGAAGCCATTCGCTCTCTTCGAAGCGCCGTCATGATGAGCGACGTGGATCACCCGCCGAAGGTGATCCAGGCGACGTCGACCGTTCCCGGCGAAGGCAAATCGACCGTTTGTCTGACGCTGGCGAGTTCGGCGGCGCAATCGGGCCAGCGCGTGCTGCTGATCGACTGCGATCTGCGCCACCCGACCACCTCGCGCTACTTCCAGGCGGAGAAGAGTCCGGGTCTGGTCGACTATCTCGCAGGCGGAGCGGATTTGCAGACGATCATCACGTTCAACGAAAGTTTGCGCCTCTGGGTGCTGCCGGCCGGCGCGAAGACCCAAAATCCTCCCGATCTCCTCGGGTCGGAAAAACTCAAGCTGCTGCTCGAGGCTCTTCGCGCGAAGTTCGACCTGATCGTAGTCGACACTCCGCCCCTGGGTCCAGTCGTCGATCCTCTCATCGTTTCGCAACTGGTCGACAAGATCGTGTTCGTGGTGCGCTGGGCCTCGACCCCGCGCGAGATGATCGTTCACTCGATCCAGCGCTTGTCGGGCCATCGCAAGGTCGCCGGCGTCGTCTTCAACTACGTTGTGGATGCGCAGGCGCAGAAATACGGCAAATACGCCTATTCCTATTACTACGGCAACCATTACTACAAGAAATACTATCACGAATGATCAACCTGCGCGAACTCAGGTTCTGGACAAGTTTGCTGATCGCGGGCCTCTGCGTCCTCGCGGCCAATCTTGCGGTTCCGGCCTTGCGCTACGGCCTCGCCACGTCGGGCGCCGATCCGCAAAATGTTGAGGTGCGGATGACGCCGCTGTTTGGCGAGACGGGTGTCGGCGTTGCGGCTCGGCAATTTGTGTTGATCTTCAACTATCCCAAGGGTTTTGCCGAGCGCGTGGGCGCCTTAAAGGGATTCTTGTCGCTCAAACCCCTGGCGGCCGGCGGGTGGCTCGATCTCGCGACCGCAAGCCAGAAGGCGGGCTTGCCGATGGCGCAGGTTTCGAGCGCTTTGGCTCTGTCGACGGTTTCCGGCCCGAACGAGGCCCGCATCATGGCCGGCCGCGCGGTCTTTGGTTTGCCGCTGTGGGACAAGTTGCCGCCGGACGTGCGGCGCGGTTTGGTGGGCGACCTGGTGGGCGGTTGGGAAGCCGTGGTTGAACCGGAGCGGCAGGAGTTGACTGCGCTTCTAGCCGTGGCTTCCGAGAAGGCCAGGTCTGAAATCCTGGCGGCTCTTTTGTTGGCGGGCAAGCCCGCCGCGCCGATCGTTTCGGCGCTGGGTTTGGAGCCTGAAAAGCAGGAAAACAGTGCTAAAACTCCTGCTACTGCAGTGAGCGACGATCAAGGCGGTGACCGATGATGGTGCGCGACGCCAATTTGGTGCGCGACCGGGTGTCTAACGCACCAAATCACAATATCGCAGGTATTTACATTTAACCGATGTGCGGCCTGAACGGCATATTCGCCTATCACCCGTCCGCCAGCTCCCCGCGCGAACAGGAGCTTTTCGCCACGCGCGAGCACATGCGCGCGCGCGGTCCTGATGGGGCAGGAATCTGGTGGTCGCCGGAGCGACGCTGCGGCCTCGCGCACCGCCGCCTCGCCATCCTTGATCTCTCTGACCGCGCCGCCCAGCCGATGGCCAGCACCGACGGCTCTCTCGCCGTCGTCTTCAACGGCGAGATCTACAATTACCCGGAACTCAAAGCCGAGCTGGAGCGGGATGGAGCGGCGTTTCGCAGCACCTCCGACACCGAAGTGCTGATCCACCTCTATCAGCGCTTCGGCGCTAAAATGGTGGCCAAGCTTAGAGGCATGTTCGCCTTCGCCATCTGGGACCAGAAGAAGCGCGGGATTTTCCTGGCTCGCGACCCCTATGGCATCA
Organism: Rhodoblastus acidophilus; assembly: GCF_025961575.1. Taxonomy (GTDB): domain Bacteria; phylum Pseudomonadota; class Alphaproteobacteria; order Rhizobiales; family Beijerinckiaceae; genus Rhodoblastus; species Rhodoblastus acidophilus_C. The sequence goes on along the minus strand of NZ_JAOQNX010000012.1, from coordinate 25,718 downwards.
AGCCCTTGTATATTTCCAACGACGGCTGGACCTTTCGGTTCGCGTCTCAGGTGAAAGCGCTCCTGGCCGGAGGCGCCGTCTCGCGGGATCCGGAGCCTGCCGGGATCGTCGGATTTCATCTCTTCGGCAGTGTGCCCGAGCCCTTCACGCTTTATCGCGATATTTCCTCCTTGCCCGCCGGCCACACGCTTTGGGTGGACCGCATGGGCATGCGCGAGCCACAGCGCTATCACTCCATCGCCACGACGCTCGCGAAGGGCGCACGCGAAAAAGTCGAGTCCGCGACGATCGACGCAAGGGTGCGCGCAGCGGCGCTCGACAGCGTGCGCGCCCATATGCTTGCGGATGTCGAGGTTGGCCTTTTTCTTTCCGCGGGCGTTGATTCCGGCGCCCTCCTAGGCCTGATCCACGACGCCACCGGGGCCAATGTCAGGGCGATCACGCTTGCCTTTTCGACATTCGCCGGAACGCAGGAAGACGAGGCGCCGTTAGCGGCGAAGATCGCGGAAAGATATGGCGCCCAGCACATCGTCAGACATGTTAACGAGGCCGAGTTTCGACACGATCTCCCAAACTTTCTCGCTACGATGGACCAGCCCACCATCGACGGAGTCAACACATGGTTTGCGTGCAAGGCAGCAGCCGAGGCGGGACTGAAGGTTGCGCTCTCCGGTCTTGGCGGCGATGAGATTCTCGCGGGCTATCCGAGCTTTGTCGACATCCCTCGATGGGTCGGCGTTTTCGCCGGCGTTCGGATGATCCCCGGACTGGGGCCGGGCCTGCGCCTGCTTGGTTCGGCCATTGGCTTGTCGAAGAATACGCCCAAGATTGTGGGCATGCCTGAATATGGCGGAACCTATCCCGGCGCATATCTGTTGCGGAGGGGACTTCTGCTTCCCTTCGAACTCCAGACAGTGCTCGCGCCGGACGTCATCAGGAACGGATTGTTCCGCCTCAATCTATTCGCCAATCTTTCCGCGAGCCTGATGCCCGATCCCGGATCGGCGTTGGGGCGTGTCGCCGCTCTCGAAAGTTGCCATTACATGCGCAACCAGCTGTTGCGCGATTCCGATTGGACGAGCATGGCGCATTCCGTCGAGTTGCGCACGCCCCTGGTCGACTCCAAATTCTTGTCCGACGTCGCGCCTCTCTTGCCGCATCTCGGTCGTAACCGAGGGAAATATGCGCTCGCCAACGCGCCCTCCAATCCGTTGCCGGACGAGGTGGCCCATCGCGCCAAGACCGGCTTCGTGGTGCCGATGCAAAGCTGGACCCACGCCGCACTGTTCCAACCGGCTCTCCCCGTGGGCGCGAAAGGGTTGGTTTCGCGCAACTGGGCGAAGCACATTTTTCGCACCTATCAACCTGCAGCCTGACTGGTTTCCGATCCTCGAGATGAAAGTGCTTGCGCTCGTTCCGGAGGCTTTTGGAGGCCATGGCGGTATCGCGCAATATAACCGAGATCTGATCACCGCCCTGGCGCGTTCAGGCGGCGTTGAAAGTGTGCGCATTCTGCCCCGTCTCGCTGCAGGCCCCGTCGGAGAGTTGCCAGCGAAGGTGACGCAGGCCGATCCGATCTTTGCCCGCTCGCGCTATGTTCTGAATGTGTTTGCCGAAGCCTTGTGGCGTCGGCCGGACCTTATCTTTTCTGGTCATCTCTACACGGCGCCTCTCGCGCGTCATCTGGCGAAACTCATTGGCGCACCGTACGTCGTGCAACTCCATGGAACAGAAGTCTGGCGGGAACCATCGCCGGCGCAGCGGACGGCGCTGGAGAAAGCCGACGCCGTCTTGTGCGTGAGCCGGCACACCCGGGCGCAAACGGTGAAATTCACACGCGCCGCCCAGAATCGCGTCATTGTTGTACCCAACACGGTTGGCGCGGATTACCGACCCGGCGATCGCGAGGCGGCGAGGCGCAAATGGGGCCTGCGCGACGAATTCGTTCTCCTCAGCGTGGGAAGGCTCGACTCCCGTGAGGGGTACAAAGGACACGACCAAGTTATCGACGCCATACCGGAGCTTGCGGATCAAAATCGCAAAATCGTTTACTACATTTCGGGAGACGGCGACGACCGGACTCGTCTCGAAACGCTGGCCGAACGCCGGGGCGTGTCAGATCGCGTTCTCTTCCTCGGCTTCACGCCGCGCAACGAACTGCCCGATCTTTATCGCGCCGCCGACGTGTTCGTCATGCCGTCCAGGGGGGAAGGGTTTGGAATTGTCTTCCTCGAAGCAATGGCCTCGGGAACGCCGGCTCTCGGCTACGCGATCGGCGGAGCGACCGATCCGCTGGATTTCGGCGACTGGGGCAGAGCGATCGCTGCGGATCAACTGCTTGCAGCGCTCGACGACATGATAGCGATGCCGCGCCCCGACTCCGAGAAGATGTTTCAGGCCGTCCGCAAGCGCTTCGGCTTCGACGTCTTTGCGCAACAGGTCGAGGACCAGCTCGTCCGGCGGTTTGCTGCGGCAGCGTGACGAACAAGACATGCGGAGACATGAGAATTTGAGCGAGCAAGCCGGCGCAATCGCGATGGAGCGGGAACAGGCGAAGGATTCGGAACCCGCGAGCCCGGCTGCCGAACGCATCCTGATTCTTGAACCCGGTCGCGCAGAGCGCAACTACTGGTCCGATCTCTGGCACTATCGCGAACTGTTCGCCATTCTGGCCTGGCGCGACATTTCCGTCCGTTACAAGCAGACGGTGATTGGAGTCGCCTGGGCCGTCATCCGGCCGTTCCTGACGATGGTAGTTTTCACGATCCTGTTCGGCAAGGTCGCGAAACTGCCCAGCGACGGGGCCGCGCCCTATCCGGTGATGGTCTTCGCCGGCATGCTGCCGTGGTTTCTGTTTTCGAGCATTCTGTCGGACGCTTCAGGCAGCCTGATCGGCAACGCCAACCTGATCACCAAGGTCTATTTCCCAAGGCTGATCATTCCGACTGCATCGGCAATGGTGGCGCTGACGGATTTCCTGATCAACCTCGTCATGCTCGTCGCAATCATGGCATGGTGCGGGTTTGCGCCGAGCTGGCGGGTCGTTTTGCTGCCCGCCTTCGTCCTGCTGGCGGTGCTGGCGAGCCTGGGGCCCGCCTTGTGGATCACCGCGCTCAACGTGAAATATCGCGACTTCCGCTACATCATCCCGTTCATCGTGCAGTTCGGCCTTTATGTTTCGCCGGTGGGCTTTTCGAGCGCCGTTGTGCCCGAGGATTGGCGGTTCTGGTACAGCCTCAATCCCGTCGTCGGGGTCATTGACGGCTTCCGGTGGTGCATCCTGGGCGGCGACAGCCCGCTGTACTTGCCCGGCTTCGCGACGAGCCTGTGCGTCGTCGCCGGCTTTCTTTGGTTTGGCGTAAGATACTTCCGGGCGACGGAACGAACTTTTGCGGACATGGTCTGAACCGATGAGCGACGTAGTCATCCGCGCCGACCAACTCGGCAAGAAATATCTCATCGGCCACCAGTCTGGGAACGAGCGGTACACGGCTTTGCGCGACGTCGTCGCACGCAATGCAAAGGGCCTGTTGCATTCGGCGCGCGACATTCTCCAGGGCCGTCAGCTTGTCTCAGGCGACGAGGTCGAGGAATTCTGGGCGCTGAAGGACGTCAACTTCGAGATCAAGCGCGGCGACGCCGTGGGTATCATTGGACGAAATGGAGCCGGCAAGTCGACGCTGTTGAAGATACTGTCTCGCATCACGGAGCCGAGCACAGGACGGGTCGAGATTAGAGGCCGGGTGGCGAGCTTACTGGAGGTCGGCACCGGCTTTCATCCGGAACTCACCGGCCGCGAAAACATCTTTCTGAACGGCGCGATTCTCGGCATGAGTCGAGCTGAAATACAAAGGAAGTTCGACGAGATTGTCGCTTTTTCAGAAGTGGAGAGATTTCTGGACACTCCGGTCAAACATTATTCAAGCGGCATGTACGTTAGGTTGGCTTTTGCTGTAGCGGCGCATCTGGACCCTGAAATCCTGGTCGTCGATGAGGTCCTAGCCGTGGGCGATGCAGAGTTTCAGAAAAAATGTCTCGGCAAGATGAGCGATGTTGCGTGCTGCGGACGAACGGTCTTGTTTGTTAGTCATAGCATGAACGCAATTCAGGCTTTATGCTCGCACGCGATATTCTTGGAGAAAGGAAGATCTTCAGAGGTATCAAAAGCCGAGGATATTATCAGTAGATATGTAGGCGGCGCTATTGTGGCTTCTGCGGCGAGTCCGAGAGAAAACGACGGTGCTCAGCTTTATCTGTCATCTGGTTCCGCTGCCTATTACCCATCTGATATAAACGAAGACGCAAATATCAAGTTGGAATTGAATATTATAGCGAGACTTAATTCAAAGGCGGCGCTTGAAATCAGGCTAAGAGACACGCTAGGCAGTCCTGTCGCCTTTGCGACGATAGGAGGATTTAATCCAAATGATATCATTTTCTTTCCGAAAGGCAAATGCATATTGAAAGTAATCATTTCAGCCAAAAATCTTGCGAGGGGTTGCTATTTCATATCTATTGATATTACAAATCCTAATTTTTACTATTTCGATAAGGCAGATGATTTTCTTTCGGTTGCCGTCGAACCTCTGTCCTTTGATGGTTCGACAAGGTGCCTCGATCAATCTTATGGGTTTGGTTCTCTACAGCTCGATGCACGGTTAGAAGGATCTCCTGACGCTCGCGCGATTGTCTAGTCTCTTCTTTGTTCGTAACGGTCTCGCGGCAGATGGCAAGATTGCCTAAATTCGCAGCTACGATGGTCAAGACACTTGGGGTTCATTTGGAAATTGTAGCTTCAAACGATTTGGATACGAGCGCAAGCGAAGCCAAGCGCGAGTGCCGTAACAAGAAGACGCGCCATCTGCTGGTGATCAGTTTCATTGCGCCTGGCCAGGGAACGGGCAGCGGCATCGTCCTGCTGAGGCATTTGCAGAACCTGGATGCGGCGGGATGGAGGATCACGATCTGCGCACCAGAGCGGGAACTGGCCAGCGCCGTGGACGTCTCCCCGGGCTGGCGGACCATCGCGATCCCTCCGCGGGTTTGGTGGTGGCCGCCTTTCCGGGATTATGTCCATGCCTCCAACATCTGTCGTGCGGCGCTGATCGCGCGCAAAGTCGCTGGTGCCCTTGGGCGCGATCTCCCAACCCACATCCTGACTGTGTTATGGGGCGTCGAGTCGTATTCAGCGGCGATGCTTGCGCGCCGGATCGGTCGACCTCTCATCGCGATCGTCCACGATCAGCAGGAGTTCTGGGCGGCGTCCCCTGCGAGGCGCGCATATTACGTTCGCCGCAATCAGGCTGTTCTCTCCAGAGCTGACATCGTGTTTGGGGTCTCTGAGGAAATCCTCAATGCCTATGGCGTTTGCCGTAAAAAAGGCGAAATTTTGCTCCCGGCACCAGGCGAAACGATTTTCTTCTCTCCCGATCACCTCGTCCCCCCCCCGGAGCTCAAGGTTTTTCATGCGGGGAGCCTGCATCCCTGGCAAGCGGACAATTTCCTTGCGCTCGCGTCGAGTCTTTCGGCGCGGGGCGGGAAGCTCGTGCTTGTAACGGACGCTGGCAACCAGGTTTATCGAATTGTCTCGGAGCGCTTTCCGGAAACCGAGCGTATGCCTCCCCCGCGGGAAAACGATCTGGTGGTGCAAGCGATTGCCGAGAGAGCTTCCGCTTGTCTGGTGTCCTATGCTCTGGATCGTGACGTGCAACCATGGGGTGCGAGCAGTTTTCCAAGCAAGCTAATTGACTTTTCGCGCGCTGGCGTCCCCGTGCTTATCTTGGCTCCCGAAGACTCTGCGATTGGTCATTGGTGCAGGAAAACAGGCTTCGATCTGTTTGTGTCCGACCTGAATGCTGACTGCCTGGACCCGATGGTCGAGGCGCTGCGAGACGCGAGCCGATGGCGGATCGCCGCGTCACGCATTAGAATGCTCGCGGCGACGGATTTTTCCGCGCTGGAAATCCAACGGAAATTAGAAGCAGGCCTTTCCCGCGCTGAAGCGAGTGTCTTGTGGCGGTCGTCGTAGCTCTCTATGAAAATTTGCTTCATCGTTCCAGAATATGGCGCTGCTCACGGCGGCATTGCAACCTATTATATACATCTGGTCCACGCGCTTCGCGATATGGGCCTGGATGTATCGTTGATCGAGGGGTCTGGGTTCGCGCAGCCGCGCTGGATTCTGCCCCGCGACATTGTGGTTCAGGTCGAAAGCGCCGGAGACGAATTCCAGCATTTGGACGCGGCGCCCAGTTTGAAGCGAATGTTGCGGGCGGCGTGGCGGGTCTGGAATGAAGTGCGACGCGCCGGTCCGTTCGATGTCATCGAGGTGGTCGACTTCGCGCTCTTGGCTACCCCCGCCATACTTGAACCCATCGCGCCGACGCTGTTTCGCCTGCACGGCAGCATGGGTCAAATCTCCCGGTTCGAGCCAAATTCGGGGCTGGCGGTCGATCACGCTCTTGCGTTTGCGCTCGAAACGGAAATTCTGAAGCATGTCGACGCCTGCGAAACCCCGTCCGTGGCGAATGCTGACTATTGGAAGCGTCAATCGGGTCGCCCTGTCAGATGCGTCCGTCCCTGCTGGAAACCAATCTCCGAGGTTACCAGTCGGTCGGAGGTAGATGGTCTAATTCGCGTTTTCGGGCGTATCCAGGCTTGGAAAGGACCGAATGTTGTTGCCGAAGCTTGGTCCAGCGCGCCGGACCTTCCAGATATTGATTGGCACGGTCGCGATGTCGCCACGAGCGCGCGGGGAGGATCGACCGATGCTGAACTGCGTCGGAACCATCATCACACCTGGGGTGTTCGAATCCACCCCCGGCAACCTGTGGCCCCGGAGCAGGTTGCTCGCCTTCAGAGTCGTTCACTTCTCAATCTAGTCCCCTCGACTTGGGACGTATTCAACTTTACCGCCGTCGAGGCGATGGCGTCTGGCAGGCCAGTTCTCTGCTCTGACAAAGCAGGCGCCAGTGAGATGATCGAGGACGGACGGAATGGCTTCGTCTACGATGGCGATTCGCCGCATGCTCTCGCTGATGCGGTTCGATCCGCACTTTCGTTGGGACCCAAACGACTCGCGCAGATCGGTGCGGAGGGGAAAGCGTGCATTGTTGAGGCCCTTCGGCCGGAAACCCGAGCACTGGAACACCTTGACGGTTATGCGGCGGCCATCCGAGCGTCCGACCTGCCTGCTGTCGGCATTCCCGATTGGTTCAAGGCTATGGCATTGCCGCGTGAGCATGGCGGCTCGCGTCATACTCATCTTGACCAACACGCGCTTCGCGAGCTTGTAAACTATGTCGTCGAACGGTCGCTTTACAAGGCCGGCCTAAAGGCATGACCCAGCGTCCGACGCTTTCGCTTCTAATCCCGGCCTACAATGCAGCGCGCTTCCTGCCGCGCATCTTAGAGTCAGCGCATCGCCAGACCGTGCCATTTGACGAGATCTGGGTCTACGATGACTTCTCAAGTGACGACACGGCTGCCGTCGCAGTTAAATACGGAGCAAAAGTCCTGCGTGGCGAGGTGAACAAAGGCTGCAGCGCCGGCAAACAGGCGTTGGCGCGCCACGTCGACGCGGATTGGGTCCACTTCCACGACGCCGACGATGAACTCTTGCCGAATTTCGTGTCGCTCGCTCGCAAGTGGATCGACGCCGACAATCGGGACGCTGTGCTGTTCGCGTATGAATATCGCGACGAAGAGTCGGGCGCACTCCTGGCTGTGTCGACTTTCGACGACGCCGCACTGCGCGCCGATCCCAGGCGCTATGCAATCACGAGGCAGATCAATCCGTTTTGCGGACTCTATCGGCGCGAGCGCATGCTTGCCGCGGGCGGGTATGCCCTCGATCCCAAAACCCTTTACAACGAGGACGTGGCCTTTCATATCCGGATGGCGTTCGCCGGTCTGACCTTCGCCGCGGAAGATGAAGTGTCGATCATCAATTGGCGGATTGCCGGATCGATGTCAGGCGCGAATCCAGTTCGTTGTGCAATCGCGCATTTTCACGTGCTGACAACGACACTCGCATTGCCGGGAGCTACTGCTTACCATGTGGAAATAGCGGCCAAACTCTGGGCGAACGCAGGCATTCTCGCTGCACTCGGCGAATGGTCGATCGCGAAGGCGGCCGTTCAACTCGCGGCTTCGCTGGGGTCTCCTCCGGCAACGGCCGGAAAGCCTTGGTTTCGCGCTCTGGCCTCAATCAATCCTGTTGCGGCGTTGGCGGCGCGCGAGGCAGCCATTCGGCTGCTTAAACCTCAACTGCGGCGCCGGTCTGCCTAAATATGTCGTCTCGAGCCGTCTCCATTATCATGCCCTGTTTCAATGCCGCGCGCTATGTACGAGCGGCCGTGGATAGCGTTTTGGGCCAGACATGGCGGGAGGTCGAGCTCATCGTTGTCGATGATGGATCGACCGATGGCTCGCTTGAAGCGCTCCGCGCCATCTCAGATCCTCGCTTGCGGGTGATCGCTCAGGCCAATCGGGGCCAATGCGCGGCTAGCAACCGAGGCTATCGCGAGGCGACCGGGGGCCTTATCAAGTTTTTCGACGCCGATGATGTCATGGCGCCAGAGATGATCGCGCTTCAGGTGGCCCGCCTCGCCGGTCGCACCGATGCGATCGCAATGGGTGAGTGGAAACGGTTTCACGGCGACGCTCCAGATCAGGAACCCTTTCCGCGTTTGCCGATGTACCGTGATTGCCCGCCAGCCGAGTGGCTTGTTCAGGAATGGGCGAATGCCCGTCCGATGATGCAATGCGGACTCTGGCTGATCCCGCGTTCGATCATCGACGCGCACGGACTTTGGGACGAGCGGCTGTCTCTGATCAACGACTTCGAATATTTCTCCCGGCTGCTTCTGGGCGCTTCCGAAATACTCTACACGCCCGGCGCGCGCATGCATTATCGCTCCGGGTTGGCCGGCAGCCTTTCCAGCCGCAAGAGCCGCGCGGCAGTCGAATCCGCCTTGCTGTCGCTCCTTCTCGGAACCCAGCATCTGCTAAAGGTCTGCGACACGCCGGAAGCCCGAGCTTCATGTGCGACCCTGCTTCAGGATTTCGAGTTCACCTATTATCCCGAGCATCCGGATTTACGCGCCCGCGCCCGCGCCCGCGTCGCGGAGCTGGGCGGTTCCAAGTTGGAGCCGGATGGCCCGCCCGGATTCCAAAAACTGCGTCGCTTGGTCGGCTGGCGGCTCGCGCGCCGGGCGCAGCGCTACGCCGAAGCTATTGGCCTGAATCGCGCCGCGCGTAAAATCTCGTAATCGATCGCCTCTTTGACCATGCCTCTTTCCATTGCCCTGACTGCGGATCCCGAACTCCCGGTTCCGCCCAAACTCTACGGCGGCATCGAGCGGATCGTCGATATGCTGGCGCGTGGTCTGGAGGCGCGCGGACACCAGGTCACCCTTTTCGCGCACGAAGAGTCTGTTTCGGCGGGGCGGCTTGTGCCTTGGCCTGGGCGATCGAGCGGTTCGCGCTTGGACACGCTGCGCAACGCCTCCATCCTTGCCGCGCACGTCGCGCGCGAGCGGTTCGATGTGGTGCACAGCTTTTCCCGCCTAGCCTATCTGGCGCCAATTTTGCCTGCGCGTACGCCGAAAATCATGAGCTACCAGCGCGAGATCAGCCCGCGCACGACCCGTCTCGCCCATGCGGCATCGCGCGGCACGCTGCAGTTTTCGGCCATCAGCCGCTGGATGATCGAGCCGGTCAAGCACATCGGTTCTTGGAGCATCGTCCCCAACGGGGTGGACCTCGCGACCTACACGTTCCAGCCGCAGGCGGCGACGGACGCGCCCCTGGTGTTTCTCGGCCGGATCGAGGAGATCAAGGGGCCGCACCTGGCCATTGAAATTGCGCGGCGGACCGGGCGACGCCTCGTGATCGCTGGCAACATCCCCGCAGAGAAAAAGGCCTGGGTCGAGGCACATGTGCTGCCGCATGTCGATGGTGACGCGATCCGCTATATCGGGCCGGTCGACGACGCGCAGAAGAACGCCCTTTTGGGTCGCGCCGCGGCCTTTCTCATGCCGATCCTGTGGGAGGAGCCTTTTGGCATTGTGATGGCGGAGGCGCTCGCCTGCGGCACGCCAGTGGTCGGCCTGCGGCGAGGCGCCGTACCGGAGGTGGTGGTCGATGGCGTCACGGGCTTTGTGCGGGACGATGTCGAGGGTTTGGTCGCGGCGCTGGGGCATGTCGAAAGTCTGTCGCGCGCGGCGTGCCGCGCGGATACGGAGGCGCGCTTTTCCGCCGAGCCGATCGTTGCCGCTTATGAGGCAATGTATCACGCGGCGGTGGACAGGAACAAAGGCTAGCGTGACCCCGCACATCTGCATCCTCACGCCGGGCCACCTGTCCACCAACCCCCGCGTCGTCAAGGAAGCGCGGGCGCTGCACGACGCCGGATATCGCATCACCATCGTTTGCGGCAGCTATTTGCCTTGGGGCGCCGAACACGACCGGGCGTTGGCGTCGAGTGATTGGCGTGTCGTGTCCACGCCGTTCGGGCGCAGGATGGCGCGCCCCGCTGTTCACGTGCGGCAGAAGGCGACGCAGGTTTTGGCGCGCGCGCTGGCGCGGATGGGGATGAGTACGCCCGCCGTGAGCGCCGCCGCCCATTCCCCCGTGGCGCTCGATCTCGCCGCGGCGACCTCCAAGATCAAGGCCGACCTCTACATTGGGCATTATGTCGCCGCGCTGCCTGCTGCGGCGCGCGCCGCACGCCTCCACGGCGCCTCTTATGCATTCGACGCCGAAGACTTCCATCTCGGCGATCTGCCGGAGCGCCCCGAATATGATTTTGAGAAACGGCTGATCCGTTCGATCGAGGAGCGTTTTCTGCGGGGTGCCGCCTTCTTGACGGCTGCCGCGCCACTGATCGGCGAGGCTTACGCACATACGTATGAGGTCGCTGCGCCAACTGTTTTGCTGAACGTGTTTCCGAGGACTCACGCGGCGCCGGCACCCACCGAGTGCGGTTCGGTCGAGCCGGGGCCGAGTCTGTATTGGTTCTCGCAGACCATCGGACCAGGCCGCGGGCTGGAGACGGCGCTGGAAGGCGCGGCGTTGGCGCAAAGCCGTCCGCATCTGTATCTTCGCGGCGCCGTCTCTGCCGATTATCGAAGCCACCTAGCAGAACATGCTGTCCGGTTAGGCATCGCCGACCGGCTGCACTTTCTCGAACCCTGTGCGCCCGGTGAACTCGAACGAGACGGCGCGCAATTCGACGTTGGTTATTGTGGTGAAACCGGATTTTCACTCAACAACGACAAAGCGCTGGCGAATAAACTTTTCAGTTATCTTTCCAGTGGGATTGCAATATGCGCGTCGAGTACGACTGCGCACCGGCAGGTTTCCGGGCCGCTCGGTGAGGCGATGACCGTCGTTCCGATCGCCAATGGCAAGGCCCTGGCGAAAGCGCTCGACGATCTGCTATTAAATAGCTCGCGCCTCGCGCAGGCGCGCCAAGCGTCGTGGTCGCTCGGCGCAGGGCGGTTTTGTTGGGAAGAAGAGCAGAAAACGCTGCTTAGGCTGGTTGAGCAATATCTTAAGAAAGTTGCTTGAATGGATATGCAAGGTCGTTATTCGAAGGGCGTCGTATATCTTGCCTGGGGCGAGAAGTTCATTTCAGAAGCCCGCAATTCAGTTTCCAGCGTGAAGCGCCATAACCAAATCCCGTGCACACTTATAACGAATCACGAGATTGAGCCCGGCCAATTTGATAGCGTTGTGAATTTACAATTGCAGAATTCATACAAAGACAAGGTACTTATTAATCAAAGCCCATACAGCAAAACCGTGTTCTTGGACACGGACACGACAATTTTGGGTTCGCTGGACCAGATTTTCGATCTTCTCGATGTGTTCGATATCGCATTTTGCCCCGCGAGCGGTGGCCTGCATTACACCTTGCCGGGCGTGCCCATGGAGGCGTTCCCGGAACCGAGCGCCGGCATTATTGCTTGGAGGAAGAACGAGCGCACCGACAGGCTGTTCGAATTGTGGGCGCATCATTATGACCTGATCCAGAGTGCCGAGGGCGAGGGGGCGTGGGATCAACGCAGCCTGCGCGCCGCCCTCTATTACTCCAATGTGCGGCTAACGATGCTGCCGGACATTTGGCAAGCCTATACCTTTGATTCCGCGCGGCTGCTCGGGGCCGTAAAAATGGTCCATGGACGCGGCAAGAGGCTGGCTTGGAGCATCAAACACCTTCAATCCCGCGAGGATTACAGGATTTGGTTGCCGCCGGTCGGCTCGCTCGGGATGTACAAGACCAGCCCAGATGATTACGTGCGTATTTCAATTTCATCTTTGTTCTTTGCGATGAAACGAAGCTTACGTCTTTTATTGCATGCATCCGTAATATGGCGGCTTCCTGAGAACAAGCGACCTATGTAGATTTGTTTATTCGTCAATGCTAACGCTTGCAGATAATTTTTATATAAATATATATTTCTAAAATTTGATATACTTCTCCTCACAGTAAGTGTTGAACTCAGCGAGAGGGTAAGTCATGGATCGTTCCGTTTTCACAATTGCTACTGGGTCGGAGTCGTTCTTTAAAATGGCGATTAACCTTGCGAGGTCATTTGAGTATTTCAATGCAGGCAATAATGATATTGCGTTTTACATTTTCACTGATGTCGAAAGACGTCTTCCTTCTGACTTGAAGCATTCTCGGCTGTCAGTTTTAAAGTGCGATGACCTGCGTATTGGTTTCAGTATAAAGCTGCTAATTGATCGATTTGCCCCGACAATGCAATCCATTTTTATTGACGCAGACTGTTTTGTTCTGGGTTCCGTCGAGCCATTGTTTGACGCGTTTTCGGATAGCTCAGTGGGCATTTTCGGCGAAGTATTGTGCGATGGTGAGCGATTTGGAAATGTATCAAGTTACAATGAGCGCCTAGGAATTAGCTTTATGCCGAACTTCAATGGTGGAATATACTATATTGACAAGAGTCGAGAGGCGAAGGTTATTTTTGCTGAAGCTCGTCAGTTGGAGCCTCGCTACGACGACGTTGGGTTTGTTCGTTTGAGAGGCCAGCCTAATGATGAGATGCTCATTGGCGCAGCTTTAGCAAAAAATGCAATTTATCCCGTGCCTAACGACGGGCGATACTATGCAGACTTTCAATGGTGGCCCGACCTAATAGAGTTCGATGTGCTCAAGGGGCGGTGTGTTATGAGAAACCCTCCCGCTCCAGACCCTCGACGGCAAGAACGCTATCCGGCTGCGGTGGCGAGTCCGTTGGTTGTTCACTTCCTCGGCCAGCACGTCGACTCTGCAGCGTATAAGCGCGCGGCCTTGACATTGGCGTTAAACGCGAAAAAGCTGCCATTTCCCGGTCTTTTGAGCAGTGTATTTGCATCTCCGTATTTTATTGAAGCGGCATTTAAGAATAGATTTCGGAGAGTGTTTCGGGCTATGTTTGGTGTCAGGCAAATAAGAAGGTCGAGATCGCGTCTCGTTATAGAAGAGTAAGCGCGCCTCCGTCCCGGTGAGTTTAACTATAGGAATGGCAAAATTGAGCAATGCTGCGCATGAGGTGCCTGCATACACCACCCAAGATTCAGTACTAAATAAACGCAGGCTGAAAATGAATGGGGTGCTAAATTAAGGGGGTCGATCCACAAGAATATGCGTGAACAAGCTTGTATCAAGATAGTGAATTGATGTACGGTCGATCGACCGGCAGTAAATTCACGCTGTCCCGATTTGCCTTGACAAGGGCTGCTGCTGGTCCTTCATTGCGTTTACCGCAGCGCGGCTTGCCTTTTACACTTTGCATTTGTTTAGCGCTGCTGTGTTTTGTTGGCGGCATTGTCTCATCAAAAAATTTGTTTGAGTGGATGGTGTCGGGCCTGACGGTGTTGTTCACCGGCGTCCTGCTCCGCCGCGAGATCAATATGGCGCCTCCGATCTTCCTGTTCATCTCACTATATTGGAGCGCGGTCGCCGGCGACATTCTGGTGGCCGACCTAGACGGGGCTGCGCTGGATTCTCTCGACGGCGGCGTCTATCGCGCATGGGCGATCTATTACAGTTGGATCGCGCTGCTTGTGCTTGCGGTCGGCGTCAAGATGGGATTCGGCTATCGCGCCGTCGTCGTGGCGCGCATGAGGCGGGTGAAGCAATATGCGCAGCCGGATCTTCGGCGGGCTTGGGCGGCCTATGGCGCCACGACGATCGCGGCCGTCGCGCTGGGGCTCGCCGCGCGGGCGGTTCCATCCCTGGCGCAACCGATCACCGCGATTGCCGCTGTTCGCCTTGTCGCTCTGTACATCCTGGCTCATTGTCTGAAGCGCTCGCCGAACGGGCTCGCTCTGATCGCCGGCGTCATGCTGGTGGAAGGCGCGTTCGGCACAATTTCTTATATCGCTTCGTTCCAGATAGCGTTCTTCACAATCATCGCCGCCTTGCTTGTGAACGATGGCGGACGAAGCTCGGCGCGCGCGAGCGATATGCTTGCCCTGACCATCGCCGGCGCCATTCTGGTGTTCTTCGCTGTGGTCTGGACCGCGGTCAAGCCACAGTTCCGCGAGTTGATCGCTGTCGCCGATATGCCCGCGTCGGAGCGCCTCAGTTGGGTGCTTGGCCAGATCACGGAAGGCCGGATTGACTACGGCGAGGCGGCGAAGCGGCTGGTTGAGCGCGTTTCTTACACCAAATTTTTCGCCTTGCTGCTGGAACGGCAGGCTACGGGCCTTGCGCCCGATATGCACCTTTGGCGCGACGCGCTCACCAACGTCCTTATGCCTCGCGTGTTTTTCCCAGACAAGGCGATCCTCGACGACACCGCCATCACGACCATGCTGACCGGCGTCAAGTTTGGATCGAACACGTCGGTCAGCATCGGCTACGTCGCCGAGGCGAGTGCCGATTTCGGCCCGTTGGTGATGTCGGCGCCGCTGGCCCTGCTGGGATTCTTGTGGGGGCGGGCGACAAGGTTTTTCCTAACCGCCGATGTCCCGATGCTGGTGGCCAGCGCCTTCGTCGCGGCGGTGTGGTCGGCGCTCTACAAATATGAATCGAACTCCGCTAAAATACTTGGCGGGTTTGCATTGACATTTCTGGCAATGTTTGTGGTCTCACGACTGAGATCACTGCTCAAGATCTTGCGAATCACCTAGTGCACAATCCTGAAAAAATGTGTCCGGTCTTCGCTAGCGCTGAAGTTTGGTTCGGACAAAATACGCAGAAACAATAACTCCGCGCCAATGCGCCAACACGAATATTTGCGCTGTGCATCATCGTCACATCCGAAGCTTCGAGCAGCTCAAGGCGAGCAAGAAAACTCTCCCTTTTCACCGCCGCGACCTCGCCGTTGCTGAGCGCTTATAGGAATGGATAGATTTATGCCTGTGCGATACGCAGACGGAGCTGGTGATCTCTCGCAATTGCGTGATCCGCTGGTCGTTGGCTCCGGACCCGTAGGCATTGTGCTGGCCTTGTGCCTCGCTAGAGCCGGCATCAACGTCACGCTTGTTGAAGGAGGGGGCGAACTTCCAGCTTTGGATCAGCCATTGGATTTGGAGGCCGAATTTTCGGCGTCTCCCCTGAGCGGCGCGAGCGTCGGCCGAACGCGTCAAATCGGTGGTGGGCTGAACCTGTGGGGTGGACAGTTGGCCAGTCCGCACCTTTGCGAACTGACTGTGGCCGGACAGAACAGTTGGCCTTTCGATTACGCGCAATTGACTCCTTATTTCTCCAAGGTCACGCGATTGTTGGCGCAAATCGACGTAGCATTCCCGCCAAACAACACATCCATACTCGCGGAAATGGGCGCTTTGCGCGAACAGGAACTCGAACTCATTGCAACGGCTTGGTTGAAACGGCCGAAATTAGGGCCGGAGATCTGGAATGAAATCAGAGAGTCCTCGCGGATTCACCTGCTCCACGGTGCGTTTGTAGACAAAATCTTGGTCGATCCCGTGTCCGCGCGGGTTCAAGGCGTTTCGGCTCTGTGCCAGAATGGGAAAAAGATTTCCATTGGAGCTTCTCATGTCGTTCTCGCCAATGGAGCCATCGAGACGAGTCGGTTGCTGTTACAACTTTCGATCGAGGGGCGACCACAATGCTGGTCATCGCTCAAATGGCTTGGTCGAGGCTTTAACGAACATTTGGACGCGATGACCGCAACGATCAAGCCGCTCGATGCACGTCGTCTAATGAATGTATTTGATCCAATAATCGTCAAGGGGACAAAATATACATACAAGCTGTTTACGCAAACAAATGCCATCTCTTCGGTGGCGATGCTAGCTATGCCAGGAAATATACGCAATTCCCTTTCCGAGTTGCGGATTTTGTTGCGCGGCTTGTCTCCGAAAATGCAGGTGACAGAACGTCGGCGATTGGTTCGGGCTATCATGGCTTCAGCGCGGGAAACGATGCCGCTTGCATTGCGGTATCTGCGACACAAGCGGATTGGAACTGTGTTGCGCGGAGAAGGCCTGTTGCGGATCGCTGTCGAGCAACCCATCCGTTTCGATAGTAAAATTGAACTCTCGACAGACCGTGTCGACACCAGGGGCATTCCCTTGAGCCGCATAAACTGGATAAAGGGACAAGAAGAGGCGGACGCATTCCTTGAAACAACAAAAAAGGTCAAACGATGGGCGGAAAGCAATAGAATTGCCTCTATTGAGATCGCCTCTCAATTGCTGGAGGATCCGCTTGGCTTTGCCGAAAGTGCCGATGACGGCTTGCATCACGCTGGCGGCGCCCGCATGGCAGCCCGGCCATCCGACGGCGTTGTCGATTCCCACCTGAAAGTATTTGGAACAGATAATCTTTATTGTTGTGGCTCCTCCGTCTTCCCGCGCAGCGGATATGCCAACCCGACGCTGCTCGCAATGGCTTTGGCTGCGCGTCTGGCGGACAAGCTCATCATTGAAAATCAGCGGGCGCTTCAATGTTCATGAACAAAATTGCCTTAGGTTGCCACAATTTAACGGGCGGCAGTTCTTACCGGCGATCGGAGCGGCTGGTTCACTGCGCGCTTGACTTGGGTATCCGTAGATTTGACGTCGCGCCTTCCTATGGGCTGGGGACCGCGGAAAACACGCTTGCAAAGGCGCTGGGTCGACGAAGACTTGATCCTGAAGTTGACATTACAACTAAGTTTGGGATTGCGCCTCCGAAATATGGTCCGCTTTTGGCATGGTTTCGAGAACCCTACCGTTCTCTTCGCGGCCGTTGCAAAAGCGCATCCCTTCCAATTACGCGGCAAGCTTCAGCATCGTCGGCAGGATGGAAGAAGTCCGCCAAAGCCGCCGCGAGCGCAAGTTTGATCAATATGAATTTGGATAGGTTAGGGGGATTGCTGACCCACGAGCGTCTCCCTTCGGAGGTGACGAATCACATTCGCGACGAACTCGCGGAATTGATCCATGTCGGACGCATTGGCCGAGCCGGGTGCTCCGGCGAGATCGAAAATGTCTCAGCCATGCTCGACAACATCAATGGCGTCGCTTCGATCGCGCAGATTTCCGTTTTGGATCGCCATTGTGCTCCGGATATTGCGGAAAAAAGATATTTTCAATTAGGTCACCTGGCAACGCGAATATTGGAGGGCGAAGATATGCTCGCGCCTGCCCTCAAAAAAATACTTTCCGGCGTGGACTATTTGAACGATGTCGGTCTTGCGTATGCTTACGTACTGGCGTGCCTACGGCATCATTCGCCCGACATTGTCTGCATCGTGAATGCGAGCAATTGCGAACGACTTTCGGCGCTCTTGAAGGGAAGCGAAGACCCACGCATTCAAGCCATCGCGCTGACCAACGGAAATTGGGTGCTCGAGAAATCTCCGATTGTTTCGAGGGCGCGATGAAACAGCGGACATCATTGCTCGTCTCGCTTAATTTTCCACCCAGTTCCATCGCGAGTGTCCATCGTGCAAGGCACCTGGCGAAGCACCTGCCGGAATTTGGATGGCGCCCGATCGTCTTAGCCGTGGACGAAAAGTTCCATAAAGAGCCCGTTGATTTCGCATTGGGTCGTTTGGTTCCTGAAACCGTCGATGTGCGAAGGGTTCGGGCCCTCCCGGTCAAGCTTGGAAAACTTTTGGGCGTCGGCGATCTCGCGCTTCGCTCGATGTTCCAGGTGTGGCATGAAATAAAGCAGCTCGTGAAGGCTGAGCAGCCTGACGTCGTATTCTTCACAGGGTGGCCTTTTTACCAGATGCTGCTCACGAGCTGGATCAGGTGCTCGTTTGGCCTCCCTGTGGTTCTTGATTTCCAGGATCCCTGGGTTTCCGCCGAGGGTTCGTCGCGGCCGAAATGGTCGAAGGGAGGCGCTGCGCATCGCCTCGCGGTGGCGCTCGAACCACGCGCGATACGCGACGCAAGCTACATAACTTCGGTGTCCGATCGCCAGAACGATGAAATGGCCGCGCGCTATTCCTGGCTCGATCGCGCGCGGATGGCCGCCGTTCCCATCGGCGGCGATCCCGACGATTTTACCGCCCTGCGCCGCAATCCCCCTGTTCATCCCCAGGTGAGACTCGATCCTGGAAAAATCAACTTCAGCTTTGTCGGAGCCTTTATGCCACGGACCGGGCCGGCGGCGCGGACGGTGTTTCGCGCCCTGGCGCAAGTGCGACGGTCACACCCCGAACTGGCCGCGCGCATCCGTTTCAATTTCGTCGGCACAAGCAACCAGCCCAATGGCTATGGCGCGTTCCAAGTAGCGCCGCTGGCGGTTGAGGAGGGCGTCGGCGACCTCGTCCACGAGACCCCGCAGCGCGTCGCCTATCTCGAAGCCTTGAGTCTGCTCGCCAACTCGCATGCGCTTCTTCTCATCGGTTCCGACGAGCCGCACTACACCGCCTCAAAGATCTATCCCGCGCTCATGTCCGGGCGGCCGTATCTTTCAATTTTCCATCAAGCGAGCAGTTCACACCAAATTCTGTCCGGCGCGGGCGGCGGCGAAAGTCTGGCTTTCGCCGGGCAGGAGGAATTGGCCGAGCTCGAACCGGCCCTTGGCGCCGCAATCGTTAGGCTGGCGAGCGATGCGGAGCGATATTCGCCGGCCAAGCCGGAGTCCTGGTCTGATTATCACGCCAGTTCGGTCGCGCGGCGTTTCGCCGAGATTTTTGCGTCGGTCGGGCGTTGATGGCGTTCCGTTCGGCAGACTGAAGATCGAGAGCCGGCAATGCGGTCGCGACTTGCTGTCGTCGTTTCACATCCAATCCAATATTATGCTCCGCTTTGTCGGGAGCTTGCGTGGCGAATGGATGTGTGCGTGTTTTTCGCGCACCGCGCCACGCCCGCGCAGCAGGCTTCTGCGGGTTTTGTCACGCCCTTCGAATGGGACGTCGATCTTCTCGGCGGCTACGATCATGTCTTTTTGGACAATGTCGCCGGTGATCCCGGTTCCCATCATTTTGGCGGATGTGACACGCCCGATGTCGGCAAGCATCTCGCCGAAGGGCACTTTGACGCGCTGCTGGTGATGGGCTGGCATCTTAAAAGCTATTGGCAGGCGATCTGGGCGGCCAAGACCTTGGGCCTGCGCGTCATGGTGCGGGGCGACAGCCAGCTCGACACGCCGCGAGGTCTCCCGAAACGCCTTGCAAAAGGCGCGGTTTATCCGTTCCTTTTGCGCGTCTTCGACGCCGCCCTGTTTGTCGGAGAGCGCAATCGCGCCTATTACGCACATTATCATTATCCTCAATCGAGACTGTTTGCCTCGCCGCATTGCGTGGACACTGCACGTTTCGCCCAGCAAGCGACCCCCGATGCCCGTTTCGCCTTGCGGAGGGCATTGCGCGTGAATGAAAACGAAAAGCTGATCCTGTTTGCTGGAAAACTCGTGGAGTTTAAGCGTCCCCTGGACGTGGTCGCGGCCGCGGCGGCTTTGCGCGGTGAAGGCATGAACGTCCATCTGATGGTTGCAGGCTCCGGCCCGCTGCAAGATGAGGTGCGGACACGGTCGCTGGCGGCCAGCTTGCCTGCGCATCTCCTCGGCTTTCAGAACCAGACGCAAATACCCGCCGCTTATGCGGCAAGCGATGTGCTGGTCCTGCCCTCCACCGGACGCGAAACCTGGGGCCTCGTCGCCAACGAGGCGCTCGCCAGCGGAACGCCGATCGTCGTGTCGGACGCCGTCGGATGCGCGCCCGATCTCGCCGCCGACGGCAAGGTGGGACGGACTTTCGCTATGGGCGATGTCAACGCCTTGGCAAAGGCTCTGGCGGCGACGCTCAATAACCCGCCTACACCGGATCGGATTAGGCGCGTCTCCGATCGTTTCAGTCTTTCCGTCGCGGTCGACGGCGTCGAAGCCGCATTGCGCGGGATGTGCACGGGATGACGAGCAGGGGCCGTGTCGTTTCCGCCATTTCGGTGACCCATGTCGTCCCCAGCCTTGCGCCTGAGGAAGGGGGGCCGTCGTATTCGGTTCCCGCGCTCGTTGCTGCCTTGCGCGATGCGGGCTTGGCGGCCCGGACGCGCTTTGTCACCCGAAACAAAGCCGACAGGCCGTTCAAGCCGCAAGAGGCCTGCGACGCACATCCGGCGGGCGCAGTCTTGGGAGGTGTGCTGCGTTCCTCGCCAGCGCTCGCGCGGGCGCTGGCAGCGGATGCGCGTTCCGGCGGCATCCTGCATGCGCATGGGCTTTGGCTTGCGCCGAATCTTTATCCCGCGTGGACGAAATCCCGGATCGGGGCCAGTGTCAAACTGGTGCATACCCCGCGCGGCATGCTCGGGGCTGCCGCCCTGGCGATTTCCGCGCGCAAGAAGAAGCTGGTCTGGGCCCTGGCGCAGCGATCAGCGCTCGCCGCCGCCGATTGTCTCCATGCCACGGCGCTTTCTGAGTTGGGTGAGATCCGGGACATGGGTCTGAAGAATCCCGTCGCCGTTATCCCAAATGGGATTGATCTGCCAGACCTCCAGGCGATTCCCCGCTCGTCCGGCGACGCGCCGACCGTTCTGTCGTTGGGGCGCGTGCATCCGAAAAAGGGGCTGGATCGGCTTGTGAGCGCCTGGGCCGCCATTGAGCCCGCCTTTCCTTCATGGCGGTTGCGCATTGTCGGTCCAGCCGAGTTGGGGCATGACCGATCTCTCAGAGCCTTGGCGCAGGACCTGGGTCTGCGGCGCGTGACCATTGAGGGGCCGGTCTACGGGCCAGAGAAACTCACGCTGGTTCGCAACGCCGATCTGTTCGTGCTGTCGACGTTGAATGAGAATTTTGCTCTCACGGTCGCGGAGGCCCTTGCGCTGGAAACGCCGGTGATCTCGACCAAGGGGGCGCCCTGGTCGGGCCTCGAACGCGAACGATGCGGATGGTGGATCGACCATGGGGTTGAACCGCTTACGCAGGCGTTGCGCCAGGCGCTTACGCTCGCCCCGCCGGAGCGGGCGGCGATGGGCCAGCACGGACGCGCCTGGATGGCGCGCGACTTTGGCTGGGATCGTGTCGCCCGTGACATGATTGACGTCTATCGCTGGCTGTTGATGGGCGGCGACGCGCCCGCGACCGTTTACAAGTCTTGATGAGGGGCGGGATGTCATCCTTGATCCGGCCAGACATCATCGCCAATCGAAAGGCGAAGAAATACTCGCCGCGGGTGCTCATGGCGCGCGCGTTGTGGGGAGGCTTGCGCCTCCCGCTGTTCGCTTGGACGCCCCGGCCCTTGTGGGGCTGGAGAAGGACCGTTTTGCGTGCGTTCGGCGCGCGAGTCGGCCGCGACGTTCACGTCTATCCCTCCGCGCGCATCTTCGCGCCGTGGGATCTGGAGTTGGGCGACGCCTGCGCCATTGGTGACCGCGCTGTGATTTACAATCTCGGTAGGATCTCCATCGGCGCCGCCGCGACGATCTCCCAACAGGCACATCTTTGCGCGGGCACGCATGATTTTCGTGATCCTGCAATGCCACTGCTCAAACCGCCGATCGACATCGGCGCGGGGGCCTGGATCTGCGCCGACGCCTTTATTGGTCCCGGCGTCAAGGTGGGGGGCATGGCGATCATCGGGGCGCGGGCGGTCGTAGTGCGCGATGTCGGCGCCGACACGATCGTGGTCGGCAATCCGGCCCGCGTGGTCGGACGACGCGAGGTGCGGAGTTGAATGCATTGCTGAACATTACCGTCGTCGTGCCGGTCAGGAACGAGGAAAAGAACCTGCCGCGTTGTCTGGACGCGCTGGTGGACAAGTTTGTGGCAGTGGTGGTGGTCGATTCCAGCAGTACGGATCGTACAGCCGAGATCGCGGCAAAATACGGCGTCGAATTTGTTCAGTTTGATTGGAACGGGCGTTTCCCCAAGAAGCGAAACTGGATGCTGCTCAATTATGCGTTTAAAACGGAATGGGTGTTGTTCATCGATGCCGACGAAATCGTTTCCGACGCCTTTGTCGGCGAGGTGAGCCGCGCTGTGCGCGAAGGGGCAGCGAACGCCTACTGGCTTAGGTATACTAATGTTTTTCTTGGCAAGACATTGCACTTTGGCGTGCCGCAACGCAAGATTGCGCTCATCAAGCGTGGCGCAGGCCTTTATGAGAGGATCGATGAGCAGCGCTGGAGCAATCTGGACATGGAGGTGCATGAGCATCCGATTATCGATGGCCCCGTCGGAGAAATCAGGATGCCGATCAGACATGAAGATGATCGCGGGATCCTGAAATTCATCGAAAAGCATGCCGATTATGCGGCTTGGGAGGCGCGGCGCCTGTTTGAACTTCGCCAAGGGGGCAACGCCAACGGACTTACGCTCAGGCAAAAAGTCAAATATGGCTATGTCGATCAATGGTGGTTCGCGCACTTTTATTTCTTTTATACATATATTTTGCGCTTGGGCGTATTGGACGGTTCTGCCGGATTCTATTATGCCTTCTACAAATTATGGTATTTCATGACGGTGCGGCGGATTCACGCGGAGTGCCAGGAAAAATAGGGAGGCCGCTCCGGGGTGTCTGAGCGCCTTTTTTAGACTGTGTCTGTGCGAAGGGAGGCGTCGTTGTGAAGCCCATCCTGATCTTGCTCTCCATCGTGCTCGGCACCCAGACCGTGGCTTGGGCGCAGACAGAACCGGACCCGCAAAACGGCTCCCGGTCGCGTCTTCTGCGCGCCTACGATCAGCGACGTCAGGGCTTTCCGGCCGATCACAGCCGCGCGGGCGCCGACTCGCCTCTTTTGCGCGCGTATGATCAGAGGCGTCCCGGGTTTCCGGCCGAGCACGGCCGGGCCGAATCCGACTCGCCTCTTCTGCGCGCCCATGACCAGAGGCGTCCCGGCTTCCCGGCCATAGCGCAGGACGCCGCCGCCAATCGTGGGGCCTCGACGCGCGCCCAGGCGTTCGGTTTAGCCAATGCCGTCGATCTTTCCAATTTTTGCACCTCGGCCCAGCTTTCCGGCCAATCCGACGCGACCGCGTGCCTTCAGGCGGCGATCGACGCCGCCTATGAGAGGAAATCGCAGGCCGTTTTTTGCCCGGCCGGCGCAAACCTCGTGACCTCCGGGCCAATTTTCCAGGACGCGCCGGGCAACCTGCGCGCGAATCTTGCGAAACCGACCATTCACGCCTTCTCTCTGGCTTTCATAGGGCCGACCGGCCGCAACCATGAAGGCGCTGGCTGCGTCGTGCGTCCGAATTTCAATGATGGCGTTGCTTGGTGGATCGGGCCGGGGAGGGGCATGACGCTTAAGGGTGTTGCAATCCTTGGACCCAATAAGGGCTACCGCTGCGCGCAGCCCGCCGCGGGTATCGGCGTCGCAATTTCAGTCGGCGCGTCGCTGACCCATATCGAAGACACCTGGGTCGAGAATTTTTACACGGATTACAGCGAAGGCGCGCAGGGCAGCCCCGATCTCGCGGATTCCAACACTTTTGTTAGGCCTGTCGCCGCCAATGCTTGCGTCGGGATCCACTCAGCGGAGACACAAGCCTATATTACTTCGGTTTACGACATGCTTAACGGCGCGACCACGGCGATCATGGCCGATATCGGCACGAATATCCATGTCTTCGGCGGCAACTTGTCGGTGACCAGCGCGAAGTCCAACGCGTTCAGGATCTCGAACGTTTCGGCGCTCACGCCGGCACCGGCCGGAAACCTGCACAATTATACCTTTACGGCGACGATTGGGTCCCCGGACCCCTATGTCGGGACGCCCGTTTACAACGCCTACACGATTTACACACCAGATTACGGCGTGATCCCGGTGGTCTTGACCGCCTGGAATTCCATAACGAACCTAGCCAATTTCCAGATCTATCCGACCTGGGGACATGCGTTTTTCGGCCGCCTAGTCGCTACCACGATATCAAATATTTCCGACGAACTTCAAGCGGCGACGACGCTCTACGCCGCCGAAATGGTCACGGTGATCAAAGGTGAGCAGGTGAGCGTCAACGGCGCTCACATTGAAAACCCGTTGGCGCCCACGACGCTCATCAATTCATTCTCCGGCTTCGGCGCCAATGGCCGGTTCTCCAAGCTTGAAAACATCTATTTCAACTACGATGCGAGCATGGCGGCTTTTGCGCCCGAGAACAGGCCGACGCCAGCGCAGTTGGCTCTTTACTATGCGCAAATGGCCTATCCCTTCATCAATATATCGAATGGCAGCGTCGACATCAGCGATACGCAGTTTGGCCTCAGTCAGCCGGTTTTGATCGACTTCGCCAACGAGGCCGCAACCAATACGGCGGACCTTTACGTGAGCAGGTCGCTGGGGGCGCAGTTCAACGAGCGGGTCGTGACATCGTCTGGCGGCTGGATTTCTTACGGTCAACCGACCCAAACGTCGTCCACCTATCTAGGCGCCGGTCATTTTGACCGGACTCCCTTTCTGGCGCGTCTGTTCAATTCTCAAGCCAATGGGTATCGAAGCACAGGCTTTGGCCAGGCGCCGATGTGGGGATTTCGGCCTGCTTCCTACACCCGCCCCTGCATCACACCCGGACAACTGTCGACCCTGACTGGAGCGCTTCCCCCAATCACCGGAGGTCCTGGCCGTTGGGCTGTCAATTATCCGCTCTTGTGGGGAGGACAAGCGTATCAGCTTTGCGACTGGTATGTCGGGAGCCAGCCGCACTATAATCTTGTGTCCGATCACCACTTCTATAGCTACGGCCAGACGCTGCCCACCAATGATTGGTCGGCGCAAGCCGGTAGCTTCGTCGTTCGCGTTGCGGACACGTCGCTTTTCTTTCCAGGTCTCGGTGTGCAACTGGCAACTGATGTCAAGGAAACTTATATTATCACCGGAGTATATCCTGGGCTCGGCTATATCACGGTCGGCGGTTATTGGAACAACGGACACTCAAATATTCATGGCGCATTGGGTACCTCATACACTGGAGCGACGATTGGGCAGGAGCCTTATATTATTACTCAGTGGTGAGCGCCAAGCTCAAGGTCGTTCTTGTGCGTTGTGGTTCGTCTGCAGCGCCGAGTGGAGATGTCATATTTGATTTGGCGGAGGCCGTTTTGAACTTTGCGTTCTTGATTGGGCGTTGGCTCAATATATTTGAGCATATGGTGTTGAGTGCGTCGTGGTTTCCATTGACGCGCTTGGTCAGGCCTGGTCGCAACTGGATTTATGACATCCAGAGATATGCGGGCTGTCGTGAACTCGGTGTTGTCTTCGATGTTGGCGCTAGAGCGGATTCGGCTTAATCCGGGTCATATCCTGCGGCGGCGAAGAAGTTGGCGCACTCTTGCGGAGTGAACGCTGACAGGAGGGCGCCTATC
>NZ_JAOQNX010000011.1 GCF_025961575.1 Rhodoblastus acidophilus | reverse complement strand
ACACTCGAGCTTCACAGCTCAAAAGTATCGCGATGAACTTAAGATACGTGATCGTCGGTTTGTTCCTCATGAAAGACCTTCAAGTTTCCTCGAAGGTCAACGCAAGGACTTCCGCCGTCCACGTTTCTCTTTCTTCCGATGCGATTGTCAAACAGCGGGGCCGAAGAATTTAAGCCTCACACCCTAAGGTGTCAACCCGATCCTTCAGCGACGCGTCATCCCCGGCGACCTAGCCGGCCAAACCCACGAAGGTTTAGAGAAGACGCGTCAGCGTCCGCCGCCAGTGACCGGCAGCGACGCCGTCGATGGGTGGCTTATAGGACCTCCCCGACCGAACCGTCAAGCCGCCAATGACAAAAAAATGAAAAAAGTTTGATCCTTATGAAATTTCAACGGGATACGGGATGCGGACGGCTCCCGGGAAGGCCCGTCGCATTTGAGCCATGTTTTGCCGATGTATATGGCCGCGCCTTTGTTTGGGGGCAGGAGACAGAGCTGAGTTTTGACGTTATCTCTGTCAGTCAAGGTCCCTCTGAGGCCGAATCTTTGGCGCCATCGGTCGAGTTCATGGCATTCCGCTCAGCATCTTCTACCCGGAGCATGAGATTCTCCGCCGCGACCGGCGCTGAGCCGCCGCTCGACGTGCGCGGCGAGCGACGCGGAGAGTCGGCGCGGCGCGTGTCGCTGCGATGGCTCGCCGGCTCGGGGCTCACCGGACTGATCGGAGCAGGTCTGCTTGGCGGCGCCATTTATGCCGCCTTCGATCGCGAGGCGAACTTCGCCGAAGCGCCGACGCGCGCCTTGTTGAACAGGAGGGACCAGGGCGAGAGCGAGAAGGTGAACCCGGCGAAAGGCGACCGGCTGATCAAATCGGTTGATATCGTCGCCGCGAAACAGACCTACAAAACGCCGACTGCGATCAAGGTCGGTGACCACGAGGTCATCAAGACCAGGACGTTTACGCGCGTGTCGACGACGCTCACCATGTCCGATACGGGACTGAGCGCTGACGTTCCGGAATTCAATCCGCTGAAACTGCTTTCTGATTCCAGCAACCCGGCGCCCGAGGCGCCTGAAGCCGCGCCTGCGCCCGACATCGCCGAAGTCAGTTTTACCGTGGCGGACCTGTCAGCAAGCCAGTTCGCCGCGCCCAATGGCGGCTTGTCCCTCGACGAGGTGCGCGCGCAGGTCGACGAAACGCTCAAGCATGCGCAGTCAAACGGCGCGAAGGCCTCGCCGACGCTTCCCCCTCAATTGCTTCTGATGCGCACCAGCCGCGCGTCCTTCGACGCCAATGGCCCCGGTCTGGCCTATGCGACGCCCGGCAACATCAATGTCAGCTCGCCCTTCTCATCCATTGAAGTGCGGATGGTTCCAGAAAACGTCACCCTGGCGCCGCGCACGACGAACCCCATCGGCGACGCGGATGCGGCGCGCAACGCCAAGGACAAGCTGGCCGTCATCCGCCGGGGCGAAGGGCTCGAGGAGGTCTTGACCGCCGCCGGCGTGCCGAAACCCACCATTGCCGCGGTAAAAGACGCATTCAGTTCGCGCCGCGCCAGCGAAGCCATTTCCGAGGGACGCCGGGTCAAATTGTCCTTCGCGGAAACGGAGGCGGCCGCCACGCTCCAGTTGGCGCGCCTCACCGTCTACGATGAGGACAAGATCAAGGCGTCCGTCGCACTGGCGGACAGCGGTCGATATCTCCTGCTCGAAAACGCGCCGACCGCTGACGCAGGCGCCAAGGCGCGCAAGTCGCAGCAGAGCGACGATGACGACGACGACGATTCGGGCGGCATGCGACTCTACAACTCGCTCTATGAGACTGCGCTCAAGCAGGACATTCCGCGCCCGATCATCGACCAGATGGTCCGCACGTTCAGCAATGACGTCGATTTCCAGCGACCGGTCGCCGGCGGCGATTCCATCGACGCCTTTTTCGACAATGGCGAGGATGGCGATCACGCCGAGCTGCTCTATGCGTCGATCACGGCCCGCGGAGAGACCTACAAATATTACCGGTTTCAGTCGCCGGACGACCAGGGCGTCGACTATTTCGACCCCACCGGCAAATCGACCCGAAAATTCCTGGTGCGAAAGCCGATCGCCTCTGGAGAGCTGCGCTCCGGTTTCGGCATGCGCTTTCATCCCATCCTGCATTACTCCCGCCCGCATAACGGCGTGGATTGGGCGGCGCCGATCGGCACGCCGATCTTCGCGGCCGGCAATGGAACGATCATCAAGGCGGGCTGGGATTCGGGTTACGGGCGTCGCGTCGAGATCGAGCACAACAACGGCTATGTGACCACCTACAACCACATGTCAGCATTTGCGCGCGGCCTGCGTGAGGGGGCCCACGTCAAGCAGGGCCAGATCGTCGGCTATCTCGGCGCTTCGGGACTCGCGACAGGCCCTCACCTCCATTACGAGGTGATCGTGAACGGCCATTTCGTCGATCCGCTCCGCGTCCGCCTGGCGAAAACACGCCAGTTCGAGGGCAAGCCGCTCGTGGATTTCAAGAAGGAGCGCGACCGGATCGACGGCTTGATGGCCAAGGCGCCGAACAGCTCCCAGGTCGCGGGCAAATAGGTCAACGCAGGTCCCGACCGGACCCGAGTGGACGCGGCGCCAGCGCGGGCGTGAGGGCCGGCGCCAGTTCCGGCAAGCTTCGCCGCACGCGCCGCGCGCCGACGAGCCGGTACAGTTGCTTAGTCGCTTCCACCAGAATCACGCCGGCGCCCGGCAGCGACAATTTCGCCGACACGCCTTCGATGGCCGGGGCGAGCCGCAGCACCACGGCCCGATCCAAGGGCGGCGTGTACAGCGCCTCGCTCCAATAGATCGGCGAAAACAGCGATTCCCGCAGCAGATCCAGCAACTGGCCACGCGAAAACGGCCGGCCATGGCCAAACGGCGTCGAATCGAGGCGGGCCCAGAGCCCCGAGCGATTCGGCGCGACGACCATCAATCGTCCACCGGGCGTCAAAACGCGCCAAATTTCCTCGAGCAGTTCGCGCGGATGTTCGGCGGTCTCAAGGGCGTGAGTCAGCAGAACCCTGTCAATGCACGAATCGGGAAGCGGCAGCATGGTGTCGTCGATCAGCGCCGAGGCCGAGGCCCCCTCGGACGGCCAGTTCACCACCCCCTGTTCGGCGGGCATCATCGCGAGCAAGCGAAGCGGCTGGCCGCGAAACCGATCCAGATAGGGCGTCGCATAGCCCATGCCCAGCACGGACAGACCGGCGAGATTGTCCCAACGACGCGCAAGATGCGCGCAAACCAGATTGTGGGCGGTTTTCCCCAGGGAAGACGCGTAGAAACTGCGGAGATCGGTGACATCGAGCGCCATGGGACAGGATCGCCACAAAAAACGCAGGCGCGCAAGTCCTTCCGGACCCCATGCGAAATCCCGCATGTGCATTTCCCCGCAGCCCCGGTAATCTCGCGCATCCCTCGGTTCGGAGCGCGCGCATGGCCCTGCAGTTTCAGCTTTTTCAATGTTTGAGCGACAATTTCGGGCTGCTGGCGCATGATCCCGAGACAGGCGCGACGGTCGCCTTCGACGCCCCCGAGGCGGACCGGATCGGCGCGGCGCTCGACGCCGCGGGCTGGCGGCTGACCGACATTTGGATCACCCATCACCACCACGACCACATCGGCGGCGTGGCGGCCCTGAAAGCGCGCTTTCCCGACGCGCGCGTGGTTGGCACCCGCAAGGACGCGCATCGACTGCCTCCACTCGATCTCGCCGTCATCGACGGCGATCAGATCGCCATCGGGCGCAGTTCCGCGCGTGTCCTCGAAACCCCCGGGCACACGCTGGGCCATGTCTGCTATCACCTTCCGGCCGAGGCCGTGGTCGTCACCGGCGACACGCTGTTTTCACTCGGCTGCGGCAGGGTGATGGAAGGCGACATGCCGATGATGCGCGCCAGCGTGATGCGGCTGGCCGCGCTTCCGCCGGAGACCAAGGTCTATTGCGGCCATGAATATACTGTGGCCAACGGGCGTTTCGCTCTCACGGTCGATCCGACCAACAGCGCGCTGCGGGAGCGCATGGTCGAGGCGGAGCGCTTGCGGGCGCAGGGCGCCTTCACACTGCCGACGACGATCGGGCGGGAACGCGCGACCAACCCGTTCTTGCGGGCGGACGATGTGGCTGTGCGCCGAACTCTGGGCATGGACCGAGCCGATGCGGACGCGGTGTTCGCAGAATTGAGAGAACGAAAGAATCGGGCCTGAGCGTCGCCCGGCGCTCCAGGCTTAACAGCGCTCCGGGCTTTGCAGCGCTTCTATACGCGCTTTTAACCGGAAGGGCGTCAAACCTGGAGCCCAACCCGAGTCTCGGAACCACGCCCGTGCAGCTTCGCTATTTGGCCTCTCGCGCGCCCCAGACGCCTCACGCGCCCAGTTCGCCTGACGCGTCCAAGTCGCCTGACCCGCCAAAGACGACCACGACCGAAGACGACGGGCCAATCGCTCGGGAGGAGGTCGGCCCAGGCGTAGAGCGGCGTCTGGCGCCCGAAAGCGCCTTGCCCAGCCAACCGCCGCTTGCGCCGCCGCCCCGTCCCATCCTCCCGCTGGCGCCGCCGCTGCGCGAAGCGTCCAGGACCGGCGACAGCGCGCCGTTTTCGACCCTGACTGAGGCGCCGGATCCCCGCCGCATTCTCGATTCGCTTGGCGAAGTGGTCTACGACTGGGACCTACGCAGCGACCAGATCAACTGGGGCCCCAATGTCGCGGCAGTGCTCGGCGTCGCCAATCTCGCATCCATCTCAACCGGCCGCGCCTTCGCCGAGCGCCTGTCTCACGAAAGCGAAAGCTCGCGCTACGAAGCCATTGCGCGCTCCTCGGGAACAGATTGCGGAAAGGGCGTGCCGTTCCAGATCTGCTACGGCCTGGTTCCGCATGAAACGCGCGCGGCGACCATCTGGATCGAAGACACGGGACGCTGGTTCGCCGGCTCCGACGGTCGGCCGGCGCGCGCGCATGGCTTGGTGCGCATTATCACGGAACGCTACAAGCAGGAGCGCCAACTGGCGTTCACATCCCGCTTCGATACGCTCACCGGCGTGCTCAACCGCGCCAGCCTGCTTGAACAAGCCCCGCTATTTTTCGCGCAGGCGGCCAAAAAGAAGCAGAGCTTCGCCGCGCTGCTGGCGGCGATCGACAATGTTTTTGTGCTCAACCGCTCCTATGGTTACGATATCGCCGACCAGGTGATCGCGGGGATCGCGCAGCGCCTGCGGATCAATTGCCGCGAACGCGATATTGTCGCACGCTATGCCGGCAACAAATTCGCCTTGTTGCTGGAAAATTGCGACGCTGAGGAATTGACCGCCGCCGCCGAGCGGCTCATCGACATGATCGGCGACCAGCCCTTTGAAACCGCGGCAGGTCCCGTGGCGGCGAAGCTGCGCGTGGGCGCGGTCGTGGCGCCCCGCAATGGGCGCGCCGCGCATTTGCTTTTCCAGAACGCCGAGGAGGCCCTCGACCTCGCGCGACAGCCGGGTGGAGCGCGGCTCGTCATCTACGAGCCGTCCCTGATGCGAGAAGATTCACGCGCAAAGGCGTTGAAGGTCTCGGACGAAATCGTTTCGGCCTTGAACGACGGGCGGATCGTGCTGGCCTTGCAACCCCTGATCGACACGCGCACGGGCGCGCCGGCGCTCTATGAGGCGCTGATGCGCTTGCGCCAGAAGGATGGCGCGCTGGTGTCGCCGTCATCGATCCTGCCGACCGCCGAGAAATCCGAGCTGATCCAGAGGGTCGATCATCGAATCCTCGAACTCGCCCTGAAGAGGCTGGCCGAGGATCGCACTCTGCATCTGTCCGTGAACATGTCCGGCCGCACCGTGAGAGACGCCGGCTTCATCGCTCATTTGCGCGCCAGCCTGGGCGCCTTCCCCGAGCTCGCCAAACGCCTGATGGTCGAATTCACCGAAACCTGCGCGATCGAAGACATCGACGCGACCGTGCGCGCCGTCGACGAAATCAAGACATTTGGCGCGCGGGTGGCCATGGACGATTTCGGCGCCGGTCACACCTCGTTCAAAAATCTGCGCCGCTTCAATTTCGATTTGGTCAAGATCGACGGCGCCTTCGTGCAGAACCTGTCGCGCTCCGCCGACGACCGCTTCTTCGTGAAAACTCTGGTCGAGCTCGCGCGCCATGTCGGCCTGCCCGTGGTGGCCGAATGGGTCGAAGACGCCGAAACCGCGAGAATCCTGACCGACTGGGGCGTGGACTATCTGCAAGGCGATTTCTTCGCCGCCGCCGCCGTTCCCGAGGCGGCGGCGCAAGTCTGAGCTGGGCTTATCCGTCTTTCCGGGTCAGGCTGTCGATCCGCTTCTTCATGTCGGCGAGCTGCGCGCGCATCTCGCTCAGCTCGTCAACCGCGCCGGCCTTGGTCTGATCTGTCACCGCCCCGGTTGCGGCTCCGGTCGCGCCAAAAGGCGAGAACATCTGCAGCGCCTCGCGGAACATCACCATGTTCTTGCGCGCCTGCTCCTCCATGGACTGGAACATCTGCCGGGTCGGCGTCGCCAGGGGATTGGCGAGCGGATTGGCGGTGAAGGCGGCATCGAACTGATCGCGGAATTTCTGGCTGTCGGAGGCCAGCCGCTCGATGGAAAATTCGAGATAGCTCGGCACGAGCATCTGCATCGAATCCCCGTAATAACGGATCAACTGGCGCAGAAAGCGGATCGGCAGCAGGTTCTGGCCGGTCTTGCCTTCCTGCTCGAAAATGATCTGCGCGAGCACCGAGCGGGTAATGTCTTCGCCGCTCTTGGCGTCATAAACGACGAAGTCCTCGCCGGCCTTCACCATTTCCGCGAGGTCGTCCAAAGTCACGTAAGCGCTGGCGCCGGTGTTGTAGAGGCGGCGATTTGCGTATTTCTTGATCGTGACAGGCTGCTTTTCGTTGGTCATTTCCCGGTCCTGCTCGGCCGACGGCCGGATGCTCACTGCGTTGGCGCAAGAAAAACCCCGTTCAGGGAAATTGGCAAGCCGAGTTCTCGGGAATCGCTAACGTCATTTCCTTAATACGCTCCACCCTCCGTGTCGGCGACCCGCCAAGCTTGCACGTTCGCGTGAACGCGCGCCCTACAACCAAAAGACCATAGGTCAAACCGCCATCCGCCTTGACCATGCGGTGGGCGAAATGATCAAACTAGCCGCAAGTCGCCGATGTATGTCGCGTCCAAAAGGGCCACGGCGACCTTCCGGAGGAATCTGCATGTCGACTGATGTCGTGATCGTTTCTGCCGCCCGCACTGCGGTCGGCTCCTTCAGCGGAGCTTTCGCCAATGTGCCGGCCCACCATCTGGGCGCCGCCGCCATCAAGGGCGCTCTCGAACGCGCCAAGGTCGAGGCCGCCGATGTCGACGAGGTCATTCTCGGTCAGATTCTCGCCACCGGCGAGGGGCAGAACCCCGCGCGCCAGGCCGCCCGCAAGGCCGGCATTCCCGATGAGAAGACCGCGTTCGGCATCAACCAGCTGTGCGGCTCCGGCCTGCGCACCGTCGCGCTCGGCTTGCAGCAGATCGCCAATGGCGACGCCAACATCGTCGTCGCCGGCGGCATGGAGAGCATGTCCCAGTCGCAGCACGCCGCCTATCTGCGCTCCGGCGTGAAGATGGGTGAACTGAAGCTGCAGGACCTCATGTTGCGCGACGGCCTGACCGACGCTTTCCATGGCTACCACATGGGCACAACGGCGGAAAACATCGCCACCAAATTCCAGATCACGCGCGAGGAGCAGGACCAGTTCGCGACGGCGTCGCAGAACAAGGCCGAAGCCGCGAAGAAATCCGGTCGGTTCAAGGACGAGATCCTTCCCTACACGATCTCGACCAAGAAAGGCGACATCATCGTCGACACCGACGAGTTCATCCGCGACGGCGTCACCTATGACGCGCTGGCCAAGCTGCGCCCGGCCTTCAGCAAGGACGGCACGGTGACCGCCGGCAACGCCTCGGGCATCAACGACGGCGCCGCCGCCATCGTCCTGATGACCGCTGCGGAAGCGGCCAAGCGCGGCCTGACGCCCATCGCCCGCATCGCCTCCTGGGCGACCGCCGGCGTCGATCCCGCCATCATGGGCACTGGCCCGATTCCCGCCTCGCGCAAGGCGCTCGCCAAGGCCGGCTGGAACATCCAGGATCTCGATCTGATCGAAGCCAACGAGGCCTTCGCCGCTCAGGCGATCTCGGTCAACCGGGAGCTTGGCTGGGACACGTCCAAGGTGAACGTCAACGGCGGCGCCATCGCCATCGGTCATCCCATCGGCGCCTCGGGCGGCCGCATCCTCGTCACCCTGCTGCATGAGATGCTCAAGCGCGATGCGAAAAAAGGTCTCGCCACCCTGTGCATCGGCGGCGGCATGGGCATCGCCCTGACCGTGGAGCGCTAAGCTCGATTGATTTCAACGCGCCGGGGCCTGCGCGCCGGCGCGTCATTTTTTCATGAAAAAAGGGGAGGAATGAATGTCTCGAGTCGCAATCGTCACCGGCGGCACGCGCGGAATCGGCGCCGCCATTTCCAAGGCGCTGAAGGCGGCCGGCTACAAGGTCGCGGCGTCCTACGCCGGCAATGACGAAGCCGCCGAAAAGTTCAAGGCGGAAACGGGCATCGCCGTTTACAAATGGGACGTGTCCGATTTCGACGCCTGCGCCGCCGGCGTCGCCAAGGTCGAAGCCGACCTCGGCCCGGTGGACATTCTGGTGAACAACGCCGGCATCACCAAGGACGGCATGTTCCACAAGATGACCAAGGAACAGTGGTACGGCGTCATCAACACCAACCTGAACTCGCTGTTCAACATGAGCCGCCCGGTCTGGGAAGGTATGCGCGCGCGCAAATTCGGCCGCATCGTCTGCATTTCCTCGGTCAACGGCCAGAAGGGTCAGATGGGCCAGGTGAACTATTCGGCCGCCAAGGCCGGCGACATCGGGTTCGTCAAGGCGCTGGCCCAGGAAGGCGCCCGCGCCGGCATCACCGTGAACGCGGTCTGCCCCGGCTATATCGGCACCGAAATGGTCCGCGCCATCGACCCGGCTGTCCTGGAAAAGGCGATTCTCCCGCACATTCCGGTCGGCCGTCTCGGCGAGCCCGAGGAAATCGCTCGCGCGGTGGTGTTCCTGGTCGCCGATGACGCCGGCTTCATCACCGGCTCGACGCTCTCCGCGAATGGCGGTCAGTACATGGTGTGATCGAAAGCGCCGGTCCCAGGCGAAAAGCGCGGGACCGGCGACTTGCCCTTGCATTCAAGCGCAATGGCGCCATGATCGTCCTAGCGTGAGCTTCGGTTTGGAAGCGCTCGAGCCGCGGACTGGATCACCCGGGCCGCGCATTTTCATGGACGGATCATGAGTTACCGGGTCTGGGCCATTCGCGCCGGGGGCGAGAGCGAAGCTGACCCGCTCTTCATTGAAAACGGTCTGCTGGCGGTCAGCTTTCTCAGCGTCAACCGCGACGTCAGCGCCCTCCCCGCGCAACGCGCCGCCTTCAAGGCCGCCTTCGCCGAGGATTGCGGGCAAAAGGCGAGCGCGATCCCGATCCAGGCGGGACAATTGTTCCGGTTCGTCCACGAGATGAAGATCGGCGACCGCGTCGTCTACCCACGAAAAATCGACCGCACCTTGTTGTGGGGCGAAATCTCCACGCCCTATCTCTATGACCGCTCCACCAATCCGGATTTCCCACACCGCCGCGGGGTCCGCTGGCTGAAATCGCTGGCGCGGGACGAGTTTTCCCAAGGCGCGCTCTACGAACTGGGCGCCACGCTGACGATTTTCGAAATCCGCAATTTCATCTCAGAGTTCGTGCGCCGTTTCGAGCCGCCGGCCGGCGCCGGCGAGAGCGCCAGCGCGCTGGTCGAGGACGATACCCAAGCGGTGGTGGCGCGCGACATCGTCGAGACCACCCGAGATTTCATCTCAAAAAAACTCAAGACCGAGTTGAAGGGCGCGTCGATCGAGCCTTTTGTCGCCGACCTGTTCCGCGCCATGGGTTATAACGCCCACGCCACCCGCGCCTCGCACGATGACGGCGTCGATGTCATCGCCCACCGCGACGAGCTGGGCATTGAGCCGCCGATTCTGAAGATCCAGGTCAAGGCGCATGGCGGCAATATCGGGGCGGATCTGGTCAAGTCGTTCTATGCGATGATCCACGAGCGCGACGTCGGCATCTACATCACGACCGGCGGCTACACGGCGTCCGCGCGCGAGTTCGCCCGCGCCAAGGCCAATCTGAAGCTGATCGACGGCGCGGAATTCGTCGGCCTCGTCGAAAAATACTACGACGGCCTCGACGCCAGATTCCGCAAGCTGATCCCGCTGAAACGGCTGCTCGTGCCAGACTTCGAACAGGTCGAGTAGCGGCCAAGAAAAAGGCCGGGAAAACCCGGCCTCGATCTGGACTCTCTGACGAGAGATCAGTCTTCCTTAGACTTGATCGTCAGGACCTGGCGGCCGTTATACATGCCGGTCTTGAGATCGACGTGGTGCGGGCGGCGCAGTTCGCCGGAATCCTTGTCCTCGACATAGGTCGGGGCGGCCAGCGCGTCGGCCGAGCGACGGAAGCCGCGCTTCATCGGCGAGGTTTTTCTTTTCGGAACAGCCATTTCAATCTCCGTGCCCGCTCGCGCGAGTCTTTACAAGGCGCGCAATCCCGAGGGCGCGCGGAAATTCAAGAGCGCGTTCCATACAGAGAAACTTGTGAAAAGGCTAGAGCGCCCGACAAAAAAACGCGGAGCCGTCCCAACAGGCCAAATCAGCGAAACATGTCGAGCGTGAAGGCGTCGACCACATGCAACGGCGCGCGGCCGGGCGCGACAAAAACCGCGTCGCCGCGAAAGGTGAAGCCGGCGGCCCAGGGGTTGCGCGCCAGCCAGAAGCGCGCCGCACGCGAAATGCGGGCGATTTTTGCGGCCCCGATCGCCTCCTGCGCATCTTCGAGCCGAGGCCGCGCCTTGACCTCGACGAAGGCGATGACGTCGCCGCGCCGGGCGACAATGTCGATTTCCCCGCCGGGCGCGGTGAAATTGCGCGCGACAACCTGAAAGAATTTCGCCCGGAGCCAGAGGGACGCTAGCGTCTCGGCCCGGAGGCCGAACGCGCGCGCCCGCTGCCGGTCGCGGCTCATTCCCGCTTGTCTTCGCTGGAGAGCTCCAGGGCGCGCGCGTAAATCGTCCGGCGGGGCTGGCCGGTCTCGGCGGCGACAATGCTGGCGGCGTCCTTGAGCGAGAATTTTTGCAGGGCGGCGCGGATGCGGTCATCCAGCGCCGGTCCCGCCAAAGCGGGGGCCTCCTCGCCGGGCGGCGCCACCAGCAGCACGATTTCCCCTTTCGGCGGCCCGTCCCGCTCATAATCCGCCGCGAGTTGATCGAGCGCGCCGCGCCGCACGGATTCGAAATGTTTGGTCAGCTCGCGGGCGACGGCCGCGTCCCGCGCGCCCAGCACGGCGGCGAGATCGGCGAGGGTTTCGGCCAGCCGGCGCGGCGACTCGAAGAACACCAGCGTTCCCGGAATGGAAGCAAGCTCCGCGATCCGCGTCCGCCGGGCCCCGCTCTTGGCGGGCAGAAACCCTTCGAAGAAGAAGCGGTCGGTCGGCAGGCCCGCGACGACCAAGGCGGCGAGCACGGCCGAGGGGCCCGGCGCGGAGGTCACGGGCAGGCCAACCGCCAAGGCCTCAGTAACCAGCTTGAAGCCGGGATCGGAGACCAGCGGCGTGCCCGCATCGGAGATCAAGGCCAGACTTTCGCCTTTTTGCAGCCGCGCCAGCAGAATGGGCCGCATGACCGCCGCATTGTGCTCGTGATAGGCGACCAGCGGCGTGGCGATTCCATAATGGGCCAGCAGGTTGCGGCTGACGCGCGTGTCCTCGGCGACCACAGCGTCGGCGGCCGCGAGCGTCGCCAGCGCGCGCAAGGTGATGTCGCGCAGATTGCCGATGGGCGTGGCGACGACGTGCAAGCCGGGCGCGATCTTCTCGACCTCGGCGCGCAACCCGAACGCGACGAAGGAGGAGATGGGTTGCGGATGCGACGGGTCCTGCGCCATTGCGCCGCCTTTCGATAGGAAAACGCGCGGCAATCCAGGCGTGGCCACGGCGATTCGCCGCTTTCGGTTGCCAGACTGCGCGCCTATGCCGTATGACTGAGCTTCAGGATCTGTCAAGCGCGTCAGCCGACCCCCGGCGCAACGCGGAGAAATCGATTGCGGCTTTCCACGGACTTCTTGCTTCGCCTTGTCGGCTGCTGCGCGCTCGCGGCCCTTTCCGGTTGCTTGAATCCGGGATTTGGGCCGTCGACCCGGGCCGAGGAGCCGCTGAACGCGCCCGTGACCCCCGTACAATCCTCAGCTCTTCCTGGGACCGCGAACGGGGTTATCGGCTCCGGGCCCGTCAAGGTCGGCCTGATCCTGCCGCTGACCCAAGGCGCGGGACAAAGCGCGGTCGGCGTGTCCATGCGCAACGCCGCCGAACTCGCGCTCTCGGAGGCGGGCGCCACCGACATCACCGTTCTGGTCAAGGACGATCGCTCGACGCCCGATGGCGCCCGGGAAGCCACCCAGGCGGCGATCAACGACGGCGCCGAACTGATCCTGGGTCCGCTGTTCGCCGCCGATGTGCGCGCCGCCGCCGATGTGGCGCGCGGCGCCGGCAAGCCAGTCATCGCCTTTTCCACCGACATGTCCGTAACCTCGCGGAACGTCTATCTTCTGTCGTTCCTGGTCGAAGGCTACGTGGACCGGATCGTCGATTTCGCCGCCAGCCGCGGAAAGAAATCCATCGCCGTGATGGCGCCGGAAAACGACTATGCCAATGTCGCCCTTGGCGCCCTGCAGACCTCCGCCGCACGACGCGACATGCGCGTGGCGGCGATCGAGCGCTACAGGCCCGGCGGAGCGGCTGCGGCCGCCAGCAAGATCGCGGCGCTCGGCGACCAGATCGACACGCTGTTCATTCCGGAACAAGCGCCGGCCATGCCGGAAGTCGCCCGCGCGCTGACCGCCAATGGGATCGACTCCAAGAAAGTGCAAATCCTCGGCACCGGCCTGTGGAACGATTCCCGCGTGCTGAGCCTGCCCGCGCTGCAGGGCGCCTGGTTCGCCTCGCCGGAGAATGCGGGCTTCAACGCATTCTCCCAGCGCTATCGCGCCAAATTCGGCTCCGAGCCCACGCGCGTCGCAACTTTGGCCTACGATTCCGTGTCGCTCGCCGCGGCCTTGGCGCGCACCCAGGGCGCCCGCCGGTTCAGCGAAGAGGTTCTGGCGGCGCCCACCGGATTCAACGGCGCCGATGGCGTGTTCCGCTTCAGGCCGGACGGCGGCAATGAGCGCGGTTTGTCGGTGCTTCAGGTCAACAACGGCTCCACGATTGTCGTCAGCCCGGCGCCGCGTAGCCTGTCGGGCGCCTGACCGGGGATAAGCGATGGAACCCCGGCGCTCCATCGTCCTTTCGCCTGATTTTTCGTTATGATGCCGGCTCCGAATCAAGGCGTCGAAACGCCCGTTTTCCTAAGGACTCCCAAGTGACCGACGAGACCGCAGCCCTCTCCAATGCTGAATATGGCGCGGATTCGATCAAGGTTTTACGCGGCCTCGACGCCGTGCGGAAACGCCCGGGCATGTATATCGGCGACACCGACGATGGCTCCGGCCTCCACCACATGGTCTACGAAGTCGTCGACAACGCCATCGACGAAGCCCTGGCCGGCCACGCCACCCTCGTCACCGTGACGCTAAATGCCGACGGCTCCTGCACCGTCACCGACAACGGGCGCGGCATTCCCACCGGCATGCACAGCGAGGAAGGGGTTTCGGCCGCCGAGGTCATCATGACCCAGCTCCACGCCGGCGGAAAATTCGACCAGAACAGCTATAAAGTGTCCGGCGGCTTGCACGGCGTCGGCGTGTCGGTCGTCAACGCTTTGTCCTCCAGCCTGAGCCTGCGCATCTGGCGCGACGGTCTGGAACACGAAATCGATTTCTCCCACGGCGACGCGGTCGCGCCGCTCAAGGTGGTGGGCGAGGCCCCGATCGAGGACGGCAAGGCCAAGCGCGGCACATCCGTGACCTTCCTGCCCTCCCCCGAAACCTTTTCGAGCACGGAATTCGACTACGCCACCATCGAACATCGGCTGCGCGAACTGGCTTTTCTGAACTCCGGCGTGCGCATTGTGCTCACCGACGCCCGGCACGCCGAGACGAAAACCGAGACCCTTCATTACGAAGGCGGCCTCGAAGCCTTCGTGCGCTATCTTGATCGCACCAAGTCGCCGCTCATCGCCAAGCCTGTCCAGATGCGCGGCGAACGCGACGGCATCACGGTGGAAGCCGCGCTGTGGTGGAATGATTCCTACCACGAGAATGTCCTGGTCTTCACCAACAACATCCCCCAGCGCGACGGCGGCACCCATCTCGCCGGCTTCCGCGCCGCCCTGACCCGGCAGGTCACGGGCTATGCGGAAAGCTCGGGCCTGACCAAGAAGGAGAAGGTCGACCTCACCGGCGAGGATTGCCGCGAGGGCTTGACCTGTGTCGTCTCGGTCAAGGTGCCCGATCCCAAATTTTCCTCGCAGACCAAGGACAAGTTGGTGTCGTCGGAGGTCCGGCCGGCCGTCGAAAACATCATCAACGAATTCCTGGGCCAATGGCTTGAAGAGAGCCCCGCCGAGGCCAAGAACGTCGTCGGCAAGGTGGTCGAGGCCGCTTCCGCGCGCGAAGCGGCGCGCAAGGCCCGCGAACTCACGCGGCGCAAGGGCGCGCTGGACGTCGCCAATCTCCCGGGAAAACTGGCGGATTGCCAGGAGCGCGACCCCGCCAAGGCCGAACTGTTCATCGTCGAGGGCGATTCGGCGGGCGGCTCCGCCAAACAGGGCCGCGCCCGCGAATATCAAGCGGTCCTGCCGCTGCGCGGCAAGATTTTGAACGTGGAGCGCGCGCGCTTCGACAAAATGCTGTCGAGCGAACAGATCGGCACGCTGATCACCGCGCTCGGCGCCGGCATCGGCCACGACGAATTCAACATCGACAAGCTGCGCTATCACAAGATCATCGTCATGACCGACGCGGACGTGGACGGCTCCCACATCCGCACCTTGCTGCTCACCTTCTTCTACAGGCAGATGCGGCCGCTGATCGAAAACGGGTTCCTCTATATCGCCCAACCCCCGCTGTTCAAGGTCAAGCGCGGCTCGTCCGAACAATATCTCAAGGACGAAAAGGCCATGGACGATTATCTGATCGCCAATGGCGTCGACGGATCGGTGTTGCGGCTCGCCTCGGGCGAGGAGCGCGCCGGCGCCGACCTGCGCTCTCTGGTCGAAGAAGCGCGCTTCATCCGCCAGGTGCTCGCCCAGTTGCACAGCCGTTATGATCGGGGCGCGGTCGAGCAGGCGGCGATTTCAGGCGCGCTCAAGCCTTTGAACGCCCTGTCCGATGAAGAAGCCGCCGCGAAGGCGCAGGAGATCGCCGCCCGTCTGGATGCGCTCGCCGACGAGGTCGAGCGCGGCTGGACCGGCCGCGTCGAGAACGGCGGCTTCGTGCTGTCGCGCGAATTGCGCGGCGTGAAGCAGGTTTTCATTCTCGACGCCGGGCTGCTGGCGTCGGCGGAGGCGCGCCGCCTCGACGAGCGCGCCGCGAGCCTGCGCCAGAGTTTTTCCTCGCCGGCGGTCTTGTTGCGGCGCGGCGACGAAACGCCGATCAGCGGCCCCATGGCGCTGCTCAACGCCGTCCTCGCCTTCGGCGGCAAGGGCGTGACGCAGCAGCGCTACAAAGGTCTGGGCGAGATGAATCCGGAACAGCTCTGGGAAACCACGCTGGACCGAGAGGCGCGCTCGCTGCTGCAGGTGAAGGTCAAGGAAGGCGACGAAGCCGAAGACCTGTTCGTCAAGCTGATGGGCGATGTGGTCGAGCCGCGGCGCGAATTCATTCAGGACAATGCGCTGAACGTCGCCAATCTCGACGTTTGAGACAAGGCATTCATCGCTGGAGGCGCGTTCGTCGCCTTGCCGCCGCCCCTGAGGGGCGGGCTCCTGGAGCCGGTCGTCTGGATCGCCGACGGTTTCGATCGTGGTTCGCATTTGAACGCGTTTTCCGCGCCGCGGAATTCGCCGGAAACACCAGGCGCAAAAAAAGCCCCGCACGCGACGCGTGCGGGGCTTCTCATTACGAAGCCGAATTTCAGGCGGTCGCCAAAGCCTTGACGCGGGCGCTGAGGCGCGAAACCTTGCGAGACGCGGTGTTCTTGTGAACGATGCCCTTCTGGGCCGCGCGCATCAGGATCGGCTCGGCGACGGCGAGAGCGGTCTTGGCGGCGCCCTGATCGCCAGTGGCGATGGCTTCCTCGACCTTGCGCAGGAAAGTGCGCATCTTGCTGCGACGCTGGCGATTCACCGCCGTGCGGCGATCGATCTGACGAACGGCCTTTTTAGCCGATTTGGTATTGGCCATTGTGTTCCCCGGACAAATGCATGCCCAATCCAAGGGCCGCGCATAAAACCATGACGGCGCCGATTGCCGGCGCCGAGAGTGGACGCTTATAGGCAGGAAACCCCGCTGTCGTCAACGCATGAATCTCAGCGATTGGCGAAACGCGCCTGACGCTTTTCGATAAAGGCGGACATGCCCTCCTTCTGATCGTCGGTCGCAAAGGCCGCGTGGAAATTGCGGCGCTCGAATTTCACGCCCTCGGTCAAGGTCGTTTCATAGGCGGAATTGATGCAGTCCTTGATCTGCATGGCGATCGGCAGCGACATGGAGGTAATGAGCCGCGCGGTGTGCAGCGCCTCCTCCAGCAGGCGATCGGACGGGACGATCCTCGAGACCAGGCCGCACCGTTCAGCTTCCTGCGCGTCCATCATGCGACCGGTGAGACACAATTCCATCGCCTTGGCCTTGCCGACGAAGCGGGCGAGGCGCTGCGTCCCGCCCGCGCCGGGCAGAATGCCCAGCTTGATCTCCGGCTGGCCGAACTTGGCGTTTTCCGCCGCAAGGATGAAATCGCACATCATTGCGAGTTCGCAGCCGCCGCCGAGCGCGAAACCGGCGACCGCGGCGATCGCCGGTTTGCGGAAATGCGAAAGCCGCTCCCAGGTGCGGATGGCGTCGCCAAGATAGGCGTCCATATAGGTGAGGTGATGCAGTTCCTTGATGTCCGCGCCAGCAGCAAACACTTTTTCGGAGCCGGTCAGCACCAGGGCGCCGATCTGAGGATCGTCGGAGAAGGTCTCCAAGGCCACGTTCAGCTCGTGAATCAAGGCCGTGTTGAGCGCGTTCAGCGCTTTCGGGCGATTGAGTCGGATCAGACCGACGGCGTCGTGGACTTCAACGATGATGTTTTCGAAATGCATGAATCGCCCTCCAGGCTTCTTACGGAAAACGCTAAAGAAGCCAGGAGGGATTGCAACACCCGTGCCGCCGAAAGCGCGTCAAAGCCCATCGAAAAGGGCCGTCGACAGATAGCGCTCGGCGAAAGACGGAATGATGATCACGATGTTCTTGCCTTCGGAACTCGGGCGCGCGCCGACCTGCAAGGCGGCGGCTACCGCCGCGCCGGATGAAATGCCGACGGGAACGCCCTCGACGCGCGCGACAAGCCGCGCCACCTCCATGGCGGCGGCGCTGTCGATGGTCACGACCTCGTCGATCACGCCCCGGTCGAGAACAGGCGGAACGAAACCCGCGCCAATTCCCTGAATCTTGTGCGGCCCCGGCTGTCCGCCCGACAGCACCGGCGATTCCACGGGCTCGACGGCGATCATCTTCAGGCCGGGCTTGCGCGCCTTCAAAACTTCGCCGACGCCGGTGATGGTGCCGCCGGTGCCCACGCCGGAAATGACGATATCGACGCCGCCTTGCGTGTCGTTCCAGATTTCCTCGGCGGTCGTGCGGCGATGGATTTCGGGATTGGCCGGATTTTCGAATTGCGCGGGCGTGATGGCGCCGGGCGTGGAGGCCACAAGCTCCGCCGCCTTGGCGATCGCGCCCTTCATGCCCTGCGCGGCCGGGGTGAGTACGAGTTCCGCGCCCAGCAACGACAGCATTTTTCGACGCTCGATCGACATGGATTCCGGCATCACCAATTGCAGCTTGTAGCCGCGCGCCGCCGCGACAAAGGCCAGGGCGATCCCTGTATTGCCCGAGGTCGGCTCGATCAGAACCGTCTTGCCGGGCGCGATCTTGCCCTGGGCTTCCAGCGCATCGATCATCGCCGCGCCGATGCGGTCCTTCACCGAAGCCAGCGGGTTGAAAAATTCAAGCTTGGCCAGCAGCTTCGCCTTGACGCCGCGCTCGGCCGCAATGCGGTCGAATCGCACCAGCGGCGTATCGCCGATGGTCTGCGTAATGGACTCGTAGATCTTTCCCCGACCCGGCGTCTTGTCCGACATGGCGCTTCCCCTCTGATGTTGGCAGCCTAGCAAAGCTGACCGGCGTTGTCGTTGTTAACTCTGGGTTCGAACGCCCGTCGACCCGAACCCGCCCGCGTCGCGCGCCGTCGAAGACAAGCGCTCCACCTCGATCAGCCGCGCCTGGGGCGCGGGCGCGACCACCATCTGCGCGATGCGATCGCCGCGCCGGATTTCGAACGGCGCATCGCCATGATTGA
Source organism: Rhodoblastus acidophilus (assembly GCF_025961575.1). Classification (GTDB taxonomy): domain Bacteria; phylum Pseudomonadota; class Alphaproteobacteria; order Rhizobiales; family Beijerinckiaceae; genus Rhodoblastus; species Rhodoblastus acidophilus_C. Next base: position 124,731 of record NZ_JAOQNX010000011.1, on the reverse strand, counting down.
TCAGGATGATTCCGACCTCGCCGCGGTAATCGCTGTCGATGGTTCCCGGCGCGTTGAGCACCGTCACGCCATGCTTGAGCGCCAGCCCCGAGCGCGGCCGCGTCTGCGCCTCGTAGCCCGGTTCGATCTCGATGGCCAAACCGGTGGGGATCAGCGCGCGACCGCCCGGCGGCAAGGTCGTCGGCGCATCGGCGGGCACGGCGGCGAGCAGATCAAATCCCGCGGCGCCGGCGCTTTGGTAGGACGGCAAAGGCAAATCCGCGCCATGCGCCAAGCGCTTGATCTTAAGCTCCAAGACGCCCCTCCTTGGCCGCAAGCATTTTTGAGAAATGGCCAATCAAGCGGCGGGCGACTTCGCCTTTCGCCAGTCTCGGCCAAGCCTGCTCGCCGTCCGAGGCGACGAGCACGACGGCGTTCTCCGCTCCGCCCATGACATCGGTCCCCTCCCCGACATCATTGGCGACGATCAGATCGCAGCCCTTTTTCGCCAATTTGGCCTTGGCATGTGGGATCACGTTCTCGGTTTCCGCGGCAAAGCCGATCACCAAAGGCGGACGATTCGTCGCCCGACGTGCGATGCGCGCCAGAATATCGGGATTCTCGACCATCTTGAGCACCGGCGGACCATCGGCGGTCTTCTTCATCTTCTGCGAAGCGTCGCATTCGCTGCGCCAATCCGCGACGGCGGCGGCGGCGATGAAAATGTCGCAGGGAAGCGCGGAGTCGACGGCCTCGTCCATCTGGCGAGCCGTCTCCACCGAAACCAACCGCACCCCCGCCGGCGGCGGCAGGTTGACGGGTCCCGACACCAGCACCACCTCCGCGCCCGCATCGCGCGCGGCCTCGGCCAGCGCATAGCCCTGCTTGCCGGAGGATCGGTTGGCGATATAGCGCACCGGATCAATCGGCTCGTGAGTTGGACCAGCCGAGATCACAACTTTCCGGCCAGCCAGGGTTTGGGCGGGGCCGGCGAGCCGCGCGCGCAGCGCAGCAAAAATCTCCTCGGGCTCGGCCATGCGCCCTGGCCCGGTTTCGCCGCAGGCCATGGGCCCCTCATTCGGACCGACAAAGGCCATGCCGTAGCGCTGCAACACCTCAACGTTCCGGCGCGTCGCGGGATGGGTCCACATCCGCCAGTTCATGGTCGGCGCGGCGAGCGCGGCCTTGTCGGAGGCCAGCAGCAGCGTCGAGGCGAGATCATTGGCGAGCCCGTTGGCCGCCTTGGCGAGCAGATCGGCGGTCGCGGGCGCAATGACAATCGCATCTGCCTGACGGCTGAGCTCGATATGGCCCATTTCCGTCTCGTCGGTGAGCGAAAACAGGTCCTCATAAACCTTGTTGCCGCTGAGGCTGGCGAGCGACAGGGGCGTCACGAACTGCGCCCCCGCCTTGGTCAGGACGACGCGCACCTCCATGCCCGCGCCGCGCAGCAACCGAATGAGCTCGAGGCTCTTGTAGGCGGCGATCCCACCACCGACGATCAGCAGGATGGACGGGGCTTTCGCGGTCATGGCCAAAACCTCAACGCCAGAAGTGGACGGCGACCACGACCAGCAGGAGCGCAAAACCGTAGCGCCAAAACCGGTTTCGCGACGCATTGGCCCGCGCGAGCGCCTCCACGGTGGACGGCGCCAGCGTCAAGCCTTTGGTCGTCCATGTCTCCAGCTGTTCCGAAATACGGGCGCCGCGCGAAAGGATCGCCGGCGCCTGCGCGGCGAGATGCGCCACCGCCGCAAGCCCCTGCCCCGCATCGGCGATCTTGCCGAGCGGGCCCAGATTTTCCTCGATCCAGGCGCGCACCACCGGCTCCGCCGTGGACCACATGTTCAGCTTCGGATCGAACGACCGCCCAACGCCCTCGACCACGACCATGGTCTTTTGCAACATCACCAGTTCGGGGCGGGTCTGCATGTCGAACAGCGCGGTGATCTCGAACAGCAGCGACAACAGCTTCGCCATCGAAATGTCTTCGGCCGTGCGCGAATGGATCGGCTCGCCCACGGCGCGGATCGCCTGAGCGAAATCGGCGACGGGATGGAACGGCGGCACATAGCCGGCCTCGAAATGCACTTCCGCGACCCGCCAGTAATTTCGGGTGATGAATCCATAAAGAATTTCAGCGAGGAAGCGCCGCTCCTTCATGCCCAGCCGGCCCATGATGCCGAAATCCACGGCGGCCAGCCGGCCCTCCCTGGTCAGGAACAGATTGCCCTGATGCATGTCGGCGTGAAAGAACCCGTCACGCACCGCATGGCGCAGAAAAGACTGGATGATCGTCCGCCCGAGGTTCGGCAGATCGACGCCCGAGCGTCGCAGCGCCTCGACATCCCAGAGCGGCGTGCCGTCGATCCACTCCAGCGTGAGCACTTCTCGGGCGCAAAGGTCCCAATCGACCTTCGGCACGAGGAAATCGTCGTCGCCATGGGTGTTGTCGGCATATTCCGAGGCGGCGGCGGCCTCCAGCCGGAAATCCATCTCCATCTTCATCGAGCGCGCCAGCGTCTCGACGACTTCCACGGGTTTCAGCCTTCGCGCCTCCGCCGAAAATTTTTGCGCGAGGCGCGCGGCGAAGAACATGTCGGCGAGGTCGCGGCGGAAGCGGCTCTCGATGCGCGGCCTCAGCACCTTGACGGCGACCCAGCGCTCCTTTCCGTCGGCGACGATCTTGGCGCGATGCACCTGGGCGACGGAGGCGGCGGCCACGGGTTCGCTGAACTCGGCGAAGATTTGGTCGAGCGGCTTGGCGAAGGCGCGCTCGATGACCTCGACGGCGACCTCGCGCGGAAAAGGCGCCATGCGGTCCTGCAAGGCCTCGAGTTCGCGCGCCACCGCGACGCCGACCACGTCGGGCCGCGTCGCCAAGGTCTGGCCGAGCTTGACGTAAGACGGTCCAAGCCGCGCGATCGCGGGCGCGAGTCTTTGCAAGCCGCCGCCCTTGCGGGCGATCAGGCCGGCCAAAAACAGCGGAGCCCGCATTTCGAGAGGCAGGCCGGACGTATCGACGCCGGAAAAGACGCCTTCGCGCGCGAGGATGTAGCCGGCGCGCGCGAGCCTGACCACGTGGCCGATCGAGGTAATCACGTAAGTTCCGACCTCAGAGCTTCCAACCGGAATGGATTGCGACGACGCCGTTGGTCAAGCGCGTGAAGGACACGCGCTGGAACCCGGCCTTTTCGATCATCGCGGCGAAATCCTCGGCGGCCGGGAACTGGCGGATCGATTCCACGAGATAGCGGTAAGGCTCGCCGTCGCCGGTCACCAGCCGCCCAATGGCGGGAATGACCGAGAAGGAATAGGATTCATAAATCTTGGCGAGAACCGGGGTCTCGACCTGCGAGAACTCCAGGCACATGAATTTGCCGCCGCGCTTGAGCACGCGATAGGCTTCGGCCAGCGCCCGATCAATGCGCGGCACGTTGCGGATGCCGAAGGCGATCGTGTAGGCGTCGAACTCATTGTCCTCGAAAGGCAGCGATTCCGCATTGGCTTCGACGAAGTCCAAACGGTCAGCAAGGCCCTTCTGCTGCGCGCGCTCCCGACCGACCGCCAGCATGTCGCCATTGATGTCGAGCACGGTGACTTTCGTCCTGGGACCGCCGGCCTGGACGACGCGGAAGGCGATGTCGCCCGTACCGCCGGCGACGTCGAGATGGTTGAACGGCGCGGTTTTTGACGGATGCACGCGCGAGACGAACACGTCCTTCCAGATACGGTGGAGCCCGCCCGACATCAGGTCGTTCATGATGTCGTAACGCTGGGCCACCTTGTGGAAGACGTCGTCCACCATCCCTTGCTTTTCGTCCAGAGGAACCTCGGAAAAGCCGAAATGGGTGTGTTGGTGTGTCTCGCTGCTGGACGATTTGACGTCGATCATGGGAACCTCTTCTGCGCGCCGGACCATAGCGCGCCCTTTGCTGACTGGCTATTTATTCTGTTTGTCTCGTAAACTGAAGGGAAAGAGATGCCTGAACTGCCGGAGGTTGAAACAGTGCGCCAGGGGCTGGCGCCGTTTCTGGTGGGTTCGCGCATTCTGCAGGTCGACTTGCGCCGCAAGGATTTGCGGTTTCCCTTTCCCGAGAATTTTTCGACGCGCCTGGAGGGGCGACGCATTGTCGCGCTCAACCGCCGCGCCAAATATCTGCTGGCCCATCTCGACGACGAACAGGTCCTTGTCGCCCATCTCGGCATGAGCGGCTCGTTTCGGCTTGAGGCGGGGACGGTGGGGACGTTCAAATTCCCGCGCAGCAAGAACCCCGCGCATGACCACGTCGCCTTCTCGCTCGAGACCGGGGTCATGATCTACAATGATCCCCGTCGCTTCGGGTTCATGACCTTGGCTCAGAGCAGCGAACTTGCCGACCATCCCTATTTCGTCGGCCTTGGCGTCGAACCGCTCTCCAACGATTTCAGCGGCGAATCCCTGAACCAGCTCTTCGCCGGAAAATCGGCCCCACTGAAATCGGCCTTGCTCGACCAACGCAACATCGCGGGCCTTGGGAATATTTACGTCTGCGAAGCCTTGCACCGTGCCAAACTCTCGCCGATGCGGCCTGCGGGAAGCCTGACGGAAAAGGCGAGCGACACCCTCGCGCGCGCGGTGCGGCAGGTGTTGCAAGAGGCGATCGAGGCGGGCGGCTCGTCCTTGCGCGATCACCGGCAAGCCGATGGGTCGCTGGGCTATTTTCAACACAATTTTCGAGTCTATGATCGCGAAGGTCAGGCTTGTGTGAGTCGCGCCTGCCAAGGGACGATCACCCGGCGCACGCAAAACGGGCGATCGACATTCTATTGTCCAAACTGCCAAAGCTGACGCTATCCGGACTTGAAATTCGTCGCCCATGCTGAACCTCAAATTCGGGCTCCGCGCCAGACCCGCCGACGAGGTGGTCGTCGCTCATGAGGGGCGAAGTTTTCGGGTCGAAATCAAGCGTCTGGCGTCGGCCCGTCGCTTCACCTTGCGCGTGCGCGCCGCGACACAGGATGTGGTCCTGACGATTCCAGCGCGCTCAAACCAGCGGGACGCCGAGGGTTTTGCGCATCGCCACGCGGAATGGATCGCACATCGCATGGCGCGGCTCCCGGAGCGCCAGTTGTTTGCGCCCGGGGCGGAAGTCCCGTTCCGAGGCGCGCCGCATGCGCTGGTTCATTCCGTCCAGGCGCGCCCTGGCGCAAGCAAGGCCGGCCCCGTCTGGATCGACGACTTGCAAAAGCCAGCGGCGATTTGCGTCAGCGGCGATCCCGCGCATTTCGAACGGCGCATTACCGATTTCTTCCGACGCGAAGCGCGCCGCGATATCGAAGAGGCCGCGCGCCGCCATGCCGCGAAGGTGGGACGCGCGCCGATTTCAATCACCCTGAAGGACACGACGAGTCGCTGGGGCTCCTGTTCAGCAAGGGGCGCGCTGAATTTTTCCTGGCGCCTCATCCTGGCGCCCCCCTTTGTGCTCGACTATCTGGTCGCGCACGAAATGGCGCATCTGCGCCATCACAACCATTCGGACGATTTTTGGGACCTGACTAAGAGCCTGTGCCCCGCGACGGCCAAGGCGGAGGCGTGGCTCAAGCTTTATGGCGCACAATTGCATCGCTACGGCCGAAAAGGCCGAAGCGTCAGCGCCGAATGAAAGTCAGGTAAACCGGCGTGCGGCCTTCCCGCAGCGCCTTGGCTTCGTAGCGCGTGCCCGGCCAGTCGGCGTAAGGCGCGAGCCATTCGGCCTCGCTCGTGGCCGGCCAGATGAAATCCGGCGAACGCAACACGCGCGCGAGCGTCCAGCCGACGTAATCATCGATATCCGAGGCGAAACGCAATTCGGCGCCAGAGCGCATCACGCGCGCGAGCCGGGCCAGCATGCGATCGGAAACGAAACGCCGCTCCTTGTGCCGCCGTTTCGGCCAGGGATCGGGATAGAGGATGCAGACGCCGGACAGGCAGGCCTCTGGCAACGCGTCGATCAAGTCTCCGGCGTCGCCGGGGTGAACGCGAATGTTGCGCAAGTCCTGCGCGTCAATCTGCGCCATCAGCTTGGCCACGCCGTTCACGAACGGCTCGCAACCGAAATACCCGCGGTTCGGATGGGATGAAGCGTCGGCGGCGAGATGTTCGCCGCCGCCGAAGCCCACCTCGAGCCGGAGATCGTCGGGCCGGCTGGCGAAAAGCGCGGCCGGCTCGGAGAGCGGCGCCGAAAGATCGACCTGAACTTTCGGCAGCAAGGTTTCCATCAAGCCCGCTTGATGGGCGCGCAAGGTCTTGCCCTTGCGGCGCCCAAAAAACGCGGACTCGCGGCGTGCGAACGTATCGCTCACGCTGTGCTCTGGGTTCAGGCGAAATGCGCCTTGAGCTTGTCGACGAGGTCGGTCTTTTCCCAGGCGAAACCGCCGTCGGCGTCGGGCTGGCGGCCAAAATGGCCGTAAGCCGCGGTGCGCGCATAGATTGGCTTGTTCAGCTGGAGATGCTCGCGAATGCCGCGCGGCGACAGGCGAACGATCTTGAACAGCACCTCTTCGAGCTTGGCTTCGTCGACCTTGGCGGTGCCATGGGCGTCGACATAGATCGACAGCGGTTCCGCGACGCCAATCGCATAGGCGAGCTGAATGGTCACGCGATCGGCGAGGCCGGCCGCGACGACATTTTTCGCCAGATAGCGGGCGGCATAGGCGGCGGAGCGGTCGACCTTGGTCGGGTCCTTGCCCGAGAAGGCGCCGCCGCCGTGCGGCGCAGCGCCGCCGTAAGTGTCGACGATGATCTTGCGGCCAGTGAGGCCGGTGTCGCCGTCGGGACCGCCAATGACGAACTTGCCGGTCGGGTTGACGTGCCAAACGGTGGCGTCGGTGACCCAGCCCTTGGGCAGCACGGACAGGATATAGGGTTCGACGATCCGGCGCACATCCTCGGAGGTCAGGCTCTCATCGACATGCTGGGTCGACAGCACGATCTGCGTGACGCCGACGGGCTTGCCGGCGACATATTTCACCGTCACCTGGCTTTTGGCGTCCGGGCCGAGCTTGGCGGCTTCGCCGTCCTTGGACTTGCGCGCCTTGGCGAGAACTTCAAGGATTTTATGCGAATAATGCAGCGGCGCCGGCATCAGCGACTCGGTCTCGTTGGTCGCATAACCGAACATGATGCCCTGGTCGCCAGCGCCTTCGTCCTTGTTGCCGGCGGCGTCGACGCCCTGGGCGATATCGGCCGACTGAGCGTGCAGGAGGATTTCCACCTGGGCATTCTTCCAATGGAAGCCGGCCTGCTCGTAGCCAATGTCCTTGATGGCCTCGCGGGCGACGGTCTCGATCTGGGCGTGGGTCAACTGCGGACCGCGAACCTCACCGGCGATGACGACGCGATTGGTCGTGACAAGGGTCTCGGCGGCCACGCGAATCTGGTACGGATCGATGCCAGCCTTGGCGCCTTCCCTATAGAACAAGTCAACTACTTCGTCAGAAATACGATCCGCGACCTTGTCAGGATGCCCTTCAGAAACGGATTCACTGGTGAACAGATAATCGCTGCGCGCCACAACTCATCTCCATCATACGCAAGACCAGTCTTGAGCTGGTTGCCGGAATGCTCGTCGCTCTCGTCGGGTCAACCCGCAAGCGCCGGGACGAAGCCAGAAACCCACTGTCGTTATAGGGGATGCGTTCGTTTCGTCAAGCCTTTGCCACGCTTTCGTTCGATAAAACGAACAGGCGGGCGGCGATCAGGCGTTATCGCCCTCGGCGAGCGCCACGATGAGATCGACGATGCGCTTACGAACCTTTGGATCGGTGATGCGCGCGAAAGCGCGGTTGAGACTGAGGCCCTCGGCCGTCATCACGAAATCGCTGGCGTATCCTTCCTCGGGAGCGCTCTCGGCGAAACCGCCATTGACCGCGGCGCCTTCCGCAACAGGAGCGCCCTTGAAGAAATAGGCGAGCGGTATGTTCAAGGTTTCAGAGATTTGCTGTAGCCGGCTTGCGCTGATCCGATTGGTGCCCTTTTCGTATTTTTGCACCTGCTGAAAGGTCAGGCCCAGGGCTTCGCCCAGCCTTTCCTGGCTCATGCCGATCATCATCCGCCGCATGCGCACGCGCGCCCCAACGTGACGATCGATTGGATTAGGGACTTTGGTCACGGCGTTTTTCCGTCCTAGCGTTTGGCCCTATTTGCGACAATAGTTTACCTAAAGTCAAATGTTCCTTGGACGAATTAAGGCGACGAGCAGAACAATCAGCCATGCAACAGCGGGCGCAAGTCGCCAATGTTGCGAGTAATAGGTCTCCGGAAGCGCTTTGGGCAAGCTTCCGTCCAGTATGGCTTCAATTCCCAGCGAAGTGGAGTTCAGGATTCGTCCGAATGGATCAATAATCGCGGAGACCCCCGTATTTGCGGATCGGACCATGGGCAATCCCTGTTCGACCGCACGCAGGCGCGCCTGCGACAAATGCTGATAGGGTCCGGTCGTGACGCCGAACCAGCCGTCATTTGTGACGTTTAGCATAAGACCGGGCCGCGCGCTGGCTTCCGACAGGTGTTTGGCGACTTCTTCTGGAAATATTGCTTCATAGCAAATCAATGGGAAAACCGGAGGCAATCCGGGGGCGACAAGAAGACGCGCATATTCGCCCGCATCGAACGCGCCCGGGCTCCAGACGAACTGGGTCAAGCCCACGCGGGCCAGCAGGTCGGCAAAGGGCATATATTCGCCGAAGGGCGTCAAATGCATCTTGTCGAAATATTCCTTGATCTCGCCGCGCTGAATGACAGCCAGCGAATTGAAATATTTCGTATGGCTTCCCTCGACTTGCGCCCGTGCGGCGCCGGTGAACAGCACGGCGTTCTGCATGCGGGACCCGATCACAGAAAGGGAAACGGGGTCGCGGGACAGAATGAAGGGGAAGACGGACTCCGACCAAACGACATGCGTAACGTCCGACACCCCCGTCGTCTGCGGAGAGGTGGCGCGGTCCGACAGTCTCAGATAGCGATCCAACAGTTCGGACCTGCGATCGGCGCGAAATTCGTCATTCGCGACATTCGCCTGAACAATCCGCAGCTTGACGCCCTTCACGAATTCGGTCTTGTCCTGCAGCCTCACAACGCCATAGAGCGCCAGGATCACGAATCCGAGCAGGAAAAGACCGAGCGCGCGCCAACTGGACCTGCCCTTGCCTAGCAAGGCCGGCGAGGCAAAAAGCAGGACGGACAAGACTGTCAGTCCGTAAAGCCCTAGGACAGACGCGGCTTGCGCGAACACCAGGTTCCCGCCCAGCGCCATGCCAAAATCATTCCAGGGGAACCCCGTCAGGACATGGCCACGCAGCCATTCGGCGGCCGACAATCCCGCCGCGAGGGCGAAGATGCGGGCCGCGCCCGGCGACCACATGAGTCGCGCCAGCGCGAACCCCAAACTGGTGAAGATCGCCAGCCCCGCAGGCAGACCCAGCACGCCCAGCGGCAGAGCCCAGGCGAAACGCTCCGCCTCCGTCAGGAAAGCGACGCCAAGCCACCAGAGGCCTGCGACAAAATAGCCGAAGCCAAGCCACCAGCCGGCGCCGGCGGCGCGGCGAACGCCCGCCCAACGCGTCTCGCCGGCTGAGCCGTCGATCAGCCAGACGGCGACCGTCATGGGAACAAAAAAGGCCGGAAAGAAGGAAAACGGCGCCAGCGCCAGCACGCCGATGGCGCCGCTGAAAAAAGCGATCAAACGGCGCGTCCAGCCTTCGGCCAGAATCACCTTGTGCGAAAGAAAAAGCATTGCGCGCCTGGACGTCGAGGGACCGAATCACTTGCGACTTTACAGAAGGGTTGGCGCCGCGCCAAAGCGCGTCACGCCTCTCCGTCGCTCTTCTGGCTCCGCGCGGCCTCGCGCGCGACGGCGCGGATTTTGAGCTTTTTCAGGCGGCGAGGATCGGCGTCGAGGACGTCGAATTCGAACGCCTTGTCTGGACTGACCACGACCTCGCCGCGAATGGGAACCCGTCCCGCGAAAGCCGTCGCCAATCCGCCGATCGTATCGACCTCTTCCTGTTCGCCGAATTTGGTCAGGTCGAGCCCTGTGATTTCCGTAGCGTCTTCGAGCCCCACGCGCGCATCCGCGATATAGACGCCCGACGCCACCGCCTCGATCTTCGGATTTTCGTCGAGGTCGTGTTCATCCTCGATGTCGCCGACGATCATCTCGACGATATCTTCGATGGACACCAGACCGTCCGTGCCGCCGTACTCGTCGATGACCAAAGCCATATGCGTCCGTGTCGCCTGCATCTTGACCAGCAGGTCGAGCGCCGGCATCGAAGGCGGCGCGTAAAGAACGGGACGCAAGATTCCCGCGGTCTCGAGCCGCACGGAAAGATCGACGCGCACAAATTGCGGCCCCGGAAGCGGATCGTCGCCTTGCGGCTGTCCGCGCGCCAAGATCGATTTCTCGGCGGATGAGGCGACAAAATCGACGAAGTCGCGGATATGTACCATGCCGCGGGGATCGTCGAGCGTCTCACCGTGAACCGGCAGACGCGAATGTCCGGCGGTGCGAAAGCTGGCCAGAACGTCGGCCAATTGCGATTCAATGGAGATCGCAACAATATCCGCACGCGGCACCATGACGTCGCTGACTTTAAGGTCGTGCAGCGCCAGGACGTTCTTCAGCATCTCCCGTTCGTAAGGCGTGAAGTCCTCGGCGACGGCGTCATCCTCAAGCGCATCCTCAATGTCGTCGCGGATGGACGCCCCCGACAGGCCAAACAAGGCGCGCAGGCGTTCAACGATCGATCCGCGGCTCGAACTTCGTTCGGCGACATTGGAGTCTTCGCTGTCGCGTTCCGGGGCGCCCATGGCTAATGACCTTCAGGGAGTTGGTTTTCTCGATAGGGATCGGCGATCCCCATCCGCCGAAGCACGCGGGCCTCGCTGGCCTCCATGTCTTCAGCCTCGTCATCGGTTTCGTGATCGTAGCCGAGAAGATGGAGAAAGCCGTGAACAACCATATGACAAAAATGATGCGGCAAGGACTTGCCCTGTTCTTCGGCCTCGCGCGCCACGGTTTCATAGGCGATGGCGATGTCGCCAAGCACATGCGCCGTCTCGATGGGCTCAGGTCCAGGAAAGGACAGGACGTTCGTCGGTTTGTCCATGCCTCGGAACTGCGCGTTGAGCACGCGGATGCGCGCATCGTCACAGAGCAGCAAACTGACCTCAGCGCCATTGCGCACCTCATCGCCCGTTTCGGCGAGCGCCTCGGTCAGGCACTTTTCGATGAGCGCATGCAGATCGGCGAGGGCGCCCCAACTCTCGCACGCGACGCTGGTCTCGATGGAAAGCGTCATGACGACAAGTCCCTGGCGCCGCGCTCCGACTTCGGCTTTCGCTCCGACGATTCATAGGCTGCGACGATGCGTCGCACCAAATCGTGACGGACGACGTCCGCCTCCGTGAACGTCACGTGTCCGACGCCTTCCAGGCCCGACAGCAGCGCGATGGCCTCGCTCAATCCAGACCTTTGCCCAGTCGGCAGATCGGTCTGGCTGGGATCGCCCGTGACGATCATGCGCGACCCCTCGCCCAGCCGGGTCAGGAACATCTTCATCTGCATGGTCGTCGCATTTTGCGCCTCGTCGAGCAGGATGCAGGCGTTGGACAAGGTGCGGCCACGCATGAAAGCCAAGGGCGCAACCTCGATCATGCCCGTCTGCATGCCACGCTCGACCATCCGGGCGTCCATGAAGTCCTGCAAGGCGTCATAGATCGGACGCAGGTAGGGATCGACCTTTTCGCGCATGTCCCCGGGAAGAAAGCCGAGCCTTTCGCCCGCCTCGACGGCGGGACGCGACAGAATCAGGCGCTCGACGGCGCCCTGCTCCAGCAGCGAAACGGCATGACCGACCGCGAGCCAGGTCTTGCCCGTGCCGGCGGGGCCGGCGGCGAACACCAGTTCGCGCCGTTTCAGCTCGCGAATATAAAAATCCTGCGAACTCGTGCGCGCGCGCACGCCCTTCTTCCGTGTCGCGACCTGCTCGAAATTGGAGCGCGAGGCCGGTGTTTCGCCGGGAAAGAGACTGCCTTGCATGGCGCATTCTTCAATCGCGCCGTCGACATCGCCAAGAGTCGCCGGCTGCCCGGCCCGAGCGCGCTCGAAAAGAATTTGCAGGACGCGACGCGCATGCCCGACCGCTTCGGGCGGCCCCTTCATGACGACGTGATTGCCGTTGGCGTTCAGGGAAACGTTCAACCTCCGCTCGATCCGCGCCAGATTTTGATCGTAATGGCCGAAAACCATCGAAGCCGTGCGGTTGTCGTCCAGCGAAACAGTCTGTTCGGCATCGGCGTTTCGGTCGGTGGAGCCCGCCATGTCAGGCCGCCCCTTCCGATCCAGGATCAACAAGGCGCCCGAACAGCGAGTTGGAGCCGCAGCGGACGATTTCGACCGGAACTTGCCGCCCGATCAATTCCACGCGTCCGTCGACCTGGACCGGCTGCAAATAAGGCGACTTGCCCGCCACCTGCCCCTCGTGCCGCCCTGGCTTCTCGAACAGCACCGGCGTGATCTGGCCGACGAGACTGGCGTTGAACTGCTGACGCTGGCGTTCGACCAGCTCCTGCAAGCGGTACAGGCGTTCGGTCTTGATCGCTTCGTCAATCTGGTCGGGGAGTTCGGCGCCCGGCGTGCCCGGCCGTGGCGAATATTTGAACGAAAAACTAGAAGCAAAGCGCACTTCCGAGATCAGATCGAGCGTCGCCTGAAAATCGGCGTCGGTTTCGCCGGGAAAGCCGACGATGAAGTCGGACGACAAAGCCAGGTCCGGGCGGGCGCGCCTGATTTTCTCGATGAGCCGGACATAGTCCTGGGCGCTGTGGCGTCGATTCATAGCTTGAAGGATCGCGTCCGAACCCGACTGAACCGGAAGATGCAGAAACGGCATCAGCGCGGGGAGGTCCGCGAAAGCCTCGATCAGGTCATCGGTCATGTCATTGGGATGACTGGTGGTGAAGCGCAGGCGCAAAATGCCTTCAACTTGCGCCAGACGCCTCAGCAGCCGCGCCAGCGACCAGATCGCGCCATCCTCGCCCATTCCATGATAGGCGTCGACATTCTGGCCGAGCAAGGTGATCTCACGAACGCCCGCGCGCGCCAAAACTTCGGCTTCAGCGACGATTTTCGCGGCCGGACGCGAAATCTCAGCGCCGCGCGTGTAAGGCACGACACAGAAGGTGCAGAACTTGTCGCAGCCTTCCTGTACGGTCAGGAAGGCCGAGACGCCGCGCTCCCTGATTTTCTCGTCGCTCGGCGCCGTCAGGTGGTCGAACTTGTCCTCTACGGGAAATTCCGTGTCGACGACGGGCTGAGAAACACTTTCGCGCACCAGATCCGGCAGGCGATGATAGTTTTGGGGGCCGACGACCAGATCGACCGCGCGCTGCTTGCGCAGGATCTCCGATCCCTCGGCCTGCGCCACGCAACCGGCCACTGCGATGCGCGTCGACTGCCCCCGGGCTTGGCGCTCTTCCTTGAGCTGACGCAGCTTGCCCAGCTCCGAAAACACCTTTTCCGCGGCCTTTTCACGGATATGGCACGTGTTCAGGACGATCAGGTCCGCCTGTTCGATCTGCGCCGTCTCCTCATAGCCTTCCGGTGCGAGAACATCCGCCATGCGCGTTGCATCGTAGACGTTCATCTGGCAGCCGAAGGATTTGATGAACAGTTTTTTGGGTTCGCTCGCCTCGCGGGCGGCGAATTCGGCGCGATCTGATGCAGGTTTCAAAATTTCTGGGTGTCCTCGGCAGGGAGACGTGGCGTTTATATAGCGGATTTCGTCCCAGCCGATAAGAAGCGCAACACAAATTGTTGAGCCGCGCCCGCGCGGCTCAAGCCAGATTTCTCCGCATCACCAGGGCGTCGGCCCGGTCGCCGTCCGCTCTGGCATAGTAAGCCTTGCGCCGACCGACCTCCAGGAAGCCGTTGCGGCGATAAAGAGCCAGCGCGGCCTGGTTTTGCGCATCGACTTCGAGGAAGACAACCTGAACGCGCCGCGCCGCCAAGCGCGACAAATGGTCCTGAAGCAAACGCTGCGCGCAGCCGAACATGCGGATCGCCGGCGCAACGACAATCGTCAATACCTCGGCCTCATCCACGGCGATGCGAGACATCAGATAGCCGGCAAGGCCCGATTTCGTGTCCACGCCAACGCTCAGGCACGCCGAGTCCGCCAAAAGGGCCTCAAACTCGCTGGCGCTCCACGAATGCGCAAAGCCGGTCGCATGCAGGCTGGCGCAATCGACGGCGTCGCCGACCTTCAAGACCCGGGGAAGAGCAAAGTCGGGTTTTCGACGCAGGAGTTCTGGAATTTTCATGAGACTGCGCGCGGAAGGGCCGCCCTTCCGGAAAGAGTGACGTCAGGCGCTTTGAGATAAAGCGGGCGCGCCGGCGCGGTCTCGGGATCGGCCGCAGCCCCCAATTTCGCCACAGCCGCAATGTCGGGCCACGCTTCGCAATGGTCGACCAAAATCTCCTGGCCCAGCGCCCTCGCGGTCTCCCGCAGGCCTTCTGCGCCGCTTCCGGTGGCGATGACTTGGCCTGTGGCCAGCAAGCGGCACGCATCCGAGAGCGAGATAAGCCGGGGCGAGGTCAAGACCCGGCCGTTGGAATTATAGGCCGACAGAAAGACATTTCCGTGCGAGGCGTCGATGGCGGCCACAACGATGAGTTCATCTGCCGAAAACAGCAGTGGCGTCGCCAGGGCCGCAAGCGTCGAGACGCCAACCGCCTTGATACCGCACGCGAGGGCGATCCCACGCGCCGCGGCGACGCCGATCCTTATTCCCGTGAACGAGCCCGGACCGACGGTCACAGCGACGCGGTCGAGTGAAGCGAAGCCGCCGCCAAGGCGCTGGACCCGCTCCATCATCGGCATGAGCGCCTCGGCGTGGCCCTTCTGCATGGGCAAGGTCTCGCGAACCACCACCTGTTGCGCGTCGCCGTCGTAAATACAGACGGAAACCGCCGGGAGCGATGTGTCGATCGCGAGGACGCGCATGGAGGGCCGACCGAACCTGAGAATGAATGAAGGTCAGGCTTCCTCGACGGATTTGACCTGCGGCAGGAAGTGACACAGCAGATTCTGAATCCCGCGCTTGAGCGTCGCCGTTGAGGACGGACACCCGGAGCACGCGCCTTTCATCTGCAGATAGACCACGCCGTCCTTGAAGGCGCGGAACACGATGTCGCCGCCATCGCCCGCGACGGCGGGACGCACGCGCTCGTCGAGAAGCTGTTTGATGGCCTCGACCGTTTCCGCATCCTCGGGAGCGAATTGCTCGGCAGGAGCCGGACCGGAAGCGCCCGCTTCGGCGACCAGAACAGGCCGACCGGACAAAAAATGCTCCATAATGGCGCCGAGGATCGCCGGCTTCAGATTTTGCCAGTCGCCGTCGCCCTTGGTGACCGAAATGAAATCCGACCCCAGAAACACGCCGCTGACGCCGTCAATAGAAAAGATCGCCTGGGCGAGCGGCGACACGCTGGCCTCATCGGGTGAGCGCAAGTCCCAAACGCCTTCCCGCGACACGGAAGCGCCCGGGAGAAATTTCAGCGTCGCAGGATTGGGCGTGGTTTCCGTCTGAATGAACATAGCGTGCCTCCGAATTCACCCGGTTCAAGGCCGGAGATGGATGATGCTAAGATAAGGACTATGCCCGACAAGGGAAGCGCTTTTGGAAAAAGCTCAACGCAGCAGGCCGACGATGTCCTTCACCTGATTCATGATTGGTTGCGCGATCGCCCGCGCGCGGACGGCGCCGTCGCGCAGAACCTGGTCGATATAGCCAGGATCTTTCTCGAGCCGGCGCATCTCCGCGCCAATCGAACCAAGTTTCTCAATGGCGAGTTCGGCCAGCGCCGGCTTGAACGACGAGAACTGCGCCCCGCCAAAGTCCTGCAGCACCTTTTCCGCGGGAACGTCAGCCAGGGCCGCGAAAATTCCGATCAAATTCTCCGCCTCTGGCCGCCCTTTCAAACCCTCGAGTTCGGTCGGCAACGGTTCGGCATCGGTCTTGGCCTTGCGAATCTTCTGGTTGATCGCGTCGGCGTCGTCGGAAAGGTTTATGCGCGAGAATTCGGACGCGTCGGATTTCGACATTTTCTTCGAGCCGTCGCGCAGGCTCATGACGCGGGCGGCGGGCCCCTGAATCAGCGGCAAGGGCAGCGGGAAGAAGGCGTCGCCGTGGCCTTGAGCCGCGATCGAGGCGGCGTAATCATTGTTGAATTTCTGGGCGATGTCGCGCGCGAGCTCGATGTGCTGCTTCTGGTCCTCGCCGACCGGCACATGCGTTGCGCGGTAAAGCAGGATATCGGCGGCCATCAGGGTCGGATAGGCGAACAGGCCAATCGAGACGTTTTCGCGATCCTTGCCGGCCTTTTCCTTGAATTGCGTCATGCGGTTCAACCAGCCCATGCGGGCGACGCAGTTGAACACCCAGGCAAGCTCCGAGTGCTCGGCGACCTGGCTCTGATTAAAAATGACGTTTTTGGCGGGATCGACGCCCGACGCGATATAGGCGGCGGCGATCCGGCGAATGGCGTCGCGCAGCTCGTCCGGCGCCTGCGGCATGGTGATCGCGTGGAGGTCGACCACACAGAACAGGCATTCGTGCGTGTTCTGCAAGGCTACGAACTTGACGATGGCGCCGAGATAATTGCCGAGATGCAGATTGCCGGTTGGCTGGATTCCGGAGAAGACGCGTTCGGGAAAGTTCGTCATTTGGGACCGCACGGATCGAAAGATGCGGTCTTATGGCGTTCGGCGGCCCCGCTGGCAAGAGGCCCGTCGGATCGGCCGCCCATCAGATCCGGCCACTAAAGAATGAAGCGGCTCAGATCGACGTTGGCGGCGAGGTCGCCGACGCGCGCCTCCACATAGGGGCCGTCGACGACGACCGTCTGGCCGGAATTGTCGCTTGCGGAGAAACTCACATCGTCGAGCACGCGCTCCAAAACCGTCTGCAACCGGCGGGCGCCGATGTTCTCGACGCTGGAGTTCACCTGAACCGCGATGCGCGCCAAGGCGTCGATGGCGTCATCGGTGAACTGAAGGTCCACCCCCTCTGTCGCCATCAGGGCCCGATATTGCTTGACAAGGCTCGCTTCGGGTTGGGTCAGGATTCGTTTGAAATCCTCTTCGTCCAGGGACGACAGTTCAACGCGAATCGGCAACCGGCCCTGCAGTTCCGGCAGCAGGTCTGAGGGCTTGGCGACATGGAAGGCGCCCGAGGCGATGAACAGGATATGGTCGGTCTTGACCGCGCCGTGCTTGGTCGCGACGGTCGTGCCCTCGATCAGCGGCAGCAGATCACGCTGGACGCCCTCGCGCGAGACATCGGCCCCGCGGCCGTCCCGGGCGCAAATCTTGTCGATTTCATCGAGAAAGACGATGCCGCTGTTTTCGACCTCGCGCAGCGCGTGTCGCACGATCTGCTCCTGATCGAGCAATTTTTCGGCCTCCTCCGCCTGCAACGGCGCATAGGCCTCCTTGACCTTCATCCGCTGCCGCTTGGGTTGAGCGGCCCGGCCGAAAATGTCGCCGAGCGAGATGGCGCCGACGGAGGCGCCCGGCATGTTTGGTAGGTCGAACATTGGCAGCGCGGGATTGGACGCCGCTGTCAACTCGATCTCGATCTCCTTGTCCTCCATCTCGCCGGCACGCAATTTTTTCCGAAACGCATCCTTGGTCGCCGAACTCGCGTTCGGACCGACCAGCGCGCTGACAATGCGATCTTCCGCCGCCAGTTGCGCACGTGCGGCCACTTCGCGGCGCTTGCCTTCCTTCACCAGCGCAATGCCGATCTCGACGAGATCGCGCACGATCTGCTCAACATCGCGCCCCACATAGCCCACCTCGGTGAATTTCGTCGCCTCGACTTTTAAAAACGGCGCATTGGCCAGTCGCGCCAGCCGGCGGGCGATCTCGGTCTTGCCGCATCCGGTCGGCCCGATCATCAAAATGTTCTTCGGCAGCACTTCATCGCGCATCATGCCTTCGAGCTTGAGGCGCCGCCAGCGGTTGCGCAGCGCGATGGCGACCGCGCGCTTGGCGTCCTTCTGCCCGATGATGAAACGGTCGAGTTCCGAAACGATCTCGCGAGGAGAGAAATCGGTCATGGTTCTATCCTGCTCAGAGCGAATCGAGGCTTTCGACGACGATATTGGTGTTGGTATAGACGCAAATGTCCGCCGCGATCTGCAGAGACCGGCGCGCGATGGTTTCCGCGTCCAGATCGGTTTCGATCAGTGCGCGGCCGGCGGCCAGCGCGTAATTTCCGCCGGAGCCGATCCCCATCACCGACCCTTGCGCCTGGGGCTCGGGCTCGAGGACATCACCAGCCCCGGTGAGAACCAGGGCGCTGGTCTTGTCGGCCACCAGCATCATCGCCTCCAGGCGACGCAGATAGCGATCGGTGCGCCAATCCTTCGCCAGTTCGACACAGGCGCGCAGCAGCTGGCCGGGATATTGCTCCAGCTTGGCCTCGAGCCGCTCGCACAGCGTGAACGCGTCCGCCGTGGCGCCGGCGAAGCCGATGATGACCTGCCCCTTTCCGAGGCGCCGAACTTTTCGGGCGTTGCCCTTGATGATGGTCTGGCCAAGACTCACCTGCCCGTCGCCGGCGATGACCGTCTTCCCATTCTTGCGCACCAGAACAATGGTGGTCGCGTGCATCGTGGAAGATTTTGAATCGTCGGCCATAGGCTCTCCGTCGCAACGCTGAAGCGGCTGCAAACCGCATCTATTGCGACCATGCGAGGCTTGCAAGGCCTGACCAAGTCGCAGTGGCGCCCGCGCTGTCCATTTGCTAAAGGAGACGTTGCTCCGCCCGGGAAGGAACAATGACGCGACAAGCTGAAATCACGCGCAAAACCAAGGAAACCGAGATTTCGGTCAAGATTCGCGTGGACGGCGCCGGCGTGAGCAGGATCTCGACCGGCATCGGTTTCTTCGACCATATGCTCGATCAACTCGCCCGTCATTCGCTGATGGACCTCGAAATCACGGCGAAGGGCGACCTCCACATCGACCAGCACCACACCGTCGAGGATGTGGGCATCACCCTTGGTCAGGCGTTTCGACAGGCGTTGGGCGAGCTTCGCGGCATCGTCCGCTACGCCGACGCCATGATCCCCATGGATGAAACGCTGACGCGGGTTGCCGTCGACGTGTCCGGACGCCCTTTTCTCGTGTTCAAGACCGCGTTCAGCAACGCCAAGATCGGCGAATTCGACACGGAACTGGTGCGGGAGTTCTTTCAAGCCTTTGCGCAAAACGCCGGGCTCACCCTGCATATCGAGACGCTTTATGGCGTGAACAACCACCACATCGCCGAAAGCTGTTTCAAGGGCGTCGCAAGAACAATCGGCCGCGCCGTCGCCATTGACGAACGGCAGGCAGATCGTATTCCTTCGACGAAGGGAGCGCTCTGAGCGAGCGAAGCGCCATTGTTTCTCTACTCGGTTTATCAGCCTGCGGGGACGCTTGACGCCGCCGAACGCGCGGTTTTCGTCCGCCAGGGCTTTGATCGCCTGGCCTTCTTGTTGACTCCGGTCTGGGCGCTCAGACATCGGCTCTGGCGCATGCTTGGGCTTTGGGCGCTCTGGACCGTGATCGTCGGCGTTCTGGCCTCGACCCTGCGTCTTGACGCCGCCGTCGCGGCGCTTGTCTATTCTTTGGGCGCATTGGCCTTCGGCTACGAAGCCGATCGCGCCCGCGAGGATGCTTTGTCCCGCCGGGGCATGCTGCTCCAAGGCTTGAGCCTCGGAGAAACATCGCGGGACGCCGAACGCATATATTTTGATCGGATCAACGCCAAGATGACGCAAGACGCGCCCATGTTCACCGCCACGCCGAACCCCTCTTTCAGCCAGGAGCCGCGCTCGTGAGCGTCGCCATCATCGATTATGGCTCCGGCAACCTGCATTCGGCCCTGAAGGCTTTTGAGAGAGCCGCCCGGGAAGGCGAATCGGGAGAGACGATCAGCATCGTCAGCGACCCAGAGGCCGTCCGAACCGCGAATCGCATCGTTCTGCCCGGCGTCGGCGCTTTCGCGGATTGCCGGCGCGGATTGCTCGCGATCGACGGCATGCTCGAAGCCCTGACCGAATGCGTGCAGAAACGGGGGACCCCGTTTCTCGGCATTTGCGTAGGCATGCAATTGCTGGCGGATCGGGGTCTCGAACACGGCGTCACGCCCGGGCTGGGCTGGATCGGCGGCGAGGTCGCTCCCATCCAACCCAAAGACCCCTCGCTGAAAATCCCGCACATGGGCTGGAACAGCTTGAGCGCTAACGTTCAGCATCCGATCCTTGCGGATATCCCGACCGGCGAGTCCGGCTTGCACGCCTATTTCGTCCACTCCTATTATCTGCGCGCCGCCAATCCAGCGCATGTGCTGGCGACCACCGACTATGGCGAACCTCTGACCGCCATCGTCGGCCGGGACAATGTTGTCGGCGTGCAATTCCATCCCGAAAAAAGCCAGATCATGGGTCTGCGGCTGATTTCCAACTTTTTGAGGTGGCGCCCGTGATTCTGTTTCCGGCGATTGATTTGAAGGGCGGGCAATGCGTGCGCCTGATCCATGGCGACATGGCGCAGGCCACGGTTTTCAACGACGACCCCGCCGCGCAAGCCGAAAATTTCGAGAACCAGGGATTTGAATATCTCCATGTCGTCGATCTCGACGGCGCCTTCGCCGGCAAGCCGATGAACGCCAACGCCGTGGATGCGATCCTCGGCCGCCTCAAGAAAATGCCAGTGCAGCTCGGCGGCGGCATTCGCGACATGCGCACCGTCGACGGCTGGCTCAAGAAGGGGGTTGATCGCGTCATCATCGGCACCGCCGCCGTCCGCGACCCCGCTTTTGTGCGCGAGGCTTCGCGTCTGCATCCCGGGAAGATCGCCGTCGGCGTCGACGCCCGCGACGGTCTGGTCGCCGTGGACGGTTGGGCGAAATCATCGGAACTCACCGCCGTCGAACTGGGCAAGAGATTCGAGGATGCCGGCGTCGCCGCGATCATCTACACGGACATCTCGCGTGACGGCGCGATGAAGGGCTTGAATATCGAGGCGACCCTGGCCTTGGCAGATGCCCTCGTGATCCCAGTGATCGCCTCGGGTGGCCTGGCGTCGATCGCCGACATCGAGCGGCTGCTGCAGCCCGATTGCGCAAAACTCGCTGGCGCCATCACCGGCCGCGCGCTCTACGATGGCCGCCTCGACCCCCAGCAGGCGCTCGCCCTGATCAAATCCCGCAAAGCCGCCTAGCGCGAACGGAGTCCCAAATCTTGCTTAAAGCTCGCGTGATCCCCTGCCTCGACGTCAAGGACGGCCGTGTGGTCAAGGGCGTGAATTTCGTCGATCTGCGCGACGCCGGCGACCCCGTCGAATGCGCCATCGCCTATGACGCCGCCGGCGCCGACG
This sequence comes from Rhodoblastus acidophilus, assembly GCF_025961575.1. Classification (GTDB taxonomy): domain Bacteria; phylum Pseudomonadota; class Alphaproteobacteria; order Rhizobiales; family Beijerinckiaceae; genus Rhodoblastus; species Rhodoblastus acidophilus_C. The sequence continues at coordinate 103,296 of NZ_JAOQNX010000011.1, read as the reverse complement.
AGCTTTGCTTCCTCGACATCACCGCGAGCCACGAGGAGCGCGGGGTTCTTTTTGACGTGGTCAGGCGCACGGCCGAGGCATGCTTCATGCCTTTGACCGTCGGTGGCGGCGTTCGCACCATCGACGACATCCGCAATCTGCTGCTGGCGGGCGCCGACAAGGCCTCGATCATGACGGCCGCCGTGCACAACCGCGACTTCGTCCGCCAAGGCGCGGAAAAATTCGGCAGCCAGTGCATTGTCGTCGCCATCGACGCCAAACAGGTCGGACCCAAACGCTGGGAAATTTTCACCCATGGCGGCCGCAAGCCGACGGGCATTGACGCGGTGGCCTATGCGCAGGAGGTCGCGTCGCTCGGCGCCGGTGAAATCCTGTTGACCTCCATGGATCGAGATGGAGCCAAATCGGGATTCGATCTCGAACTGACCCGCACGATCGCCGACGCGGTTTCCATTCCGGTGATCGCCTCCGGCGGCGTGGGCACTCTGGAGCATCTGGTCGACGGGATTCGCGAGGGTCACGCCAGCGCGGTCCTTGCCGCCTCCATTTTTCACTTCGGCGAATTCACCATAGGCGAGGCCAAGAGTTATATGGCGAAAGCCGGCTTGCCCATGCGCCTCGACCCTCAAACCTCAAGCGTTCAATGACCGAACCTTTCACGCTCGACACTTTGGCCGCGCTGATCGCCAGCCGAGCCCAGGCCTCCGCCGACAAGTCCTACACCAAGTCGTTGCTCGAATCCGGCGTCTCCCGGATCGCCAAAAAATTCGGCGAAGAGGCGGTTGAGGCGGTGATCGCGGCGGTCGAACGCGACAAGGCGGGCCTCAAGATGGAAGCCGCCGACGTGCTGTATCATCTATTGGTCTTGCTTCAAGACGGCGGCGTTCCGTTGCAGGATGTGATCGCCGAACTCGCCCGGCGCACGCACCAGTCGGGACATCAGGAAAAGGCCTCCCGCGCCAGCCAGGGGTGAAAGTCGGAGACGGAGAATGGCCTTGGTCGAGTTGGTCCGCGACATCGGAAATGAAGCGCTGGATCAGCCGCGCCAAAACCTTTCGCCCTATCGCCGGTTTACCCGCGACGAGTGGGCCGGATTGCGCGCCGACACCCCGATGACGTTGACGATTGACGACCTTCACCGGTTGCAGTCCATCAACGATCCGATTTCAATGGACGAGGTCGCCGCGATTTACCTGCCTCTGTCGCGCTTGCTGGCCCTCTACGTCGCGGCAACTCAGGGGCTTTTCAAGGCGACGCAACGTTTCCTGGGCGCTGACGGCAAGGTTCCCTACATTATCGGTGTGGCCGGTTCCGTCGCCGTGGGAAAATCGACCACCGCGCGCGTTTTGCAGGCGCTTTTGTCGCGCTGGCCCAACACCCCCAAGGTCGACTTGATCACGACCGATGGGTTTCTGCTGCCGAATGCCCAGCTCAAGCGCCAACGCCTGATGGATCGAAAGGGTTTTCCGGAGAGCTATGACAGCGCCCGTCTCCTTCGCTTCCTTTCGGCGGTCAAGGCCGGAGAACGGCGAGTCGAAGCCCCCGTTTACTCTCATCTGACTTATGACATCGTTCCTGACGAGGTGATTACGGTCGACCGCCCGGATATCTTGATCGTTGAGGGCGTCAACGTCCTCCTGCCGAGTCGTCCGCCTCGGGATGGCAAGGAAACGCCTTTCATTTCGGACTTCTTCGATTTCTCTGTCTACCTGCACTCCGACGAGGCGCTGCTGGAGAAATGGTACATCGCCCGTTTCATGCGGCTGCGTTCGACCATGTTTCGCGACCCCAAATCCTATTTCAAAAGATATTCCGACATCAGCGATCAGGAAGCCGAGAAGATCGCGCGAGACATCTGGACGCGGATAAACTTGCGCAACCTGCATGAAAACATCTTGCCAACGCGTGCGAGAGCAAGTCTCATTCTGACCAAGGGGCCAAGCCATCGCATCGAAGAGGTCGCACTCCGGAAGCTTTGAAACTCAGGCCTGTACGAGTCACGCTTGATGTCGGCGAATTCAGATTTTCCCTTGTCGAGCGCAGGCGCCTTGTCGCGACTGAATGAGCGGTCGCGCGAGATTTTTCGCAACATTGTCGAAATTTATCTGGCTAACGGCGACCCCGTCGGCTCGCGGCAACTGTCGCGCATTTTGCCGATGCCGCTCTCGGCGGCGTCCATCCGAAATGTCATGCAAGACCTCGAGAGTCTTGGACTGATTTTTTCGCCGCACACCAGCGCTGGCCGTCTCCCGACCGAACTTGGCCTGAGATTTTTCGTCGATTCGCTCCTGCAAATCGGCGACCTGACAGACGTCGACCGCCGCCAGATCGAAGCGCAAATTCATGCGGCCTCGCGGGCGAGGAGCATAGACGAGGCCTTGGCCGAGGCTGGGAGTCTCCTGTCCGGCCTTTCGCGCGGCGCCGCCGTGGTTCTCACGAGCAAAGAGAACAATAGGCTGAAACAAATCGACTTTGTGCGACTGGAGCCCGAAAAGGCGTTGGCGATTCTGGTTTCAGAGGACGGGTCCGTCGAAAACCGCATCCTTCCCGTTCCTGCAGACCTCCCGCAATCGGCGCTCGTCGAAGCCGGCAATTACCTGAATGCGCGCGTAAAAGGCCGCACCCTGGCGCAGGTGCGCGGAGAGATCGAGTCCTCGCGCGCCGCCGCCCAGTCTGAACTCGACGCGCTCACGGCGAAGCTGGTTTCCCTGGGGCTGGCCATCTGGGCGGGTCCCGAGGGCGCCGCGCAAAACCTCATTGTCCGCGGCCAGGCAAATCTCCTGGAAGATGTCAGCGCCATGGCCGACATCGAGCGAATCAAATTGCTCTTCGACGACCTCGAAACAAAGAGCGACGTGATCGACTTGCTGGCGCGCGCCGAGGACGGCGACGGCGTTCGAATTTTCATCGGTTCGGAAAACAAATTGTTCTCCCTGTCCGGATCATCGATGATCGCCGCGCCTTTTCACGATTCGCAACGGCGGATCGTTGGCGTGCTCGGCGTAATTGGGCCGACGCGCCTCAACTATGCGCGCGTTGTCCCGATGGTCGACTATACCGCGCGTGTGCTCGCGCGCCTGTTCGGCGGACCCTGAGACCTGCAGGGTGAGGATCAGCGATGAATCTCATGACGGAAATCGTCGGCTTCAGCGCCGGCACCCTGACAACCCTGTGCTGGACTCCGCAAGCTGTAAAAATCTTGCGGAGTCGTGACGCCAAATCGATATCGCTTGTGACGCAGATCGCATTCGTGGTCGGCTGCAGCTTGTGGCTGGTCTACGGGATCCTCCTGCAGTCCATATCCATCATCGTGTTCAACGTGATCACGATTCTACTCAATCTTCTGATTATCGGACTGAAGCTGCGTTACGATCCCCCGTCGGTTCCCTAAACCCCTTTCGTCACTCGCGAATCACGCTGCCAAAAATGCTCTGCACTCTCTGCGTCGGCGCCGGCGCGTAGCCAAGGGCCCGGTGGTAAGAGCGGTGTGCGACGTGGACATGCTTTCTGTGGTGCGCATGCGCATAATGGCGGACGGGCGCATTGCCATAGATATTGATCACGGCGCCTTCCTGCCGCACCAACGAAAACAGCGTCGCCGCATTGGCCGGCGAGATGCGGATGCATCCGTGAGAAGCAGGCCGGCCCAGCGCGCCAACGGCATAAGTTCCGTGGATGGCGTAGCCACCGTTGAAGAAAATGGAATGAGGCATCGGCGAATTGTGATACTTCTTCGAGCGATGCATCGTCTGAAGGCTCGTGGGATGATAGGTGCCTCGAGGAGTGACATAACCAGCGCGCGCCGAAGAAATCGGCCAGGAATAGGATGCTCCGCTGCCGGAGTTCACAACCATGCGCTGGGAAGACAAGTCGACGGAAATTTGGACTTTGGCTTGCGCCGCCATTGGCGCAAGGACCAGCGCTGCAATGAGCGCAAAAAAACGAATGAAAATACGCATGAACGCCCCCACGGACCCAGGCCTTAGCCTTTGTTTCCATAGGATTGCAGCATGAGCTTCGCGGGTAAAGGTCAAACTGGCGTAAAGGTTGACGGAAATTATTCAAACGCTCGGTCGCTGTGCTGGCGTGACACACTCTTTCTAGGTCTCGGCTTCACATTGCTATGCTCAACCCAAGTGTTCGGCCAGACCATCGGCTCGGTGGACCCCAAGCCCTTGCCGCCCCTCGCAAACCCGAATGATCCGAGTACGCCGGCGAAGGAACTGTTCGGACGCGCAACCGAGCCCGCCGATCTTTCGGCGCGAGCGATCGGCTTTTACTCTCGAGGCTGCCTCGCCGGCGCCAAGGCTTTGCCCGTGAACGGCGAAACCTGGCAGGTCATGCGCATCTCGCGCAATCGCATGTGGGGCCATCCCAATCTTGTGCGTTTCCTTGAAAATCTCTCGGCGAGAGCACCCACGGAAGCGGGCTGGCCTGGCATTCTCGTCGGCGACATGTCGCAACCGCGCGGCGGCCCGATGATCACCGGTCACGCCTCGCACCAGATCGGTCTGGACGCCGACATCTGGTTGACTCCGATGCCGGATCGCCAGCTCACCCGGCGAGAACGCGAGGAAATGTCGGCGACCAACATGGTCCGCTCCGACGGTCTCGACGTCGACCGCTCCGTTTGGACGCCAGGGCAGCTCGCGATCATCCGCGCGGCGGCGCTCGATCCCGTCGTGGAACGCATTTTCGTCAACGCTGCGATCAAAAAAGCGCTTTGCCGCGACGCCACCGGCAACCGATCATGGTTGAACAAGGTGCGCCCGTACTACGGGCACAATTACCACTTCCATGTTCGTATCGCATGTCCTGACGGCAGCGAGGTCTGCAAGGAGCAGGATCCTGTCCCGCCGGGCGATGGCTGCGACGAATCGCTCGCTTTTTGGTTCAAGCCCTCAATTCTTCATCCGCAACCAAATCCCAACGCCAAGCCAAGACCGGCGATGACCATGTCGGCCTTGCCGCCAGAATGCCGGAAGGTGTTGATCGCCGACTGAGGCTTGCAGGCTTCGGGTGTGCTGTGATCCGGAGCTTCGCGAAATCAGCCGACAGCAAGCTGGCGCAGCACATAATGGAGAATGCCGCCGTTCCTGTAATACTCGAGTTCGTCCAGGGTCAAAATTCTGTTGTTCAACTTGACCGTTTTCACCGCGCCATCGGCATAGGTGATTTCGGCCTCCAGCTTCTGCCGAGGTTTCAGGTCGCTTAGGCCCCTAATGCAGACGATTTCATCTCCCTTCAGGCCAAGCGATTTCCAGGTGACGCCGTCCTCGAACGTCAGAGGCAGCACGCCCATCCCCACCAGGTTCGAACGGTGGATACGTTCAAAACTTTCGGCGATCACCGCGCGAACGCCGAGCAGATTCGTCCCCTTAGCGGCCCAGTCGCGCGACGACCCATTGCCATATTCGACGCCGGCGAACACGACCAGCGGCGTCTTTGACTTGGCGTATTTCATGGCGGCGTCATAGATCGGCATCACTTCGCCGCCGGGGAAGTATTTTGTGTTCCCCCCTTCCGGGACTGAACCGTTCTCATCGGCAAGCATGAAGTTCTTGATTCGGATGTTGGCGAACGTGCCGCGCATCATCACTTCATGATTGCCCCGACGTGTTCCATATTGATTGAAATCCTCCGGCTTGACCTTGTGAGCCTGAAGATATTTGCCGGCGGGCGAAGCCGCCTTGATCGACCCGGCCGGAGAAATGTGATCGGTGGTGATCTTGTCGCCGAACAGCGCAAGAATCCGCGCGCCCTCGATGTCGATCACGGGCGTGGGTTGCGCCGTGATGCCTCTGAAGTAGGGAGGATTTTGCACGTAGGTGGACTTGTTGTCCCAAGCATAGGTCTGGCTGTGGGGTGTCTTGACCCTGCGCCAGTTGACGTCGCCCTTGAACACGTCGGCGTATTTCGCCTTGAACAGTGACTTGCTGACGTTCTTGCGGACGAAATACTGGATTTCTTTCGAAGTCGGCCAGATATCACGCAGAAAGACAGGCTCACCTTTTTTCGTATGTCCGATCGGCTCCTTCGTCAGATCCTTCTGTACGGAACCGGCGAGCGCGTAAGCGACGACCAACGGCGGCGAAGCGAGATAGTTTGCCTGGACGTCGGGCGATACGCGGCCTTCAAAATTGCGGTTGCCGGAAAGCACCGCCGCCGCAACAACGCCATTGGCGTTGATGGATTTGGAAATCTCTTCCGGCAACGGACCGGAATTTCCGATGCAGGTCGTACAACCAAAGCCCACGAGGTTGAAGCCAAGCTTATCGAGCGCGTCTTGCAGTCCCGCCTTGGCGAGATAATCGCGGACCACCTGAGACCCTGGCGCAAGCGAAGTCTTAACCCAAGGCTTGACCTTCAAGCCTGCGGCGACGGCATTGCGCGCCAGCAGGCCTGCCCCGATCATCACGCTCGGGTTGGACGTATTCGTGCAAGACGTGATTGCGGCGATCACCACATCGCCATGGCCGATGTCGAACGTTGCGCCCTCAACACTGTAACGCTCTGAAATGGAGCCGATTTTCTTATATTCCGTCTCCATGGCGGCCGAAAAACCAGACGCGACCGCTTCCAGCGCGATGCGCCCTTCCGGCCGCTTGGGCCCGGCAAGCGAGGGCTTCACGGACCCGAGATCCAGCTCCAGCGTGTCGGTGAACACCGGGTCCACGGCGGCGCGCGTCCGGAACAGTCCCTGGGCGCGCGCATATTTCTCGACAAGCTGCACGCGCGCCGGTTTTCGGCCGGTCTTTTCCAGATAGTCGATGGTCTCGGAATCCACGGGGAAGAAACCGCAGGTGGCGCCGTATTCCGGGCTCATATTCGCGATGGTGGCGCGGTCCGCCAGCGACAGATTGTCGAGACCAGCTCCGAAAAACTCAACAAATTTGCCGACAACCCCTTTGTTGCGCAGCATCTGTGTGACCGTCAGCACGAGGTCGGTCGCGGTGACGCCCTCTTTCAACTTGCCGGTCAGTCTGAAGCCGATCACTTCGGGCAAGAGCATGGATTGCGGTTGACCAAGCATAGCGGCTTCCGCCTCGATACCGCCCACGCCCCAGCCGAGCACCGAGAGCCCATTGACCATGGTGGTGTGAGAATCCGTACCAACGACCGTATCGGGATAAGCGACCTCGACAGTGATGGCCTTGCCGCGGGCTGGCTGAAACCGCTCCTTTCGCGTCCAGACGGTCTGGGCGAGATATTCAATGTTCACCTGATGACAAATGCCGGTTCCCGGAGGTACGACCGAGAAATTGGAGAACGCGCCCTGTCCCCATTTCAAAAAGGTGTAGCGCTCGCCATTGCGCGCATATTCAAGCTCGACATTCTGCTTGAGCGCGCTCTTGGAGCCGAAACGGTCGACGATGACGGAATGGTCGATCACGAGATCGACGGGAACGAGCGGATTGATTTTTTCGGGATCGCCGCCGAGCGATTTGAGGCCATCGCGCATTGCGGCGAGATCGACCACCGCGGGAACGCCCGTGAAATCCTGCATCAAAACGCGCGCAGGCCGGAACGCGATTTCCTTCTCGACTGCGCCCTTGTTGTTCAGCCAGTCCGCCACGCCAAGAATGTCATCCCTCGTCACGGAGCGCCCATCCTCGTGCCGCAGCAGATTTTCGAGCAGCACCTTCATGGAATAGGGCAGTCTAGAAATGCCACTAAGCCCGTTTTTCTCCGCCGCCTTCAGAGAATAATAATGATAGGCTTTCGCGCCGACCTTGAGCGTCCTGAGGCATTTGAAACTGTCGATAGAGGCCATCGCTGCGGGTCCCGATAAAGAGGGATTGAAGCGTGAAGATTTATAGATAATTCCGCTTGAGCACGCTACACAAACCCAAATCGTGGCATTTCGGTTCAAAGCCGCTGGCGGCGCGTGCGAGACAGAGGAATTCACCGGAGTGAATCAGGCCTTTACATTGACCTCCCTGCTCGCGCGCGGCCTATGCGTCGATCGCGGCGGGCGCACCATCGTCAAGAACATCAATTTCGACCTCCGGGCAGGCGAAGCCCTCGTTGCGCTCGGTCGGAATGGCGCAGGCAAGTCGACGCTCTTGCGTGCGATAGCAGGCTTTCTGCCGCTCAGCGGCGGTCAGTTGACCCACACGGGCGGCGAGGTGGAAATTTCATTGCCCGAACTTTGCCACTACGTCGGGCACGCGGACGGTCTGAAATCGGCGCTTACGGCGGCCGAAAATCTGGCGTTTTGGGCGCACATGCTTACTCGATCGAACGACGCGTCTTCGCCAGAATTGGCTCTTCAGCGCGTTGGGCTCAAACGCCTCGCGGAGTTCCCGGTCGCTTACCTCTCCGCGGGACAGAAGCGGCGCGTCGCCTTGGCGCGGCTTTTTATGGCGCCCCGCCCTCTTTGGATTTTGGATGAACCAGCCACCGCGCTCGACGTCGCCTCGCAGCAAGTCCTTGCACAGGCTTTCGCGGAACACCGGGCTGCGGGAGGCATGATCATCGCCGCGACACACGCCCCGCTCGGTCTCATCGACGCCACCACGCTCGATCTGGGCTCCACGCCGTCCAACCTGGGAGGAAACGCCTGATGCGCTCGCCTCTCTCGGCCTTGTTCTGGCGCGAATTGCGGATCGCCCGCTCAGTTGGCGGCGGTGGCGCGATGAGCCTCGTGTTTTTCCTGATCCTCGTCAGCCTCACCCCCTTCGCCATTGGTCCCGACCTCAACCTTCTGTCGAGGATCGGTCCCGCGATTCTGTGGATCGCCGCCCTGCTTGCAACCTTGCTTGGACTGGATCGCTTGTTTCAGGTCGATGCCGACGACGGGTCGCTGGACCTGCTGCTGACCGCCTCCACGCCGCTGGAACTCATTGTTGTTGTCAAATGCGTCGCCCATTGGATTGCAACAGCGCTGCCGCTGGTCATCGCGTCACCTCTGCTGGGCTTGACGCTCGCCATGGAGCCAACGTCGCTCGCGGGGATCAGCCTGTCACTGCTCGCGGGAACTCCGGCCTTGACCATGCTCGGCGCCATCGGCGCGGCGCTCACCGCCGGTCTACGGCGCGGCGGCTTGCTGATGGCGGTCTTGATCCTACCCCTCACCACGCCCGTTTTGATTTTCGGCGTCTCCAGCGCCGCCGCCGCGACCGGCGGGACGGTGCCGTTTCACATCCCCATGCTGATCCTGAGCGGGCTATCCCTGGCCTCGCTGGCGGGCGCGCCTTTCGCCGCCGCCGCGGCGCTGCGCGCCCGTGACGCCTGAACGGAGATTGCTTTTATCGGCGCTCAAGCCTAATCAATCGCGTCATCCCCATGGGTCTGCGATGCTTAAATACGCCAATCCGACGAACTTCCTCGCACTTGCCGGGCGGCTCATCCCCTGGCTGGCCGCGGCGACCGCGCTGCTGCTGACCGCCGGGCTCTGCCTCACCTTCTTTGTCGCGCCCGACGACTACCAGCAGGGATCGTCGGTCAAGATCATGTACCTTCACGTTCCCTCGGCCTGGCTGAGCATGATGTGCTACGTCATCATGACCTCGGCCGCGCTCGGAACGATCGTCTGGCGCCATCCCCTTGCGGATGCTGCGCAAAAAGCTGCGGCCCCACTTGGCGCCGTCTTCACCCTGTTGTGCCTGGTCACGGGCTCCCTGTGGGGCAAGCCGATGTGGGGAACCTGGTGGGTCTGGGATGCGCGCCTGACCTCGGTGCTGGTGCTGTTCCTGATCTATCTCGGCCTGATCGGTCTCTGGCAGACCATTGAGGAGCCCGCGCAAGCGGCGCGAGCTGCAGCCATTCTCACCCTGGTCGGCGTCGTGAACATTCCGATCATCAAATTCTCTGTCGATTGGTGGAACACGCTCCATCAGCCGGCGTCCGTCTTCAAGCTTGGCGGTCCTGCGATCTCCGGCTCCATGCTCTGGCCATTGCTGATCATGGCGGTCGCCTTCACCTTGTTGTTCCTGACCTTGCATCTGATGGCCGTTCGGAACGAGATTCTGCGCCGCAGGCTTCGTCGACTGAGCATCGACGCGGCCCATGCCGAGGAAAAATCGGAGGCGACGGCGTGAAGGACTATTCCGGCTTCATCTTCGCGGCCTATGCTTTCGCGGCCGTCTCGATCAGTGCGATGGTCGCCAAGATCACGCTTGATTACAGGGACTTGAAACGCAAACTCGCCCGCTTCGGCGATCGCGAGAGCCAGTCATGACGGAGCAACCCGCCAAGAGAAGCTTGCTTTCGGCTCTTCCCCTGATTGGCTTCGCCGTGCTCGCAGGGCTGTTTCTCTACATGTTCGTCGCGCGCCAGGGTCGGGATCCCTCTGTTCTGCCCTCGCCGCTGATCGGACGGCCTGCTCCCACATTCGCCCTGGAAGCGTTGCCGGGCAGCGGAAAACCCGGACTTTCCGACGCTGATCTTCGCCAAGGGCACACGACCATCGTCAATCTATTCGCCTCGTGGTGCGGCCCTTGCCGCGTCGAGCATCCAAGTTTGCGTGCGCTCGCTGAAAACCCGCTGCTGAAAAACAATGGCGTTCAACTGGTTGGCGTCGCCTACAAGGACGAACCCGCCAACGCCCTCAAATTTCTCGCCAGCGAAGGCGATCCCTACGCTGCGATCGGCATGGACCTGAAGGGCCGAGCCGCGATCGACTGGGGTCTGACGGGCGTGCCGGAGACTTTTGTCGTCCGCGGCGACGGCACGATCGCGTACAAATATACCGGTCCGATCACTGAACAAGCGCTGCGCGAAAAAGTGCTGCCTGAAATCGAAAAGACGCTTCACTGACCATGTCACATGCGATCACGCCAAAGCCATTGACCGCAAAGGCCTGCGGACCCTTGAGAGGACGCGTCCGGCCGCCTGGTGACAAGAGCATTTCGCACCGGGCGTTCCTCCTCGGACTGTTGTCCGCCGGGGAAACCCAAGTCTCCGGTCTGCTCGAAGGCGAGGACGTCTTGAACACAGGTCGGGCCTGCGCCCAACTCGGCGCCAAGGTGGAGCGCGTCGGCGAAGGACGATGGACGATTCGCGGCGTCGGCCTCGGCGCGCTGCTCGAACCAAAGGGAACACTCGATTTCGGCAATGCCGGCACGGGCTCCCGCCTGATGATGGGCGTCGTCGGCGGTCACGGGATTACGGCCCGGTTCGACGGCGACGCCTCTTTGCGCAAGCGGCCGATGCGCCGGATTCTTGATCCCCTCGTCCTTATGGGCGCGGAAGTCCTGGAACAGGTTGAAGGCGGCAGGTGTCCGATCTTGCTAAAGGGAACGCCCGATCCGGCGCCGATTGAATATCGCACCCCCGTGGCTTCGGCGCAGATCAAGTCAGCCGTCCTGCTGGCCGGGTTGAATGCGCGAGGACGAACGACTGTCATCGAAGCCGAAGCCAGCCGCGATCACACCGAAAAAATGCTCGCCTATTTCGGCGCTGCGGTCACTTCCGAGCCGTTCGGCGATCACGGCCGCAAGATCACGCTCGAAGGCCGCCCGGAACTGTCGCCCAAGCCGATCGCGGTGCCGGTCGATCCGTCTTCCGCCGCATTTCTGATCGCCGCGGCCCTGCTCGTTCAGGGATCAGATGTGGTGGTCGAAGGCGTCATGATGAACCCGTTGCGCATAGGCTTCATCACAACGCTGCTCGAGATGGGCGCGAACATCGAGATTCTCGACACGCGCGAGGAAGGCGGCGAGCAAGTCGCCGACCTGCGAGTCCGTTACAGCAATTTGAAAGGTGTCGAGGTTCCCGCCGACCGGGCGCCCGCCATGATTGACGAATACATCATTTTGGCGGTGGTCGCGGCTTTCGCGACCGGCACGACGCGGATGAACGGCTTGCAGGAGCTTCGCGTCAAGGAATCTGATCGCCTGGCCGCCACAGCCGCCGGTTTGCTCGCCAACGGCGTCAAGGCGACTGTTGACGGCGACGATTTGATCGTTGAAGGCGATGTCGGCGACTGTCCGGGCGGCGGTCTGGTCGAAACCCATCTCGATCATCGGCTCGCGATGAGCTTTCTCGTCATGGGCCTGGCCTCGCAAAAGCCTGTGACCGTCGACGACGAGACCATGATCGCCACCTCTTTTCCCACATTCAAGCCGCTCATGGCGCAACTCGGCGCGGATTTCTCCTGATGATCATCGCGCTCGACGGACCCGCCGCATCCGGCAAGGGAACTCTCGCCCGCCGCCTCGCCGCACATTTTGGATTACCGCATCTCGACACGGGACTGCTGTATCGCGCCACCGCGCGAACCTTGATGGACGACGACGCGAGACTGGACGACATCGTCAAGGCGGTGAGCGCCGCGCGGGGCTTGGCGTTGATCGACTTCGATGAAGATCGTTTGCGCGGTCGCGAAATGGGCGAGGCGGCTTCGGTGGTAGCCGCCATTCCGGAGGTTCGCGCGGCCCTGGTTGACATGCAGCGCGCATTTGCGCGTCGCCCCCAGGGGGCCGTCTTGGATGGGCGTGACATCGGCACGGTGATCGCGCCGGACGCGACAGTCAAGATCTTCGTGACCGCCAGCGCTGAGGCGCGGGCTCAGCGGCGCGCCCTTGAGTTACGGGGACGCGGAGAAGCGGTCGACTACTACGCCATTCTGGACGACATCAAGAAACGAGACGCGCGCGATCGCGAACGCAGCGACGCCCCCCTCAAGCCGGCCCTTGACGCTAAGATCCTGGATACCACCGACATGAATGTCGAGGCGGCCTTGGCGGCGGCTTTGGCCATAGTCGAAGCCGCATTGCAAGGCGACGCGACGAAATAGCTGTGACCGAGGCCAAAACAGAGCAGGGCGTGAACGAACCTGGCGAGAAGCCGACTTACATTCACGCCAGCGCCGTCGCGCTGGGCGAATCCGGCGTGCTCATCCGAGGCGATTCCGGGACCGGCAAGTCCAGTCTGGCGCTCGCGTTGGTTGATGCTTGGACCATCCACGGCGGGTTCGCCAGGTTGCTCAGCGATGACCGCGTGGCGTTCGCCATTTTCCATGACAGAGCTGTGCTCAGCGCTCATCCCCGGACTGCGGGACTGGTTGAGTGGCGCGGGCTGGGATTGCTGTCGCAACCCTATGAATTCAAGGCGGTCCTCAGGCTGATCATTGATCTCGAAGATCGTTTGGCTGGCAGCGGCGGACGGCGTTTGCCGGAGCAAAGCGAGCTATGCTGTGATTTCAACGCATTGAAAAGCCTACCGCGTTTGCGGTTGTGCGCTCGCGAGACCTCGCGGTCTGCGGCGGCGATCATGGCATTTTTGCACAGTCTTTCGACAAAATGACGGCCGGCGCTCATTTTGCTTGCCAAGTCGTTGGCAAGCACCAAAATGGCCATCCTAAATTTCGGCGGTTTTCAGATCGCTGTCGGCGGAAATGCATTCTGGCGCCCGGCGCCACTTTTCTGGCTAGACGGGAACAGGACGGTTGGCATCAATGATCGGCATGGTGCTGGTGACGCATGGCCATCTGGCGACCGAGTTTCAAGCGGCGTTGGAACATGTTTGCGGTCCACAGTCGCAATTGGCGGTGATTACCATTGGTCCGGAAGACGACATGGAAACCCGTCGGCGCGATATTATCGAGGCCGTCAAGACGGTTGAGACCGGCGCTGGCGTCGTGATCCTGACGGACATGTTCGGCGGCACGCCCTCGAATCTCGCGATATCAGTGATGAACGGCGCCAAAGTCGAGGTGGTCGCGGGCGTAAATTTGCCCATGCTGATCAAGCTCGCTTCCGTGCGCTGCGAGGCGACTCTCGATCAGGCGGTGACCCAAGCCGCGGAGGCGGGACGCAAGTACATCTATATCGCCAGCAAAATATTGTGTGGGAAGTGAGCCAGTTGAGCGAGCCGGAGTCCAACCAAGGCGTGTCTCAGTCGTCGGCCGGAGCCGTCACCCGAGAACTGGAAATTATCAATCGCAAGGGTCTTCATGCCCGCGCGACCGCGAAATTCGTGCACTGCGTTGAACAGTTCGATGCGGAAGTGACGGTTTCTCGCGGCGGCGAGACCGTAGGCGGTCAGTCAATCATGGGAATACTGACCCTGGGCGCGGGTATCGGTTCGTCCATCGTAGTGTCAGCGACCGGACCGCAAGCGGGACAAGCGGTCGAAGCGCTCGCAGCCCTGGTCGCCAACAAGTTCGGCGAAGACGAATAGTCAGCTGGTGAGCGTCCTCCGCGCAGCGATCAGACCCGCGGTCGATCGATCGAGACCGACGAGATCGCCATTGGTATCCGCGACCAGCGGCGCCAAACGGTTGCAAAGCTCTTTGCCCAATTCAACCCCCCATTGATCAAAGGGGTTGATATTCCAAATCACTGACTGAACAAAAACCTTGTGTTCGTAAAGCGCGACCAAGCGTCCCAGCGTCCTGGGCGTCAGCTTGCGATAGAGGAGCGTCGACGAGGGGCGGTCGCCAGCAAACACCTTGTGTGGCGCGAGCGCGCCCACCTCGGTCTCGGACAAGCCCTGCGCCCGTAGAATCTCCTGAACCTCATGCAAAGAGCGCCCGCGCATCAGCGCCTCGCTTTGTGCGATGCAATTGGCGAACAGCAGCACGTGATGCTCGGGGTCCGCCTCGTTCGCCTCGGCCGCGACGATGAAGTCGACCGGCGTCGTCTCCGTTCCCTGATGCAGAAGCTGAAAGAAAGCGTGCTGGCCGTTGGTGCCAGGTTCGCCAAAAATGATTGGACCCGTCGCCTGAGTCACGGGATCGCCGCTCAGTTGTACCCCCTTGCCATTCGACTCCATGTCGAGTTGCTGCAGATAGGCGGGGAATCGGGCGAGCCGCTGATCATAGGGAATGACGGCTTGCGCGGGAAAGCCCCAGACGTTTCGATGCCAGACGCCGATCAGCCCCATCAGTACAGGGATATTCTCCGCGAGCGGCGCCGTCCGGAAATGTTCGTCGACGTCGAAGCCGCCGCGCAAGAAATCCTCGAAATGGGCGGGTCCGATGAGGATCGCGAGGCTGAGGCCGATCGCAGACCACATGGAATAGCGCCCGCCAACCCAGTCCCAGAATCCAAACACACGATCCGGCAAAATTCCGAATGCGGCGACCTTGTCGAGCCGCGTCGAAACCGCCGCGAAATGGTTCGCCACGGCGGCCTCGCCCAAGGCCGCGACCAGCCAGTGACGCGCGCTCTGGGCGTTCTTGAGCGTCTCCTGGGTGGTGAAGGTCTTTGAGGAGACGACGAAGAGTGTGCGGCAGGGATCGAGCTGTTTCAGCGTATCGCCGATGTCAGAGCCATCAACGTTGGAGACAAAATGCGCATTCAGACCCGGCGCGGCATAGGGCGAGAGGGCGCGCGCCGCCATCGCCGGCCCGAGGTCGGAGCCGCCAATGCCGATGTTGACGACGTCCGTGAATTTTTCGCCGGTTGCGCCGACAAAGCGCTCAGAGCGTATTGCGTCGGCAAAGGCCAGAAATTTGGCGCGCTCCGCCAGCACATCCGGCATGACATTTTTGCCGTCGACCAGGATCGCCTGACCGGAAAAGTTGCGCAGCGCCACGTGAAGCGCGGCGCGCTTTTCGGTGATATTGACCTTTTCCCCGCCGAATAGGGCGTCGCGGCGCTTCTCAAGCTGACAGATGCGCGCGAGGTCAAAGAGATGATGGAGTGTCGCTTTCGTCAGACGGTTTTTTGAATAATCATAGAGGAGGTCGTCTAGACCTGCCGAGAAATCCTGAAATCGCCGGGGGTCCTCGGCGAACAAATCAATGGTGCGCTTTTTGGCGACCTCGACGCGGTGCGCTTCGAGAACAGCGAGAGCGGCGGCGGCTTGCGGGCGATTCATTTCAGCCTCTGAATTGGCGTTCGACGAGAAAGCTTACCCGTCTCAGCCCAAAAACAATAGGGTGGCTTGCCAGTGACGCGCTTTTCCTTAACTAGAGACCATGGCTCCTCCTCTCCTAACATTACAAGACGTCGCTCTTACGCTTGGCGGCAAGCCCCTGATCGACGCCGCCGACCTCTCGGTCGAGCGCGGTGACCGCATTTGTCTGGTCGGGCGAAACGGTTCGGGCAAATCGACGCTCTTGAAAATCGCTGCGGGCGAAATCGAGCCTGATCGAGGGACGCGTTTCCTCCAGCCGGATGCTTCGGTGCGCTACCTGCCTCAGGAACCGAATCTGTCGGGATTCCCCGACGTGTATTCCTTTGTCGCCGCCGGGCTGGGTCCGAGCGACGCTGATTATCGCGCCCACTACCTGTTGGATGCGCTGGGTTTGACGGGAACTGAAAACCCAGGGACGCTCTCCGGCGGCGAAGCGCGGCGGGCGGCGCTGGCGCGCGCCCTGGCCCCCGAACCGGACATTCTGCTGCTGGACGAACCGACCAACCACCTGGATCTTCCGGCGATCGAATGGCTGGAGAGCGAACTCGGGCAGTTGCGTTCCGCATTGGTCCTGATCAGCCACGATCGGCGCTTTCTACAAAACCTTTCACGAAAAACTGTCTGGCTCGACCGTGGCGCGACGCGGCGGCTCGAGCGCGGCTTCGCAGAATTCGAGGCATGGCGAGACTCCTTGCTCGAACAGGAAGAGCGCGATGCGCAAAAGCTCGACCGCAAGATTGTCGCTGAAGAGCATTGGGTTCGTTACGGCGTCACCGCTCGTCGCAAGCGCAATGTGAGAAGAATGGCCGAATTGGGAGCGCTACGCGAGGCGAGGCAGAGCGCCAAACGCGCGATCGGCGACGTCAAGATTTCGGTCGCTGAGGGCCTGGTGTCCGGAAAGCTGGTGGTCGAGGCGGAGAAAATAGGCAAGGCGTTCGACGCTCGACCCATCGTCAAGAATCTGTCGTTAAGAATTTTACGGGGAGACCGCCTTGCGCTGGTCGGCCCCAACGGGGCAGGCAAGACCACGCTGATCAACATGCTCACCGGCGTCGAGCCTCCGGATTCGGGCTCCGTTCGACTCGGCTCCAATTTGCAGATGGCGAGCCTCGACCAGCGCCGCGCGGCGCTCGATCCCGACGCCACGTTAGCGGACACGCTCACGGGCGGCGGCTCCGATTGGGTGGAGATCAATGGCGAGCGGAAACATGTCATCGGCTACATGAAAGATTTCTTGTTCCCGCCCGAACA
This sequence comes from Rhodoblastus acidophilus, assembly GCF_025961575.1. Taxonomy (GTDB): domain Bacteria; phylum Pseudomonadota; class Alphaproteobacteria; order Rhizobiales; family Beijerinckiaceae; genus Rhodoblastus; species Rhodoblastus acidophilus_C. The sequence continues at coordinate 86,235 of NZ_JAOQNX010000011.1, read as the reverse complement.
GGCGCGCACGCCGACCAAGAACCTTTCTGGCGGCGAACGCGCTCGGCTGCTTCTGGCGCGCGCGCTTGCGCAACCCTCGAATTTCCTTGTCCTGGACGAGCCGACCAACGACCTCGACTTGGAGACGCTTGATCTTCTTCAGGAAACACTCAGCGATTATCCCGGCACGCTTCTCTTGGTGAGCCACGATCGCGACTTTCTCGATCGCATCGCCGGGACCGTCCTCGCCAGCGAGGGCGACGGCCTGTGGATCGAATATGCGGGCGGCTATTCTGACATGTTGCGCCAACGCGGCGCTTCGGCAGCGGAGCCGCGAACACCACCAGCGTCGGCCAAAAAGGCGCAAAAGATCGAGCAACCGCGGAACACCGCGAGCAAGCGTCGTTTATCCTTCAGCGAAAAACATGCGTTGGAGACGCTTCCCGCGCACATGGAGCAGCTGCGCGCAAAACTGGCGAAGCTGCACGAAATTCTTGACGACCACGGGCTTTACGCACGTGATCCCAAGCGATTCGCCGAAGCGACGGCGCTCCTCGCCAAAGTTGAGTCGGAACTCGTGGCTTCAGAAGATCGATGGCTCGAACTGGAAATATTGCGTGAAACCTTAGAGCCATAATTTCAACGCGCCGGGCCCGGTTCTCAAGCCCGCATATTCCAGGACCGCCGCGACGCTCAAGACGCAGATTGGCTTGGAGCGGTTGGCCGCTCCGTCTGGAAATCTCCCCGTGTTGCGAGAACAAGCGCAACGAGTCCCAGGGCGAGCGCTGTTATCCACCAAAGCTGCAGTGTCGCTCCACCCAGAAAGCCCAGGGTCGCCACGAAGGTCAAGGCGCCTATCCAATAAGGCGCTGTGTTCGCGGTCTGAACAGCCGCGAGCCTGTAGGCCAGGAATAACAAAGCCGCGCTGGACAGAGCGCCGAGAACGCCTAGGTCGGTCCAAATCTCGAAAAGCAAGCTCTTCGGCGTCTCCGCTCCAAGGTATCCATGAACATAACCGGAGGCCACATAGTTGAATCCGTGACCCGTCAGCAACCGGACACCATCGGTAAAGATGATGCCGTTCCAGACCTTCAGCCACGAAAACCCGTTGAAGGCTCCGACCAGCGGAGCAATCAGCAAGGGAGCTAACGGCGCTAAAATGAATGCGGCCGCGCCGACACGACCGATCCAAAGACTTGTTTTCAAAGTGTCCCGGCGCGATAGCAGAAACGCCAACGCCGCCGCGGCCGTAGCGACCAGCGCGCTGGTCGAGTGAACGGAAAGCGAGGCGATGACCGCGATGATGGCCAAGCTTGCCGCCAGTTTGATGCGACCGCGCAGGAAGGCCGCCATTACGGCCGGCCACAAGAGCAGCAGCACGAAAGTCATGGCATCCAGCAACGTCCGCATCGTCGCCGGATCAAGCATTTTCGTTGACAGACTTGCACTCAGGACGCTCGCGCCAACGGATGCGACGGCGACGCCGATCGGTAGCACATAGAGATTCGCCGCGCGGCTTCGCGCGGGAAGCACGTGAGCAACGGGGAGGACGCACAAGAATGTTGAAACGATCTTCAACAGGCGTGGCGTCGCCTCACCGGGAAATGGCGTCCATAGCAGCGACGTTGACGCCCAAACCGTGAGGAACATGCATACGATGCCCACCGGCGAGATCAGAAACGCGAATGCCGCCTTCATCCGCATGCGCTCCGCCAGCAATGGGCCCGCAGCCAGCACGAGTGCGAGCGCGACTGAACTCAACACGAAAATAGCGCGCTGAGAAACGAGGAGCACAACAGGAGTTATGATAAAAGCCAGGATCAGGCTGAGCCGCACCAGGAGGTGAGCGACATTCGCCGAAGTTTGATCAGTATTAATTGCAAGCTTGGCCACGAGGTCATCACGGGACGGAAGGATCCTGTCGCTACATTAGACAAATGGACCGCCCGCCGCTGTGGCCATTGGGAGACAGTCGGGGAAAAAGGCGCTGCATGACCAGGGAGCGCGCAGAAACAGCGCCTTCGCCGCAACAAAACGGAACGACGCTGGCGCTTGCCGTCGTTGGGCTAGGGTGCTACGCCAGCGACGCTGTTCAGGATCACACATGACCATCCGCTTGCATAAGGGCGATTTGCCGGCGACTTTTTCGTCCGGCTCGTCGATCGCCATTGATACCGAAACACTCGGGCTCAATCTTCATCGTGATCGCCTCTGTCTAGTGCAGATCTCAACTGGAGATGGCGCTGCAGACCTGGTGCAAATTCAACAAGGACAGAAGCAGGCGCCAAATCTGGTCAAAATTCTCACTGACCCTGCAGTAACAAAGATATTTCACTTCGCACGGTTCGACCTCGCGAAACTGCAAGAGGCCTTTGGCGTGCGGGTTGCGAACGTCTATTGCACGAAAATTGCGTCAAAACTCATACGAACCTATACGGATCGTCATGGCCTCAAAGATCTCGTGCGTGAATTGTTAGGCGTCGATATATCCAAGCAACAACAATCATCGGATTGGGGCGCAAGCGATTTGAGCGAGGCGCAATTGGCCTATGCGGCTTCGGACGTTTTGCATTTGCACGCGTTGCGCAGCAGGCTCGACCTTATGCTGGCGCGCGAAAATCGCTTGGACCTTGCACGTGAATGTTTCGCTTTTCTGCCGGCTCGCGCCGAACTCGATCTGATGGGCTGGCCTGATATGGATATTTTTGCCCACAGCTGAGATCACGCGGCGTCATCGCCATAATTCAGCCAAGGTCAACCGCCCAGGCTTCAGGACGTGTGGCGCGCTCGGCAGGGCTCAGCCATAAATCGTTTCGCATTCTTGAAGGCCGATCTATGCAAAGCGAGCAGTCGGAGCAATTCGGTGATGGACTGCCGCGGGCGCCCGCGAGACGGCAGCACGCGTTTGAGTCCGCCGCGCGCCACTCCAGGCGTGTGAAGCTCATCCGCCGAGCCATCGTCAGCTCCGCTGTGTTGCTGGCTGGACTCCTGTTTCTGTTTTCTTATTTGCGACCGGCGGAGATACCCGGCGCACATCTTCAACTCGATCGTCTTGGCATTTCCAACGATAAGATCACCATGGAGAATCCCAAGATGACTGGGGTCAGGCGAGATGGTCGCCCTTTCGAGGTCACAGCGCGTTCTGGGGTGCAAAACCCCCGCGATCCCAGCCGAATGGAGCTTAACGAACTCGACGCAAAGATGCGATTGTCTGAAGAAGGCGACACCAGAATCGTCGGCGATCGCGGCTCCTATGATTCCAACGCCCAGACTTTATTGCTTTCCGGTCATGTCCGAATTACAAGCGGCGCCTACAAACTCACCATGAATCAGGCCTTGATGAATTTCAAGACCAATGCAATGAACTCAACTGAACCCGTGCTTTTGACTTTCAATGATGGTTGGATCAGCGCCAATTCACTGACAATGAGCGATAACGGGATACAACTTTCTTTCGTCGGTAATGTCCAATCAACGTTCCGACAAGTCGACTCGGATAGCGATCCCGCACGCCAACCTTAAGGGGACTCGTCCTTGAACTGTTCACGAAAACCCTTGAAGGCCGCCATTGCGTATCTCGTTTTGACGACCTCGGCCTTTGCTCAAGCCCCGCAAGGCGCTTCGTTGCTGCCCGGGTCGAACAGCAAAGAGCCGATCAACATTGCGGCCGACAAGTTGGACTACTTCGACAAAGAACAAAAGGCGGTGTATTCAGGAAACGTGGTCGTGGTTCAAGGAGAGACGCGCATGAATGCGTCGGTTCTTACGATCATGTTTGATCGAAAGGCCGATGGCGGAAAAAAAACCGGACAGAATTCCGCCAATTCCCAATTGAAATGGATGAAAGGTGCCGGTCCGATCACAATTGTAAATAAAGATCAAATCGGGGTCGGAGATTCTCTTGAATACGACAAGGTGAAGAACAAATTTTCCCTCGTCGGAAACGTTACCTTGTCGCAAGGAGAAAATGTGACAAAGGGTGATGAACTCGTCTATGATTTACAGACTGGCCAGGCCGTCGTTTCCTCGCGCGGACGTGTGAAAAGCCGAATTGTGCCGGGCGACAAGCCGGGGCAACCAGGTGCTGCGCCCCAAAAGCCGACCGCCGGCCAGTGAGACCGACGCCATGCTGAACGTTCATCATTTGGGGAAGGCTTACAAGTCTCGCCGCGTTGTGGAAGACGTCAGCCTCAACGTGCGACGCGGGGAGGCTGTGGGCCTGCTCGGTCCCAACGGAGCGGGCAAGACGACCGTCTTTTACATGATCACTGGCTTGGTGAAGCCGGATAAGGGCATGATCGAGCTTGACGGGCACGATGTTACGGGACTGCCCATGTACAGGCGAGCCCGGCTCGGCATCGGCTATCTGCCTCAGGAAGCCTCGATCTTCCGCGGCTTGACTGTTGAAGAGAATATCCGCGCTGTGCTTGAAATTGCGGAATCCGATCGCGAGAAGCGCGCGCAACAGTTGGAAGCCTTACTCGAAGAGTTTGACATCAAACGCCTCCGCAAGTCGCCGTCGATCGCATTGTCGGGCGGCGAGCGACGACGCTGCGAGATCGCGCGCGCATTGGCGAGCAATCCTTCGTTCATGCTTCTTGACGAACCCTTTGCGGGCATTGATCCGATAGCGGTCGGCGACATTCAGGACTTGGTCCACCACCTGAAGGGACGCGGCATTGGCGTTCTGATCACGGATCATAACGTTCGTGAAACCCTGGGTTTGATCGATCGCGCCTATATCATTCATTCCGGGCACGTGTTGACCGAAGGCGGACCCGACGAGATCGTGGCCAATCCGGACGTGCGTCGGCATTATCTTGGTGAAGGATTCCGCATGTGATTGGCTTCGATTCGTAGGCCAAACCACTAAGATTTTATTGAATCCTGCGGTAGTTAACGCTGTTGTGCAACTCGGCCTTCGCGGCAATTTTTTTCTTGGCTGAACCCGTCAAAAGGGTGTACGCAAGAAACGGGCCGTTTTATCGATCGGGTTCGTGAGTCTCAATGGCTTTATCCGCCAAAATGCTGCTCCGGCAGGGCCAATCGCTGGTGATGACGCCGCAGCTGCTGCAGGCGATCAAACTCCTTCAATATTCGAGCGTCGAACTGGCCGCCTTTGTCGAGGAAGAGCTCGAGCGTAATCCGCTACTTGAGCGCGTCGAAGACGCGCGGGACCAGCCAACCACGGGCATAGACGCCTTAGCGGAATCCCAGGAGAGAGAGGCGCAGTCGGACTTTCTGTCCGGCGAACCGCAAGAGGCCGATTGGAGCAGCGATCAGTTGCCGGTCTCTGGCCAAGCCTTGGCGGATAGCCTCGGAACAGATGTTGAAAATGCATTCGACGCAGACCGTGAATTATCCCCCGCTGCGGACCAGGCAAGGCTTGAATCGCTGGGCATATCGGAAACGGCCTGGTCCGGAACGACGGGAGGCGGAGAGGGTTCAGGGGAGAGCGGGAATTTAGAAGCGTACATTGCGGAAGAGACGACGCTGGCGACTCATCTCGCTCGACAACTTGCGATCGCGACGGCTGACCCTGTGCAACGCATGATTGGCATGGCGATCATCGATGCTCTAGATGAAGCAGGCTACCTTCGCGAAAGAGTGGAGGACATCGCCGATCGCCTCGGCGCTGCGAGCGAAACAGTGGAGAACGCCCTCTCGCTCGTACAAAGTTTTGAGCCCACGGGCATTGCCGCGCGCGATCTCGCGGAATGTTTGGCCCTGCAACTTCGTGAGCTCGACCGATTCGACCCCGCCATGCAAGCGATGATCGCAAATCTTCATCTAGTGGCGAAGCGCGATTTGGTGGCTCTGAAAAAAACTTGCGGCGTGGACGATGAGGACGTCATCGACATGCTGGCGGAAATCAGACGACTCGATCCTAAGCCGGGTCGGGCCTTCGGATCGACGGCTTCGGCGCTCGTGATACCCGACGTCATCGTCAAGGCTGCCCGAGACGGCTCCTGGATCATAGAATTAAACTCTGAAGCCCTGCCGCGCGTGTTGGTCAACCAAACTTATGCGGCGCGCGTGTCGCGTTCAAGCAATGGTGAAGACGACAAGAATTTCATTTCACAATGCTTGCAGACAGCAAACTGGCTCACGAAAAGCCTCGAACAACGCGCGCGCACGATTCTAAAGGTCGCGGCCGAAATCGTACGTCGTCAGGACGCCTTTCTCTCTCAGGGAGTAGAATATCTGCGTCCTCTCAATCTCAAGAACATCGCGGACGCCGTCAGCTTGCACGAGTCGACCGTTTCCCGAGTCACCTCCAACAAATACATGAGCACGCCGAGGGGAATGTTTGAGCTCAAATATTTCTTCACCGCTTCAATTTCGGCCCATGGCGGGGGCGACGCTTATTCCGCGGAAGCCGTTCGCTTTAAAATAAAACAGATGATTGATGCTGAAGCGCCTAGCGCCGTGCTGTCCGACGACGCGATTGTGGAGAAATTGCGCGAGCACAACATTGACATCGCGCGCCGCACAGTCGCCAAATATCGAGAAAGCTTGAAAATTCCTTCGTCAGTCGAGCGGAGACGTGAAAAGCAAGGGCAAGGCGCTCGCTGCAACTGACGTCGAGCCTTATTCATTTCAAGTCGAGCCCTTTTTGAAGAAGGCAGCGGCGACATCAAGTGATGCCTTTTTCCGATGTATCTCGGCATCAATCCGTTCAATTTCGGCTCGTAAAAAGGCGACCCGGCGTGCAAGCTCTTCGAGCGAGAAGGCATCGAGGGGCTCGCCAATGGCGTGTTGAACGCTGACTGAATTCCTCGCAGCGAAGAAATCATCTTCATCTCTCGCCATCCAGAACCTCCCGACAAGTGAGCGCGCGTAATCGCCAACACCTTGCAAGCTTCTTTTTGAACATGGGCGCGCCCACCGTCCATACGAAGCAGCGCTAAATTCCTGAATCCGGGAAAAGACCGGCTTCAGACGATTGCTGCGAGGGAACGGCAAGGCCGAGATGCTTGAATGCCTGAGGCGTGAGCACACGACCTCGCGGTGTCCGGTTCAGAAATCCCTGTTGCAGCAGGTAAGGCTCAATAATGTCTTCGATCGCGTCCCGCGGTTCCGAAAGAGCTGCTGCGATTGTTTCAATGCCCACGGGACCGCCACCAAAATTCACAGCAACCATGTCGAGGTATCGACGGTCCATCTGATCCAGACCCATTGAGTCGACATCTAAGAGTTTCAAGGCCCTGTCAGCGACTTCGCGGGTCACCTCGAGGTCGCCATCTACCAGGGCGAAATCGCGCACCCTGCGCAGCAGCCTTCCGGCGATGCGCGGTGTCCCGCGGGAACGGCGAGCGATCTCATTGGCGCCATCAGAACTCATCGGGCAATTCATCACCCGGGCTCCGCGCGCCACAATGCTCTGCAATTCCTCAACGGTGTAGAAATTCATACGCACGGGTATGCCGAATCGATCCCGCAACGGAGTCGTCAGCAAGCCGGCGCGCGTTGTGGCGCCGACCAGCGTGAACCGCGCCAAATCAATCTTCACCGATCGCGCTGCCGGACCCTCGCCAATGATTAGGTCGAGCTGAAAATCCTCCATCGCGGGATAAAGAATTTCCTCAACGGAAGGATTGAGGCGGTGAATTTCGTCAATAAACAAAACATCGCGCTCTTCGAGATTGGTCAGCTGCGCGGCCAAGTCCCCCGCCTTGGCGATGACCGGACCAGATGTCGATCGGAAGTTCACGCCGAGCTCGCGGGCCACAATCTGCGCCAAAGTTGTCTTGCCAAGCCCTGGAGGGCCAACGAACAAGACGTGATCCAGAGCGTCGTTGCGGGCCTTGGCGGCCTCAATGAAAACCTTGAGATTTTTCCGCGCCGCTTCCTGACCCGTAAAATCGGCAAGGTTCAGCGGTCGGATCGACGCCTCGAGGTCGTCCTGGCGCTTGTCGGGCGACACCATCCGCGGCGGGGTCACTGCGCCAGCTCCCTAAGCCCGCGCCGAATCAGGGCGCTCGTCTCGGCGTCTTCACCGAGCGCCCGAAGGCTTGCGGCGATCGCGGCGGCGGCCTGCGGGCGCGCGTAACCCAGATTGATCAGCGCCGATGTTGCTTCCGCCGCGGCGCTGTTCTCTCCTGGCAGCGAGTCGCCGGCAAGCGCCGCGGCTTGCGGAGAAACCGCACCAAAATCACCAGCCTTGTCCTTCAACTCCGCAACGATGCGCGCAGCAAGCTTTGGGCCGACACCCGGCGCGCGAGAAATCGCCGCCTTATCTTGCAAGGAGATGGCCGACGTGAGCTCAGAGGGGGGCAGAATGGAGAGAATCGCCAGTGCGACCTTGGAGCCGACGCCCTGAACGTTCTGAAGCAACCTGAACCAGTCTCGCTCTCCATCCGAAAGGAAGCCGAACAGCCTTATGGAATCCTCACGGACCTGAGTTTCGATCGCGAGGACCGCAGCCTCGCCCGGACCCGGCAATTTCTGCAATGTCCGACTGGAGCAGGCGATAACATAGCCCACACCGTGCACGTCGAGGATCAAGTGATCCTCGTACAATGAGTCCACCACGCCCTTCAGTTTTCCAATCATCCTCGCCGCCCGATTCGGCCGCAGTTTACCTTATTTGCGTGCACGCGGCGCTTCCGTTCATTTGCTCAAAAGCATTGCCTCGCGTTTTCGGGCGCCGCGATGCTGAGCGTGGCATATCGCCACCGCGAGCGCATCCGCAGCGTCGTTGGTCCGCGCGTCGCTACGCGGTAGCAGCACTTTGACCATCATGGCGATTTGCGCTTTTGCGGCGTGACCCGCCCCAACCACGGTCTTTTTGACGAGATTAGCGGAATATTCAGAGACCTCGACTCCGGCGAGCGCCGGCACAACCAGAGCCACTCCGCGCGCGTGGCCGAGTTTCAAGGCTGATTGCGGATCACGATTGACAAAGGTCTCCTCAACGGCCGCCTCGTCCGGCTCATGAGCGGCCACGACGGCTGCAAGCGCTTCGTGCAACGCCCTCAATCGCAGCGCCAGATCTCCGTCGGCGGGCGGGTGGATCGCTCCTGAGGCGACGTAAGCGAGCCGCGCGCCTTCTGCCTCGATCACGCCCCAACCTGTGTGACGCAGTCCCGGGTCGATGCCAAGGATGCGGACGGCGCCCAGCATTTCGAATGCCTTATTCCCGAGTTTTCAGATCCTTGAGCTTGCCGAACACCGATTCGACGTCGAATTCATCTTCTTGCTCGACCGGCTTCTTTGCTGTGGAGCCGAAAACCTCCTCCTGGGAGACAGGCTCATAGTAATAGGGCTGGGTGGTTTCTTCCGCCGGAGCCAAGGTTGGGCCTTGATCCTGAACCAAACCCGGACGCTCCTTGGCGGCGCGCTGTACCTCGAAGTCCAGGTCGATCTGTGAGCACAACCCCAGGGTCACAGGATCCATCGGCGTCAACGAAGCAGAATTCCAATGTGTCCGATCACGAATAGCGGCGATCGTGTTCTTGGTCGTCCCAGCCAGCCGCATGATCTGCGCGTCCCTAAGTTCCGGATGATTGCGGACCAGCCAGAGAATTGCATTCGGGCGATCCTGCCGACGAGACAAAGGTGTGTAACGCGGACCGCGATGCCGCTTGGGTTCCGGGAGACGAACCTTGGACACGGCGAGCCTGAGCGGATGAGATGCGTTCTTTTCAGCCTTCTCGATTTCCTCACGTGTCAATTGACCGGAAGTGATTGGGTCAAGGCCTCGAATCCCGGCGCCCACCTCACCATCGGCGATGCCCTTGACCTCAAGAGGATGCAACTTGCAAAACTCCGCAATCTGATCAAACGTCAGAGAGGTATTCTCAACAAGCCATATGGCGGTGGCCTTTGGCATGAGCGGGGCATTGCTCATCGTCGTCTCCTAGAATCTCTTCGTCTCGCCGCCCGCGCGCCATCGCGCCCGGACCAGCCCGGCTGAGGCGGAGCCTCAAATTTCCATACATGACGGGAATTTGTTTTATATACGCCGGCTGGCGTTGAAAGGCAACGTGGAAGCCATGCGAAGCTCAGGAAGAGCGCACAATGACGGCCTTTACAGGCTGCGCCGGAATTCGATAACAGCCACTGAGCAGTTCGACGCGTTCTTTCCGCTTCGACGAGACCTGAACCGTTCATGCCGCGTTCACTCAATTCAGCGTGAATTCCGGGCCAACGCTATTATATTGTCTGCTCGGAGCTAAAATTCCGGTGTCGGAGTATGATGAAAAGAGGGCTATCATGCCAACCATCGCGCTTGTCGACGACGATCGAAACATCCTCGCTTCGGTTTCGATAGCTCTCGAGGGAGAGGGCTATCGCGTCCAAACCTACAATGACGGAATGGCGGCGCTCGAAGGATTGAAAAACAATCCTCCAGATATGGCGATCTTCGACATCAAGATGCCGCGCATGGATGGAATGGAGCTGCTACGGCGCCTGCGCCAGAAATCCGACCTTCCGGTGATTTTCCTCACCTCGAAAGACGAGGAAATCGACGAATTGTTCGGCCTGAAAATGGGGGCCGACGACTTCATTCGGAAGCCGTTTTCCCAGCGATTGCTGGTGGAACGAGTCAAGGCCATATTGAGACGAGCAAGTCCGAAGGAAGCGGCCGCACAAAAGGAAACCGAGGCGAAGATCCTTGAGCGCGGTCATCTCAGAATGGACCCTGAGCGACACGCTTGCACCTGGAAAGGTGAACAAGTCACGTTGACCGTGACCGAATTCCTCATTCTTCAAGCGCTCGCGACGCGTCCGGGCGTCGTAAAGAGCCGCAACGCGCTGATGGATGCGGCGTACGACGATCAGGTTTATGTCGACGACCGCACAATTGACAGCCACATCAAGCGGTTGCGAAAAAAATTTAAGCAAGCTGACGACGACTTCGAAATGATCGAAACCCTTTACGGAGTGGGATACCGGTTCAAGGAAGGCTGAGCTCAGAGTGATTTTGGACGACGGATGCGGCGCCGGTTGAAGCATGAAGAAGTTTGCGGCCGCAATATCCAGTAAACCCAGATCAAAGCGACGCGCGGCCGCGTTTCGTTCGCTATGGCGGGGCTTGCTATCTCGTATTTCCTCGCCTCTCACTCGCAGAATTATCCTGCTCAACCTTGGCGGCTTGGTCGCGCTTCTGGTCGGATTTCTTTACCTCAATCAATTTCGAGAAGGACTCATCGACGCGCGTGTGCAGAGCCTGCAGACCCAGAGCGAGATCATCGCGGCGGCGATCGCCGCGTCGGCGACCGTCGATGCGGATGCCATAACGATTGATCCGGAAAAACTTCTGAAGCTCGCGCCTGGGCAAAGCTACGGGGTCAACGACGAAACCTCACCGGCCCTGGAATTTTCCATCAACCCGGACCGCGTGGGCCCTTTATTGCGACGCCTTGTTTCACCCACGCGAACCCGCGCCCGGATCTATGACCGGGATGGATATATGTTGATGGATTCGCATTCGCTCGCCGCGCGTTCGAACATCCTACGCTTTGATTTACCGCCCCAAGGTCAAACGGATAAGCCGCAATGGCTTCGCGATCTCCAGGATTTCCTGCAAGGCGGATTCAACTTCGCTCGTTTGCCGCTCTATCGGGACATTGGCGCCGCCAATGGCAAGGGTTACCCTGAAATCGCGAACGCTCTTAAGGGGAAATCTCAAACTGCGGTTAGACGCAACACCCAGGGCGAAACCGTCATTTCAGTGGCCACGCCAATACAACGATTCCGCACCATTCGCGGCGCTCTCCTGTTGTCGACGCAAGGCGGCGACATAGATGGAATCATAGCATCTGAGCGCCGAGCCATATTTAGCATATTTCTGGTGTCGGCGACGGTGATGGTCTTGCTATCTGCGGCTCTCGCCGGCGCGATCGCGGAACCCATCCGCCGACTGGTAACCGCCGCGGAAGGCGTGAGGCGGGGCGTGACGTCACGAGCCCAGATTCCAGACTTCACCACGCGCGATGATGAGATCGGCTTACTATCAGGCGCCCTGCGCGATATGACAACTGCGCTTTTGAACCGCATGGAGGCAATCGAACGTTTCGCAGCGGACGTCGCGCACGAACTGAAAAACCCCCTTACTTCCCTTCGTAGCGCCGTCGAAACTCTACCAATTGCAAAGACGCAAGCGTCGCGTGATCGCTTGCTGGAAGTCATACAGCATGACGTGAGGCGACTAGATCGTCTGATATCAGATATTTCCGATGCGTCGCGCCTAGATGCGGAGTTGGCGCGTGACGACCTTGAACGCATCGATATCTCCGAATTGCTTCAGGCAATCGTCGAAATATCGAACCAAGTTGATCGGGGAGACGATGTACGAGTTGTACTTGCTATAGCGCAGAACTGCAAAGATATGTTTATTGACGGACACAAGTCGCGCTTAGCTCAGGTTTTCAATAACCTCATCGATAATGCACGAAGCTTTTCGCCCGCTGGTGAAGAAGTTCGAGTCTCGATAGCTCGTGCAGAAAGACTTCTCGATATCCAACGTCGTGCACCCGGGTACAACATCAACGTGGAAGATAACGGCCCAGGGATCCCGGCACACGCTTTTGAGCGAATTTTTGAACGATTTTATACTGACAGACCAAATCAGAGTTTCGGGAACAATTCGGGGTTAGGACTATCCATATCGCGGCAAATCGTCGAAGCTCACGGTGGTTCTATTCAAGCAAGCAATCGGATCGATAGTTTCGGCAATGTTGTTGGCGCACGTTTCGTCGTGTTCCTGCCGGCTGAAATGACCCGCGTTTTCGGGACAAGTGAATAGGTTGCACACCAAGCTTATCCCATTGCACAGAGAAGGCTATGGTTCGATCATCGGCGGTTGCTGTTAGCGTTCGTCGTAGTTTCAACCGAAAACGGCGCGAAGACGTGCCAACTGCTCGTTGACCGGGCTCTCCTGGGAGCTTGATACAGAGTTCTGCGGGTTGAGGTACAGGAGTTGATCAAGGTGAATCACGCGCGCTTGCAACCGTAGCGACTCCCCAACGAGGGCCTGCAAGTCGTGAGGAAGCCTTTCAAAAACCTCCGAAGAGGTAGCCAAATCCTGTTGAGACAGCTTGACCTTGCGCTTCTCTGATAACGCTTGCTCGAATGTCAACTCGCCTTCGTTCACCGCACGCTGCAACAATAGCCATGACGCTAGCTGCATCAAGCGCGTGGTAAGTCTCATACTTTCTGCCGCATAGGCCAGAGATTCATTTCGTCCAAGTTCGCGCGCCTGTTCACGTCCCGGCCCATCGAGATAGGCCGCAGCGTCTTCGACTAAGGTCATGCCTTCGCGGAACATGGCCTTGAATGCCTCCGATGAGGCAAGACGGGCCACAAAAGAAACGGGTTCGCCGTTGTCATGTTGCATAAACTGAGACATGCGCCACCTTGGAACGCGCGCGAAACAAAAATCGCTAGCGACGATCATTCGTCCGCCAGTGAACTTAAGACAAGATAGCTTCATTTAGGGCGTTGCGCTTGTTTAATCTTATTTAACGTTAACTCGGATGGCAGGGGAACTATCGCCTGCAATGCCCCCCTTGTGGAAGGAGCCCAATACGACTTTTTCTTGGAAACCACTGGTTCGACATTTTGTTCATGCGTTCATGCTCATCCAGCCAACCAGCGGTTTCACCACAGTCTTCGAGATGGAGGCCGCAAAGTCTCACAGCATTGCGGTGTAAGCGTACACCGGACACCATTCTGGCGGCCCGAGGCGCTCGTTTGGTAATGATTGGACATGGATAGCAACATCTATGTCTACGCCTATGCGCAGCCTGGATTCCAGCGCGAAGCGCAACGGTTAAGCGAAACGAATTTGGACGTCCTTCCCGAGTTCGGCAAGGATGGCTTGGAATGGGGTTTTGTAGGCCAGGCATTTTCTCGGCGTGAGATTGGCGGTGAGGACGATTTCCTGGATTTCGTCATCGGTCAGGCGATCAAGATTGATGTCGCGAGGCAGCCATCGGCGTAATCGGCCATTGGCGTTTTCTATCCCGCCCTTCTGCCATGAGGCGTATGCATCGCAGAACCAGGTTGTCATGCCGCGCATGTCGCGCAACAATGTGTGTCTGGCGAACGCAGTGTCGTTGTCGAAGGTGATCGACTTTCGCAAGGATGGGTCGATGCGGCCGAACACGGCGAGCATGGCGGAGATCGTCTCCGCCGCGCTTTTTCCGGCGAGCCTTGCCGCGAGCGTCAGGCGCGACTTGCGCTCATGCAGGACGAGGACGGGCCTGGCGTGCTTGCAGATGATGAGATCGCCCTCCCAATGTCCGGCCTCCGCGCTAAAGCCGGCTCAGGAGATGGAACAGCAGCGCGCCGCCGGAGGCGCTGAACGGCAGATAGCCGAGTTCATCCAGGATGATCAGGTCGCAGCGCGCCAGCCGCTCGGCGATCTGCCCTGATTTCCCTGCGCCTTCTCCTGCTCCAGGGCGTTGACGAGGTCGACCGTCGAGAAGAAGCGGACCTTCTTGCGGTCACTTTCGATGGCCTGGACGCCAAGCGCGGTCGCGATATGCGTCTTTCCGGCGCCGGGTCCGCCGATCAGGACGACGTTGTCGGCGTTGTCGATGAACGTGCAGCGGTGGAGCTGACGCACCAGGGCTTCGTTGGCCTCGCTGGAGGCGAAGTCGAACCCGGCCAGATCCTTGTAGGCTGGAAAGCGCGCCGCCTTGATCCTGTTGGCGACGGAGCGCACGTCGCGCTCGGCGGTTTCTGCCTTGAGCAGCTGAGAGAGAATGGGCATGGCTGCTTCAAACGCCGGCGAACCCAGCTCCATGAGATCGGCGAGGGCCTGCGCCATGCCGGACATTTTCAGACTGCGCAGCGTGATGACGATGGCGGCGCTGGCCAGATCATGACGCATGGCGCGCCTCCTGCTCGGCTTTGCGCAGCGTGTCATAGCGCTCGACGTCGGCGCGGGGCTCCTTGGTCAGCGTCAGGGCCGGCGGGGCCTCGACCTTGGCGACCTCTGGTGCCTTGCCGTCGACCAACCGGTGAAGCAGGTTGAGGACATGCGTCTTGGTGGGCGCGTCGTCGTTGACGGCCATCTCGACGGCGCACAGCACCGCCTGCTCGTCGTGCTGGAGAACCAGGGCGAGTATCTCCGCCATCTCGCGGTCGCCGCCGGGCCGTTTGAGCAGATGCTGTTGCAGCCGTTTGAAGGCGTCCGGCATCTCAAGAAAGGGCGCGCCGTTGCCCAGGGCGCCGGGCTTGCGCTGGATCACCGCCAGATAATGGCGCCAGTCGTAGATCGTCCGACCGCGGACGTGATGGGAGCGCTCGATGACGCGCGGGTGCTCGCAAATCACTTTGCCTTCGGCGACAACGACGAGACGGTCGGCGTAAACGCGCAGGCTGACGCGCTGATTGGCCTGAGCAGCGGGTTATGATTCAGGGCTTCCGAAAGGAAGCGCGGATGAATCGAGATCAGTTCTGGGTCACGGACGAGCAGTTTTCCAAGATCCAACCTCATCTTCCGACCGACACGCGCGGCAAGGAGCGGGTTGACGATCTCCGCGTGATCAGCGGTATCGTGCATGTGCTGAAAAGTGGCGGGCGCTGGGTGGACGCGCCGCCGGATTATGGTCCTCGGAAGACGCTCTACAACCGGTTCGTCCGGTGGGCGGCGAAGGGCGTCTGGACGACGCTTTTCGAAGAGTTGGCGCGGGCCGGCGGACCAACCGCGGAAGTCCTGATCGACAGTTCCGCCGTGAAAGCTCACCGCTGCGCGGCGGGCGGAAAAGGGGGGAGAAAAGTCAGGCCATCGGCCGCTCGCGCGGTGGGCGCACGACGAAAATCCACGCCCTGACCGATGCGCAATGCCGGCCTTTGGCCTTCATGCTCACGGGCGGGAATATCGCGGATTGCACCGCTGGCGCGACATTGCTGGAGAGGCTGCCTGACTGCGACATCCTGCATGCAGACAAGGGTTACGACGCCAACCAGCTCCGCCGACAGGTCGAGGACAAAGGCGTCATGCCGAACATTCCACCCAAGGCCAACCGCAAATGGAAGAACTGCTTCTCGCCGTTCCTCTATCGCAACCGCAACGCCATCGAACGCATGTTCTGCCGCCTGAAAGACTTCCGGCGCGTGGCCACGCGATACGACCGAAACGCCGTCAATTACCTCGCAACCGTCTGCCTCGCCGCGACCGTCAGCTACTGGTTATGAGTCTGGAACCTAATGCGTTTGGTATCTGAATTTCGTGTTCTAAAAAGTTCGGGCAAAGTGTTGGAGGAGAGACTAGCGTGAATTAAATTAAATCTATACGAAAAATCAATGACGACTGAACGTTGGTGGAGCCAGACGGAATCGAACCGACGACCTCTTCAATGCCATTGAAGCGCTCTCCCAACTGAGCTATGGCCCCATGCATCGGCTTTGGGAAGGCCTCTAAAAGAGCCGCCGACGGCTTTTCTATATCGACACTCATGCTTGAGTACAAGCCCTTTGTGGTCCTTTGGCGTGGCTAACTGAAGCGAATTGCTCACAATGAGATGGACCGACGAATTTAGCTCGCTTCTACGAGGGATAAGGGCACTCTGATCCACACCAATCATGATCTGGCTCGACTTTCGCTAACTCAAAGAAATGAGTTATTAAATTTGATTTTTTTATTAGCGTACGTATTACACTTAATTCAACTTGTTCACAGAAAATCCCAGGCTGCGCTCCGCGTTTGGCGCTTTTTAAACGCACGGTCGCTCCAGAAAATCACTAGTTATTTCAAAAGGTTGTAAATACCCTACCTCGGACTTACACGGGGGGGGGTAGAGATTCACACCGCTTCGTGATTTTCTGTCAACAGTGGACCGATTGTGAATAACCGAGACTAGCTCTACAACCCATCGTATCATTGAAGGCATTAAAGAGCGGTTAATCACACCTCCGACGAAGGCACTGTGCAAAAGATGATCTATCGGAAGAGGACACGAGATATCAGCGAGTTGCCCCAGGTAGCGTCCACGGATGTGGTGGAGATTTTCTGAGAGCCGGCGGGCGGAGCTCCGCTTAGCGGAGCCCGCCGGCGGGCCGGGGCGGTCACCGCGCCCTCTTCGGTTATGGTCGAGTTGCTGAAGCTTGACCCCACCGACCCGAGGACATGATGACCGACGACACAATGGCATTTCTTCATCAACTGCGCGAGCGCGGCGGGGAGGACCTTCTGAAGGACCTCGCCGAAGCGGTATTGCGGAAACTGATGGATTTCGACGTCGACAACTTGATCGGCGCCGGACGTTACGAGCGTTCGGATGAAGGCGGCGATCGCCCAAGTGTTCAAGGCGAGTTGGCAAAGATGCCGCGTGCATTTCACTTGCGGCGCACATGCGCCATGCAAGCCGCTTCCAGGATGGGCGGCGCCTCGCCAAGTTTTTGCGGTTCATAGAGATGACGAAAGCCCGCATAGCCATCGGCATGGAGCACGCCGCGGAAGTTTTCGAGATGCTTTTGCGGATGTTCGCCCTTGCGGTCGGGGCTGTAAAAATAGGCGACCGCCGGCGGCGCCTGATCCCGCCAGAGACGGCCGTCGCGCACATAAACCCACAGTCGGCCTTCCTTGGTCCGTCCGCGTCCGGGGTCCAGCACGGGAACGGGCGTGTCATCGCCATGGAGCCGATCGCCAGCGAACACATGCGCGCGAAGCGCGTCGACCAGCGGCGCCAGCAGCGCGCTGACCTGGCCGACCCAATCCGCCATGGTGGAGCGGGACAGATCGACGTTCTCGCGGGCGTAGATGTCGGACTGGCGGTAAAGCGGCAGGTGGTCGCAATATTTGCTGACGAGCACATGGGCGAGCAGGCCGGCGCCCGGCTTGCCGCGCTCGATCGGCGGCGACGGCGTGGCCGCCTTGATCTCGGTGTCGCAGCCCTTGCAAACGATCTTGCGGCGGACGTGGCTCACGACGCGGAACGAGGCCGGAATGTAATCCAGCACTTCGCTGACAATCGAGCCGGCCTTCAAAAAATCGCGGCCGCCGCAGGTCGGACAGGCGCAGTCCTCGACTTCATGGATTTCCTCAAAACGAGGCAGATGATCGGGCAAGGGCTGGCGCGCCGGCTTGCTTTTCTCGGTTTCCGCCTTGGCGACGGCCGGCGGCGCGGTTTCGCCCGCAGCGGCCTCAATGTCCTCAAGCGCCAGTTCAAGCTGCTCGATCTGCCGCTCGACCTTTTCGGAGGAGGCGCCGAAACGGGCGCGGCGTAGCAACGCCAATTGCGCTTTCAGCTTTTCGATCAGCGTGTCGCGCGTGTGCAGGCGACGGTCCGCTTCAGCCAGTTGCGCCGCCTGCGCGGCGACGATCGCGCGCAGAGATTCGACATCTTCCGGCAGATCGGCGACGGCCTGGCTCATGGCCAAAACATAGCTGATTTGCCGTTGGCGGAACAGGCTCGTCTGGCCTGAAACGCTTGAGTTTCAGGCCGTTCGAGACGGCGGCGCCGACCAGGACGGACGCCGCCAATCGATGCCCTCCCACAGCATCGCCAGTTGCGCCGCAGTCAGGCGCGCGGTTCCATCAGCCGCCGAGGGCCAGGGAAAGCGTCCGCGCTCCAAAACCTTGTAGAACAGGCAAAAACCTTGCCCGTCCCAATACAACAGCTTGATCCTGTCGCCGCGCCGGCCGCGAAAGGCGAACACCGCGCCAGAAGCCGGATCCCGCCGCAGGCTCGCCTGAGCCAGCGCCGCCAATCCGTCGATGCCCTTGCGCATGTCGACCACGCCGCAGGCGAGATAAACGCGAACGCTGGAGCCGGGGCCGATCATGCGTCTTCCACCGATCGGATCAACGTCTTCAGAACCTCCGCGTCGAGGCTGGAGGCGACTTTCAGGACCCGGCCATTGGCGCAGTGGATTTCGATCTGCGCTGCTCGATGGCCTCGCTCCTTCCGTCTCTCGGCCTTCTTGCGCTGAGGCGCCTCAGAGGCTTCTGGCGCAATAAGCGCGACGGGCGCGAAGGCCAGCGGAGCAGCCGCCCGCAATTCACGCCGCCAAGTGTAGATCTGCTGGGGAACAATGTCATGGCGACGCGCGACCACCGCCAAAGGCAGCCCGCTTGTCGCGGCTTCCTCCACGATCGCCATTGGTCCAGTTGCGCCGCCGCTCGCGGCAACTCAATATCTCGACCCGGCCCATCCGCACTTCGCTACGTCGCTAAATCCGAAATTAGCGACGTAACTTCAGGCCGGCGCCAGAAAACCGGAAGCCCGCGTCACCGGACGCTTACACACTAAGTCCCTGAATGCCTGACTCGTCGGGTGATTTCCGAATCGGCGTTGGTCTGATTCAACAGGCGAACCTGGAGGTTCGCCATGCCGATTGCCCTTCGAGCAGATTTCGATGCGCGCTCCATGCAGCTTCGCGTCGGCTTCCTGAGTTGCTACCCGCCTAATATTCTGGTAAACGGTAACTCCCGCCTAAGAGTCGTCGCCCCTTCAAAACCATTCGTGTGTGTTCGGTTGCGGAGTCACCGGACCTTTAGCGAAGGCATTGCGACGACGAGTTATCAGATCAAAATAGAGATTACGAGCGCATGCGCGAGATCAAACTTCAAACGCTCAAGGCGAAGTCGCCTACCGAGTTGCTGGCCTTTGCCGAAGAACACGAGGTCGAGAATGCCTCGATCATGCGCAAGCAAGAGTTGATGTTCGCCATTTTAAAACAATTGGCGTCCCGCGACATCGAAATCGTCGGTCAGGGCGTTGTCGAGGTTTTGTCCGACGGGTTTGGGTTCTTGCGCTCGTCAGACGCGAATTATTTGGCTGGGCCCGACGATATTTACATTTCACCATCTCAAATTCGCAGATTCGGGCTTAGAACCGGCGACACCGTCGAGGGACTAATCCGCAGCCCGAAAGAGGGTGAACGGTATTTTGCTCTGCTAAAGGTAAATTCGATCAATTTCGAGGACCCAGAGAAGGTCAGACACAAGGTTCATTTCGACAACCTTACGCCGCTTTACCCAAACCAACGCTTGCGTTTAGAGATCGATGACCCGACCAAGAAGGACTTGTCGGCGAGAGTGATCGACATTGTTTCGCCAATCGGCAAGGGCCAAAGAGCGTTGATTGTGGCTCCCCCGAGAACGGGTAAGACGGTTATCCTTCAAAACATTGCGCAGTCGATAACGACCAACCATCCAGAATGCTATTTGATTGTGTTGCTGATTGATGAGCGTCCAGAAGAAGTGACGGATATGCAGCGATCCGTGAAAGGAGAGGTAATTTCATCTACTTTCGACGAGCCGGCGGTACGGCATGTCCAGGTGGCTGAAATGGTGATTGAGAAGGCCAAGCGACTGGTTGAGCACGGGCGCGATGTGGTTATTCTTTTGGATTCCATCACACGCTTGGGCCGCGCGTATAACACCGTCGTGCCGTCGTCAGGCAAGGTGCTGACCGGTGGTGTTGATGCGAATGCCCTTCAGAGGCCCAAGCGGTTCTTCGGTGCCGCTCGAAACATCGAGGAGGGCGGCTCGCTCACGATCATAGCGACGGCGTTGATTGAAACGGGTTCCCGTATGGATGAAGTGATCTTCGAGGAGTTCAAGGGCACGGGTAATTCCGAAATCATATTGGATCGCAAGGTTGCCGATAAGAGGGTTTTCCCCGCTATCGACATCACGCGCTCGGGTACCCGGAAGGAGGAGTTGCTGGTGTCAACAGACCTCCTCAAAAAGACGTATGTGTTGCGGAGAATCCTGAATCCGATGGGCACGGTCGATGCTGCGGAATTTTTGCTTGGAAAACTTCGCGAGACCCCGAAGGGCAACGGCTCGTTCTTCGATTCGATGAACACTTGAGAATGAAATCGGATCGAGAGAGATGTTTCACGTGAAACATCTCTCTCTGTGGAGTACCAAAGATTCATAGTTCCGACACGATTTTTGCCCTCGCGACTGCGCCAGGGCGAGCCGCTTTAGCTGTTGTGCGCCTGTCCGGACCGCGGGCCTCTGAGATACTGGCAGCGATGGCTGGGAAAATTCCAGAAGCTCGTCGTGCGACCTTGACGAAGATTTGTGATCCTTGGTCGGGCCAAATAATCGATTACGCGCTGATCTATTGGTTTCCAGGTCCGGCAAGCTTTACGGGTGAAGATTGTGTTGAGTTCTCGATTCATGGATCCAGAGCAATCCTCGCAAAACTATATGAGGTTTTAGGGCAGTTTCCCGCGACGAGAATGGCAACGCCAGGTGAATTTAGTCGCAGGGCTCTGATGAATGGTAAGATGAGCCTGATAGAGGTCGAATCTCTTGCTGATCTAATCTCTGCAGAGACAGAGCAACAGCGGTTGCTCGGGATTGATGGTCTCTCCGGAAGATTCCGATCCGCAGTCGACGGATGGCGGCAGAGCCTGTTGGATGCTCTTGTGCATGTCGAATGCGCATTGGATTTTTCGGACGAAGTAGACGTGCGTGCGTTTGATAGCGACCACATAGTTCAAATTTGTCGTTCAGTCTGCGAGTCGCTTACTGAATGGTTGGGTAACCGCGAACGTGCATCGCTTCTAAGAAATGGGTTTACAGTCTTAATCTCTGGGCCCCCGAACGTTGGCAAGTCGACGCTTCTCAATGAATTGGCGCAGCGCGATGTGGCCATCATTTCAGATGTTCCCGGCACCACGCGCGACCTAATCGAAGTCCGTCTTGACCTTGACGGGCATCTTATTAATTTGGTGGATAGCGCCGGTGTCCGCGAGACTTCTGATCGGATTGAATCCATCGGTATTGCTAAGGCGCTCACATGCGGCGTAGAGGCTGATCTGATCCTATGGTTGTCTGATAAAGCGGAGCGGCTCGAGCCACCGAAGGAATTTGAAGGGCGATCAATTTGGCTTATTTTTACAAAATGTGATGGTCCAGATTTGGATGGAAGTAGCTTGAAAGACGCTGAGGGTATCCTTCACATTTCGGCGCGAACTGGCTTCAATATCGCGGAATTGTTGAAGAGATTAGCGTCGTTTGTGGCATCATCCGTAAGTGTCCAGGGTGATGTGGTAGCTGTAAATGAGCGGCAGAGCGTTGCGTTGGAGAATGCCAGAGAGGTCCTCCAGACGGTGGTCCATGGGATTGAATATCCCGAAGTCGTCGCAGCGAAGCTTCAAGAAGCGGTGTTTGAGATGCAAGTCGTCGTTGGGCAGGTCGCTGCAGAGGAAGTTCTCGACGAAGTCTTTTCGCGGTTCTGCATCGGCAAATAGGGTCACATGTCCAGATGAAGCGCACATTCGATGTTATTGTGATTGGTGGTGGTCACGCCGGTTGTGAGGCTGCCGCAGCCGCAGCTCGAATCGGCGCTGTCACGCTGTTGCTGACCCAAAAAATCTCGACCATCGGAGAGCTTTCCTGTAATCCTGCAATTGGCGGGTTAGGAAAGGGGCAGCTTGTAAGAGAAATTGATGCTCTAGATGGTTTGATGCCGCGTGCGGCTGATGCAAGCGGTATTCAATTTCGCCTTCTCAATCGGTCCAAAGGACCCGCAGTGCGAGGTCCGCGAGCGCAAGTGGATCGCAAGCTCTATCGACGAGCGATGATAGAGCTGCTGCAAGGCATGCCAAATCTCCGTATCCTCGAGGGTACTGCAGCCAACTTAGTTGAATCCCGCAACGCCCATGAGGTCCAGTTGCTCGATGGATCCACCTTCGCCGCTGCAGCAGTAGTGATCACCGCGGGGACATTTCTCAATGGTAAGATCTTTATCGGAGATGAGGTTTCAGCGGCAGGCCGCATGGGAGATGGAGCCTCAACTCATCTTGCGTATACGCTAGCAAGAGCTGGCTTCAAGATTGACCGCCTGAAAACGGGAACACCAGCGCGGTTGTCGGGGAAATCTATCGACTGGGCCGCTTTGGACCTCCAATATGGCGATGATGAACCGGAGCTTTTTTCGGCATATTCGAAGCAAGTCGTGAACAGGCAGGTTCCCTGCGCAATCACCGCGACGAATCCCACGACGCATCGCGTCATCTTGGAAAATATCGATCGAACTCCAATCCGTTCCGGCCTTATCTCGGGACGTGGCCCCAGATATTGTCCTTCGATCGAGGATAAAGTAATTCGGTTTGCTGACCGCGATAAGCATCAGCTGTTTCTCGAGCCAGAAGGCTTAGACGACGATACGATTTATCCTAATGGAATTTCGACGTCGTTGCCGCGAGATGTGCAGGATCAGTTTATTAGAACGATAGCCGGCCTTGAACGCGTGGAGATATTGAGACCGGGCTATGCAGTGGAGTACGATTTTGTTGATCCAAGGGAGCTCAAACCCACCCTTGAAACAAAAAAAATCGCAGGCCTCTATTTTGCCGGGCAGATCAATGGGACGACTGGTTACGAGGAGGCTGCGGCTCAGGGCCTTGTGGCAGGAGTGAATGCGGCGCTCCGCGCGGCTGGTTCAAAGGAACTGATTCTTAGGCGGTCCGACAGCTATATTGGAGTCTTGATCGACGATTTGACGACTCGCGGCGTAACCGAGCCTTATCGGATGTTTACCTCGCGCGCGGAATTTCGGCTGTCGCTGAGATGTGATAATGCAGACGAACGATTAACGGAGCTCGGCATCAATGCAGGTTGTGTGTCTCCGGAACGGAAGCAGATTTTTCGTCAGCGGCAGGATGCGAGTTCTCGTCTCACAAATGTGCTCCGCCAGAGGACGCTCACGCCGACGGACGCACGTAGGCTAGGTTTACCCGTGAATTTGGATGGCATAACGCGTTCGGCCTTTGCGATCTTGTCCTATCCACAGATAGGCTTTGGTGATCTGGCGACCATCTGGCCGGAACTGAAATCCTTCGATCGAGACATTGCTGCTAAGGTCGAGGTGGACGCAAAATACTCAGTATACCTTGGCAAGCAAGAAGCTATAGTGGCGAGCTTGCGGCGTGACGAAGATGTTCATCTGTGCGTTGACACAGATTATGATTCCGTACCCGGGCTTTCAAACGAGGTCAGAACAAGATTAAAGGCCACCCGCCCCGTAAGCCTCGGCCAAGCGAGTCGGATTGAAGGCATTACGCCTGCCGCGCTAACTGTCTTACTGGCGCTAAGCAGAAAGCGATCGGTCGACACAGAGGCCGCATCATAATGTCTGTTGAGCGTCACCAGGTGGGCCTTGCTCTCGAATTATCGGAAGAGCAGCGCGCCCGACTGAAGATTTACGAGGCGCTTCTTGTCAAATGGCAAAAAGGACTGAACTTGGTGAGTCGGTCAACGATGTCACAAATCTGGCGTCGGCACTTTGAAGATTCTCTTCAATTGCTGCCCTTGGCGGACCCTTGGCGTCGATGGGTTGATATTGGTAGCGGAGCTGGCTTCCCAGGAATGGTCGTTGCCATCATGTCCCCAAACCGCGAAGTCCATTTGGTTGAATCCGACAAGCGGAAGGCGTCATTTCTCGCAGAGGTTTCACGTGAAACAGGTATCCGAACCCATATCCACGTCGAACGGATTGAGCGCGTTCTTCCAAACTTGGTGCAATCCTTAGTCTTCGACGTCATTTCCGCCAGAGCCTTGGCCCCGATGAGAGATTTGCTGAGTTATGCGGAGCCAGTTCTTCGACAGGGCGCGCGCGGGCTATTTTTGAAGGGGAAAGAGCTCTCGGCAGAATTGACCGACTCATATGTTCGAGATACCTTCTCTTGCGAACTGGTGAATAGTGCGACCGAGTGCGGTGCCAAGATCGTTGTTGTTCGCTGTCTTACAAATTCATAGACGCATCGCTTGGAGCGGCAGCAAATGGAAAATCTGGGCCGTATGCGAATTCTCGTTCTCGCTAATCAAAAAGGCGGCGTGGGAAAAACGACGACCGCGATCAATCTCGGGACGGCCCTCGCGGCGATCGGCGAAACAGTATTGATCGTTGATCTGGATCCACAGGGGAATGCGTCGACCGGGTTGGGAATAGATCCTTCGAGGCGCAAGCTTTCGACCTACGATGTCTTGACTGGAGGAGCGACTCTCGCTGCTGTTGCTCAATCCACGGTGGTGCCGCGTTTGTATATGGCTCCTTCGACAATGGATCTCCTGGGGTTAGAACTGGCGATAGCTGATCAAAAAGATCGCTCGTTCAGGCTCCGGAACGCTCTAACGCGGTTCTCGGCGGACAATCTTTCGTCACCCGATAAGGTCACTTATGTCCTTATCGATTGTCCGCCGTCGTTAAACCTTTTGACGATCAATGGTCTCGCAGCAAGCGACAGTGTGTTGGTTCCGCTGCAGTGTGAATTCTTCGCTCTCGAGGGTCTTTCCCAGCTGCTTTCAACCGTGGAGCACGTAAAACGCAGTCTAAACCCGGGACTAACGATTCACGGTGTTGTCTTGACTATGTTCGATGGTCGCAACAATCTTGCCAGCCAAGTTGTCGCAGATGTGCGATCGTTTCTTGGCGACAAGGTGTATGAAACAGTTATTCCGCGAAATGTGCGGGTCTCGGAAGCGCCATCTTATGGGAAGCCGGTCCTTCTGTACGATCTGAAGTGCAATGGTTCGCAGGCGTACTTGAAGCTTGCATCCGAAGTTATCCAACGGGAACGCGACTTGCGCGCGGCGTAATGGCACGCTTGCTCAATAGGGTGTTTAGATGATCGAAGATGCACGTCCACGGCTTGGGCGAGGCCTTGCTGCGCTTATCGGGGAAAATTTATCGGCGGATTCGGCGGCGGTATCCTCTGCCCGGAGAACTGCGCCCATTGAGTTCTTGCGTCCCAATCCGCGGAATCCCCGTCAACATTTCTCTGACGAGAGTTTGCACGAACTTGCGGAGTCAATTAGAGAGAGGGGAATAATTCAACCGATCGTCGTTCGTGAACTCGCTGGCGTAAATAATGTTTACGAAATCATCGCGGGTGAGCGGCGTTGGCGCGCCGCTCAACGCGCCGGTTTGCACGAGGTTCCGATTGTCCTCATTGAAGCCGATGATCGTTTATCGTTGGAACTTGCTATTATTGAGAACGTGCAGCGATCTGATCTGAATGCGATCGAAGAGGCTCGAGGGTACAACCGGCTTATTGAAGAATTTTCCTACAGCCAAGGGGATCTTGCAAAAATACTTGGCAAGAGCCGAAGTCATGTCACTAACACCTTGCGATTATTGAAGCTGCCAGAGTCAACACAGGCCTTTGTCGTTGATGGTCGAATATCAGCGGGGCATGCGCGCGCATTGCTCTCGCTTGATGACCCCGCTTCGGTGGCGAAGCAGATCGTCGAAGATGGCCTGAGCGTCCGTGAGGTTGAGCGTCTGGTTGCGTCCAAAGATGCGCCACAATCGGCGCCAGCGAAGCCAGTCGATAAGGACGCCAATATCAAAAAGATTGAATCCGAAGTTGGTGATGTTCTTGGACTTCCAGTCCGCGTCAACGCGCGTGGAGAGGCCGGCGTCATTAACATCAAGTTCGCGACAACCGACCAGTTCGATCTCGTCATCAGAAAATTGTTGAATTAGCCCTGCCGGTGACGGCGACCTTGGTCAAAATTTGCTTGGTATGAACTCTGGGCGTTGCTACAGATGAGTGCCAATTTCTAAAGGCCATGCCGCCTTCCTAGGGGTGTCTGACCGCCTGATCAGAACAAGATCAATGCTGCAATCAGAGGTGAGCTTGTGACTTCCGAACAGAATGACCAGCAAACAATGGTCAATGATATTCTCGACGTGATCGCGACCGAGGGTATGATTTCTCGAGAAAAGCTTCAGGATGATGCAACAATTGAGAGCCTTGGACTTAAGTCAATTGATATCGTTATGATTCTTACGGCGATCGAGGAAAAGTTCGACGTCTACATTCCAATGGATGGCTCTTTCCAGGAAGCAAAGGATCTTAAGGGACTCGTCGAAGCGATCAGCGCCCACATTCTGAAGGAAAAGACCGACAAATGACCGGTCGTCGCGTCGTCATTTCGGGTATGGGTTCGGTAACAGCCGCCGGCATTGGCGTGGACGCCCTGTGGACTGCGGCCCGAAGCGGGCGGTCTTGCGTGGGACCTCTTGATGTCCGTCAGCCTTACGGTGGTCGCATCAAGATATCTGCACAAGTTCGCGACTTCGATATCGAAGAACGGCTCGGAGAGATTGCGCCATTCGCTGATGCTTTCGCAGCTTACGCAATCGTCGCCGCAGACGAAGCAATGCTTCAGGCAGGATTGGCCAAATCGGAGCTTCAAGGGTCTCGATGTGCAGTGCTACTGGGTACCGGCATTGGAGGTATGCGGACGATCGACGACGGCATTTTCTCGGTGTATTTCGCAAACAAACGTCCGGAAGCTCTGACCGTGCCAAAGCTCATTCCGAGCGCGGGACCAGCTTTGCTGTCGATGCGATACGGAGCGACAGGCCCATGCTTCGCCCTCGCGAGTGCTTGTTCGTCAGGAGCGCAGGCGATCGGTTTGGGTATGCAGATGATCCGGTCGGGGATAATAGACCGTGCAATCGTGGGCGGCTCCGAAGCGTGCGCGACGAATGGAACAATGCGAGCTTGGGAAAGCTTGCGTGTCCTTACTCCTGATTTCTGTCGACCATTTGCCAAGAATCGCAACGGCATGGTCTTGGGCGAAGGGGCCGCAATCTTTGTCCTCGAAGCCGAGGAAATCGCTTTGGCGAGGGGCGGGAAACCCCTCTGTTATGTTGCCGGTTATGGGACAAACAGTGATGCGCTTGATCCGGTGCGTCCAGACCCGGCAAGCGCCTCCGCGTGCATAAACATGGCGCTGGAGGACGCGGGGCTGGCCGCGGAAGACATAGGCTATGTGAACGCTCACGGCACTGCCACCGTCGCCAATGATGTGAGCGAGGCCGAGGCGCTGAATCGTAGCTTTGGAGCGTGCTGTGAACAATTGCTGGTGTCGTCGACCAAACCTATCCATGGTCATGCGCTCGGCGCTGGTGGCGCGATCGAACTTGTGATTTCTGCAATGGCGCTGCGCGATAAAATTGCCCCGCCAAATTTAAACGTCGAGGTTCAGGATCCACAATGCGCCATCAGATTGGTGGGGCCGACCGCTGTTGAATGCGCAATGGACGCGGTGCTTTCAAATTCTTTCGCGTTTGGGGGCATCAACGCGTCACTGGTCCTCACTGCCGCGGTGTAGTATGGACATAGCGCCTCGCATTTTGCGTTCTGGTCCTGTGCGCGTTACGACTGCGAGAGATGCTGTCCGCGAATTTAGGCGCGAGACCGGGTGGCGTCATGACGACGGCGACGTTCCATTGAGCTTCCCTGTGGTCTGGATGAAGAGTCCCGAAATTCGGGAACCCATCTTGCTCGCCGCGCAAGAGGTCGGCCTTCCCGTCCACGAATCTCAGGAATTCCACTACGCAGAGCCCCTACTAGTTGACGCTGCTTACGATTTAATGTTGGAATTGAAGTGCGAAACGGATCCCGCACGCATAGTTGCGACAGCTCAGATATTTACTCCCGAGGGAAAGAGCATCGGAAGGATTGTGACTATACTTCGGTTGATTGTGATGCGGCCGGAACTCGCTTCTTGAGGAGCTCCTTTGAAGTCCGTGATGCTACTTCGTGGCGATAAATTACCAACCCTGGAGGTTGGGCCGTTCACACATGCGGAGCTGGCGAGCTATGCTGCAGCCTCGGGGGATTCTAATCCTCTTCATCTCGATGCGACGGTCGCTCGTCAATATGGGTTTTCTGCATGCCCTGTTCACGGCATGCGTCTTCTCGCGGTCTTTGAGCAGATGTTGCGCGATTGGCGTGAGGGCCTGATTATACTGAGCTTGAAGGGACAATTCCTTACACCTGTCCTGGAGGGGGAACGCGCGACCCTATCAGGTCGCGTCGCCAAGGTGGAAAAATCCAGCGCCGGCATTGTCGGCGTCGTCAGATTAATGGCCTATACCCACCAGGGAGCTCCCGCGCTTGTCGGGGAAACGCGCGTGCAACAGTTGGCTCCGTGCGCGGGGAAAGAAAATTCGCCTTGGAGCTGGCTCTGACACAAGCTTGGGATGGATAGATGCGTTTTGACCGACGCCCAAGGCGTGAAAATTGAGCCTCTGTGTCTTGGCAAACCAATCGATCCGGGGCGCACAGCCGCAAGAACAAATGCCTTTCTGTTGAAGCGGTTCTCTGGATTGTGCGTCGGGTGAGACATTCTCCCGCGGATCGGAAGACGCCGGCGTCGCGACGGCGGCGAGGTCGAAATCGATCGCGGTGCCGCGTTCGCCTGAGTAGATGTCTCCGGGGACGTCGGACGGGCAGCGCGTCGTCGTCACCAGCATTTCGACCCGATGCTCCCGCGCAATTTGGACCGCTGGAGCTGAACCTTGCGGCGCATTTGCGCAGCCTTCGGTCAGCAGCGCCAGCACGGCGGGGTCCGAGCTACTAAGAACGGAAGATCGGTCATTCGCATTGGAAATGCTCATCTGGTCTCCCTTTCTACGACGTCGCGCGATCTCGGGCTTGCCAACCTGATCGTGGCACCCTATTCCATTGACTGACTCGTTAGTCAATAGGAAAACGGGGAAGGGCATGGCTGGCATCCGATCGAAGCAAAAAGCCGAGAGGCCGGATCAAATTCTCGACGCCGCCTTCGATGAATTCGTACGCACAGGCTATGGCGCCGCCCGTCTTGAAGACATCGCCAAGCGCGTTGGGATCACAAAGGGGACGATCTACTTCTATTACGGAAGCAAGGAGAATCTCTTCAAGACGCTGGTCAGAAGCTTAAGCGCGCCGCTGGCGACCGAATTTCAGGAAAAGGAGTGGGAATGGAGCGGCGATATCGCCGCCGATATCGATTATATCGTTTCCAGGCTTTATAGATTTATTTTAGAAAATCCGAAGTTCCGCGAGGTGCTTCGCCTGCTTGTGGCGGAAGTGGATCGCTTCCCCGAATTTGTCGATGACAATTTCGCGGAGTTCGCCGATCCCATCTTCGCCAGCTTGAGCCGGAGATTCGATCTTGCGGTCGCAGACGGCGACATCGAACCGACCAACACCTACGAACTCGCGCGGTTTATGGTCGCCCCGCCCATGTTTCTCAACATCACCTCGCTTCTGTTCGGCAATCGCAAGGCGACCGATACCGACGCCTTCATCTCCATCCACAAGAGCGTGCTGCGGAACGGCCTGCTGAAGCCTAAGGCCGCAGGCGAAACGAGCGCATGACCAGCTACCGCATTTCCGCTTCGTCGGATGCGTCCGGTTGGGTCGCGCTCTGCGGCCTGCGCCATGGCGAGGGCGGCTTGGACGTCTTCGGTGTCAATCAGCGCGGAATCGGGACCCCGGTTTTGCGTCCAAAAGGGCCCCCTTCAACCGATACATTTGCTCAAGGTAGCGCGCGCGGGCGGAGCTGGCCGGGGTTGCGCAGCCTGGGCGCGCGCGGCGGTGTTCGGCGGCCGGCGCGCACTGGAGCTTGAGCGCGTCGGGTGTGGCGATGGTGAGCGGCGGCGGCGGATCGCGGCGGCGCGCCAGAATGTTCAAAACGACGTCGGCGGAATGGACGTTGTCGGCGAGCGCCTCGGCGCAGGCGGATTCGACCACCGCCAAGCCGTCGTCGAGCACGGCCGCGAGGATCTTCACCATCTGCCGGTCGCCGTCGTCGGAGCCGGGGCGAGCTTTTTGCGGATCTGCTCGATCGCTCCCGGCAGCAGCCAATCCTTGAACGGGGCGCCGTTGCGCAGCGCGCCCGGCTTTTTCGCCAGAACCGGAACGTAATGCCAGGGATTGTAGGCCGTCTCGCCGCGCCCGAACCGGCGCTGATGTTCGCCGACAATCATGCCGTCCTGGCGGATGACGATGCGGTCGGCGTAGGCCTGGAGTTCGACAGGTCGGCCGACGGCGCTGGCGCGCACAGAATATTTGTTGTTGTCGAAGCGCACCAGGCAGGTTTTCGACACGGGGCATGGCGTGGCGTGAAAGCCGTCGAAGCAGCTTGGCGCCTGGACAAGCTTGGGCCGTTCGTCCTCGAAAGCCTCGAAGATCGTCTTGTCGGCGATCTCGGGATGCTTGTGCGCCTTGGCGTAGGCGACGCATTTGTCGAGCAGAAAGGCGTTCAACTCGTCCAGGTTCTTGAAGCGCAGGCGCGGCGTAAAGAACCGCTCGCGCACCAAGCCAACCTGGTTTTCGACTTGGCCTTTTTCCCAGCCGGAGGCCGGCGCGCAGGCGACGGGCTCGACGAGGTAATGCGAGCACATTTGCAGGAAACGCCTGTTGTACTTGCGTTCCTTGCCGACGAAGATCGCATCGACCGCGGTTTTCATATTATCGTAGACGCCGCGCTGGCACGCCCCCTTGAAGAAGGCGAAGCCGCGGTCGTGGGCGTCGAACACCATTTCCTGCGTCTCGCGCGGATAGGCGCGCGCGAACAGCATGCGGCTGTGGCAGAGCCGCATATGCGCCACTTTCACGGTCACCGTCGCGCCGTTCAGCACGACGATCTCGTGGGACCAATCGAACTGATAGGCTTCGCCCGGCGCAAAGGTCAACGGCACGAAAACCGGCGCCGTCGCCGCACCGCGCGCCTTGCGCCAGCCGATCGCATAGCGGCGAACGGCGTCATAGCTGCCCTCGTAGCCGAGGCCGCGCAATTCCTCGAACAGCCGGATGAAAGTCAGTCGCTCCCGGGCCGGCTTGCCGTCGTTTTCCAGCAAAAGCGCGTCAAGCTGCTCGCGCCAGGGTCCGATCTTGGGCTGAGGCTGCGTTCCGCGTTCGTAGCGAAACTCAGTCGCATCCGAGCGGATCACTTTCCGCACGACCTTCCGCGACACATGCAGCGTCCGGCAGATCTCCTTGATCGTCTTCTTCTGATGAAAAAACGCCAGGCGAATTTTGGCGATCGTCTCCACAACCAGCATTCCAATCTCGGCCTCCGACAAATCAGGAGGCCAGTGTGGACCCTCAGCCCCGGGGTCCCGATTGGATGCAAATCACCCCAGCGCGGGGGGCCTTATTCCATGCAAAAACACAGTGCCGGCACGGCACGGAAGCCGCCCAGGGCTTTGCCGCGCGCCTTGGCAGTGTCCGCATGGCGATCAGCGCGCGTTCTGTTTCTGCCAATGCGGCGTAAATGTGCAGCATGAACGGGTCTGCGTTCGCGCCAAGCTCGTTGATGACGAATGGGACGCGATGAGCCATCAACCCCGAAATGAAATGCACGTCGCGAGACAGGCGATCCAGCTTTGCGACGACGGGGCACTGATGATGAAGGCGAGCCATTGCGAGGGCAGCGGCCAGTTGTGGCCGGCGCTCCAGCGCGTCCGCACCTTTGCCGGTTTCGACCTCCACGAACTCCCCGACGATCTCCAGCCCCTCGGTAGACGCAAATTGTGCGACTCGCTCGCGTTGGGCCATATGGGTAAGATGACGCTGATGCGCGCCGCAATTTTCGTGCGCGGCTTCTAGCCGGCCCGTTTCGTCCGTCCTGGCAGAGCCCGCCTCCCGCGTAGCGCACCATGACCTACCGCATGTGGTCTCCCCGAGGGACAACACGAGCTTGATAGAGTCAATAGCGGCCATGGTGCCGCTCAGGCTTTGCCGCGAAATATCAGCGATTTTCAGAGGACCCGCACGTGGGCATTCGCACAACCGATTCTCGGTACAGTGGCACGATCGGCTCACGCTAATGCTTAAAGGCGCTGAAATGGCTTGCAAAGTATTGATTCTGTTGTGGCGCTCCCTAGGGGACTCGAACCCCTGTTTTCGCCGTGAGAGGGCGACGTCCTAGACCGCTAGACGAAGGGAGCAGCGACCTCTCTATAGTCAGATGGACTTCTGTC
This sequence comes from Rhodoblastus acidophilus, assembly GCF_025961575.1. Taxonomy (GTDB): domain Bacteria; phylum Pseudomonadota; class Alphaproteobacteria; order Rhizobiales; family Beijerinckiaceae; genus Rhodoblastus; species Rhodoblastus acidophilus_C. The sequence continues at coordinate 53,560 of NZ_JAOQNX010000011.1, read as the reverse complement.
CGCAAGCCATGATCGAGAAATTTCAGGCGAAAATTCATTCTCGTTCGAGGCGCAAGACGAGGCCATTGGGGGCCACCGCGGGGCGCTTTCGGCCCTCGGAAACAGCTTGTGGAAAAGTCCTCCGTTTGCTAAGGCTCCAATCTGAACCTGCTTTCTGCCGCTGGCCCGCGCCGGCCGCCTGATTAGACGGGTCACATCCACGGATGTGCGCCTGCGGACGAAAGCCAACGCAACACAAACCCTATTCCGGCGCGCGCCCGACAGGGCATTTCAGGAGAAAATATGTCCTCTGCCAACAACGCGGGTATGAACCCGTCTCGTGACGATTTTGCCGCCCTGCTCGCCGAATCCTACGGCGAAAGCGAAGCCTTCGAAGGCTCGGTGGTCAAGGGACGCGTAGTCGCCATCGAAAAAGACGTCGCGGTGATCGACATCGGTCTCAAGACCGAGGGACGCGTGGCGCTCAAGGAATTCACCGGCCACGGCCGCGATCCGGCCCCGCAGGTCGGCGAAGAAGTTGAAGTTTATCTGGAACGCGTTGAAAACGCGCTCGGCGAAGCCGTCATCTCCCGCGAGAAGGCGCGTCGCGAAGAGAGCTGGGTCAAGCTCGAGAAGGCTTTTGAAGCCGGCGAGAAGGTCGACGGCGTCATCTTCAACCAGGTCAAGGGTGGCTTCACCGTCGATCTCGACGGCGCGGTCGCCTTCCTGCCCCGCTCGCAGGTCGACATTCGCCCGATCCGCGACGTCACCCCGCTGCTTGGCGTGCCGCAGCCCTTCCAGATCCTCAAGATGGATCGCCGCCGCGGCAATATCGTCGTGTCGCGCCGCACCGTGCTTGAAGAGAGCCGCGCCGAGCAGCGTCATGAAATCGTCGCCAACCTCGAAGAGGGTCTGGTGATCGACGGCGTCGTCAAGAACATCACCGATTACGGCGCGTTCGTCGACCTCGGCGGCATTGACGGCCTGCTGCATGTCACCGACATCGCCTGGCGCCGCGTCAACCATCCGTCCGAAGTTCTGAACATCGGTCAGACGGTCAAGGTCAAGATCATCAAGATCAACCACGAGACCCACCGCATCTCCCTGGGCATGAAGCAGCTTCAGGACGATCCTTGGCAGGGCATCGAGGCGAAATATCCGATCAACGCGCGCTTCCATGGCCGCGTGACCAACATCACGGACTACGGCGCGTTCGTCGAACTGGAGCCGGGCATCGAAGGCCTGATCCACGTCTCCGAAATGTCCTGGACCAAAAAGAACGTCCATCCCGGCAAGATCGTCTCGACCAGCCAGGAAGTCGACGTGCAGGTGCTGGAAGTCGATTCCGTCAAGCGCCGCATCTCGCTCGGCCTCAAGCAGACTCTGCAGAACCCCTGGGAAGCTTTTGCCGAGAAGCACCCGGTTGGCTCCGATGTCGAGGGCGAGGTCAAGAACAAGACCGAGTTCGGTCTGTTCATCGGTCTCGACGGCGACGTCGACGGCATGGTTCACCTCTCCGACCTCGACTGGAACCGTCCGGGCGAGCAGGCAATCGAGGACTACAAGAAGGGTGAGATGGTTCGCGCGCGCGTGCTCGACGTCGACGTCGAGAAGGAGCGCATCTCGCTCGGCATCAAGCAGCTTGGTGGCGACCCCTTCGCCACGGCCACGGCCGGCGAAGACGGCGAGATCAAGAAGGGCGCGGTCGTGACCTGCGAAATTCTCGAGGTCAAGGACGGCGGCCTCGAAGTCAAGATCGTCGGCAGCGACCTGCAGGCCTTCATCAAGCGCAACGAGCTGGCCCGCGACCGCGCCGACCAGCGTCCCGAGCGCTTCGCTGTTGGCGAAAAGGTCGACGCGCGCGTCACTCTGTTCGACCGTAAGGCGCGCAAGATCGCCGTGTCGATCAAGGCGCTCGAAGTGGCCGAAGAGAAGGAAGCCATCGCGCAGTATGGCTCCGCCGACTCAGGCGCTTCGCTCGGCGACATCCTTGGCGCCGCGCTCAAGGCCCGCGAAACGAAGTAATTCTTCTCACTGCGTGAATTCGCATCGCCCCGCGCGCCCAACGGCGCGCGGGGTCTTTTTTTGTTCAGCGTCCAAAGGTCCGTCTGCCGCCGGTTGAGCTTTCTCGTGGGCATGCCTAAATGGAATGCGAATGGAGTATCGCCATGAACTCGTCTGTCGAAACCGTCCTCGACCGTAGGCAATTGCGGCGCAAGCTGACGCGTTGGCGTGTCGCCGCCTTGGGCCTTGCCGTTATCGCCATCCTGGTGGCTGCGGGACGTTTTGCCGGCGACGCCGGAACCCTCACGCCGCATATCGCCCGCATCGAGATCGGCGGGCTGATCACCGGTGATCGTGACACGCTGAAACTCATCAAGTCCGCCGAGGACTCGAAGGCCGCCGCGCTGATCGTTCAGGTCGCCAGTCCCGGAGGCACGGTGACGGGTTCGGAACATATTTACGATGAGCTTCGCCGGGTCGCCGCGAAAAAGCCTGTGGTCGCGGTTGTCGACACAATGGCGGCCTCGGGCGGCTATATTGTCGCGCTCGGCGCTGACCATATTGTTGCGGACGGCAATTCCTTGGTTGGCTCGATCGGCGTCCTGTTCCAGTTTCCGAATGTATCGAAATTGCTCGATACGATCGGCGTGAAAGTCGAGACGATCAAATCCTCGCCGTTAAAAGCTGCGCCCAATGGGCTGGAGCCGACCAGCGACGCTGCGAAAGCCGCCATCGACGCGCTCGTCCTTGACAGCTATTCCTGGTTCAAGGGCATCGTGAAGCAACGCCGAAATCTCAATGATGATGAGTTGGCGGTGGTTTCGGACGGTCGCGTCTTCACGGGACGCCAGAGCATGGGCCTAAAACTCATCGACGAGTTTGGCGGCGAACGCGAAGCGATTGCTTGGCTGGAAAAGCAACGCAACGTGGCCAAGGGACTTCCGGTCAAGGAGCTGAAAAAGACCTCCATTGGCAAGCCCTTCAATCTGTTCAGCGCCGCCGCCGCCGTGGCGAGCTGGTTTGGCGTGGAGTCCGCAGATACCCTTGCGTCACACCTGAAGAATGTTGAGGGTCAAGCGGCTCTTGACGGTCTCTTGGCGATTTGGCACGTTGGCCACGATCAATAGTCCGGATTAAGCGCGTTCTTGATCCGCCATGCGTTTTCAGGACAATTTCCGTGATCAAATCTGAACTCGTTCAACGTATTGCGGATCGCAACCCGCACCTCTATCTTCGCGACGTCGAAAACATCGTGAACGCGATTCTCGACGAGGTCACGGACGCGCTGGCGCGCGGCGATCGGGTTGAGTTGCGAGGGTTTGGCGCATTCTCCGTCAAGAAGCGCGACGCCCGAATTGGTCGAAACCCGCGCACCGGCGACCACGTCGAGGTCAACGAAAAGTTCGTGCCGTTTTTCAAGACCGGCAAGGAGCTTCGCGAGCGACTCAACGATTCGCCGAAGGCTTGACCCGGCGCCCCTATTGGAGACATGGCGATGCGTGCGTTGTTCCGTATTTTAGTTATCGCGCCTTTCGCCCTGTTGCTGCTGGCGTTTTCTCTCGCCAACCGGCAATCCATCACGGTTTTTACCGAGCCCTTCAACGTGGCGGATGGGGCGTGGCCGACCTTCAATCTGCCGCTCTATCTCGTCGTCCTCGGCGCGATGATGATCGGCGTCATCATCGGCGGTTCCTCGACCTGGCTGCGCCAGGGGCGCCATCGTAAGGCCGCTCGCGAGGCTTCTCGCAAGTCTGCGGCTCTGATCGCAGAGAACGAGGCGCTGCGCAGCCAGACGACCCCTGCCTCTTCAGGTGTGCCGGCGTCCCGCAACGCCTGACCCAATGTCGCTCAAGGTCAAGATTTGCGGCGTCACCACGCCGCCAGCTTTGCACGCCGCCATCGACGCTGGCGCCGACATGGTCGGATTCGTGTTCTTCCCGAAGAGTCCTCGAAACGTGTCTCTTCGCGGGGCCTGCGATCTGTCGGCAGGCATGGGCGGGAAAGCGCAGAAAGTTGCGCTGGTCGTGGACGCCGACGACGGCCTCATCCGAGATATTGTTCAAGAGTTCAAACCCGATTGGGTGCAGATGCACGGCGCCGAACCGGCCGAGCGCGTCGCCGAGATCCGTCAAAAGTTCGGTGTCCCGATCCTGAAGGCGATTGGCGTCGCCCAACCGTCTGACCTCTCCGAGGTTGAAGCGTATCTGGGCGTCGCGGACAGGATTCTGCTGGACGCCAAGCCGGCCAAGGGCGCGGAACTGCCCGGCGGCAACGGTTTGGCTTTCGACTGGACCTTGACCGAGGGATTTTCAAAACGGACCGGCTGCGAGAACTGGCTGCTGTCGGGCGGGCTGAACCCGGAGAACGTGGGGGAGGCGATCCGTCTCACCCATGCACCCGGCGTCGACGTGTCGTCCGGAGTGGAAGACAGCCCTGGCCAAAAATCCGTTGAGAAAATCCGCGCCTTCATCGCCGCGGCAAGACGCGCGCAAGATCACTTGGCCTGACCGCCGGAAGCGTTTAAGACAGCCGCTTCAATCGAGCAGAGTCCCATGAGCGTTCTTCCTAAAAATTCGCTGCGGCAAGGTCCCGATGCGCGGGGCCATTTTGGCATTTTTGGCGGGCGCTTCGTCGCCGAGACGTTGATGCCCCTCATCCTCGCCCTGGAGGATGCATATGAAGACGCGCGCAAAGACCCCGCTTATCACGCGGAACTGAAGAACCTGCTGACCTATTACGTGGGTCGGCCAAGCCCGCTTTATTTCGCGGAGCGCCTGACCGAGCATCTCGGCGGCGCGAAGATTTATTTCAAGCGCGAGGAGCTCAATCACACCGGCGCGCACAAGATCAACAATGTGCTCGGACAAATCCTGCTCGCCCGCCGCATGGGCAAGAAGCGGATCATCGCGGAAACCGGCGCCGGCCAGCATGGCGTCGCCACCGCAACAGCCTGCGCCCGCTTCGGTCTCGAATGCATCGTGTACATGGGCGCCGTCGATGTCGAGCGGCAAAAGCCCAACGTCTTCCGCATGAACATGCTCGGCGCCAAGGTGGTGCCCGTGCAGTCGGGCGCCCGGACCCTTAAGGACGCTATGAACGAGGCGCTGCGCGACTGGGTCACCAACGTCGACAGCACGTTCTATTGCATCGGCACGGCGGCGGGGCCGCACCCCTATCCGGCAATGGTGCGCGATTTTCAGTGCGTCATTGGCGACGAGACGCGTGAGCAAATGCTGAGCCTGGAAGGCCGCCTTCCCGACAGCGCCTTCGCCTGCATCGGCGGCGGCTCCAACGCCATCGGCCTGTTCCACCCCTTCCTCGACGAGCCCTCGGTCGAACTTTACGGGGTGGAGGCGGCCGGGCATGGCCTGGAGGTCGAGAACGGGCATGCGGCCTCGCTCGCGGGCGGCCGAGCGGGCGTGCTTCACGGCAACCGCACCTATCTGTTGATGGATGACGACGGACAGATTCTTGAGGGCCATTCGATTTCTGCCGGCCTCGATTATCCCGGCATCGGCCCTGAACACGCCTGGCTGAAGGAAACGGGTCGCGTCACCTATCTGTCGGCGACCGACAAGGAAGCGCTCGACGCCTTCCAGCTCTGCGCCCGCCTCGAAGGCATCATCCCCGCGCTCGAGCCCGCGCACGCGCTCGCAAAAATCGTCGAAATCGCGCCGAAGAAGCCGAGGGATCACTTGATGGTCCTCGGCCTGTCTGGCCGTGGCGACAAGGACATTTTCACCGTCGCCGACCATCTCGGCGGCATGTGAGCGGGCTGCGTCACCCGCTCACGTTTCCAAGGTCAACCTACTGTGCTAACCGGCAAGGCCATGACTTCTCGCATCGAAACACGTTTTGCCCAGTGCCGCGCCGAAAACCGCGCCGCGCTGGTCACGTTCATCATGGCCGGCGATCCCGACGCGTCTGTTTCCCTGAACATTCTGAAGGCTCTGCCGAAATCCGGCGCCGACATCATCGAGGTCGGCATGCCGTTTTCCGACCCGATGGCCGACGGTCCCGCCATTCAGGCCGCTGGTTTGCGCGCGATGAACGCCGGCATGACGCTCCGCGGCGTCCTGAAGCAGGTGGAGGAATTCCGCCGGCATGACGCGGACACGCCGATCGTGCTGATGGGCTATTACAACCCAATCTACGTCTATGGCGTCGATCGGTTTCTCGCCGATGCGAAAGCGGCCGGCGTCGATGGCATGATCGTGGTCGATTTGCCGCCCGAAGAAGACGAAGAGCTGTGTCTGCCCGCCCTGCACGCGGGATTGAGCTTTATTCGTCTGGCGACGCCAACGACAGACGACAGGCGCTTGCCGGCGGTTCTCGCGAACACGTCCGGCTTCGTTTATTACGTCTCGATCACCGGCATCACGGGGGCAAGCCGGCCCGACTATTCCAAAGTCGCGACCGCCGTGCAGCGGATCAAGGCGCACACGCCGCTTCCGGTGGCGGTCGGTTTTGGCGTCAAGGACGCGTCGGCGGCGGCCGAGATCGCCGGGAAGGCCGACGCCGTCGTGGTCGGGTCCGCCATCATCGACACGCTGGCCAAAACTCTCGACGCCGAGCGTCAGGGCGGCCCCGCGACCGTCGAAGCCGTGAGCAAACTGGTGTCCGAACTCGCCGCGGGCGTCGCGTCCGCAAGGCGCTGAGCAGGAGACGATGCAATGAACTGGATTTCGAACGTCGTCCCCCCCAAAATTCGGTCGATCCTCAAGCGGGAAACGCCTGAAAATCTCTGGGTCAAATGCCCGGAGAGCGGCGAATTGGTGTTCCACAAGGATTTGGAAGCCAATCTGTTCGTGGTGCCGGGCTCGGGCTATCACATGCGCATTCCGGCGAAGGCGCGTCTCGACGCGCTGTTCGACGATGGCGTCTACGAAAGCCTGCCTTCGCCTGAAGCGCCCGCCGATCCGCTCAAATTTCGCGACGTCAAGCGTTATACGGATCGCTTGAAGGATTATCGGACCAAGACCGGCGCCTATGACGCCGTTCGGCTCGCCGCCGGAGCCTTGCAGGAATTGCAGGTCACGGTCGCCGCCCAGGATTTTGACTTTCTCGGCGGCTCGCTCGGCATGGCCGCCGGCGAGGCGATTGTCGCGGGCATGATGCGCGCCGTGGAACACCGGACACCGTTCATCATCTTCACCGCTTCGGGCGGCGCGCGCATGCAGGAAGGCATGTTCTCGCTGATGCAGATGCCGCGCACCACCGTCGCGGTCCAGCGCCTGAAGGAGGCCAAGCTTCCCTACATCGTCGTGCTGACCAATCCGACGACCGGCGGCGTCACCGCCTCCTACGCCATGCTGGGTGATCTCCATATTGCCGAACCCGGCGCGGTGATCGGTTTTGCCGGCGCGCGGGTGATCGAACAAACGATTCGCGAACGGCTGCCCGAGGGGTTTCAGCGCTCCGAATATCTGCTCCAGCACGGCATGGTCGACATGGTCGTGCCGCGCGCGCAAATGCGCGATACGCTTGGCCGCGTCTGCCGGCTGTTGATGAAGGCCCCTGTCCCCGCGAGTTGATGTCCGCGCCCGACCCGATCCTCGACCGCCTGCTGCATCTTCATCCGAAAAAAATCGACCTGTCGCTGGATCGGATGAAGCGGCTGCTGGCGGCTTTGGGCGATCCGCAAAAAAAGCTTCCTCCGGTCATCCACGTCGCCGGAACGAACGGCAAAGGCTCGACCATCGCTTTTATGCGGGCGATCCTTGAGGTTGCCGGGCTTGGCGTTCACGTCTATACCTCGCCGCATCTCGTGCGGTTCAACGAGCGCGTGCGTTTGGCTGACTGCTCCGGCGGGAAGCTTGTTTCTGACGAGGCGCTGAGCGCGGCATTCGAAGCCGTGGGAGCCGCCAATGGCGACGCGCCCATCACCTTTTTCGAAGCCACGACGGCCGCGGCGTTCAAACTCTTTTCCGAGCATCCCGCCGACGTGCTTCTGCTGGAAGTTGGTCTGGGCGGCCGTCTCGACGCCACCAACGTCATAGATGCGCCAGCCTGCTCGGTGATCACGCCAATCTCCAGGGATCACGTCGAATTTTTGGGCGACACGCTTGAGGCGATCGCGACGGAAAAGGCGGGTATCCTCAAGCGGCGGGCGCCCGCCGTGTTTGCCGGGCAAGATGATGCGGCGCAAGCGGCGCTCGAAAAAGCGGCGGCGCGCCTGGGGGTCACGCCTCTTGTGTGGGGACAGGATTATTTGTGCCGGCGCGAGGCCGACCGGCTGATTTATCAGGATTCGTTCGGCCTCCTGGATTTGCCTTCGCCAACACTATTCGGCGCGCATCAAACCGGAAACGCGGGCGTCGCCATTGCCGCTCTGCGCGCCGCTTTTCCCGGATTGTCTGACCAAGCTTTCGAGCACGGGATGGTTGCGGCGAACTGGCCGGCGCGGCTGCAAAATCTTCATGGCGGGCGACTCGCGACCTTGGCGCCAGCAAACGCGGAGCTTTGGCTGGATGGTGGTCACAACGAAGCCGGCGCCAAGGCGCTCGCGAAGGCGATGGCGGAGCGCGATGCGATCACGCCGCTGCCGCTCATCCTGATCTTCAGCTCGCTGAAGTCGAAGGATGCCGAGGGGTTCCTACGACAGTTCATCGGCATGGCGACGCAAGTGATCGCCGTGCCTATCCACGGCGACCAAGCCTCATGGCCCCCGGATGAAATCGTGAGCATCGCCGAAAAGTTGGGGCTGAACGCGCGCGCCGAGGCCAATGTCGAGCGTGCGCTGAAATGTCTGTCGGCCACCTACGGTAGCCCGCCCCCGCGCATTCTGATTGCCGGCTCGCTTTACCTGAGCGGAGATGTCCTCGCCGCCAACGGGACTCCTCCGGAATAGGGAGTCATGCGTCGGCGTCGCCCGAGATCAGACTACGGCGAAAAACCTCCAGATCGCCGCCGAGCGCGTTGATGTCAGCCAGAATGTCCTTGCGCAATCGGTCGGCGCTGGCCGGATACTCTTCCAAGACCCGCAAGAACAAGGCGCGGGATATCCTCAGGACGCTGCAATTCTGCCGGGCGATGGCGGTGACTGGGCGCTTTGTGGTCACAATCAGCGCAGTCTCGCCAAGAAGGTCTCCTTCCCCCACCAAGGGCAAGGATTCCCCGACATTGTCGCCAGTGAGCGTGATGGCCCCAGTCAGCAGGAGATAGCCGCAATCGGCCATATCCCCCTGCCGAAACAAGATATCGCCCGCGCGGAGGTTCCTCGTTTCCGCGGCAAAGGCGATCAGCCTGAGGGCTCCCGGCTCGATTTTGGCGAAGATTGGCAGACGGCTCAGGAGTGAGATGGTCTCTGAGGTCGACATGAAGCGCCCCGTTTCTTGCTCAGGCCGACAGCCGGTAGCCGCCGATGTCCGTGATGAGGATTTTCGCGTTGGTCGGATCGACTTCGATCTTTTGTCGCAGCCGGTAAATGTGGGTCTCGAGCGTATGCGTGGTGACGTTGGCGTTGTAACCCCAGACTTCGCGCAACAATTCGTCACGCGACACCACGCCCCCTTTGGCCCGGTTGAGATATTGCAGGATCGAAGTTTCTTTCTCGGTTAGCTTCAGCTTGGCGCCAGTCTTGGCGACTAGGAGTTTCGATCCGGGATGGAAGGTATAAGACGCAATTTGGAAGCTGGCGTCGTCGCTGAATTCGTGTTGGCGGATATGCGCCCGAATGCGCGCCAGTAGGATCGAAAAGCGAAACGGCTTGCTGACATAGTCGTTGGCGCCGGAATCGAGGCCGCGAACCACGTCATGTTCGGAATCCTGCCCGGTCAGCAGGATCACCGGTTTTTGGAAGCCGGCGGCGCGCAATTGCTTGATGACATCGCGCCCGTCGCCGTCGGGAAGACCGATGTCCATGATGATGAGGTCAATCGGGTGTTCATTGATGACGTCCAGCCCGGATTTCACATCCGACGCTTCATAGGCGACAAACTCACTGTGGATGCTCAGTTGTTCGAGCAGTGAAAGTCTCAAATGCGCATCATCGTCAACGATCAAGATCGAACGGACTTGCGACATGAAGTATCCTATGTACGGCTTGGACCACGCTTGAAGTCGCGCCAACACCAACAGGCGAACCCGTGACAAGTGAAAAATCTACGCTTTCGCGTTCCCGTCGTCAAAACTCCGTGTTGAAAAGCGGCGGCCTTTTCCAGGCAAAAATCAAGATTCTTTTTGTTCAGCAGCTTCCGCCTCGCGCGGGGCGGCCGAGAGGCCTGTTGCGAGTCGGCGCGAACCTTGTGGAATGCGCCGTCGGCCGCAGCGGAATCGGCGTGAAACGCTGGGAAGGCGACGGCGTGACCCCCATCGGACGCCTGACGATTGCCATCTGGCTGAGGCGAACCGACCGCTGGCGCTCGGGCTTTGCCGGTGAGCGCCGCATCCGGCCTCTCGATGGGTGGTGCGACGACCCCGGTTCGCGAAACTACAACCGGCCTGTGCCCCTGCCCTCGCCCGTTAGCGCCGAAAATCTCTGGCGCAACGACCACCTCTACGATGTCGTCGGCATATTGGATTACAACATTAGGCCCCGAGCAGCGGGTCGCGGCAGCGCCGTCTTCTTTCACCTTGCTCACGAAGACCTGCAGCCGACCGCCGGTTGCGTCGCGGTTCGGATGCGCGACATGAGGCACATACAGCACAGGCTTGCGTTGCGGCCGATCCTTGTCATCGGGGCCAGCAAAAAGCTTCAGCGCGCGCCGAAAATGGCGGACCCGACCCGAACGTGGGTGGCGCCAAGCTGGATCGCCTGCTCGAAGTCGGCGCTCATGCCCATGGAGAGTTTTTCGACGCCCAAGTCCCGTGCGAGACGATAAAGAAGCGCGAAATGCGGGCTGACAGGGCGATCCACCGGCGGGATGCACATCAGGCCCTCGATTGTCAGCCCCAAGTCATGACGACAGGCATTGAGGAGGCCGGGAAGATCCTCGACTGAAACGCCGGCCTTCTGACTTTCCGCGCCCGTATTGACCTGGATGAAGCACGGAATGTTTGTGTTTTTCTTTCTCGAGTGTTCGGCAATGGCCGAAGCGATCTTTACCCGATCGATCGTTTGAATCTTGTCGAAGACGTCGACGGCCAATTCGGCCTTGTTCGACTGCAAGGGACCGATCAGGTGCAGCTCGACGTCCGGAAACGCGGCGCGCAGGGCTGGCCATTTCGAGGCCGCCTCCTGGACGCGGTTCTCGCCAAAAATCCGCTGGCCCGAGCGCAAGGCGGGAAGGATGTCTTCGGCCTCAAAGGTCTTGGAGACGCAAACTAGGTTTACCTCGGCCGGATCGCGCCGCGCATCGGCGCAAGACCGCGCGATGGTTCGCCGCACCTGTTCCAGCCTGCCGGGGACGTCATCGACTGCGGCCACACTCACCACTAGAACTCCGTCTCAAGATTGATTCATGAGGACCATAGGCGGCGCCGGGGCGAATGCCAATCGGGACGGCGCCGGCCAAATCAATTGACCGGTGGGACGAAATCATGCTCTTTGCGGCAGCTTGGAACCGTTTGGAAGAGCCTGAAGTTTGATGCGCCCTGACCGTTACAATCCCCACGAATCCGAACCCAAGTGGCAAAAGGAATGGTCGGACCGAAATACGTTCCTGACGCGCAACGACGATGCCCGACCGAAATATTACGTGCTGGAAATGTTTCCCTATCCGTCCGGACGGATTCACATGGGGCATGTGCGCAATTACGCCATGGGTGATGTCGTCGCCCGCGTTATGCGCGCCCGCGGATATAATGTGCTGCATCCCATGGGCTGGGACGCGTTTGGCATGCCGGCGGAAAACGCGGCGCGGCTGAACCGCTCCCATCCCGGCGAATGGACCTACGCCAATATCGCCACCATGCGCAAACAGTTGCAAAGCATGGGGCTCTCCATCGACTGGTCGCGCGAGATCGCCACCTGCGACCCCAGCTATTATCGGCATCAACAGGCCATGTTCCTGGACATGCTCGACAAGGGGCTGATTTATCGCAAGAACGCCAAGGTCAACTGGGACCCGGTGGACCAGACGGTTCTGGCGAACGAACAGGTGATCGACGGGCGCGGCTGGCGTTCGGGCGCGCTTGTTGAACAGCGCGAACTCACCCAATGGTTCTTCAAGATCACCGATTTCGCCGAAGACCTTTTGACTTCGCTCGACGGACTCGACCGCTGGCCAGAAAAAGTCCGGTTGATGCAGAAGAACTGGATCGGCCGGTCCGAAGGCGCGTTGGTTAAATTCGACGTCGCCGGCGAGCACGCGTTCAAGACCATCGAGGTTTTCACGACGCGGCCCGACACGTTGTTTGGCGCGCGATTCATCGCCGTTTCGCCGGATCACCCCCTCGCTGCCGAACTGGCGCGCGACAATGCCGAACTGCAAGCGTTCATTGAAGAATGCCGCCGCGTCGGCACCTCGAACGCCGCGCTGGAAACAGCGGAAAAGAAGGGTTTTGATACGGGCGTTCGGGTTAGGCACCCGTTCGACGCTGAATGGACCCTGCCGGTCTATGTCGCGAACTTCGTGCTGATGGAATATGGAACGGGCGCCATTTTCGGCTGTCCGGCCCACGACCAGCGCGACCTCGATTTTTCACGCAAATATGGCCTGGGCTGGACCGTCGTGGTCTGCCCCGAAGACGTCGATCCCGGGACTTTTTCGGTCGAGGACACCGCCTATGACGGTGACGGCCGTTTGATCAATTCGCGATTCCTCGACGGCATGACGCCAGCGCAGGCTTTCCAGGAGGTCGTGCGCCGTCTCGAAGGCGAGCAGACCGATGGCGGGCCCCGCGCGCGGCGCCAGATCAACTACAAGCTGCGCGACTGGGGCATTTCACGCCAGCGTTATTGGGGCTGCCCCATCCCCATCATCCATTGCGAATCCTGCGGGATCGTTCCGGCTCCGCGCGAAACCCTGCCGATCGAACTGCCGCCGGACGTCACGTTCGACCAGCCCGGCAATCCGCTCGACCGTCACGAGACCTGGCGCAATACGACCTGCCCCAAATGCGGCAAGCCGGCGCTGCGCGAAACCGACACGATGGACACGTTCGTCGATTCGTCCTGGTATTTCGCCCGCTTCACCGATCCCTGGACCGTGACCGCGCCGACGGACACGGCGGTGGTTGATCGCTGGCTGCCGGTCGACCAATATATCGGCGGCATAGAGCACGCGATCCTTCACCTGCTCTATGCGCGGTTCTTCACCCGCGCCATGCGCGCCACCGGACATGTCGGCCTGAGCGAGCCGTTTGCTGGTCTGTTCACCCAAGGCATGGTCGTCCACGAGACCTACAAGTCGGCGGACGGCACCTGGATGTCGCCCAGCGAAATTCGCTTCGAGGCGGACGGCTCTGCGCGCCGAGCCTTCGCCTTGAGCGACGGGCGGCCGGTGGACATCGGCTCCATCGAAAAGATGTCGAAGTCCAAGCGCAACACCGTCGACCCCGACGACATCATCGCGACCTATGGCGCCGACACCGCGCGCTGGTTCATGCTGTCCGATTCGCCGCCAGACCGCGACGTGATCTGGACAGAGGACGGGGTGCAGGCGGCCGGCAAGTTCGTGCAGAGGCTGTGGCGGCTCGTCGGCGAGATCGCCGATCTTTCCGCTGGCGCGCCTGATGTCGCGCAGTTCGGCGAGCAGGCGAACCGCGTTCGCAAGGCGGCGCACGCCGCTCTGGCCAAGGCGGAAGACGATCTGGCGCGTTTGCGCTTCAACCGCTGTGTGGCGCAGATCTACGATCTCGCCAATCAATTGAACGCGCTGCTTTCCGGGATCGATGTGCCCGCCGAGGATGATGTGCGCGCCGCCTTCCGCGAGGCCGGAAAAATTCTCGTCCAACTGTTTGCTCCAATGATGCCGCATCTGGGCGAGGCCTGCTGGGCGGAACTGGGCGGCGAGAAACTGGTCGCGGAAACGCCCTGGCCGGTCGCGGATCGTTCTCTTATCGTCGAGGATATGGTAACGCTTCCAGTGCAGGTTAATGGCAAGAAGCGCGCCGAGCTGACCATCGCCCGGGACGCCGGTCAGAAGGACATCGAAGCCGCCGTCATGGCTTTGGAGGCCGTTCAGCGCGCCTGCGAAGACCGGACGCCGAAAAAAGTCATCGTTGTCCCCCAGAGGATCATCAATGTCGTCGTCTAATCGCGCAACAGCCTGGCTGGGCAACGCCGCCAAAGCGATGGCCGTGGGCTGCGCCCTGCTTGTCGGCGGTTGTGTGCAGCCGCTTTACATGACCGCCGCGCCGGGTGGCGGCGCCGTGGGCGACGAATTGCAACTGATCAAGGTTGAGCCGATTCCCGATCGTCTCGGGCATTATGTCACCAACGAGCTGATTTCACAGCTGAATGGCACGGGATCGTCGCCGACGCCGAAATACCGTCTTGTCGTCACCCTCACCGAGCGCATGTCGACGCCGATCATCAATACGTTCACCGGCCAGGCCGAAGCGGCCGCTATTGCGGTCGACGCGAAGTACCAGTTGTTCCCCGTCGCGGGCGGAGACAAGCCTTTGGTGAGCGGCAGCGTCACGGAAGCCGTGTCCTACGATCGCACCTCGCAGCGTCTGAGCAATGTGCGGGCGGCGCGTGACGCTGAAATCCGCAACGCCAGGACGATCGCCGAGCAAATCCGGACTCGAATCGCGGCCGCTTTGGCGAAATAAGCAGACATGGTCGCGATTCCGATTGGCGAGGCTGACGACTTCCTCGCCAAGCCGTTTGGTTGCACGTCCGTCATCCTGCTGTTCGGCCCCGACCGGGGTCTGGTGTCCGAGCGATCGCAGCAGGCGAGCCGCACTTTCCTGGGCGGCGAGATGGCTCCGGGCCAAAAAATCCAGCTGCTTGGGGACGCGATCGCATCGGATCCCTTGCTTCTTGTCGATGAGGCGAATTCCATCGACATGTTTCAGAGTTCAAACCGTTGCATTCTGATCAGTGTCGGCGGCAAGTCGGTCTTGCCTGCTCTGGAGATGATCAGCAGGGCGCCTCCGCAAAATTGCCTGATCGTGCTCGAGGCCGGCGAGCTTCGCCGCGATGCGCCGCTGCGCAAATGGGCGGAAGCGCACGATTTCGCGGCGGCGATCGAATGCCGGCCGGATGACGCCAGAAGTCTGATGCGCTTGATCGAGAGGGAATTTGCCGCCGCCGGATGCGCGATCGAGCCCAGTGCGCGCGACGCGCTGCTTGGTGTGCTGGGCGAGGATCGAATTGCCACGCGTAACGAAATCGAGAAGCTACTGCTGTTTACGAGCGGCCAGAGCACGGTCCATTGCTCTGACGTCGAGGCGATCTGTTACGATCCTAATTTGACGCAGACCGATGCAATCGTGGACGGTGCTTTTTCATCGGACCGCCAAACCTTGCTCGAACGTTTGCATAGTGTTTCTCTGTCCGGTGGAGATCCGACCATCATTCTGATGGCCATGATGAGACACGCTCTGGCCTTGCAGCGCGGCGTGGGGGCCGTGGACGCCGGCGGGAATCCCGCCGACGCATTGCAGTCCGTGTTACGCGGCACGGGCGGGTTCAATCGCAAAGCCGAACTCATGCGGCAGATGAAAACCTGCAGGGTTCAGGAGATGCTCGAATTGGTGCGGACCCTGCAAAATTTTACCAAGGCGACGCGGTCAAACCCGACGCTTTCCGCCCAGCGCCTGACCCGCCTGCTGATTTCACGCGCCGGCGGACGGCGCGACAGCTCGCGGTGACTGCTGCTATTTCGGCGCCCTTTTGGCGAGGATGCGTTGCAGGGTGCGACGGTGCATGTTCAGTCTCCGCGCGGTTTCCGAGACATTGCGATCGCAAAGCTCGAATATGCGCTGGATGTGCTCCCAACGCACGCGCTCGGCCGACATCGGATTGGCGGGCGCCTCACCGGCCGAGTTCGACGTCGATTTCATCAGCGCGGCAAAAATCTCGTCGCCGTCGGTGGGCTTGGCGAGATAGTCGAATGCGCCGAGTTTGACCGCCAGAACCGCCGAAGAAATGTTGCCATAGCCCGTCAGAATGATGCCGCGCGCTTCCGGACGCCGCGCCTTCAATTCGCTGATGACATCGAGCCCGTTGCCGTCTGTGAGGCGCATGTCGATGATCGCGAAGGCGGGTGGGGCTGATTGGACCGCGGTCATGCCCTCCGCGACCGTCTCCGCGCAGGTTACGACGAATCCACGCGCCGTCATCGCCTTGGCCAAGCGGTTGAGAAACGGCTTATCGTCATCGACGACCAGAAGCGTCTTGTCCTTTTCGAACAGAAGCGCCGCCTCTGTGGCCTCGGTTCCCTTTGCGCTTTCCACGGCTTCATCTTTCCCGAACGGAGGCATGCGAGCTGTCACCTTTTGCCTGAAATCGAACGCAGCACGGATATCCGCGAACGACCAAACAAATTGACGTATGTCAAGCTATACACTTGGCTTTTCGAAGCGGCTGCGGCCCCAGGTTAACGAAACGCGCGCGCCGCCAGCTTTGGAATTCCAGAACGAAACCTTTGCCCCGGATCGCTCAAGGAGAGTCTTGGCGATGAAAACGCCCAGACCGAGCCCCGATCTTTCCTTGACATGCCCGCCCCGCTTCGAGTTTCGCACGAGATAGGGCTCTCCCAGCTGGTTGAGCAGTTCGATCGGAAAACCAGGACCATCGTCAGCAATGACAATCTCGACGATCCGGGCATTCCAGTTCGCCGAAATAACGACGGACGAGCGCGCGAAATCAGTGGCGTTGTCGACGAAGTTCCCGATGCCGTAAACCATGGCGGGACTGCAGTCAGAATGAGGCTCGTCGTCGCTGCCTTTCAGCTCGATCTTGATATCAATCGCGCCTTGCCGATAAGGGTTCGCGATCTGCTCGAGCAGCAAGCCGAGCTTTGTGCGCGTAAAAGGCTCGTCGTCGTCGTCTGGGAGCGAGGTCAGCTTGCTCAGGATTTCACGACACCGTCGCGCCTCCTGTTCCAGCAGAGACAAATCCTCTTTAATTTCAGTTGGAACAGTGGCGCGCTTCAACTCGTGGGTCACGAGCGAGATCGTGGCGAGGGGGGTTCCAAGCTCGTGCGCCGCTGCGGCCGCCAAACCGTCAAGTTTAGAGAGGTGGTTTTCGCGCTCGAGGACGAGTTCGGCCGCCGACAGCGCCTGGCTCAGCGCGCGCGACTCGTTGGCGACCCGCGAGACGTAAACGGAAATGAACAGGCAGGACACAACGATCGCCGTCCAGAGACCGTCCTGATAGAGCTGCGGCAGCGAAATACTCTCACCGGCGCGCCAGGGCAGCGGCTTATGAACCAGGCACAACAGCGTGACGCACGCCACCGAAACGGCAACCACGCTGATGATGTGATGGAACCGCAGCGACACTGCAGAAATCGTCACCGGCGCCAGAATGAGGATGGCGAACGGATTCTCTATGCCGCCCGTGAGATAGAGAACGGCGCAGAGTTGCAGGACGTCGAAGATCAGAAAGTAGGTTGCGTTGACTTCCGTAAGCCGCAAATGCCGCGGCGCAAGAACCGTCGCGAGCAGATTGAAGATCGCGAGGAAGCCGACCAGGGCCAAGCATAAGGCAAGGTCGAACGAGAACTCCAGGATGAACGCGGTTGCCAGGACCGTCGCCAATTGCCCGGCCACACCGAACCAGCGCAACTTGACGAGCGTATCCATGCGAAGGAGACGTGCGTTATGTCCGAACTGCACGTCATCGCTGGGCAGGTGGATCCGCGCCGCGCCGAAGTTGAAGGCGCGCAGGATTCGATGTGGCATTTGCGCTTAGTCCTTGGCGCGCTCCGCGCGTTTGCGGTCGTTGGGGTCCAGGATGCTCTTCCGCAGACGAATGGACTTGGGCGTCACTTCCACAAGTTCATCGTCTTCGATATAGGCCAGCGATTTCTCCAGCGTCATGCGGATTGGTGGCGTCAGCTTGACCGCTTCGTCCTTGCCGGCGGCGCGGATGTTTGTCAGCTTCTTGCCCTTGAGGACGTTGACTTCAAGGTCGTTCTCACGGGTGTGCTGGCCGATGATCATTCCGCCGTAAACCTTCCAGCCCGGCTCGATCATCATGGGGCCGCGATCCTCGAGGTTCCACATGGCGTAAGCCACGGCCTCGCCGGCGTCATTGGAGATCAGCACGCCGTTGCGACGGCCCTGAAGTTCGCCCTTGTAGGGTGCGTAGGCATGAAACAGACGGTTCATGATCGCGGTGCCGCGCGTATCCGTCAAAAGTTCGCCCTGGTATCCGATCAGGCCGCGCGTCGGCGCGTGGAACACCAGTCGCAAACGATTGCCTCCGGAGGGGCGCATCTCGATCATTTCGGCCTTGCGCTCGGACATTTTTTGCACGACGACGCCGGAAAATTCCTCGTCGACGTCGATGACAACCTCTTCGATCGGCTCAAGCCGGTTTCCGTCCTCGTCCTTCTGAAAAACGACGCGCGGACGCGAAATGCCCAGCTCAAAACCTTCGCGGCGCATGTTCTCGATGAGGATGGCGAGCTGCAACTCTCCACGACCCGAGACGACGAAGGAGTCGGAGCCAGGAGAATCCTCAACGCGCAAGGCCACATTGCCTTCCGCTTCCTTCATCAAGCGGTCGCGGATGACACGGCTCGTCACCTTGTCGCCCTCGGTGCCGGCGAGCGGCGAGTCGTTGACCAGAAACGTCATCGACAGGGTCGGAGGATCGATCGGCTGGGCTTGCAGAGGTTCGGTCACTTCTGGAGACACCAGCGTGTCCGCAACGTTGAATTTCGGTAGGCCGGCGATGGCGACGATGTCGCCGGCCTCGGCCTCCTCGATCGGCTGGCGCTCGATGCCGCGGAAGGCAAGAATCTTGGACACGCGACCGGATTCAACCAGATTTCCCTGACGATCCAGAACCTTGACCGCCTGGTTGGTCTTGACGTTTCCGGAAAAGATGCGGCCGGTGATGATGCGCCCGAGATAGGGATTGGCTTCGATCAGCGTTCCGAGCATGCGAAAGGCGCCGTCCTCCACGGGCGGCGGCGGGACGTGCCGGACGACCAGATCAAACAGCGGCCCCATGCCGTCCTGAGGGCCGGACGGGTCGTCGGCCATCCAGCCGTTCTTGCCGGAGCCGTAGAGAATGGGGAAGTCGAGCTGCTCGTCGGTGGCGTCGAGGGCGGCGAACAGATCAAAAACTTCATTGATGACTTCGTTGGCGCGCGCGTCCGGCTTATCAACCTTGTTGATGGCGACGATCGGCTTGAGACCGATTTTGAGCGCCTTGCCGACGACGAATTTTGTTTGCGGCATCGGGCCTTCGGCGGCGTCGACGAGAACGATCGCGCCGTCGACCATCGACAGGATGCGCTCGACCTCGCCGCCGAAATCCGCGTGGCCGGGGGTGTCGACGATATTGATCCGCGTATCTTTCCAGACGACCGAGGTCGCCTTGGCGAGGATGGTGATGCCGCGTTCCTTTTCGATGTCGTTCGAGTCCATCACGCGCTCGGCCACGCGCTGGTTTTCGCGGAACGCGCCGGATTGGCGAAGCAATTGATCAACCAATGTGGTCTTGCCATGGTCGACGTGGGCGATGATGGCGATGTTGCGGAGATTCATGGGGGCCTTAAGGGATCGTTCTGCGAAGTCTGTTCGGGTCGAGCCGCGCGACGCGCCGCCGCAGCTGTGTCCTTCTCGCCATAGGGTGACGCGGCGATGACGGAGTGCGACGGGAAGCGAGGCGGGAAGTCGCGCTTGCTCTAAACGAAAAACCCGATAATTGCAAAAGCGCGATGCTAGGCGCGTGCGACCGCGTCCATGACGATCCGGCGGCGGTCCTTGATGGCGAGGCGCGCCTGTTCCACTGCCAGGGTCAGGCCCGCGAGCTGATGCCCGTCCAGCTTCGGCATGCGTCCGCTGGCGAGCGTATGGGTGAGGATTTCATCGATCTGCAATTCGAGGAGCTTCAAGGCTTCCAGATCCTCGGCTTCGCGGGCGCGCTTGAGAATTTCGAGCGATTGCTCCAGCAGGTGATCGAATTGCTCATAGCCTTTGACGGTCATGCGGCTAACCAAGGTTGCTATGGCGGAGGCGAGAAGACTCGCGACCATTGCGCCAATGTAGATCACGTCGCTGTAACGTTCAAAAAAGCTCTCTTCTTCATTGTCGATGAAGGCGGCGGCGCCGGGGTGCGTCGGCAGCGCCTCCCCCTTGTCGGTGTCTGGCGTCTCCATGGCGTTGGCGACAGGACTCTTGGCGGCCGCGGCGGTGCGATGGGCGAGAGTCTGGCGCACCAGTTCACCCACGGCGCTGTTGGCGAGATCGTTGTCTGCGACCAGGCGCACGGTCGCGCCGATCGTCTCGATGTTTTCGGCGGGAAGCGACGGAGCGCCACCGAACGCGCCGCGCAGCAGCGTCGTAGCTTCGACCCCCCGCGTCTTCTTGGCCAGGGCTGCGGCGTCGCCGATCGGGAGGAAGGCGGGCGTCCCCTCGCGCGACAGGGTGCGCACCACCTGAGCCATTTGGGGGGCGTCGAAACGGCCAAAGGCGAGCACGGCGTCGACCTCGTTTTTCGCGAGCAGCTCGGTGAGCTCGGCGATGTCGACGGATTTGCGCGGAAGCGACTGCGGTGGCAGAGCGTATTGTTGTTCGAGCGCGTCCAGCAGCGCGCCCGCGCCTTCGCTCGCTGAGTCCAGCGCGACGGAAGCGACGCGTTTGTCCTTCAGTTCCGCGATGCTGGACAGGTTGGAGCCGGGGGGCACAATGACAACAAGAATCGGGTGTTCGAGGATGAGCGCCGTGGACGCATTCGGAGGCATGTTCGCATCCGAGCGCACAACGGCGAGGTCCGCGCTGCGCTCTTCCATTGCCTTAGCCGCGGCGCGTGAGTCGACCACCGGCGCGATGCGAAATCGCACGTCCGTGTGGTCGCGCGCGAATTCCTGGTTTAGCGCCACAAGCAGTTTTTGGGGCTCGCCGCCTTTTGCCACAGCAACGCGGAAGACTGTCGGCCTCTCGATATAATAGAGGCCGACAACCGTAAGGGCGATCAGCAGCGCGCCGATCGAAACCGCCAGTGAAAGGAAGCGCCGCATCTCCCGTCCTCTCGAAGGCGAAACGCGCAGCGCGAGTTTCAGACGACGGCGCTGAAGAAAGTCAGGAGGTCTTCCGGTCCCGCTTCGCCAGAGTTCTCAATCTTAGCGCGTTGAGCTTGATGAAGCCAGCGGCGTCGCGATGGTCGTAAGCGACGGCGCCTTCCTCGAAAGTGACCAGTTCCTGATCGTAGAGCGAATAGGGGCTCTCGCGGCCCACCACGTCGGCATTGCCCTTGTAGAGCTTGACTCGGACGCGGCCGGTAACCTTCTCCTGGCTCTTGTCGATCAGGGCCTGCAGCATCTCGCGTTCTGGCGAGAACCAGAAGCCGTTGTAGATCAGCTCCGCATATTTCGGCATCAGCTCATCCTTCAGATGAGCCGCGCCCCGGTCGAGCGTGATTGATTCCATGCCGCGATGCGCGAAATAGAGGATTGTGCCGCCAGGCGTCTCGTACATGCCGCGCGACTTCATGCCGACGAACCGGTTCTCGACCAGATCGAGGCGGCCGATGCCGTTCTCGCGGCCGAGTTCGTTCAGGCGGGTCAGCAGTCTTGCCGGCGACAGCTTTTCCCCGTCGATGCCGACCGCGTCGCCTTTTTCGAACTCGATCCAGACGTAGGTGGGCTTGTCCGGCGCGTCTTCGGGGCTAATTGTGCGCGAATAGACATAATCCGGAGTCTCCTGCGCGGGGTCCTCCAGCACTTTTCCTTCAGACGATGTGTGCAGCAGGTTGGCGTCGGTCGAGAAGGGCGACTCGCCGCGCTTGTCCTTGGCGATCGGGATCTGGTGCTTTTCGGCAAATTCGATCAGGGCGGTGCGGGAGGCCAAGTCCCACTCGCGCCAGGGCGCGATCACGCTGATATCGGGTTCGAGTGCGTAATAGGACAGCTCGAAGCGCACTTGGTCGTTGCCCTTGCCGGTCGCGCCGTGACAGACGGCGTCGGCGCCGACTTTTCGGGCAATCTCGATCTGCCGCTTGGAGATCAGCGGACGGGCGATAGACGTGCCGAGCAGATACAGCCCTTCATATTGGGCGTTGGCGCGGAACATCGGGAAGACGTAGTCGCGGACGAATTCTTCGCGCAGGTCCTCAATAAAAATGTTTTCCGGCTTGATGCCCAGCAGCTCGGCCTTTTTTCGCGCCGGCTCGAGTTCCTCGCCCTGGCCCAGGTCCGCCGTAAACGTCACGACCTCGCAGCCATAGGTGGTCTGCAGCCATTTGAGGATGATGGAGGTGTCGAGGCCGCCTGAATAAGCGAGGACGACCTTTTTGATTTCTTTCTGCTTGGACATTTGAGACTCGCGGGAAATTTTGGCGCGACTATAGGCGCGCCGCGAAGCGGCGCAACCTTTTCGATTTTTGGTCAGAGTTCGGCGTTGAAGGCGGCGAGCGCCGCGGCGTTGACGATGTCGGAATCCTTGCCGCCCAGCTGCACGATCTGGACGGACTTGTCCAAACCGACCAGCATCGGTCCGATGACCATGGCGCCGCCCAGCTCCACCAGCATCTTTGTCGAGATGGACGCGGCGTGGAAGGCCGGCATGATCAGGACATTGGCCGTATCGGTAAGCCGGCAGAACGGATAGAGTGACATTGCCTCCTTGTTGAGCGCCACGTCCGCGGCCATTTCCCCGTCATATTCAAAGTCGACGTGACGTTGGTCGAGAATGTGCACGGCTTCCTTCACGCGCAGGGTGCGGTGGCCCGGAGGATGGCCGAAGTTGGAGAACGCCAGCATGGCGACGCGCGGTTCGTAGCCGAGACGGCGGGCAAATCCGGCCGCTTCGATGGCGATTTCCGCGAGGTCGAGCGCCTCCGGCATTTCGGTGATCGCCGTGTCGGCGACAATGACCGGCCGACCCCGCGCCAGAACCAGGGAGACGCCGATCAGCCTGTGGCCGGGCTTGTGGTCGATGACACGCGACACCTCCTCAAGCGTGGTGGAGAAATTGCGCGTGACTCCGGTCACCATGGCGTCGGCGTCGCCTGCGGCCACCATCGACGCCGCATAATGATTGCGGTCGTTGTTGATGAGGCGCTGGCAATCGCGGAACAGAAGACCTTTACGTTGGAGCCGCTCGTAGAGCATTTGCGCGTAGGCGCCGTTGCGGTGGGAGATGCGCGCATTGTGGATTTCGATGAGCTTGTCGTCGATCTCGACGCCGATGCGCTCGGCGACCTCGGCGACCCGTTCCTCGCGCCCGACCAGAATGGCTGTGCCAAGTCCCTGGTTGACGAAGGACGTGGCGGCGCGGATCACCTGCTCCTCCTCGCCCTCGGCGAATACGACGCGCTTGGGGTTGCGCTTCACCCGATCCATGATGCCCTGCATGACGCCGGCGACGGGATCGCGGCGCGCCGAAAGCTGCGCGCGATAGGCGCCCATGTCGACGACGGGATGCCGGGCGACGCCGGAGTCGATCGCCGCCTGCGCGACCGCCGACGGCACGACCGAGATCAGCCGAGGATCGAACGGAGCCGGGATCAAATATTCGCGGCCGAAACGCGGACGGGCGCCCTGATAGGCGCGCGCGACATCGTCGGGCACGTCCTCGCGGGCAAGTTGCGCCAGCGCGTTCACGGCGGCGATCTTCATTTCCATGTTGATGGTGCTCGCCCGCACATCGAGCGCCCCGCGGAAAATGTAGGGAAAGCCGAGGACGTTATTGACCTGGTTAGGATAGTCTGAGCGCCCCGTCGCGACGATGGCGTCGGGACGAACGGCGTGCGCGTCCTCGGGTGTGATTTCGGGATCGGGGTTGGCCATGGCGAAGATGATGGGATTTGCCGCCATGGATTTGACCATTTCCTGGGTCAGCGCCCCCTTGGCGGACAGACCGAAGAAAATGTCGGCGCCGTCCAGGGCCTCGGCGAGGGTGCGCTTGTCGGTGGCGACCGCATGGGCGGATTTCCACTGGTTCATGCCCTCGGTGCGGCCGCGATAGACGATACCCTTGGTGTCGCAGAGTGTAACGTTCTCGGGAGCAAAGCCCACGGCCTTGATGAGGTCGAGGCAGGCGATGCCCGCAGCGCCCGCGCCGTTGCAAACGAGCTTGGTTTTCTTGATGTCGCGGCCCGTGAGATGGATTGCGTTGATCATGCCGGCGGCGGCGATGATCGCGGTGCCGTGCTGGTCATCATGGAAGACGGGAATGTCCATCAATTCCCGCAACCGCTCCTCAATGATAAAGCATTCAGGGGCCTTGATGTCTTCGAGGTTGATCCCGCCGAAGGAGGGGCCGAGGAAGCGCACGGAATTGATGAACTCCTCGACGTCCTCGGTGCCGACCTCGAGATCGATGGAATCGACATCCGCAAACCGCTTGAACAGGACCGACTTGCCTTCCATCACCGGCTTGGAAGCCAGCGCGCCGAGGTTTCCCAGGCCGAGAATGGCGGTGCCGTTGGTGATGACCGCGACCAGATTGCCCTTTGTCGTGTAGTCGTAGGCGCGCGAAGGGTCCTCCGCGATCGCCTTGACCGGAACGGCGACGCCGGGAGAATAGGCGAGCGACAGGTCGCGCTGGGTCGCCATGGGTTTTGTAGGAGCAATCTGAAATTTGCCGGGTCGTCCCTTGGAGTGGAACTGCAGCGCCTCCTGATCGGTGAAGGTGGGGCGCTTGGCGCGACTCGGCTTGGTGTCAGACATTCTTTGATCCTGATGGCTGCGGGGAGCCGGGACCTTAGCCCCGCGCCAAGAAATGACAAGCAGTCCTTTGGACAAGAAAGACGCGCTCTCGCTGAAAATTCGTTGGAAAAGCTCACTCCTGAGCCTTCGCGGGCTGTTTGCTCCCGCTTGCTTTGCTAGTTTGCTGGCAGAGAGGGACATTCATGTCGAGCGCCAACAAAGCCGCATATCCGGTCGAAGACGTCAGCGACGGCGGCGCGTCCGCGAAGCCGAAAGCGTCCGCGGACGCGCGCGTGACGCCGATGATGGCGCAATATCTGGAGATCAAGAGCGCACATCCCGATTGCCTGTTGTTCTATCGCATGGGGGATTTTTACGAGCTGTTCTTCGACGATGCGAAGATCGCCTCCCAGACCCTTGGCATTGTGCTGACAAAGCGCGGAAAGCACCTTGGCGACGACATTCCGATGTGCGGCGTGCCGATAGAGCGGTCCGACGACTATCTGCAAAAGCTGATCGCCTCGGGCCATCGCGTCGCTGTCTGCGAGCAGACCGAGGACCCCGCGGAGGCGCGCAAGCGGGGCGGAAAATCCGTTGTCAAACGCGATGTCGTCCGGTTGGTCACGCCGGGCACGCTGACCGAGGAGCGCCTGCTGGAGCCGGGGCGCGCCAATCTGCTTGTCGCCCTCGTCCGCCAGCTGGACCGCGACCCGAAATCCCTGTTCGGTCTGGCGGCTGTCGACATTTCGACCGGCGCCTTTGATGTTTACGTCACCGAATCCGGCGCGCTCGGCGCGCTGCTGTCGCGGCTGGAGCCTCGTGAAATCGTCGCCTCGGACGCCCTGCTGCAGGACACGAGCCTCGCTGACCGTCTGCGCGAATGCGGCGCTGCGCTCACGCCGTTGAACGAGCGAGCGTTTTTCGGCCGCGCCGCCGAAAAAAGATTGCTGGACTATTACCGATTGGGCACGCTCGACGGCCTTGGAACGCTGTCGCGTCTGGAGATCGACGCCGCCGGCCTTTGCCTCGCCTATATCGAAAAAACCCAGTTCGCGGCCCGACCGAGGCTGAACCGTCCGACCCGCGTCGAAACCCGCGCCAATCTGGAGATCGACGCGGCGACTCGCGTAAACCTCGAACTGGCGCGCAGCCAATCCGGCCAGCGTCAGGGCACCCTGTTGTCGGTGCTGGATCGCACGGTCACATCCGGCGGGGCCAGGACCTTGGCGGAATGGCTCGCCGCGCCGCTGCGCGACATTGAAAAGATCGCGCTGCGTCAGGACGCCATTTCCTGTTTCGCCGACGAACCGCTGTTGCGTGCGGACCTGCGGCAAAGATTGCGGGCTGCCCCCGACATGACCCGCGCCTTGGGACGGCTCGCCCTCGACCGCGGCGGCCCCCGCGACATGGCGGCGCTGCGGGACGGCGTGTTCGCCGCGACCACCTGCGGCGCGCTGCTCGCAAACGGCAATCCGCCCTTTCTGCTCGCCAAGGCCGCGGAGTTCTTGGGCGGGCTCGACACCTCGTTCGCCAATTTGTTGGCGTCCGCGCTGAACGACGAACTCCCGCTCGACCGCCGCAGCGGCGATTTTGTTCGCGCCGGTTTTGACAGCCAACTGGACGACACCCGCGCTTTGCGCGACGACGGCCGCCGCGTCATCGCCTCCTTGCAGGGGCGCTATTGCGATGAGACCGAAATTCGCCAACTCAAGATCAAGTACAACAATTTCCTTGGGTATTTCATCGAGGTGAACCAGGCGAATGGCGAGAGGCTGCTCAAGCCTCCCTTCAACACGACCTTCATCCATCGGCAGACCATGGCGGACGCCATGCGTTTCTCGACGACCGAATTGTCGCAACTCGAGAGCCGCATCACCAACGCGGCCAGTGAGGCCTTGGCGATCGAAAGCCGCGTTTTTGCTGATCTCTCCGCGAAAGCGCTGGAGAAATCGGCGGAGTTGGACGCCGCCGCCAAAGCCCTGGCGGCCCTGGACGTGTTGGCCGCGCTGGCGGAGATCGCGGTGGAAGCCGGATGGGTTCGCCCTCGGGTCGACAACAGCCTGGCTTTTCACATCGAAGCGGGACGTCACCCGGTGGTCGAGGCCGCCCTGCGGGCCAAGGGCGAGCCCTTTGTCCCCAACGACTGCGACCTCGGCGGGAGTTTGGGCAAGAGCGCTGACAGCGGCGGGAAACTGGCCGTCGTCACCGGCCCGAACATGGCGGGTAAATCGACGTTCCTGCGGCAGAACGCGCTGATCGCCATTCTCGCGCAGATCGGCTCGTTCGTTCCGGCGAAATCCGCCCATATCGGCGTTGTCGACAGGCTGTTTTCCCGCGTCGGCGCTTCCGACGACCTGGCGCGGGGCCGCTCGACCTTCATGGTCGAAATGGTCGAAACCGCCGCGATCCTGAATCAGGCGACGGAAAAATCTTTGGTCATCCTCGACGAAATCGGCCGTGGCACCGCGACCTACGACGGTCTTTCCATCGCTTGGGCGGTGATGGAGCATTTGCACGAGACCAATCGCTCACGCGCTTTGTTCGCCACACATTTCCATGAACTGACGCATCTGCGCCAAAAGCTGTCCCGGCTGGTCAATTTGTGCATGCGGGTTTCCGATTGGCGTGGGGAGGTCATTTTTCTGCACGAGGTCGCCCTGGGCGCTGCGGACCGCTCCTATGGCGTACAGGTGGCGAGCCTGGCCGGATTACCCACCTCGGTCGTCGAACGCGCTCGAAGCATATTGGCGGAATTGGAAACGACCGACCATCGGCCGACGGTCGAAAGGCTCGTCGCGGATCTGCCGCTCTTCGCGATAACCCCGCAAAGACCAGAACCAGTTCGCCAAGATGAATTGCGGGAAGCGCTGGCGGCGATGGATCCGAACGAAATGACCCCGCGTCAGGCGCTCGACGCGCTCTTTGCTCTCAAACAGATCGCGCGCGAGGCCTGACGCAAAAAAATCGATGTTCCGGGACAACCATGCGTCGTAGGGTGACGGTTATGCTCGCAGGAGTGTGCCATGGTCGTTCGTGTCGCAACGGTCGCTTTCGAGGGAATTGAAGCGCGACCGGTCGATGTCCAGGTCATGATCTCGAATGGAACCGTGGTCTTCAACGTCGTCGGGCTCGGCGACAAGGCCGTGGCTGAATCGCGGGAGCGCGTCCGCTCCGCCCTTGTCGCGTCCGGGCTCTCGCTTCCCGCGAAGCGAATCACCGTCAATCTTGCGCCTGCCGACCTCCCGAAGGAGGGAAGCCATTACGACCTTCCCATCGCATTGGGGGTGATGGCGGCGATGGGCGCGTTGCCCTCGGATGCCCTCGACGGTTTCATGGTTTTAGGAGAACTGGCGCTCGACGGCGCCATATCGGCCGTTTCAGGCGTTCTGCCCGCGGCCGTCTCAGCGAACGCGAGGGGATTGGGCCTGATTTGTCCTGCGGAGTGCGGACCCGAAGCCGCCTGGGCGTCGGAAGACATTTCCATCATCGCGCCGCGTAACTTGATCCAGATCGCCAATCATTTCCATGGGACCCAGGTGTTGTCGCGGCCCGTCCCGGCGGTGAAATCCTTGATGGGTCCGCAACTCGATCTTCGCGACATCAAGGGACAGGAGAGCGCAAAAAGGGCGCTGGAGATTGCCGCAGCGGGCGGACACAATTTGCTCTTCAACGGGCCGCCCGGCGCTGGCAAGAGCATGTTGGCGGCGCGACTTCCATCGATATTGCCGCCGCTGACGCCGAGCGAGCTCTTGGAAGTCTCGATGATTCATTCGGTCGCGGGCAATCTCGCCGGCGGACAGCTCACGGATCGCCGGCCTTTTCGCGCGCCGCACCATTCCGCCTCGATGGCTGCTCTCGTTGGCGGCGGCCCGCATGCCAGACCCGGCGAGGCGTCTCTGGCGCACAACGGCGTGCTTTTCCTGGACGAGCTTCCCGAATTTCAGGGACAGGCGCTCGACGCCTTGCGGCAGCCGCTGGAGAGCGGCGAGATCGCCATCTCGCGCGCGGCGCGCCGCTGCGTCTATCCCGCGCGATTCCAATTGATTGCCGCCATGAACCCTTGCCGGTGTGGGCTGGCCAATGAGCCGGGCCACCGCTGCCAGAAGGGTTCGCCTCAACGGTGTTCCCAGCTCTATCAGGCCCGATTGTCCGGTCCGTTCTTGGATCGCATCGACCTGCATCTGGAGGTTCCGGCGATCAGCGCCTCGGATTTGATCTTGCCTCCAGCCAGCGAGGGATCTGAGGAAATTGCGGCGCGCGTCGCGGTTGCGCGGGACCTGCAACGATCACGCTACAAAGGGCTGGGCTTTGAGAACGTGACCTGCAATGCGATGGCCACCGCCGCGATCCTGGAACAAACGATCAGGCTGGATGACGCCGGCAGCAGGCTTATTCGCGACGCCGCGGACAAGTTGCGACTTTCCGCACGTGGGTTTCATCGCGTCCTCAAGCTGGCGAGAACGATCGCGGACTTGCAAGGGTCGACTGACGTCTTGCGCCCACATCTCGCCGAAGCCTTGTCTTATCGGCTTTTTGTCGACCGCCCTTCAGAAGCGGCGTAGACGCGCGCAAACTCATAGAAGTTCGCGCGACGAAAAGGGAAATCACTGCTCCAGAGAGGGATAGTCAGTGTAGCCGTGGGCGTCGCCACCATAGAGCGTGGCTTTGTCGAGCTCGGCCAAGGGCGCGCCTTTTCTCAGCCGCTCCACGAGGTCGGGATTGGAGATGAAGGGGCGGCCGAACGCCACCAGATCGACCATGCCCGTTTCCACCGCCGCCAGAGCCATGCCGCGGTCGTAACCGTTATTCGCGATATAGGCGCCGCCAAAGCTTTTTCGCAGCGCGGCGTAGTCAAAGGGCGCGTAGTCGCGTGGGCCGCCGGTCGCGCCCTCCACGATGTGGATGTAAGCGAGTTTTCGCTTGCCGACCTGTTCGACCAGATAGCCGAATAGGGCTTGGGGATTGCTGTCGGCGACATCATTGGCGGGGCTGACCGGAGAAAAGCGGATGCCAATCTTTTCCGGAGGCAGGGCGGCGAGCATGGCGTCGATGACCTCCAGCGTCAGCCGCGCCCGGTTTTCGATGGAGCCGCCGTAGTCGTCGGTGCGCTTGTTGCTGGAGTCGCGTTGGAACTGGTCGAGCAGATAGCCGTTCGCGGCGTGGATTTCGACGCCGTCGAAGCCGGCCCGCGCGGCGTTTTTCGCCGCCTTCACGTAATCATCGACAATCCCCTGCAATTCCTCTCGCGCCAGCGCGCGGGGCTCGGACACGTCGACAAAACCGCCGCCCAAAAAAGTCTTGGTGTTGGCGCGGATCGCCGAGGGCGCCACCGGCGCGCCGCCATCTGGCTGAAGCGAAACGTGCGAGACGCGGCCGACATGCCAGAGTTGCACGAAAATCGCGCCGCCGGCCTGATGCACCGCGTCGGTCACCAGCCGCCAGCCGGCGACCTGGTCGTCGGTGACAATCCAGGGCGTGTTGATATAGCCCTGTCCCTGCTGGGAGATCGGCGAGGCCTCGGTGATCAGCAGGCCCGCCCCGGCCCGTTGGCGATAATGCTCGGCGATCATGGCGCTGGCGGCGTTGCCCGGCGCCGCCCGGTTGCGGGTCAGCGGCGCCATGACGATGCGATTCTTTAGCGTCAGCGAGCCGAGTTGAAAGGGCTGAAACAATTTGGCGTCAGTCATGGCCATTCCCATTGCGAGCGAGAAACTTGGCCATGACCTATGTTCGGCGCGGCGCTACGGCAAGGCGACCGCCGCAAATCGCGCATTGCGAAATAAATTACTGCTCGCCGAGCGCGGACAGGTAGAGGTCCAAAATTTCCTCTTCCTCGCGGCGCTTGTTCTCGTCCTGGCGGCGCAGCGAGACGATCTTTCGCATGATTTTCACGTCGTAGCCGTTGCCCTTGGCCTCGGCGTAGACATCCTTGATATCGTCCGCGATCGCCTTCTTTTCCTCTTCAAGGCGTTCGATACGTTCGATAAAGGCTTTGAGATGGCCGCCGTCGAGCGAGGCTGCGCTCATTTTGATCGATCCTGGGGTCTGGTTGAAGTCGGCGCCTCAGATGAACCAGAGCGGCGCCGCCGTCAAGGACGCCTGTCCGCCCGCGAGCCGAAGAACGCCAATTGTTGCGTCTCGGCGCGGGCCAGCACGTCGGGCAGGATGCGCGCGAGGCGCTGGGCCCAGACTTCACAGCCCTCGAGCGTTTCCAGCTCGTCCTGGCGGATTTCGATCAGCGCGCCGGGCGCGCCGCGCGCCGTGGACAATTCGTACATCGAATCGTTCTTGAGGGCGCCGTCGTAGGGCTCGTTGTCGCCAACCAGAAGTCCCTCGGCCCGCAAACCCTCGATCAGCGGCGCGGAAAGGCGTGGATCGCGGTCCCACAACACGCCGCAGGGCCAGGGCCGCGCGCGCCCTCTGAAACTGGGCGTAAAGCTGTGAACGCCGAGCAGCACAGGAACGCGATTTGCCGCCAGCGCCGCATCGACCAGACTTGCGCAGGCGCGCCGATAGGGACGCCAGAACCGCTCCACGCGAGACGCGATTTCGGCGGCGTCCGCCCTTGCGTTCCCTGGAATCACCGCCCCATCTGACATGCGCATGACCAGTGTGGGATCATCCTCGCCGCGATTGGGATCGATCAGCAGACGGGAAAAGCCGGCTAGAACGGCGCCTGCGTCGAGCAGGGCCGCCAGGCGCCGCGTCACCTGCGCCGCGCCGATGTCGTAGGCGATGTGCCGCTCCAACTGACTGCGGGCCAGGCCGAGATCGCCGTAAGCGGGGGGCAAGGCGTTGCTGGCATGGTCGCAGAACAGGATCAGCCGCTGGTCCGGCGCGCCGGCGAGCTGTTGGAAAACCATGGTTTGGGAAGGGACGTCGTGCACCCGGAGCCCTTATGGCGAAGGTTGCGGTTCGACGGTCGACGTCCTCCGCGCTTATGGTTAAAAGGAAAATTGCGTCGTCATAGTCAAGAGCTACAAATGTCGCGACGCCAGAGAACGAGCCGCATGATCATCACAGCCCGCCGCGCAACCGCGGCCTGCGCCGCCCTTGTGTCCGCCTGCCTGCTCCCCGGCGTCGCCAGGGCTGATTTCCGCATGTGCAACAATACGGGCGCCAAGGTGAGCGTCGCGCTCGCCTACACCAACGGCACGGGCTGGGTGTCCGAGGGCTGGTGGAACATCAAGGCCAGCGCCTGCGAGACGCTGTTGCGCGGCCCGCTCGCGGCGGAATTCTACTATGTCTACGCCATCGACGAACATGGCGGCGAATGGAAGGGCAAGGCCTTCATGTGCACCCGCGACCGCGAATTCCGAATCGACGGCCGCGAGGACTGCTTTGTGCGCGGCTTCGATCGCTCTGGCTTCTTCGAGGTCGACACCGGCAAGGACGCGAAGAACTGGACGGTCCAGTTGACCGATTCAAGCCAGACACGTTGAGGAGAATTCGATGAAGCGCACCCGCCGCTGCAAGATCGTCGCCACGCTCGGGCCGGCCTCCAACGACGAGGCCACGATTGAAAACCTGTGGCGGGCCGGCGCCGACTTGTTTCGCATCAACATGAGCCACACCAATCCGGAGGGCATGCGGGAACGGGTGGCGATGATTCGCGCCGTCGAGGAGAAGGTCGGCCGTCCCATCGGCATTCTGGTCGATCTCCAGGGACCGAAGCTCCGCGTCGGCGCATTCGAGAACGGCGGCGCCGATTTGGTCAAGGGCCAGAATTTCGTGCTCGATTCCGACGAGGCTCACGGCGACGCCACCCGCGTGCGTCTGCCGCACCCTGAGATCCTCGAATGCCTCCAGCCCGGCCACAAGATGCTGATCGATGATGGCCGTCTCAGGTTGGCGGTGGTCGAGGCGGAGGCCGATCGCGCCGTGACCAAAGTCGAGGTCGGCGGCCGCATCTCCAATCGCAAGGGGGTGAGTCTGCCGGACACGGAAATTCCCGACGCCGCCATGACCGACAAGGATCGTATCGATCTGGAGGCCGCCGTCGAGGCGGGTGTCGATTGGATCGCGCTCTCCTTCGTGCAGCGCGCCGAGGACGTGAAGGCGGTCAAGGCCATCGCCGGAGACAGGGCGCTGGTTCTGGCCAAGATCGAGAAGCCGCAAGCCATCGCGCGGCTCGACGAGATCATGCTCGCCGCGGACGGGCTGATGGTGGCGCGCGGCGATCTCGGGGTGGAAGTGCCGCCGGAGAAAGTGCCGGGTCTGCAAAAGCGCATCACCCGCGAGGCGCGCCGGCTCGGCCGCCCGGTGATCGTGGCGACTCAGATGCTGGAGTCGATGATCACCTCGCCGACGCCGACCCGCGCGGAAGTCTCCGACGTGGCCACCGCCGTGTTCGAGGGCGCCGACGCCATCATGCTCTCGGCCGAGTCGGCGTCCGGCCAATATCCCATCGACGCGGTGGCGATGATGAATCGCATCGCCGAAAGCGTGGAAATGGAGCCGGTCTATCGCAGCATCATCAACGCTCAGCGCGCCACCCCGGAAAAAACCGGCGCCGACGCCGTGGCGAGCGCCGCGCGCGACATGGCCGAGAATCTGGAGATGACGGCGATTGTCGCCTGGACGGCGTCAGGCGCAACCGCCTTGCGCGTCGCCCGCGAGCGGCCGCGCGCGCCCATCCTGACCCTCACCCCCAATCGCGACACAGCGCGCCGGCTGACCCTGGTCTGGGGCACCGAGTCGGCGGTCACGCGGGACGCCCACGATGTCGACGACATGGCCAATCGCGCCTGCAAGTTCGCGGTGCGCCGGCATTTCGCCGAGCCCGGCGATCGCATTGTCATCATCGCGGGCGTGCCCTTCGGCACGCCGGGCGCGACCAATATGGTGCGCATCGCCTTCATCGCCGAAGACGGGCTTCGCGCCCAATAAGGCGACCGCTTGCGTCTTTCGCGCGTTGTGCTGGCCAAGGGAGCACCCGATGGCCAGACAATCGAAACGGCAGAAGGAAACGGTCGGGCGCGTCATGCATGAGTTCAAGCATGGCGAACTCGAAACCTCGACCGGCAAGAAGGTCAAGAATCCGAAACAGGCCATCGCCATCGGATTGCATGAGGCCGGCGCCACGAACCAGGAATCGCCTGGGAAAAACAGGGAGAACCTGCGAAAGACCAAGGCGAAGGAGGCGCGGGGGGAAACCGCGCAAGCGCGCGACGAAGCCGGCGGGAGCAAGGCGGAGCTTTATGCCGAGGCCCGGCGGCGCGACATTCCGGGGCGCTCCTACATGACCAAGGCGGAACTCAAGCGCGCGATTCGAGGCTAAGCCTGTTTGCGTTCCGCGCTTGACCCGACCAAAACCTTGGGGCAAGCCAAGGCCGTGGTTTGAAACAAGTTTGGGAAGCATCATGTCGGGAGAGGTTTTGCGCGACGCATTTTCAGCGCGGCTGGTTGCGGTGGCGGACGCCACGGAACACATGCTCGACCGCCTCCTGTCGCCCCATCTGCTGCCGGGCGAAAAGGATCGTCCCTCCCGGCTGCTCGAGGCCATCCGCTACGGTTCGCTCGGCGGCGGCAAGCGCCTGCGGCCCTTCCTGCTGGTGGAGACCGCGCGAATGCTTGGCGCCGAGGGCGAGGGCGTTTTGCGCGCCGCCTGCGCGCTTGAGATGATTCATTGCTATTCGCTGGTCCATGACGACCTGCCGGCGATGGACAACGACGATTTGCGTCGCGGACGTCCCACTTGCCACAAGGCTTTTGACGAGGCCTGCGCCATTCTCGCCGGCGACGCCCTGCTGACCTACGCCTTCGACGTGATCGCCGATACGCCGACCCATCCCGATCCGGCGGTTCGCGCCGACTTGACCGTCATGCTGGCGCGCGCCTCGGGCCTGGGCGGCATGGTCGGCGGCCAGGCGCTCGACCTCGAGGCCGAGTCGCGCAAGGAACCGCATAGTCGCGAATTCGTCATGCTGATGCAATCGATGAAGACCGGGGCGCTTCTCCTCAACGCCGTCGAAGCGGGCGCGCGCATCGGCGGCGCGGACGCCAAGCAGCGTGAAGCTCTGAGCCGTTATGGCGCGGCGCTGGGCGCAGCCTTCCAGGTCGCCGACGACATTTTGGACGCCGAGGGCGACACGGCGGCGCTCGGCAAGCGCGCCGGCAAGGACGCCGACCGCAACAAGGCGACGCTGGTCGCCGTGCTCGGGATCGACGAGGCGCGCAAGCGCCGTGACGCGCTGGCGCGCGAGGCGATCGAGGCGCTTGCCGGCTTCGGCGACAAGGCGGAGATCCTGGCCGAGGCCGCCCGCTTCACCGCAATGCGGAAATCGTGAATTCGGAGCCCGGCCGCCGTCCTCCGAAAATTCTGCGCTTGGCGCGGGCGCGTCCGCGCCTGCTATTTTCCCTCGCGCTCGGCGTGCTTGTGGGATTTTTGCTTCCCGGGCATTGGCGTGAAGTGACGCGAGGCCTGATCGGCTGGAACGTCGGCTGCTGGACCTATCTCGTCGCTGCGGCGGTGATGATTGCGCGTTCGGAACACAAGGACATCCACCGCCGCGCCGCTTTGCAGGACGACGGCCGCAATGTCGTCTTGGTTCTGACCGCGCTGGCCGCGGCCTGTTCCTATGCCGCTATCTTCGCTCATCTTCTCGCCATCAAGGGATCTGCGATCGAGGTCAAGAGCCTTCACATTGCTCTGGCCATATCGACAGTCGTCGGCTCATGGCTGCTGGTGCATCTCGCCTTTGCGCTGCACTACGCCCATGAATTCTATCGCACGGCGCGGGAAGAGGCGCCGGGGCAATGGCGGGGCGGGATCAGCTTTCCCGGCGAGGATCGGCCGGACTATCCGGATTTCCTTTACTTTTCCTACGTTATCGGCGTCGCTTGCGCCACGGCCGACGTCAACATCACGGGACGCCCATTGCGCCGCCTGGCGACGGCGCACTGCATCCTGGCCTTCTTTTACAATAACGCCGTGCTGGCGATGACCATCAATATCGGCGCGGGCTTCGTGGGCGGGTAGACTGTTCAATCGCTGAGTCTTCTGGCCCGGGGCGCAAGCCTCAAGGCCAGGGGGCCCATGGCGACCACCGCGCCCAGCGAGGCGAAGGCCAGTCCCCAGGCGAAGCCGATGGAGGCTCCGCCCGCCGCGTCGAGGATGGCGCCGAAAGCGATTGGACCGCAAAAGCCGGCGCTGAAGCCCAGCAGTGAATGCACCGCCATGGTCGCGCCGCGCCGCTGCGGGTCGGCGGCGAGCACCGCGCCCGTGGTCAGGGCGGCCGAATCCAACTGAATGAAGAAATTATAGGCCAGCATCAGCGCGGCGACGGCGGGATAGGGAAGGCCGGCGCAGAAGCCGATGGCCCCGGCCAGAACGCCGGACGCCAGCATGGCGAAGGCGCAGAGGCGCCGGCGTTCGAAACGCACCGCCAGATCGGCGCCCCAGACGCTCGAGGCCATGGCGACCAGCGTGCCAAGCGTTGCGACGGTCGTTGGCGCGGGGCCGGCGGCGTCGGGATGTTGCAGCAGGACGAAGCCGAGAAAGGCCACCATCCAGGAGCGCGCGCCGAACAGTTCCCAAACATGCGCGGCATAGCCGAGCACGTAGCTCATGGCCGCCCGGTTGCGGAGCACGGCCGGGATGTCGAAACCTTCGGCCTTGGCCTGTGGCGCAGCGCGGACCGCCGGAAGGAGCAAGGCGACAAGGGCGACGGCTGCGCTGGCCGCGACGGCGGCCGCGACAAAAGCCGCGCGCCAGCCGAAAACCGAGGCCAAGGCGCCTGTCGCCAGGAACGATCCGGACGTGCCCAGAGAAAAACTCGCGGTGTAATAGCTGATCCAGCGCGGCTGTCGCTCCGCCGAGATGCGATCGACAAGCGCCTTGAGCCCCGGCATGTAGGTACCGGCCAGGCCGACGCCGCTGAGCAGCCGCCATGACAAGGCGCTCCAGAAACCTTCGGCCGTGAGCGCGAACCCAAGCATTGATGCGGCGGCGCAGGTGGCGCCGAACAGATAGACGCTTTTGGCGTCGATCCGGTCGGTCAGCCCGGTGAGGACCGTCACGGTGAGCGCGTAGCCGGCGAACAGGGCGCCGGAAATCCAACCGGCTTGCGTGTTGGTCAACCGCCATTCGGCGGAAAAGTCCGTCAATAGGGCGGGAAAGGCGAACACGCCGACCATGGTCAAGACTTCCGCCGCGCACAGGCAGAGCACGACCCTGGCGTCGGCGGAGCCATCGGAGTTGTCGAGGAGCCTGAATCCCATAGTCCCCAAGGAATCCTTCCATGAGAAAGGCACGATAGGATGCCGTTGGAATCGTTGCAAAGACCCGAAGCGATCGCTGCGGGATCGCCCACAGGAAGGTTCGACGGGCGCCTGCGACGAGGCTGGAATGCACCAAGTATTTTGATTTGAATGCTTGCCTGTGCAATATTCATGAATTCGTTGGGGGTTGTAAGAAAGTCGCGCATTCTGCTTGAATGCAGGCCGTCCTATTGATGCGGCGCCAGACTGCCCCAAAGTTTCGAGCAAAGCTTTTGATATCGTTCTATTTGGAGGCGAGAGCATGATGGGAGAGCGGCGTGTCGGAGGAGAGTGTCTTTGATGTCTTGGGCGGGCTGGAGTTGGCGCAAAGGTTGCCAAACTCGATAGAGGGCATTGCCGCCAGCTTACAGTCGCACGGAATCAAGCACGTCGCCTATCTCGTCCTCAATCTTCCCACCGCTCTGACCAACGACCGTCCCCTGATGGCCATGACCTATCTGGACGATTGGAAGAAACGTTACGCACAGAAGAACTATGCGGATGTCGATCCGATCCTCCGGTCCGGCCTCTCCGGCATTTTGCCGATCGACTGGGACGACATCGATCGCTCCAATCCGGTGGTGAGGCAGTTCTTCGGCGAAGCGCAGGAATTGGATGTGGGGGCGAGAGGGCTTTCCATTCCCATTCGTGGGCGCAATTCCGAATTTGCCTTGTTCACGGTGACTTCGGACATGAGTGAGCCCGACTGGAAGGCGGAGAAGCGCGCGATGATGCGCGAACTCATGCTGTTGTCATGGCAGTTCCACTCTTCGGTGGTCGACGATGTGCTGAAGCCGGAACACGCCATCTCCTTGAGCCACCGGGAGGCCTCCTGTCTCAGGTTCAAGGCGCTCGGCAAATCGGACCAGGATGTCGCCGACATTCTTGGAATTTCAAAGAGCACGGTCAGGTTTCACATCGAATCGGCGCGTGGCCGTCTGGGCGCCTCCAATGTCATCCAGGCTGTTGCGAAGGCCCTGACGCTCGGCTTGATCAGTCTGGCCGTAGAACCTCCGAGCCTGATGAAACGCTAAAGTCCCTTCACTCGACTGGCTTGGTGAACGCGCAGGCTTGTCCGCCAGCGTGGCTGCCGACACGCGTCACCAGAATCAGGCGGGCGATGCGCAACCGCTTGGTGGAGCCACCTGATATTTATGACAGGTGCAAATATTTCAATCGCCTGCTTCAATACGCCTACGTATTCTAGAACATGGAGGCGCTCGTGATTGTGTTGATCGGCGGAGAAAACAAGTCAAAATATCCGGATCTTATCGATAAAATGCACAGGCTGCGGAAAGAAATATTTCATGACCAGCTTGGTTGGAAGGTTAATGTCTCCGGAGACTGGGAGATCGACCATTATGATGCTTTGCATCCGCTTTACGTTCTGTCGGTGGATGAAGAAGGCAACATCCGCGGTGCCCTACGTCTCTTGCCGACCACGGGATTGAACATGCTCAATGACACGTTCCCGGAACTACTCCCCGACGGTAAACGAATCGAGAGCCCCCTCATTTGGGAGTCGAGCCGCTTCACCATTCCGACAACAGGCGACCGTCGGCGGGATTTTGCGCGCATGAGCGAGGCTACCGCGGAACTCGGCCTGGCGATGAACGAAATCGGCAAGGAAGTGGGTCTGACGCATATCGTGACCGTCTACGACGCGATCATGCATCGGATGTTGAAAATGGCCGATTGCGCGGGCGAGCCTTTGGGTGCGCCGAAGATCATCGGCGGCGTTCTCACTTACGCGGTCATCTATGAAATTGGCGATGAACTCGAGCAAAGGCTTCGCGCCGTCAGCGGAACGCAAGCGGACGTTCTGCCGGACCGTTCGGCCTTGAAGCTCGTGGCCTGATCGACAGCGAGCGTGGCGCCGCAGCATTTCGTGCGCGGCGCGGCGCACGCTCCCAGCTTGGATGATGCAGGTGCACACTGTGAGCAACGACCTAAATGAAGCGATTGAATGCGCCCAGATCGAACTGTATTTCGCCGCTGCAGAGCTCCGTGCGAACGGTTTGGTCGATGAGCAGGCGGCCCTCAGGCATATGGAGCAAGCCGCTAATGAGCTGATCTTCGCCATAAGGTCATGGCGTGAGCGCCACGCGGGAAGGCCGGCGTGGGCGCAGGATGTTCAGAAAGGTTTGGAGTAAGAGGATTTCCTCTCGGAGATCCCGTTCGTTCGTGCGGGAATTCGATGACGGCTGCGGATTACTCCGCCGCCGTCTCCGCCGTGTTGCCTCCGAAGCGCTGCGCGACGTAATCGGTCACGATCTTTTCAAACTCCTGCGCAATGCCTTCGCCGCGCAGCGTCTTGACCTTCTTGCCGTCGATGAAGACCGGGGCTGCCGGGCTTTCGCCGGTGCCCGGGAGGGAAATGCCAATGTCGGCGTGCTTGGATTCGCCGGGGCCGTTGACGATGCAGCCCATGACGGCAACGTTCAGAGTCTCCACGCCAGGATAGACTTTTCGCCACTCGGGCATGCGCTCGCGGATCATCGCCTGGATGTCGCGCGCCAGCTCCTGGAACACGGTGCTGGTGGTGCGCCCGCATCCGGGGCAGGCCGCGACCAGCGGCACGAAGGTTCTAAAGCCCATCGTCTGCAGGATTTCCTGCGCGACCTGCACCTCCAGCGTGCGATCGCCTCCGGGCTGCGGGGTGAGCGAAACGCGGATTGTATCGCCGACGCCTTCCTGCAGCAGAATGCCGAGCGCGGCGGAGGAAGCGACGATGCCCTTTGACCCCATGCCGGCTTCCGTCAGCCCGAGGTGAAGGGCGTAGTCGGAGCGCGCCGCCACCATGCGATAGACCGACACCAGGTCTTGCACGTTCGAAACCTTGGCGGAGAGAATGATGCGGTCCCGCTTCAAGCCGATCTCTTCGGCGCGCGCGGCCGAAAGCAGCGCGGAGCGGGTCATGGCCTCCCGCATCACCGCGCGCGCGTCGACCGGTTTCACAGCCCTGGAATTCTCGTCCATCAGCTCGGTGAGCATTTCCTGGTCGAGCGAACCCCAGTTCGCGCCGATGCGAACCGCCTTGTCGTGCTTGATCGCCAGTTCGACAATGGAGGCGAACTGCGTGTCCTTCTTTTCTTTAAAACCCACATTGCCGGGGTTGATGCGATATTTTGAAAGCGCCTCGGCGCAGGCCGGATATTCGGTCAGCAGCTTGTGGCCGATGTAGTGGAAATCGCCGACCAGCGGCACATTCACGCCCATTTTCGCCAGCCGGTCGCGGATGTGCGGCACGGCCGCCGCCGCCTCCTCGCGGTCGACGGTGATGCGCACCAGTTCTGAGCCGGCCTGGGCCAAGGCGGCGACCTGCTGCACGGTGGAGTCCACGTCCGCCGTGTCGGTGTTGGTCATGCTCTGCACGACGATGGGCGCGCCCCCGCCGACGGCGACCGCGCCGGCGCCCTCGCCAACACGCACGCCCACACTTTTTCTGCGGGGCAAGGGTTCGGCGGCGATTTCGGTTTCGCAAAGCGGCGGGAAATTTTGGTCGGTCATTGGCGGCGACGTCCTGTGGGCGAAATTTGGCCTCTCTATAACAGACGTTGGTCAATCAAGGGAATAGAAGGCGCAGGCGCCTTGAGGGGGCGCGCGGTCGCATGCGGCGGCTTAGTCCAAGGGCAGGGGTCCAAATGTGCGGCGCACAAACTATATTGAGCGGGTGAATTTTTTGGGATCAGGGAGAGTCTCATGTCGTTCGCAGGCAAGACCGCCGTCGTTACCGGCTCCACTTCGGGCATTGGCCTCGCCATCGCCCGCGCCTTTGCTAAGGAAGGCTGCAACGTCGTGATCAACGGGTTCGGCGACGCCGCCGCGATTGAGGCCGAGCGGGCCGCAATCGAGAAGGAGTTCGGCGTCAAGGCGGCCTATTACGGCGCGGACATGTCGAAGCCGGCGGAAATCGCCGCCATGATCCAGAACGCCGAAAAGACTTTTGGGGCTGTCGACATCCTCGTCAACAACGCCGGCATTCAATTCGTATCGCCGGTTGAGGATTTTCCCACGGAAAAGTGGGACCAGATCATCGCCATCAACCTGTCCTCAGCCTTCCACACCATCCACGCCGCCGTGCCCGGGATGAA
Organism: Rhodoblastus acidophilus; assembly: GCF_025961575.1. Lineage (GTDB taxonomy): Bacteria > Pseudomonadota > Alphaproteobacteria > Rhizobiales > Beijerinckiaceae > Rhodoblastus > Rhodoblastus acidophilus_C. The sequence continues at coordinate 12,558 of NZ_JAOQNX010000011.1, read as the reverse complement.
GGCGCGCAAATGGGGTCGCATCATCAACACGGCGTCCGCCCATTCGCTGGTGGCCTCGCCGTTCAAGTCGGCCTATGTCTCGGCCAAACACGGCATCGCCGGCCTGACCAAAACCGTGGCGCTGGAACTCGCCACCTTCGGCGTGACGGTGAATTGCATCTCCCCGGGCTATGTCTGGACGCCGCTCGTCGAAAAGCAGATCCCGGACACGATGAAGGCGCGCAATCTCAGCAAGGAGGAGGTCATCAACAACGTCCTCCTGGCGGCGCAGCCGACCAAGCAATTCGTCACTGTCGACCAGGTGGCTGCGCTCGCGGTTTTTCTCGCCACCGACGCCGCGTCGCAAATCACCGGCGCGAACATTTCCATGGACGGCGGCTGGACCGCCGCGTGACCGGCCGGAAAACGATCAATCTGGCCCTCCAAGGTGGGGGCGCCCATGGCGCCTTCACCTGGGGCGTGATGGACGCGCTGCTTGAGGACGGCCGCTTCGATATCCGCGGGGTCAGCGGAACCAGCGCCGGCGCGATGAACGCCGTCAATTTCGCCGAAGGCCTGCGCAAGGGCGGCGCCCAGGGCGCGCAGCGACAGATGGCCGAATTCTGGAAGGGGGCGAGCCTCGACGGCGCGCTGCCCGAAGCCGGCCGAATGGTGTTCGACGGGATGATGGCCTTCTGGTCGTCGACGCCCGCCGCGGCGATATTGCAGCAGACCGCGAGCCTGTTCGCGCCTGCTGAACTCAACCCGATGGACATCAACCCGTTGCGCGATGTTTTGCAGCGCGGCGTGAATTTCGAGGCCTTGCGCGCCAGCGCCGGCCCAAAGCTGTTCATCGCCGCCACTTCGGTCGAAACCGGCAAGGTGCGTGTTTTTCATCGCGAGGAGCTGACGCTCGACATGGTGATGGCGTCGGCCTGCCTGCCGACGGTGTTCCGGGCCGTCGAGGTTGAGGGAAAGCCCTATTGGGACGGTGGCTACATGGGCAATCCCGTCCTGTTCCCGTTTTTCACCGAAACCGATTGCGCCGACATCGTCCTCGTGCAGATCAACCCTATCGTGCGCCGGGGCACGCCCGACACCGCCATCGAAATCATGAGCCGCATCGACGAGATCACGTTCAACGCGCCGCTGTTGCAGGAATTTCGCGCCATCGACTTCGTTCGTCGCCTGATCGCTCAGGGGCGGCTGGACGGAACACATTACAAGGAAATCCGCCTCCACATCATCGAAGCGCAGGATGCGCTCAATCGATTCGGCGCCGCCAGCAAGATGAACGCGGACTACGATTTTTTCCTGGAATTGCGAGAAATCGGCGCAAACGCAGCGAAGAAGTTCATCGCCGCGCATTTCAAAGATATCGGCGTGAGGCCGACGCTCGATCTTCGGCAGGCGCTGAACTGAAACGCAAAACCGCGCCCAGGAGGCGCGGTCCAATGTCTGCCGGTTATTTGTGCGTGGCCGAGGCGACGGTGGCGTGTGCGGCGCCTTGGATTGCGTAGCCCGCGGCTTTCGCTTTGTTTGGCGCCAACAAAGCGTCACTGAAAATACTGATGCTGAACTGGAGCATGAGGGCGCAACAGACCGCGAATCCGGCCTTGACCAGATTGTGATAATTCATCTTTTCCTCTCCGATGGGCGTTCGTGACGCTCATTCTTTATTGCAAATCCATTAATGCACAGCAGCGCCGATCAAGCCAAGCGGGCAGCTCGAGAAATGCTTTACGTAAGTAATTGCCGCAAGCTCCAGGCTTTACAAGCGTCCGAAAATCCCTGAAACGAGGGGCATGCCGCACGCCGCCCTCATCGTCATTCCCGCCCGGCTCGCCTCGACCCGATTGCCCGACAAACCGCTGGCGGACATTTGCGGCGCGCCGATGATCGTTCAGGTGTTTCGTCGCGCGGTGGAGGCGGAGATCGGCCCGGTTCTTATTGCGGCCGACGGCGAGGAGATCGCGCGCGTCGTGCGCGCCGCCGGCGGCGAGGCCGTCGTCACCGATCCCGATCTGCCCTCAGGCTCGGACCGGATCGCCGCAGCGCTGCGCCGTTACGATCCCGATGGACGATACGGCGTCATCGTCAATCTCCAGGGCGATCTGCCGACCATCGATCCGGCCAGCGTGCGCGCCTCGCTGGCGCCGCTCGCCGATGCGAAGGTCGACATCGCCACGCTCGCGGCGCGGATTCTTCGCGAAGAAGAGCGGACCGATTCCAATGTGGTCAAGGTGGTTGGCGCGCCGCTCGGCCCGACGCGCCAGCGCGCGCTCTATTTTACGCGCGCCACTGCGCCCTGGGGCGAGGGTGATCTCTATCATCACATCGGGCTCTATGCCTATCGGCGCGCCGCGTTGGAAAAATTCGTCGCGTTGCCGCCGTCCGCGCTGGAAAAGCGGGAAAAACTGGAGCAATTGCGGGCGCTGGAGGCGGGTATGCGCATTGACGTGGAAATCGTCGACGCCGTCCCGCTGGGCGTCGACGCCCCCCACGACCTCGAGCGGGCGCGCGCAATCTTGAAGGATTCATCGAAGTGAGCAGCAAGATCATCGCCTATCAGGGCGAGCCCGGCGCCAATTCCCACATGGCCTGCGCCGACGTCTATCCCGGCTGGGAAACCCTGCCCTGCGCCAGTTTCGAGGACGCCTTCGCCGCGATCAGCGAGGGACGCGCCGAACTCGGCATGATCCCGATCGAGAATTCGCTGGCCGGCCGCGTCGCCGACATTCACCATTTCCTGCCGCGCTCCGACCTGCACATCATCGGCGAATATTTTTTGCCGATCCATTTTCATCTGCTCGCGGTCAAGGGCGCCAAAATTGAGGACTTGCGCAGCGTCTATAGCCATGTCCATGCGCTGGGCCAGTGCCGGAAAATCATCCGCCAGTACAATCTCAAGCCTGTGATCACTGGCGATACCGCCGGCTCGGCGCGCGAAGTGGCGGAATGGGGCGATAAAACGCGCGCCTCGCTCGCGCCCCTGATGGCGGCGGAGATCTATGGACTCGACGTGCTGGCGCGTTTCGTCGAGGACGAGGACCACAACACAACCCGTTTCGTCGTCCTGTCGCGCGAGGCGCGTCGCCCCCCGCCCGGGCCGGGGCCGACGCTGACGACTTTTGTGTTCCGGGTGCGCAACGTTCCTGCGGCGCTCTACAAGGCGCTCGGCGCCTTCGCAACGAACAATCTCAACATGACCAAGCTGGAGAGCTACATGGTCAATGGCGAATTCGCCGCCACGCAGTTTCTGGTCGATGTCGAGGGCCGTCCCGAAGACGTGAATCTGAGCCGCGCACTGGAGGAATTGCAGTTCTTCAGCGAGGAGGTCCGCATCCTCGGGACCTATGCGGCGCATCCGTTTCGATTGCGGCTGGGCGAGAGGGCTTAGGCTTTCTTCACCGGGAAGGCATGGAGCGCATCGCGCCAAGTCATCGCGTCGGCGAAGTCGAGGAAGAAGGCGACCGCAATAGAAGAAGCCATCATCGACAGCAGGATCGGGTTTGCCTTAAGAAGTTCAAGAGGCAGGCTTGCGTTGCATTGAGGGGACATGACGTTTGCTCCTGATGTGGAAACGTCAGTCAACGACCTCGGTTCAAAACGACTTTCTGAGACCTTCGCTAAAATGCGTGGGACTTCCATTTTTCGAAGCCCTGCGCCCGCAGCGCGCAGGCCGGACATTGACCGCAGCCGTAGCCCCAGGCGCGCCTCTCGCCGCGCTCGCCGAGATAGCACGTATGGCTGTGCTCGATCAGCGCGTTGACAAGGCTCTCGCCGCCGAGATTTTCCGCAAGCGCCCAGGTTTGCGCCTTGTCGAGCCACATCAGCGGCGTGTCCAGCACGAAGCGGCTCTCCATGCCGATGTTGAGAGCGACCTGCATGGCCTTGATCGCGTCGTCGCGGCAGTCCGGGTAGCCGGAAAAGTCAGTTTCGCACATACCGCCGACGATGTGGTTCAGGCTGCGCCGATAGGCCAGCGCCGCCGCGAAGGTCAGGAAAATCAGGTTGCGCCCGGGCACAAACGTGTTGGGCAGCCCTTTTTCGGTCAGTTCGATTTTCTTGTCGCCGGTCAGCGCGGTATCCGAGAGTTTGCCGAGCGCCCGGAGGTCGAGCGTGTGGTCCGGTCCGAGCCGCTCCGCCCAGCGCGGCTTCATCGCGCGCAACTCCGCGCGCAGCACTTGGCGCTGCTCCAGTTCAACAAGGTGCCGCTGCCCATAGTCGAAGCCGAGCGTTTCGACGCGTTCAAAACGCTCCAGCGCCCAGGCGAGGCATGTGGTGGAATCCTGTCCGCCGGAAAACAGCACGAGCGCCATGGGAATCTCTCCTTCGACCTTGGCTACACCCGCGCCGCATCGCTTCGCCAGACTTTTTTTGCCGCCCTTTCCGCGTTAAGGCCATGGACATGGCGAACGCGCGCGAACCCTTCTGTCTGATCGAGGACCGCTCATGCGGAACGCTGCATTTCGCCGGGCCGCTGCAGATCGTCACCGCCTATCAAGCGGACGAGGTCGCGCCGGCGCTGGCGCTCCTGCAACAGGCCGCGCGCGAAAACCTCTGGGCGGCCGGGCATGTCGCCTACGAATGCGGCCTTGCGTTGGAGCCGCGATTGCTCCCGCTCCTTGGCCGGCGCGAAACCCCATTGCTGCAATTCGGCCTCTTTGAAGCGCCGTCGGCGCCGCCCGCCCTGACGGCGGCCTCGCCGCCCGAGATCACGGACCTGCGCCCGCTCTGGCGTTTCGACGACTATCGGCGGCGCTTCGACGCCTGCCGCGCCTATATTGCCGCCGGCGATGTCTACCAGATCAACCTGACCTTTCCGGTCTCAGGTTTTTTTGCGGGCGAACCGCTGGATCTTTATCGCGCCCTCCGCCTGCGCCAGCCGGTTGAAACCGGCGGCATTGTCGCGCTTGGCGGCGAAACCATCCTGTCGCTATCGCCGGAAAAATTCTTTTCGACGCAGGGAAGGCAGATCTTTACGCGTCCGATGAAGGGCACGGCGGCCCGGGGGGCGACCCCGGAGGAAGATCGCGGGCTGGTGGTGCGGTTGGCGGCGGATGAGAAGAACCGCGCCGAAAACCTCATGATTGTCGATCTCCTGCGCAATGATCTCAGCAGGCTGTCTGAGGTCGGCTCTGTGGCTGTGACCGATCTCTACACGGTCGAAACTTTTCCGACGCTCCACCAGATGACGTCCGGCGTGCAGGCCATTCTGCGGCCGGACTTGAGTTTTGTGGACATTTTCGCCGGCCTGTTTCCCTGCGGTTCGGTGACCGGCGCGCCAAAAATCCGAGCCATGGAGATCATCGCCGAGCAGGAGGGTTTTTCGCGGGACGCCTATTGCGGGGCGATGGGGGTGATCGCGCCGGGCGGCGATATGCGGTTCAATGTCGCCATCCGCACGCTCACGCTTAAGGAACGCGCGCTGACCTGCCCTGTGGGCTCGGCGATCGTCGCGGATTCGCAGGCGAAAGAGGAATATGAGGAATGTCTGCTGAAAGCCCGCTTCCTGTCGCCGATGATTTCGGCCTGATCGAAACCATGTTGTGGACGCGCGACGGCGGATATCGGCTGATCCGCGGTCACCGCGCGCGTCTGGAGAATTCCGCGCGCATGCTCGCCTTCTCGCTGTCTTCTGAGGCGTTTGACAGGGCCCTGGTAGAGGCCTGTAGGCAACCGGCGGGCGATCGCCTGCGGGTTCGGCTGGAATTGCGCCGCTGCGGGGAAATCGTCTGGAACGCGGCGCCTTTCGCCCTCGAGCCGCCAAGAGTCTGGTGCGTAGCGCTGGCTGGAACCCGGCTAGACTCGGCGAATCCTCTGCTACGCTACAAGACCACACAGCGAGCGGTTTACGAGGACGCCCTCGCCGCCGCTCAAGCCGCCGACCCGCGCGTGGATGAGGTCATCTTCCTCAACGAGCGCGACGAGGTCTGCGAAGGCGCGCGCACCAACCTTTTCCTGCCGCGCGAAAATCAGCTGCTCACGCCGCCGCTCGCTTGCGGTCTGCTCGCGGGCGTTCTCCGGGCCGACCTCCTGGAGCGCGGCGAGGCGCGGGAACAATGTTTGCGACTCGACGATCTGCGCGGAGGTTTTGCGCTCGGCAACGCGCTGCGGGGCCTGATTTGCGGCAGACTGACGCTCTGACGCCAGGGGTGGCGCTCCGCCTGACACCCGCCGGGTTACGCGCCTGCGAGCCAGTGTTCGAGCAAGCCGCGGGCGATGGCGATCGGATGCGGGGCCTTGAGTCCGTGGAGATGCAGGTCCGCCACCATCGCGCGGAGTTCCTCGCGCGAAAACCAGCGGCAGTCTTCCAACTCCTGCGCATCCATCACAATGTCGCGTGAAAGCGCCTCGGCGCGGCAGCCGATCATGAGCGAGGCCGGAAACGGCCAGGGCTGCGACGCCAAAATTTTCACGGCGCCCAGGCGCACGCCTGATTCCTCAAAAATTTCGCGCCGCGCCGCTTCTTCGATGGTCTCGCCGCATTCGACAAAGCCGGCGAGGCAAGAATACATGCCCGCCGGAAATTGCTTTTGGCGCCCCATCAGGCAGCTGTCCCCGTGCGTCACCAGCACGATCACCACCGGATCGGTCCTGGGAAAATGTTGCGCGCCACAGTTTTCGCAATCGCGTCGCCAGCCGGCCTGCGCAGGAACCGTCTCACGGCCGCAGCGGGCGCAAAAACGGTGATTTGCATGCCAGTGCAGCACGGTTTTGGCCTGCGCGATAATCGCGATCTCGTCGCGCGGCAGCGCGTTTTCAACGGCAAGCGCGCGCAGATCACGGACGCTCAGGTCCGGCCGCCCGGCAATGACCGATTCGTGGCGGTCCACAAAGGCGTCTTGCCCGATTGGCTTGTGCGCCAGCGTCGCCTCGGGCAGCAGCAGCCCGTAGACCGGTCCTTCATCGTCGCGTCCCAGCAGCACCGGCGCTTCCTCGGCGGGCAGGGCGCGGAGGTCGTCGAGCGCGTGCAACGCGGAGCAACCGCCGCCATTGGCGCGCACCACCGGCATGGTCCCCGCGAAAGCCACGGCCCGCGCCCCAGGATTCGCCAACAACGCCGCAAGCGCGGCCGCGTCGTCGCGCTTCTCCGACAGCCGGTCGAGCGGGTTGCCGGAAAAACCAATGAGATCGAAGGGGTTCAAGGGACTTCCGGGGTCAGCGCGCGCCGCAGCCGGTCCAGCAAGGGCTGCGGATCGTCATAGGGCTCGGCGACGCCTGCGCCCCAGACGGGACCGGGCCAGACGGCGTCGGTTTCGGAACGGCCGACCACATGGACATGCAATTGCCGCACGATGTTGCCGAGCGCGCCGATGTTGATCTTTTTCGCCCCGGTCAAGAGTTTCAGGCGGTCGGCCGCCAGCGCCGCCTCCTCGAACAGGGCGCGGCGCTCGAACGGCGTCATGTCGGTGATCTCGACGAGTCCGGCGCGGCGTGGGACCAGGATCAGCCAGGGAAAGCGGCTGTCGTTCATCAGCAGCACCCGGCACAGGGCCATGTCGCCGAGCGGAATCGTGTCGGCGACAAGGCGTGGGTCGAGGGCGAAGGTCATGGGGGCTCCATTCCGGGTGCGACAGCTTGGCGCCCCCGGCGGCGGCGCGCAACCCTCTTGCAGAAAACGTCTCGATGGTCCAAATAAGCCTCGGGAGGTTGGCGGTGGACGTTCCACTCGCCAACCGGGTCAGGTCCGGAAGGAAGCAGCCCTAACGAGACCGGGCGGGTCTCTGTCCAACCTCCCACTCAAAATTTGCGCGCCTGACGACCGCTGGCGCCTTGATTCGGCGGTTTGGAGATGGACGAGTCCGCGCAAAATCCTGAAAGCGAAGGTGGTTTGTTTCCGGCGCCGCAGGAGCGGCAGCCCGCAGGCGCCTATCGCGTGCTGGCGCGAAAATACCGTCCCTCGCGATTCGAGGATCTGATCGGCCAGGAGCCGATGGTCCGCACGCTTAAAAACGCCTTCGACCTCGACCGCATCCATCAGGCCTACATGCTTACCGGCGTGCGCGGCGTCGGCAAGACAACGACCGCCCGCATCCTCGCCCGCGCCTTCAATTACCAGCTTCCCGCGCGTGACGGGCGTCCGGCCGTGGAGCGGCCGACCATTCACATGAACGAACTTGGCGTTCATTGCCAGGCGATCATGGAGTCGCGTCATGTCGACGTGATCGAGATGGATGCGGCCTCGCACACGTCCATCGACGACATCCGCGAAATCGTCGACAGCTCGCGCTACCAGCCGGCCATGGCGCGTTACAAAGTGTACATCATCGACGAAGTGCACATGCTGTCGAAGAGCGCGTTCAATGGTCTTTTGAAGACGCTTGAGGAGCCGCCGCCGCACGTCAAATTCCTGTTCGCGACGACGGAAATCGACAAGGTGCCGGTGACGGTGCGTTCGCGCTGCATGCGGTTCGATCTGCGCCGCGTCGAGGCGGAGACCATGCTGCGCCACCTTGGCGCGATCTGCGACAAGGAAAAGGTCGAGATCAACCATGAGGCGCTGCTGCTGATCGCCCGAGCGTCGGAAGGCTCGGTGCGCGACGCGCTGTCGCTGCTCGATCAGGCCATTGCGCACGGCGCCGGCGCGCCGATCGAGGCGGAAGCTTTGCGCGCCATGCTGGGCTTGGCCGACCGCAGCCGCACCATCGCTCTTTTCGAAGCGCTCATGCGCGGCGACGTCGCCGAGGCGCTCGATAATCTGAAGGAGCAGTACGATTTCGGCGCTGATCCCGCGAAAATCCTGACCGATCTCGCCGAATTCGTCCATTTCGTCACCTGCATGAAAATTTCCGCCAAAACGGCGCAGATCGCCTCCGGTCAGTTCGAGCGCGAAAAGGGGGCCGAGCTTGCGGAAAAGCTCGCGATGTCCGTGCTGTCCCGGTCTTGGCAGATCCTGCTCAAGGGCATCGAGGAGGTGAAGGATTCGCCGCGCCCGCTGGCGGCGGCCGACATGGTTTTGGTGCGGCTGGCCTATGCCGCTGACTTGCCGTCGCCCGAGGATGTCTTGAAGCAGCTTGCCGCTGGCGATCCGGCGCCTGGCGGCGGACCGACCCGCACGCCCTCGGGGCCATCGGGCGGGGCGAGCGCGGCGTTGCGCCAGAGCGCGCCGAGACTGGCGTCCGCGCAGCCCGCACTGGCGCCGCAGCCTACGCCGACAATGCAGGCGGCGCCCGCCGTCGTCTTGCAAGATTTTGCTCAACTTGTCGCGCTGGCCGGCGAAAAACGCGACATTCAGACCAAGACGGCGCTGGAGCGCGATGTGCGTCTGGTGCGTTTCGAGCAGGGGCGGCTGGAATTCGCGCTGGCGCAGGGCGCGTCTCCCGCCCTGCCGGCGCAGCTTTCCAAGAGACTGCAGGATTGGACGGGAGAGCGCTGGCTCGTCGCCTTGTCCAACGCTCCGGGCGCGCCGACGCTGAAGGAGCAGGCCGAGGCGCGCGAGACGCAAAAACGCATCGGCGTTCAGGCGCATCCGCTGGTGCGCGCGGCGCTCGACAATTTTCCCGGCGCGGTGATTGTCGCCGTGCGCGGGGGCGACGATACGCCGGTGGACAGCAAGGCTGAGCCGCTCTACGAGGGCGCGGAAGTTCGCGGCGATGACATTACCTACGCCGACGAGGCGCAAGAAGAGGACCTGTGATGGACATTATGGGGATGATGAAGAAGGCCAGCGCGATGCAGGCCAAGATGGCCGAAATGCAGGCCGAGCTGGAAAATGTCACGGTCGACGGCGCCGCCGGCGGCGGTCTGGTCAACGTGGTGATCACCGCCAAGGGCGTGGTCAAGAGCGTCAGCATCGACCCCTCCCTGCTCAAGGCGGAAGAGAAGGAAATCGTCGAAGACTTGATCGTTGCGGCTCTCGGCGAAGCGCGCGGCAAGGCGGAAGCCCTGCTGGAAGAAAAGATGAAGGCTGTGACCGCCGGCATCGGCCTGCCCTCCGGATTCAAGCTGCCGTTCTGACATGGCCGGAGTCGCCGGGCCGGAAATCGAACGGCTCATCCAGCTGCTGGCCCGGCTGCCCGGACTCGGACCGCGTTCCGCGCGCCGCGCCGCCCTGCATTTGATCCGCAAGCGCGAGGAATTGTTGGGGCCGCTCGGCGACGCCATGCGGGTGGCGCGCGAGCGCATCGTCACCTGCTCGAGCTGCGGCAATATCGACACCAGCAATCCCTGTTCGCTCTGCTCTGACGCCCGCCGCGACGGCGCGACGCTGGTTGTGGTCGAAACCGTCGGCGACCTCTGGGCGCTGGAGCGCGCGCAGGTTTTGAACGCGCGCTACCATGTGCTCGGCGGCGCGCTGTCGCCGCTCGACGGCGTGGGTCCCGACGACCTCAACATTGGCGCGCTGGTTTCGCGCGTGGCGGCGGGTGGCGTTAAAGAGGTTATTCTGGCGGTCAACGCCACGGTCGATGGCCAAACCACGGCCCATTACATCACCGAGCTTCTGTCCCCCTATGAGGTGAAATGCACCCGACTCGCCCACGGCGTTCCCGTCGGCGGCGAGCTGGATTATCTCGACGAGGGCACGCTGGCGGCGGCGCTGAAGAGCCGCACGGATTTGTAGCAGGCTCACAGCGAGGGCGCGGAGCAGCGGGGTTCGATCTCCTTCGGCCTGGGCGTGTGGTCCGTCTTCGTCCATACAAACGGTTTTCGGGTCCATTCCAGCAGCGCCCGCCAGGCGGCGAACGACACCAGCAGCAGATAGATCGGCGACAGGATCAGCAGCGGAGAAACCTTCAGTTTTCGCCGGCGCATGCCGATCACATTGGGAAGGATGAAGGCCAGCAGGCCGAAAAAGGCGACGGACAGGCTGAAGCCGGACACGATGAGCCCCTGAATGTCCCCTGGGTTGAGCAGGTCGCCGAAGAACAGGTCGTGAGCCATCCGCAGGCTGTACAGGGGGCCGAACAGAGGTCCAGCGAGCAGGCTCGCCATGGCGCAGACGGCCGCGAACGCCGGCAAAAATCCCATTTTGCGTATCTGTGCGCGGGGTGTGCGCAAAAACACGGAAAGCGTTTGCATCCAGCCTTTCATCCAGCGCGAGCGCTGGCCCATCCAGGCAGACAGGGTCACCGGCGCGTCCTCGTAGGTGGCGGCGTCGATGGCGTGAACCTCGTAGCCGAAGCGCGCGAACCGCAGCCCGAGATCGGCGTCCTCCGTGACGTTCCAGGCGTCCCATCCAATCATGCGCCGCAGCAGCGCGGTGCGAAAATGGTTCGAGGTGCCGCCGAGCGGCATGGGCAGGCCAAGTTCGCCGAGACCCGGATTGATGACGTCGAACAGGGCGGCGTAGGAGATGGAAAAGAAATAGGCGAGCCAGCTTTCATGACCGTTGTCGATGGCGATGCGCGCTTGCAGACAGGCGACATAGGGCGGCGAAACGGCGAAACGCTCCGCCGCGATACGCAGCTGAAGCGGTTCGGGGCGATCCTCGGCGTCGAAAATCGTCAGCAATTCGCCGCGGGCCAGCGGCAGCGCCACGTTTAGCGCGCGCGGCTTTGTGCGGGGGGCTCCGGCGGGGGCGACGATGACCTCCATGTAGGGCGCGAGACCGGCGTGATGAAGCGCGGAAAAAGTCTCGGAATCGTCCTCCTCGATAACGAATTTGATGTCGAGCTTGGCCGGGGGATAGTCGCGGCATTAGGTAGCAAGCTCACCAAGCCAAGAATCAACGACTTGCAACCGCATGGTTGGTTGATACGGCGGAATCACTGGCCTACCAATTTCATCGCGATCAGAGTTTGGTCATAGCGGTCGCAGCCTGGCCGGACTGCTTCATTCGACGCCACAGAGCGGATCGGCCCATTTCCCGAGAGGGCCACATGACAGACGCAAGAAACGCCGCGATAGCCCGCGCGCTGGTCAACCTCTATTACGTCCTTGCTGAATTTGACCAGGCCGGCGACCCCGAGGCCGCTATGGCCGAAGGCAGTAAATATGTCGCGCTAGCGATCCAAGAGCTTATTGGGCTGTCCCCAGCTTATGACGGGGATGAGCTTGAGGACATAATCCCGCAAGCATCTGGCCAGAGAGGCAATCAGCGCCGCCGGTCTATGGCTCCCTAAGTGGAATCACTGACGACGCTCAACCGCGAAGTTGGTTGCGGCCTGTCTTCGTCCCATTAACTTTTCAAGCGCGGTTCCTCCTCGACCGCAGACGCGGCGACTCAGCCAGCGTCGGCCCGCCCCGGTGTCCGCTACACCACTGGGGCGGGTTTTTGTTTTGAGCCAGCGAGTTAGCAACCGCGCGACGCAAACTTGTCAGCGATAGTTGACGCGTAGTTGCGTCAAGCCCAGTTGCCTTGAGTCCGTTAACCTTTTCTGTTGTCAACAGATTGTTGATAACCAGGAACAAACCGTGCTTCCGAACAACGCATGCTTGCGTGTTTGAGCAACATGTGCGATATGAGGTTTATGGGAGAGACTCTTAAAGACTTCATCCGGCGGCGACAGGCGGAGCTTGATAAGCTCCGTGAGCCGCTGCTAGAGCGGATTCGACTTAATCCGGATCATATCCTGCTGCGGCGAAGAAATTGGCGCACTCTTGCGGCGTGAAAGCTGACAGGAGCGCGCCTAT
>NZ_JAOQNX010000010.1 GCF_025961575.1 Rhodoblastus acidophilus | reverse complement strand
CGGCGGTCAGCGAGGTCTTGCCGTGGTCGACGTGACCGATGGTGCCGATGTTGCAGTGCGGCTTCGTACGCGTAAATTTTTCCTTGGCCATGGCCCTCGTTCCGAATGCAGGCTTCACCAATCTTGCGACAAGATAAACCTTGTCGCGTCGCTCGTGACCGGCGCCCAGCGCGAGAACCGGCATGAGAATCCAACGAGGGCGCTCAATAGAAGGCTTTTGGGGCAAACTCAAGCGCGTTTTTCCACGCAGACCCCTGGGGAGAGACGGATCGTCTCAGGGCGCTCTCTTGCGCGCCAGCGCCTCGCGATAGCCTGCGAGCACGTCGCGCACCATGGCGTCGACGGAAAAATGTTGGGCCACATAGGTTTTCAGCGCCAGACTCTCGGCTGCAAGCGCGTCCGGGCTGCGGTCGAGCGCGGCGAGCATGGCCCCCGCCAGGAGGTCGGCGCGGTCGCGCGGGATCAGCCGGTCGCGATGCGGCCCGAAAATTTCGCCGACGCCGCCGACATCGGTGGCGATCAGCGGTTTTTCGGCGGCCAGGGTTTCCAGCACAATATAGGGCAGGCTTTCCGCCCGGCTCGGCGCGACGACGATGCGGCCGAGCGCAAAAGCTTCGCGCGCCGGCAACTCGCCGTAAAAGGCCACGTGGCGGTTGAGGCCGCAGCGGTCGACCTGCGCGGCCAGAGCGTCCAGCTCCTTGCCCGATCCGACGATGACCAAATTCGGTTTTTGCGCGGGTCGGGGACAGGAACGCGCCGCTCGCGGCGCGATCCAGTCCCCTGCGTGGATGAGCGCCAGGGCGTCGATCAGCGTGTCCACGCCCTTGTAGCGCGACAATTCGCCGATATAGACGAAATCGGCGGCGTCCGGGCGCAAAGCGACCGGCGCGAATTCTTCGGGCCGCAGGCCGTTCTTGGCCACGCGGGTCAAGGCGCGGGTCGGGCCCACGCCCTCCGCGACCTGGCCGGCGATATAGTCGCTCTCGAAGAACATCACGTCGGTTTGCGCCGCCACCAGCCGCTCCACGCAGAGATGCAGCGCATAGCCGGGCTGGCGATGAAAACTGCCGCCATGCGGCGTATAGGCGCGCGCGACGCCGGCGAGGCCCGGCAGGACGGCGTTGGCGCGGGTGAAAAATCCGCCCTTGGAGCCGTGGCCGTGCAACACGTCGGGCTTGAGCCGGCGCACATGGCGATAGACCCGCCAGAGTCCGGCGATATCGGCGGGGTGGGGTTCGCGGCGCATGGGAAAGCGCGCGACGCCCAGGGCCAGGCGCGGCGCGATCGCGGCGAAGGCGCGGGCGGCGCACTCGCCGCCGGTGGAGGAATCGGCGATCACGCCGACCTCATGGCCGAGCGCCGCCTGCGCGGCCGCCAGATCGATCACATGGCGGAACAGGCCGCCGACCGGCGCCCGCAACACATGAACAATTCTGAGCCTCTGCTCGCTCAAATCCACACCTGAGTCCAAACGCCGGGCAGGTTAGCCGCGAGGGGTTAACAAATGTGGCCCGCCCGGAGCGCCTCAATAGGCGTTGGGGCCGAACAGAAGCGCGAAGGGCGTCCGCGCCACAATATAGAGATCGAGCAGCATCGACCAGTTCTCGATATAGTCGAGATCGTGGTCGACGCGCTTGCGCAGCTTTTCGAGCGTGTCGGTCTCGCCGCGCCAGCCGTTGACCTGCGCCCAGCCGGTGACGCCGGGCTTGACCCGGTGCCGGGCGAAATAGCCGTCCACGGCGGCGTGATAGTCCCGGTCGGCGGCGCGCGCGTCGGGCGCGTGCGGGCGCGGTCCCACCAGCGACAGGTCGCCCTTGATGACGTTGAAGAACTGCGGCAATTCGTCGAGCGACGACCGGCGCAGGACCCGGCCGAGCGGCGTGACCCTCGGGTCGTCGCGCCGCACCCGCTGGCGGGCGCGGGGGTCGCACTGGTCGTGATAGAGCGTGCGGAACTTGTAGACGACGATGCGCTCGTTGTTGAAGCCGAGACGCTCCTGCTTGAAAATCGCCGGACCGGGCGAAGTCAGCCGCACGGCGAGCGCGATCAACGCCATCAGCGGCGCGCTGGCGAGCAGCAGCAGGCCGCCGACCAGCTTGTCGAACACGGCCTTGGCGAACAGGGCGCCGTCGCTCAGCGGCTTGTCGAGCAGAGCCAGGGTCGGCACGGCGCCGATGAACGTGTAGGCGCGCGGCCGGAAGCGCAGGCGGTTGGCGTGGGCGGCGAGCCGGATGTCGACGGGCAGCACCCACAATTTGCGCAGCATGCCCAGAATGCGGCCTTCGGCGCTGACCGGCAGCGCGACGATCAGCTGGTCGAGCCGGACATGGCGCGCGAATGCGACGAGTTCGTCGACCGTTCCGAGCTTGGGATAGCCGGCGATCACGTCGGGCGAGCGCTCGTCGCCGCGATCGTCGAACACGCCGAGAATGCGCAGATTGGGCTCCGGTTGCCGCGACAGGGTTTCGAGCAGCAGCTCCGCCATGGGACCGCCGCCGACGATCGCCGCATAGCGGTCAAAAAGCCCGCGCTCCGCCATGCGCCGCGTCCAGGCGCCGGCCAGCGCGCGCGTCGCCGTCAGCAGGATCAGGCCGAAGCCCAGCCAGCGCCAGAGAAAGGGGAGATGGTTTTCCGCCTGCAAAGACATGGCCAGAGCCATTGCGGCGAGCACGACGGCGCACCAGAGCGCGGCGACGCCGAGCAAGGCCGCGGGCGGGGCGCGCAGCGCCTCCAGCCGATAGGCCCCGGAGGCCCGCAGGCTGGCGAGGAAGATGAGGACGAGCGCGGCGACGCCGCAAATTTGCGCCGGCGCCAAGCCCGCATCCCGCGCCAAGCCCGCATTCGGCGCCAGGGCCAACGCCAGCGCCGTCAGGCCCCCCGCCTCGACCGCGCCCAGGCCCGCGCCGAGCACGGCGGCGGACAGACGCGGCCGGCGCGCCGCCGGAACCCGTATCTCTGCGGGCGTGACATGCTTCATCGTGAAACGCTCGTTTCCGGGAGAGGATTTTCCTCGCCACGCCACGAGCTTAACCTATTTTTACCCGGCCTCGCGGTTAAGCTTTCATTAACCTTAAGGCAGGGGCGGCGTCAGAAGAAGCGCTCGCGCACCAGAATGGTGTCGCCCGGCCGAACCGGCTGATTCATCGGCGCGTTGACGGTAAAAGTGCGGTCGCCCTGGGTGCGGGTGAGCTCCGCGTAATCGCGGGCGGCGCGCGGCGTGTAACCGCCGGCGATCGCCACCGCCGTCTCGACGGTCATGCCGTTCACATAGGGATATTGGCCCGAGGTCGTGACCTCGCCGAGCACGAAGAACGGGCGATAGGCCTCGATGTCGACGGAGACGCGGGGCTCGCGGACATAGCCCGCGCGCAGCCGCGCTTCGATCTCGCGGGCGAGGTCGGCGGTGGTGCGGCCGCGCGCCGGCACCAGGCCGATCAGCGGCATGGCGATCTGACCGGAGGAATCGACGGCGAAGGAGTTCGACAGCGTGTCCTGGCCGAAGACGATGACCCGGACGCGATCGCCGGCCGCCAGCGTATAGGGTTCGCTGGCCACCGCCTGATATTCCAACGGCGCGCGCGCGCCGTTGCAGCCCTGGAGCATCCCGGCCACGGCAAGGCACAACAAGGTTGAAATCCCGCGCATCATTCCCGCCTCAAACAAATCTACTGCAGGCAAGCTAGGGCTTTATGGTTAATGAAGGCTTTCCGGCGGCGCCGGCCCGATTTTAACTCGGCCTCAACCATAATCCTTCATCGTCGCGCCAAAATGGAGTGGGCGATGCGTGCGAGTGATCCTGATTTCGATGCGGGCAAGGGCCGCGATGAGGTCGACGTCTCCGGCGCTCTTTCGGCGCTGGCGCGACGCAAAGGATTGATCCTGGGCGCCACCGCCGGCTGCGCCGGGGCGGCGCTGATCTTCTGCCTCGTCGTTCCCCCGCGCTATATCGCGGAATCCCGCGTGATCGTCGAGGATCAAGAGAGCTATTACACCCGGCCCGATCCGACCGCGCGCGGCGGCGAAGCGGCCGCCCAGCTGCTCGACGCCGAGGCGATCAACAGCCAGATCCAGCTGGTCAACTCCCGCGACCTCGCGCGCAAGGCGGTGTCGGCGCTGCAATTGCAGAAACTGCCCGAGTTCGATCCCGCCGCCGGCGGCCCGCTCGCCGTGCTGTCCTTCCTGACGGGCGGCGCCAAGGCGTCCGAAGACCGCGTGCTCACCAATTATTTCGACCATCTCCAGGTGTTGTCGCCGACGAAATCGCGCATCCTGCAGATCGAATTCTCGTCGCGCGACCCCGACCTCGCGGCCAAGGCCGCCAACACCATCGCCGATCTCTATATCGACCTGAAGCAGCAGGCCAAGCGCGAGAACGCGCGCGAGGCGGCGCAGAGCCTGAAGCCGCTGATCGCCGAGCTGCAACGGCGCCTGATCGACGCCGAGGCCAAGGTCGCGGATTTCCGCCTGGCCAACGATATTTTCGAGTCCACGGAAAACCGCAGCCTGCCCACCCAGCAGCTCGCCGATCTCGCGACAAAGCTCGCCGACGCCCGCGCGGCCCAGTCCGAGGCTCTGGCCAAGGCCAAGGCGCTGCGCGTGCTGCTGGCGCGCAAAAGCCTCGCCGACGCCAGCGAGATCTCCAACAACGATCTCGTGCGCTCGATCTCCGCCCGGCGCTCGGCGCTCGAGGCGCAGCTCGCCGCGCAATCGCGCATCCTGCTGTCCGGCCATCCCAAGATCAAGGAATTGCAGGCGCAACTCTATGATCTCGACATGCAGTTGCGGGTCGCCGTGGAAAAGGCCGCGCGCGGGCTCGAACATGAGGCCGGCGTCCAGGAGACGCGGGTCGCCGAACTCTCGAAACAGCTCGACGAGCAGAAGCGGTCGGTGGGCGTCGCCAATGGCGTCGAGACCCGGCTGCGCGAGTTGCAGCGCGAGGCGAAAACGCTGAAAGACCAGCTCGAGTCGGAATCGGCCAAGTATCAGGCCGCCGTGGCGCGGGAAAAATCCGAAAACACCCCCGCCGACGCCCGGGTGGTGTCGCGCGCGCTGGCGCCCAGCACCCCCGCCTTCCCGAAAAAGACGCCGATCACCCTGTTCGGCGCGCTGGCCGGGCTGTTCTTCTCCAGTTTTTATGTGATCGCCCGGGATGTGCTGGGCGGCGCGCCGACGCCCGCGCCTTCGCCCGCGCCTTCTCCCGCCCCCTCGCCTCTCCCGGAGCCGGAGGTCGGCGGAGCCGGGCGCGCCCGTCGCCCGCTCGGCGGGCGCTGGGGCGAGGCCCTGGCCGGCGCCGCCTCCCGCCTGACCGCGGCCCGCGCCCGGGGCAAGGACGATTCAGACAACGCCGCGCCGATCGCGGATGCGCCGGTCCAAGCAAAGACTCAGGCGGAGACGATCCGGGTCGATCCGATCCCGCCTGCTCCGGTTTTGGACGCGCAACTCCGGGAAAAGGCCGAAAGCCCGTCCGGCGCCGACAAGCCGGCCAACCCGCTGCGCGCGGCCTGGCTCGGCGGATTGGCCAAGTTCAAGAGCGTTGTGGCGGAGTTCGGCGCGCCCGCCGTCAAGCTCGACGACGCCGAGGCCAAGACCAAGGACGTCGCGCCGGCGCCGATTTTGCGCGCAGCCGCTCGAGCGGAAACGGATGTCGTGGCGAAGGACGTCGCGGCTACAGAAATCGCGGAAAGGGATGTCTGGACCCGCGACCCCTTTGCGCCCCGAAGCGACATCGAACCCGCGCCCAAAAGCGCGGCCGCCTTGGCGCCCGTCGCGGTCGAGACCGACGACGCGCCGCCTGCCGCCAAGGAGGCCAAGGAACCCGCCGAACCCAAAATCGCGCGCGAACTGATCGGGCGAATCGTCGCGGCCGGCGACGGCGTCCATGGGGTGACCGCCCTGCTCGCCGAGTCCAGTTCCGGCGCCGGGCCGCTCTACGCCCTGCTCACGGCCCGGGCGCTGTCGCGCGAGGGCCGCGCCATTTTGGCGCAGCTCGGCTCCGACGGGCGCCTCGACGCCGCCATGGCGCAGGGATGCGACCCCGAGCAGCCCGGCCTCGCCCAATTGCTCGCGGGCGAAGCCTCTTATGCGGAAGCCATCTATCGCGACGGGGAGACCCGGCTGCATCTGCTCGGACGCGGCGGCGGAGCGCTCGACGCCGACGTCGAGGATCTGCGCATGGTGATCGAGGTGCTGCGCGCCACCTACGACTTCGTCCTGCTGGCGGTCGGGGCGGACGCGCTCGGGCTGAGCCTCGCCCGCGACGCCGATGCTGTGGTGGCGCTCGGCCCCGACTCGATCCGGCGCGACTATCTGGTGGACGATTTCACCGCCGCGGGGGCGCGCGGCCTGATCCTGGCCTCGCCCGCCCTGGACGGTCAATTGACGGAAGGGGCGGCGTGATTTTCCGCGCCGGTTCTGTCATAGTGGCGGCATGACCGAGATTTTTGACATCCCTTTGCGCGCCATCGACGGCCAAACCCGCACGTTGCGCGACCATGCGGGCAAGGTTCTGCTGGCGGTCAACGTCGCCAGCCGATGCGGCTTCACGCCGCAATATGCGGGACTGGAGGCGCTGTACCGCCGTTTCGCGCCCCGGGGATTCGCGGTGCTCGGCTTCCCCTGCGACCAGTTCGGCCACCAGGAGCCCGGCGACAACGCCGAAATCCAGAAATTCTGCACGGTGAACTACGGCGTGTCCTTCCCGATGTTCGCCAAGGTCGATGTCAACGGCGACACCGCCCATCCGCTGTTCCGGGAGCTGAAGCGCGGCGCCCCCGGCCTGCTCGGCACCGAGGCGATCAAGTGGAATTTCACCAAATTCCTGATCGGACGCGACGGCAAGGTGCTGCGCCGCTATTCTCCGACGGAAAAGCCGGAGGACCTCGCCGGCGACATTGAAAAGGCGCTCGACGCGACATGACGCCACGCCCCGGCGGCGCGTGGACCACCTTGGGTTAGAGGCTTTTTAAGGCATTGCGCCGAACATCAACCCTTGATTGCAGGGGCGCAACCTTTCCCGCCGCCTGCCGGGTTCCGTCGGCGAGCGTTATATGGTTTTGTTTTCAACGGCCTGGACACGCGCCCGGGAGGCTCTCCCCCTCGCGAAACTCGGCGCGCTCCAGGGATGGCCCCGCTCGGCGCGCATGATGGGCGGCGCCGGCGTGTTCCTGATCGCCCTCGCGGTCCGGATCGCGATGTTCGGCGTCGGCGACCTGAGCTTTCCCTTCCTGACCTACCTGCCGGGCGTGGCTCTCTCCGCGGCCCTTTTTGGACGCGCCGGCGGCGTCGCGACCTTCGCGCTGTCGCTCGGCGTCGCCCATCCGGGCGCGCCGCTGGCGGATGAGCTCGGCTGGTATCGCACCGTTGGCTTCATCTTCTGCAGCCTGGCCTTCATCGCGGGCGCCGATTTCGCCCGCGCCACGCAGGCGCGCCTGCACGCCGCCCGTCTCGCGCTCCAGAACGAGGCGCAACTGAGTCATTTCGTCGCGGAGGCGCCCGCGATCGTCGCCATGTTCGACCGGAACATGCGTTATCTCGCCTGCAGCCGCCGCTGGCGCGCGGGGCTCGGCGTCGACGACGGCGTTCTGGGACGCGCCTATGACGAGGCGCTTCCGGAAACGCCCGTGGACTGGAAGGACGTTCATCTCCGCGGCCTCGCCGGCGAGACGGTTCGCCTCGCATGCGAGCCTGTGATTCTGGCCGACGGGACGCAACAATGGATTCGGTCGGAAGTGCAGCCCTGGCGGCGTCCGGATGGCGAGATCGGCGGCCTCGTCATCTTCGTCGATGACCTCACCGAAAGCGTCAGCAAGCAGGAAGCCACGCGCCAGAGCGAGGCGGCGCTGCGCGCGCTGGGCGACAACCTCCCGGACAGCGTGGTCTATCGCCTGACCGCCGATCGCGACGGCGCCCCGCGCTTCCTCTACATCAGCGCGGGGGTCGCCCAGCTGAACGGGGTTTCGGCCGAGGAGATTCTCGCCGACGGCCGCAAGCTGGTGTCGCAAGTCCTGTCGGATCACGCGCCGGCCCTGCAAGCCGCCAAAGACTCTTGCGCGCGCGCCGGCGCCGACCTCTGCCTTGACGTGCCCATGCGGCGCCCCGACGGCGCCGTGCGCTGGATGCGGCTGCGCGCGCGTCCGGACCCGCGGCCCGACGGGGCGGTCATCTGGAACGGCGTCTATACCGACGTCTCCGAGGAAATCTGGGCGGAGGCGGTTCAGCGCGAGGAAACGCGCCGTCAGGCCTTCGTCCTGGAGCTGGCGGACGCGCTGAAGCCGCTCGGCGATCCCCTGGAGATCATGACGACCGCGAGCGAAATCCTGGGGCGGGCGCTGGCCTGCAACAAGGTCGTCTACGCCGAGGTCGACGAGACCCAGCAACTCGCGATCACCCGCCGCGAATGGACGGACGGCGCCATGCCGCTCAGCCTTGGCGCGCAGCGGCTGGCGCATTACGGCGCCGAGTTGATCGGCCAGCTCAAGGCCGGCGAGATCAGCGTGATCCACAACACCGCCGCCGACCCGCGCGCCGCCGCCGCCGCCTATGCGGCCTCCGAGATCGGCGCCTTCATCAGCGCGCCGCTGATCAAGGACGGACGGCTCGTCGCCGTCCTGTGCGTCCTCAACCGCGAAACGCGCTATTGGACCGCGCTCGACATCCGATTGATCGAAGAGGCCGCCGAACGCACCTGGGCGGCGGTGGAGCGCGCGCGCGCCGCCCAGGCGTTGCGCGACGGCGAGGAGCGGCTGCGCCTCGCCCTGCGCGCCGCCAACGCCGGGGTGTGGTCGTGGAACATCGCGACCCGCGACGGCGTCTGGTCGGAGGAATTGTGGAGCCTGTACGGCCTCGATCCGCGCGCCGCCACAGCCTCCTATGACGCGTGGCTGGCGTCGGTGCACCCCGGGGATCGCGAGGCGACCCTGACCTTCATCGCCGACGCGATGGCCGCCGGACGCGATTTCGAGGTGGAATGGCGCACCAACGCCCCGCCGGGCGCCGAGCGCTGGCTGCTGTCGCGCGCCGGCCCGCTGCGCGATCCCGATGGCGCGGTGCGGCGCTACACCGGCGTGGTCCTCGACATCACCGGCCGAAAGAAATCCGAGCAGAAGATCGGCTATCTCGCCCATCACGACACGCTGACCGGCCTGCCCAACCGCGCCGCCTTCAACCAGCGCCTCGCCGACGCCATCGCCGGCGCCGACGAGCAACAAACCTCCGTCGCCATCCTGTGCATGGATCTCGACCGGTTCAAGGAGGTCAACGACGTCTTCGGCCATGCGGTCGGCGACGAACTTTTACGCCGCGTGGCCAATGCGCTGCTCGGCGCGTCAAGAGGCTCCCCCCTCGCCCGCGTCGGCGGCGACGAGTTCATGATGCTGGTGACCGGCAAGGCGCCGGCGGCGCGCGCGACCGAGCTCGCCCGGCGCCTGTGCGACGCGGCGTCCCGCCCCATGGAGATCGAGGGGCGGCAGATCCGCATCGGCCTCAGCGTCGGCGTCGCCCTCTATCCCGACCACGGCGACCGGGAGACGGCGCTCGCCAACGCCGACGCCGCGCTCTATCGCGCCAAATCGGAGCGGGGCAGTCACGTCTGCCTGTTCGACAGCGGTCTCGACAGCCGCCTGCGCGAGCGCAACGCCTTGTTCCAGGACCTCGGCGAAGCGCTGGAGCGCGACCAGCTCTCGCTCCACTACCAGCCGCAGGTGAATGCGGCGGGCGAAATCTTCGGCTTCGAGGCGCTGCTGCGCTGGCTTCATCCGCAGCGCGGCTTCATCTCGCCCGACGTGTTCATCCCGATCGCCGAGGAGCGCGGGCTGATCGTCGCCGTCGGCGAATGGGTTTTGCGCGAGGCCTGTCGCGAGGCGGCCTCCTGGCCCAATCCGCTGTCGGTCGCCGTCAATCTCTCGCCGGTGCAGTTCCAGAAGGATGGCCTCGCCGGCGCCGTCCACGCCATCCTGATGGAGACCGGCCTGTCGGCGCGGCGCCTCGAACTGGAGATCACCGAGGGCGTGCTGGTCGACGATTTCGCCCGGGTGACGGCGACCTTGCGCCAGCTGAAGGCCATGGGCGTGCGCGTCGCCATCGACGATTTCGGCGCCGGTTATTCGTCGCTCGCCTATCTGCAATCCTTCCCGTTCGACAAGATCAAGATCGACCGCTCCTTCGTCGCCGGCCTGCCGGACAATGGCAATTCGCAGGCGATCGTGCGCGCCATCGTCGGCCTCGGGCGCGGGCTCGGCGTGCCCTTGATCGCCGAGGGCGTGGAGACCTCGGCGCAGCTCGACTTCCTGCGCGCCGCCGGCTGCGGCGAAGCGCAAGGTTTTTTGATCGGCGCGCCCGAGCCGATCGCGGCCTATGCCGGGGCGTTGGGCGGCGCGCCGGCGCCGGCGTTCAGTCGCCGACAAAGGATTTGAAGCCGCCAAAAATCATGCGCTTGCCGTCGAAACACATTTGCATGTCGGTCATGCGCGGGTCCTTCATCGCCTTGGCGTTGACCTCATCGCGCTTCTCGCGGGAGTCGTAGGTGGCGAGACCGACAAAAAGCTTTTCGTCCGGGCGCAGATCGACGCTTTGCGGGAAGGACGTGAGTTTTCCCGGAGGCGCGTCGTCCGCCTCCAGCTCGAAGACGGACAGCGCGCCGTTCTCCTTCCAGACCGTGACGAAAATCTCGGCCTGCTGGCGGTAGAGGTCGATGTTTGCGACCGGCACGGGCACGACGAAAATGTCGGAATAATGGGCCATGGCTTTGCTCCTCGCGCGGAATAACCCGCGAGAGGGTCTTGTGGCTCCGCCGGGAACGCGCGCGGGACGAACGGGTTTGAGCCCCTGACAAAAGGGGGCGCGCATGAAGGTGATCAGGTTCGAGCGGTTCGGCGGCCCCGAGGTTTTGCACGAAGCTGAGGTGGAGCCCCCGGCGCCGCAAAACACCGAAATGCTGGTGCGCAACGAGGCGGCCGGCGTCAATCCCGTGGATTACAAAATCCGCAGCGGCGCCTATCCGGCGGTGAAGCAAGACCGCCTGCCCTATACGCCCGGCCGTGACGTCTCCGGCGTGGTCGTCGCCTGCGGGCCCGACGTCACCCGCTTCAAGCCGGGCGACGCCATTTTCGCCATGCCGGGGATCGAGCGCGGCGGCTATGCCGATCATGTGCTGGTGCGCGAGGAGGAGGCGGCGGCGCGGCCAACCGCGGTTGACGCCGTGGCCGCCGGGGCGACCCCGCTCGCCGCGCTCACCGCCTGGCAGGGCCTGTTTCGTCACGGCGGATTGAAAGCGGGGCAGCGGGTCCTGATCCACGGCGGCGCGGGCGGGGTCGGCCATTTCGCCGTGCAATTTGCGAAGGCTTTTGGCGCGGAGGTCGCGACCACCGTATCCGCCCGGCATGTCGAGTTCGCCCAAAAGCTCGGGGCGGATGTGGTCGTCGATTACCAGACGCAGCATTTTGAAGATGAGGTCGGCGACGTCGATCTGGTGTTCGATCTTGTCGATGGCGACACGCAGGAGCGGTCCTGGAAGGTGCTCAAAGTCGGCGGGGCGCTGATTTCCACCCTCGCCCAGCCATCGCTGGAAAAGGCCGCCGGTCTGGTCGCCCGAGCGCTGCGCTACACCGTCGAGGAGAGCGGTCCCGATCTGGTCGAGATCGCCGGGTTGATCGACGCAGGCAAAGTCCGGCCCGTGGTGGCGAAAACTTTTGGGCTCGCCGAGGCGGCGCAGGCGCAGCAGTTTTTGCAGACCGAGCATCCCGCGGGGAAGGTGGTGCTGGTGGTTTGACAAAACGGGCGAGGACCTCAAGCCGCCACAAGCGGCGACAAGTCGGATAGCCCCTTCTCCCCTTGTTGCGGGAGAAGGGCAGCCCCGGTCTGTCATGGAGGCTTTCGCTCCGCTCGCGGCGGAGAGGACGCTCATGCCAAAACAAGAAAGTGAAAACGAAATGCGTGGGCTTGACAAAAGCGAAAAATTTGCTCCTCTTACGTTCCACGTGAAACTTTTTCGCGCCAAGATACGGATAAAGAACGATTTAATCCCGGGAAAACCGGCACCGCCCCTGCGCCCAGCCGCCCGCAACCAAAAGGTTGTGTACGCGAAAACCGACGTGTTTTAATCGCTTTTTTGCAAAAAATTACAGAAAAACGCGCGATTTCGATCACTTTTCGCGAATCAAATTCAACTCAAAGTAGAAATTCGCGAAATCACCAGCCTTTCCCCGCCTTTTAACGATACCAAAACCAGCCCTTCAGCGCTGGACGCATCGCGCTCAATTCCCCTCGATCATTTTTCGCGCGGCGTCGCGCAGCGCGGCCCTGGAAAAATCCTCGGCGTAAAACATATGGCCTCCGGGAAGGGCGACAAAGCCGATCCGATCCGGCGCGCCCACGGCAAAACTCTGGTCAAGCAGCAGGCGCGTGGCGAAATAAGGGGTGACGAGGTCGCTCATGCCGTGCGCCACCAAAATTTTCACGCGGGGGTCCAGGGCCATGACGCGGCGCAAGTCCGAAAGGGATTCCTGGGCGCGGCGCCCCTGCCCCCAGTCCCAGCCGTGCGACACCCGGTCGTTGAGGATTTCGTAGCTCACATCGCCGACAGGCCATTTCAGCTTCTCAAACGTCAGCCGGCTCATCGCCTGGGCGAGCGGCGCGCGCAGGCCGTCGAGCACGGGGTCGGCCGCATCGTGGGAGACGAACGGGTTGAGGCCACGGACGGCGCCGTCATAGGCGCTGGCGATGGTGCGGCCGCTGGCGTCGGAGTCGCGCATAAAATCCTGCGTCCCGACGCGGCCGCCAAGCCGGCGCAAGGTGTCGGGCGGCAGTCCGGTCAAGGTGGCGAGGCGGCCGACCACGCGTCCGAGCGCGGCCTCGTCGTTGGGCGCGCTGAAAAGGTCGGCGAGGTAATCGCCGCGGGCGTAACTCTCGGCCTCGGCGAGGGCGGCGCGGTTTTTCGGCGCGATCCGGCTGGCGACGATCGACGGCAGGCGGGCGGCGTCGACCAGCGGGTTGTTGCGCCCCTCGATCCAGGAGAAATCCAGCACGGGCGAGATCAAGATCAGGCCGTCGACGCCGACATTCTTCGACTCCTGCAGGGCGCGCGCGATTTTGGGCGCGCGAAAACCGCCATAGCTTTCGCCGAGCAGATATTTGGCGCAGGTTTCGCGATGCTCGCGCTCGCTCCAGCGCCGGATCACGGCGGCGAGCATGTCGATGTCGCCGTCCACGGATAAAAAATGTTTTCGCGCGGCTTCATTGGCCGGCAGACGCGAAAAACCGGTTCCCGGCGGATCGATGAAGACCAGATCGGTAAACTCGAGCCAGTTCTCCTGGTTGTCGACCAGGCGCGGCGGGGTGGAGGGAACGGCGCCGGCGAGCGGCAGCCGCCAGGGCCCGACGGCGCCCAGATTGAGCCAGGCCGATCCCGCGCCCGGGCCGCCGTTGAAGGCGAAGGTGACGCGACAGGTCGCCGCATCCCTGTCCCGGGTGAAGGCGAGCGTGGCGATCTCGGCGAGGGTTTCGCCGGATTGCGCGTCCTTGACCGGCACGGTGGAGGCCGTCGCCTTGAAGGCGATTTTTCGCTCGCCTAGGGTGATGCTGTGTTCCGTAACCGAAGGCGCGGGCGGGCCGGCGGCTTCAGCGACAGCGCCGCGCGGGCCGAGCAGCAGGGGCATAAGGGCGCAAGCCAAAAGGATTTTTCCGCCCCGCGGCCGCCCGAAAATCCGCGTCATCTCCGCCCTCCCCGAGCCCTGCGTCATCTCACCTTACGCCGCCAACCCCCTCATTTTCAATTTGTTAGGAGATTACAACTTATTCAGATGAACGGCAGCCCGTGAGCATTTGTTCACCAGAACGGGCGACATGCAGTCGTCCCGGTTGCCGCGACCCCGAAGCAGCCATGACGGCCGCGACCGGTCTCAATAAGAAGAGCCCCGGGACCGCCATGTTTGCAGCCATCGCCAATTTCCGCATCTTCACGAAAATCTCTCTGGGCGTCGCCTGCGTGCTCGTGCTGCTCGCCGCCGCGTCGGGCTGGAGCTATGTTTCGACCTCGCGGCTCGACGTTTTGTTCTCCGACTATCGCGCCAAGGCGGCGATGATGACGCTCGCCGAAAAACTGCTGCTGGAGATGAACGCCTATGGCTTCGTCGCCCAAAACTATGCGCGCACCGGCGACGAGGTTTTCATGGACAAGGCGGCGGAGATCGGCGGCGCCATCAACGACGAGATCGCCGGGCTCCGCAAGGCTTTGGGCGCCTCCGAGCGCCTGCCGCTGCTCGACCGCGCCGACCAGAAGAACCAGGAGCTGGCGCAGGAGATTTCGCATGTGTTCGAGGTCCGCGCCGAGGCGGCGGACAATGCCGGCGCGCGTCAGACGCTGGAGGCGCTGAGCGGAAAAATCGCGCAGCAGAGCGCCGAGCTGGACGCCGACGCCTCCGCCTTCGCCGGGAGCCTGCGCGCCGACCAGGCCGCGATCACCGAAAGCGCCGCCGCGCTGATCCGCGCCGCCTTGCGCAACATCCTGCTGGCGCTGGGGCTCGGCATCGCCGCCGGCCTCGCCATCGCCTTTGCCGTGGGGCGCACCATCTCGAAGCCGATCATCGCCATGACCTCGGTGATGAACCTGCTCAGCTCGGGCAAGACGGTTTCGCCCATTCCCTATGCGGAGCGCACCGACGAGGTCGGGCAAATGGCGCGCGCCGTCGCGGTGTTCGAGCGCAATCTCGAGGAGAACGCCAGTCTGCGCGAGGAAAATCTCGCCCGCGAGGCGCAGGCGCGCGAAGCCCAGCGCGCCCAGGCGATTTCGCTCAGCGACCATTTCGAACGCACGGTGGGCGGCGTGATCGCCGGCATTGGCGCGGCGGCGCAGCAATTGCGCGCCTCGGTCGAGGCGCTGTCGCAGAGCACGGAGGAAAGCGCCGCTCAGGCGAGCTCGGTCAACTCCGCCTCGCAGGCCGCGGCGGCCAAGGTCCATGCGATGGCGGCGGCGGCGGAGCAATTGAGCGCGTCCATCGCCGACATCTCCCACCAGTTCGGCCAGAGCCAGGCCGCCTCCGCCGCCGCCGCCCATGAAGCCGAGCAGAGCAAGACGCAAATCGAAACGATGAGCGCCGTGGCCGACGAAATCGGCGGCATCACCCGCCTGATCAGCGCCATCGCCGAACAGACCAACATGCTGGCGCTGAACGCCACCATCGAGGCGGCGCGCGCCGGCGAGGCTGGACGCGGTTTTGCCGTCGTCGCGCAAGAGGTCAAGGCGCTGGCCGCCCAGACGGGACAGGCGACGGAATCGATCGGAGCCCGCATGGCGGCGGTGCAGCAGGCGAGCCAGACCGCGGCGCGCTCGATCGGCGCCATCGCCGAGACCACCGAAACCGCCCAAAGCCTCGCCGCAAGCATCGCCCAGGTGGTGGAGCAGCAAAATGAAGCGACGCGGGAAATCGCCGTCAACGCGACAGAAACCTCGACGGACGTGAACGCCATCGCCGCGCGCATCGCCAGCGTCGAACAGGCCACCGCCACCTCGCGCGACGCCTGCGGGCAATTGCTGACGGCGGCGGGCGCGCTGTCGGCGCAAGCCGAGCAATTGCGCGACGAAATGCGCTCCGTGCTGTCGCACCTGCGCGCGGCATGACAAAAAATCGTTCTTTTGCCGTGATCTGACTTGCGCTTGGCTCGGACGCGCCTCATCTGAACCTCTGCCCCTGAGCTGAGGCTGACATGACCGACTACGAAACCCCTTCAAGCGAGGAGGGGCTGCGCGACCTCTTGGCGACGCTCGAACTCGGGACGGTGATGGCGCGCGATTTCGACGGCGTCATCCGCTTCTGGTCCGCGGGCTGCGTCCGCCTTTACGGCTGGTCGGCCGCCGAGGCCATCGGTCGGGTCAGCCACACCCTGCTCAAGACGGTCTTTCCGGTTCCGCTCGCCGAGATCGAGGCGGCGCTTCTGACATCAGGCGAATGGACGGGCGACCTGCGCCACACCAAGAAGGACGGCTCGGAAATCGTCGTCGCCGCCCGAAAAGTTTTGCGGCGCGACGCGCGCGGACAACCGGGATCGGTGATGGAAAGCCTGGCGGACATCACGGCCCAGCGCCAGGCGGAAGACGAGCTGATGCGCCTCAACGCCGATCTGGAGGCGCGCGTGGAAGCCGAGGTGGCCGCGCGCGAAAACATCCAGCTGCGGCTGGCGCAGGCGGAAAAACTGACGGCGCTCGGGCAATTGGCGGGCGGCATCGCCCATGACTTCAACAATGTCATCCAGGCGGTGACCGGCGCCGCCGGCCGCATCGCCCATTGTCCCGAGCAGATCGACCGGGTGCGGCGCTATGCCGGGATGATCCAGGAGGCGTCGGCGCGCGGCGCCGCCATCACCGGCCGGCTGCTGGCCTTCAGCCGGCGCGACGAGCTGCGGCCGGAAGCGGTGGACGCCGGCGCGCTGCTCACGGGCCTACACGAAATGCTGTCGCGCACGCTGGGCACGCACATCTCGGTGCGCCTCGCCCTGCCGTCGGGCTTGCCCTGCGCCTTCGTCGACCGCCGACAGCTCGAAACCGTCCTGATCAACCTCGCGACCAATGCGCGCGACGCCATTCGCGACCACGGCAGCGTCACCCTGTCCGCGACCCCGGAAGTGATCGCCGACGACATCCACCCCTTTGGCCTGTCCCCCGGCGACTACATCCGCTTTTCCGTGCGCGACGACGGCGCCGGCATGGACGAGGCGACGATCCGGCGGGCGCGCGAGCCGTTCTTCACCACTAAGGCGCAGGGCAAGGGAACCGGCCTCGGCCTGTCCATGGCGAGCGGTTTTGCCGAACAATCGGGCGGCGCGCTCGCCATCGACAGCCGGCTCGGCCTGGGAACGACGGTGTCGCTCTGGCTGCCCGCCAGCCGCGAGGCGGCGGCGGCCACGGAAACCGCCGCCCCGAACGGTTTTCGCGCGCTCCACGTCCTGCTGGTCGACGACGACGAACTGGTGCGCGACGCGCTGGCGGGCGGCCTTGCAGATCTCGGATTTAAAGTGTCGCAGGCGGCGAGCGGCGCCGAAGCGCTGGATTTGCTCGCCGAAGGCCCTGATGTGCTGGTCTCGGATTACGCCATGCCGGAGATGGACGGGCTGGCGCTGATCCGGCGCGCGCAACGCGCCCTGCCCCGGCTGCCGGCGCTGTTGCTGACCGGCTATGACGGCGATGTCTATGCCGCGCTCGACCGGGCGTCGACGGACCGCCTAAAACTGCTGCGCAAGCCGATCACCGGCGCAAGCCTCGCCGAATGCGTGGCGTCGCTCGCGGCGGAATGAGTTCTAGCGCGCCTCCTCGCGCGCGCGTCGCAGAAAGGCGCCAACCCGCTGTCTCACCTCGTCGAGATGGGTGAAGAGGCAGACGTGTTCCCCCGCCGGGATTTTACAAAATTCCGCCCCGGCGATTTCATGCGCCGAACGCCGCCCGTGGGCAAACGGGACGACCGAGTCGGCCTCGCCATGGATGACCAGCGTGGGCGATGAAATGCGGTGGAACGGCAGAGGCGGCAGGGCCGCCAGGGCGGAGACGTCCGCAATGGTCCCGGGCAAACGTTCGGCCAGCCGCTCGAAGACGCTCCCTTGCAGGGCGAAGAGCAGGCGCGCGGCCTCGGGGTGGGCGAGCGTCCGCTGCAGCGTGTCCGGGTCGCGGATGGCGCGCGCGGCGGCTTTTCTTGGATTGCGTCGATTCGCCCAGGCGAAAAACCGCGCGACGCCCGGAATCCGGCAGAGGATTTCGAAGTGACGCAGCCGCTTCACCACCTCATCCGGCGAGTCGAAACGGCCGCTTGGCGTCGAAACCAGGATCAGCCCCGCACAGCGGTCAGGGTGGCGCGCGGCGAAGGCGATCGCCGAGGGACCGCCGGCGGACACGGCCGCGACCACCGCGCGGTCGATGGCGAGGCGGTCGAGCAGCGCGGCGTAGAGGTCCGCATGCTCGTCCAGCGTCGCGCCCGAAAGCAGCGGCGCGCCGAGATAGCCGGGCCGGGATAAGGCGATCACCCGCTGCGAAGCCGGGGCGGCGAGGAGGGTTTTGGCGAGCAGCAGGCTCTGGTCATAGCCGCCCATGCCGCCATGCAGCGCCAGGAAGGCCGGACCATCGCCGTCGTCGGTATGCTCGACGGGGCCGAGACGAGTTTGGGTGCGGAAAACAGAAGCGGTCGCGTCCGCGCGAGCGGCGTCCGCCGTGACAATATTTGTCATGGTGAGATGTCCAATGCGGGCAGGAGAGACGTTTCAGGCGGCGCGCGCTGGCGCCAACCGGATCAGAGCCAGCGCCTCGCCCGGCGGTTTCTGCTCGATGCGGCGATATTCGCGGCAGTCCGACGTGCGCGCCAACAATCCCTCATCGACCAGCGCGCGGCGGATCACGGCGTGGTCGCCAAAACAATGGTTGTCGCGGATGATCTGGTTGATCTCGGCTTCGCTTTGGACCACGCCCGCCGGCAAGCGCGACCACAGCGCCCAGAGCGCGAGCAGGCGATGGCTGTGGCGCGAAGGCCAGCGCAGCAGGCGACCCTGTTCGTCGAAATGGCCGGCGACACGCTGGACCAGGGCGAAATCGACCGGGGGCGGCGCCGGAACGGGGCGCGCCTGCGCCGTCGCCGCAGCGCGAAAATGCTGAAAATTGCGGAAACCAACCGCGCGCGCCAAAATGTTCAGCAGCTGAACGTGACCGGGTTTGCCTTCGATCAGATCAAGTTCGCGGCGGAGCGCCTTGGCCAGGGCCGACGCATCGGGGGCGGAATAAGGAAACGCTTCTCTGGACATGACTTATCCTCAAGCGTGCCTGTCTGACTGTCGTTGGTCGCTGCCTTACGACGCGGCACGGGATAAGTGTCCGTCGAAATCAATTTTAAGCAGGTTTAGCTTGCCCGAAAGGGACAGCGACGCCTCGGTGAACTGCCGACCAAGCTTGTCCATAATCCTCGGTGACGCCGAAGGCAAGTCTCGTCAGCTTTCCGCCGCGTCGATCACACGCTGGCGTTGCGCGCCGAGGCCCGCGCCGCCCAGTTCGATTTCATCGCCTGCGCGCAAATACCAGCCGCGGGTCATGCCGACGCCGGGCGGCGTCCCGGTGATGATCACATCGCCCGGCAGCAACACCATGAACTGGCTGACATAGCTCACCAGCTCCCGAACCGGAAAAATCATGTTCGCCGTGCTGTCGTCCTGGACCCGGCGACCGTTGACGTCGAGCCACAGTTTTATCGCCTGCGGATCGGGAATTTCGTCAGCGGTGACCAGCCAGGGACCGAGCGGACAGAAATTTTCGCACGACTTGCCCTTGATGAACTGCCCGCCGCGCTCGGACTGGAAATCGCGCTCGGACAGATCGTTGGCGAGCATGTAGCCGGCGACGCATTTTTGGGAAGCCTCGGCCGAAACCCTTTTCGCGCACTGGCCAATCACCAAAGCCAGTTCGACCTCCCAATCAACCTTGCTTGCGCCGGGCGGAATGATGATGGGGTCGTTGGGGCCGCAAATGGCCCCGGTGTGCTTTGAAAAAATGATGGGCTCGGAGGGGATTTCATATTGCGCGCCATGGCCGGGATAATTGAGCCCGATGGCGATGACATTTCCCACCCCCGCGACCGGCGGCCCAAGGCGCGGCGCGCCCTCCACCAGCGGCAGTTTTTGCGGGTCGAGCTGGCGCAAGGCGTCAAGTTGCTCCGGCGCCAGCGCCGCACCGGCAATGTCGGACACATGACCAGCGAGACTGCGGATGTTGCCGTGGCAATCGAGAAGGCCCGGCTGTTCGCAACCGGCCGGCCCATAGCGCAACAATTTCATCGCGGCGCGCCGCCGCCGGCGTTCATGGCGAGATTGCCGCCATCCACCGGCAGGATCACGCCATTGACGCAAGCCGCCGCATCCGACGCCAGGAACAGCGCGGGGCCCACCATATCCTCAGGCGTCAGCAGCCGCCCCATCGGCAGGCCCATCAGAATGCGCGGCAACACATTGTCGCGGAAATGCGGATTGTCCATATGGGCCGCGAGCCCCGGCGTCAGCACCTGGGCCGGCGCCAGCGCGTTCACGCGAACACCGCGCGCGCAATATTCGACGGCGAGCTCGCGGGTCATCTGATGCACCGCGCTTTTGGTCGCGCTATAGGCGAAGGCGCCGCGCCCCAGCGCGGTCTCGCCGGCATTCGAGCCAATGTTGATAATCGCCCCCCCGCCCTGCCCCAGCATGAGCGGCAGCGCCGCGCGGATGCAAAGGAAATAGCCGGTGACATTGACGGCGAACATGCGCTCCCAGTCGGCGAGCGGCAATTCATGCGGCGGGCAGCGGCGCGGAAAGACGAAGGGCACGTTGACGAGCACGTCAATGCCGCCGAGATTTTCGCACGCCCGGGCGAAAAACGCCTCCACCTCCGCCTCGACGGAAATGTCACAGCCCGCGGCGAACGCGGCCTGGGTTTCCTCCACCGTCCGCGAAAGCCCGTCCGCATCGATATCACACAGAGCAAGCCGCGCGCCGGCCTTGGCGAAACCCAGCGCCAGGGCGTGGCCGATGCCGCCATTGGCGCCGGCGCCGGTCACCACGACCCGGCGACCCGCAAGATCAAAAAGACTCATGTCGATTCCAGAATTTCGAGGCGTCCGGTCTCGCCGTCGAGGCTGACGAGCATGCCGTCGCGCAACAGCGAAGTCGCGCCCTCCAGCACCAGAGCGGGAACGCCGGCCTCGCGCGCCTGACAGGCGGCATGGGCGAGCACGCCGCCGACTTCGACGACAAGACCGGCGGCGACGCGCAGCCAAGGCGCCAAACCGAGATTGGCGGAATGGGCGACGAGGATGCGCTCGCGGCAACAGCCGGGCGGCGCGCCGGTCACCCCCTCGTCCAGCAGCATCACGCGGCCGACCACGGCGCCCGGCGCGACCGGCGCGCCGACGAAAGCGGTCGATGTCGCGGCTTCGGCCCGCGCGCCGATTTTATCCAGCGCATCGGCGAAAATGACGGCGGGGATGCGGCGCTGGGCGGCGAGCCGGGCGGCGATCTTTCTTTCACGCCGGCGCGCGCATACCAATGGCGCGAAGGCGTCGGGTCGCGCCAACGCGCCCCCGATCTCCTCCGGCTCCAGGTAGAAAACGTCACCCTCGGCCCAGCCCAGCCGCGCATTGAGCTCCAACAGGACCGCGCGCAGCCCGCGATAGTCGCCGGTATAAAAATGCTTTGCGGTCTCGCGGCGCGGCAGGAATTTTTGCGCGAGGCGAAGGTCGGCGAAGAAGTCGCGAATCTCAACGTTGGCCACACCCACTTCCGCCAATCGCCGGCGCACCTCGCGCTGCGCGGCGCGGCGCTGGCGCTGCTGCCGCCGAAATTCGGCGGCCGGGCGTCGGCCGGATGCGGAGAGATCGCGCAACAGCCTGTCGAGGACCAGTGGCTCCTCGGCGAAGCGCGGCAGCGAAATCTCGAGTTCGTTCGCCGCGCAATGACCGTAAGCCGCGAGGAAGGTTTCGCGCGCGATCTCTCCCTTCGCCAGCTTTTCCAGATCGAAAGCCTGTTGCGTCACCATGGAGCCGTCGAGGCCCATGAGCAATTCGCCGATCAGCCGGTCGTCGCCCAAATGGCGCCGCAGCCGCCAGCGCACGAGATCGGCAAAGAAAAAGGCGACGCGCGCCGCCATGACGAAATCGACGCAGAGTTTGCGAAGCCGGTCGAGCCGGCGCTGCAACGCCGCAAGCAGCTTTTCGGCCGAGCCGTCGATTTCGTCGGAACGGGGCGGCTCCAGCGCCAACGCCCAGTCGGCTTCGTCCTGCGCGCGGCGACGCAGCAGATCGCGCGCCGCCCGGCGCATGCCGTCGTGAAACCGCCAGAAGGCGGCGTGTCGGGCAAACCCCTCGGCTTCGCCATGGCGCGCCCGCGCCTCGTCGAGGCTCAGGCCCTGGGTGTAAAGGCCAAACTCGGGATAGGAGGCGCGGCCGGGCTCACGCGCGATGCTGTCGAGAATGTCGTCCACCTCGACTGGCGCGCCGATACAAAAAGTTTTGGCGTCGATCTCGACATTGAAAAAAGGCTGCCCGCCAATTTTTTCGTAGAGCGGTTCGGCGGCGTCGGCCGCGAGCGCATAGCCGAGCTTTTGGCGTCCCGCCGCGATGGCGCCGCCCGGTCCGGCGAATATTGTGCGAAACAGCCCAAAACTCATCGGCGTCGGCGTGGGCAAGAGTTCGCCGATATTGCCGCTGCTGAAAATGGCG
Organism: Rhodoblastus acidophilus; assembly: GCF_025961575.1. GTDB lineage: Bacteria > Pseudomonadota > Alphaproteobacteria > Rhizobiales > Beijerinckiaceae > Rhodoblastus > Rhodoblastus acidophilus_C. The sequence continues at coordinate 139,837 of NZ_JAOQNX010000010.1, read as the reverse complement.
CGTTCGCCGGTCAAAAACCCCTGCCGGCGCAGCGCCGCCACCGTCTTTTTCAGGCGCGTGCGCTCGTGTTCGAGATATGCCGCGATCTCACCTTCGCCCACCGTCTCCCGATCGACGGCGGTGATCGGCCGAGCCTGAAGCAGATGAATGCGTCCCTCGGCAATCGCGAATTCAATGTCCTGCGGACAATTGAAAACGTCTTCGACTTCGACGGCGAGCCGCGCGAGTTTTTGCGCTTGCGCGTGCGTCAGCGCCGGCTTCGCCTCCTCCAGCGCCACGGGGCCGCGAGACGTCAGCATGAAGGCCTGATCCGAGACGACGTGCGAGCGGATCGCGCCATCGCGCGCGGCGACAACAAAAGTGTCGCCATTGACGCGGCCCGAAGCCAGCGGCTCCCCCAGTCCGCGAATGGCGTTGATGACGATCTCGCCGCGCGCGCCGGTGACGGGATGAGCGGTGAACACGATCCCCGCCGCCTCCGCCTCAATCAATTCCTGAACCAGAACCGCCATGGCCGGACGCGCGCTCCTCCGCCCGTGCGCGCGCAAAAATTCCGCTTCCGGCGCATGAAGCGCGCGAAAACAATTTTGGACCGCGGCGATCATTTCGTCGGCATCGCGCACCGGCAGCACGGTGGGAAACACCCCCGCCCACGAGGTTTCGCGGCCGTCCTCCTCGGTCGCGGAGCTGCGCACGGCAGCCATGCGAAAGCCGCTGCGGCGCCAGGCCTCGGCGAGGTCGTCGCGCAAGTCCTCGGGCAGATCGCCGCCAAGGCGCGCGCGAAAAGCGTCGGTGGTGACGCAAAACCCTCTTGGCACGCAAAAACCATTGCGCAGCAGCGCCGCGAGCGGAAACGCCTTGCCGCCGACGAGCCCGGCGTCATCAGGACCAATCTCGTCGAGTCCGCGAACGAAATCGCGCCGCGCCGGCGCCTCAAGCGGCAAAAAAGTCATGTCGGAAACGCAAACCGAAACGCCGTCCATGCCTGTGCATCCGTGAAAGGGGTCAGGAGGCCTGCGCATGAGCGATGCGCCCATCGTCGCGGCGGCAACGCTCGCGCGTCCAGCGCACGCGAATCTCGTTCCACTCGTCGGCGAAACCGGAGACGTCATCGTTTCCGGCAAGCACATGGTCGAGCGCGCGGCGATAAAAGCCGCAAATGTCGGCGACGAGATTCACCGAACGCTCGCGTCCCGGAATCTTGAAGCGGTCGACGCCGAGCCGGACATAATCCGGCATTTCCCACAGCAGCAATTCCGGCGACGCTTTTAGATCCGGATTGCCCGACACGCCCTGCTCGTCAATGGCGAGGTCCCATTTCGCCCGGCAGATGCGGTGGCAGGAACCGCCGCGGCTGGCGCTGCCGACATGGTGATCCTTTCCCGCGGCATCGTGTTCGTGCGCGATGAGAAAATAGCTCGAGGAATAGCAGCGCCCCGGACAAATGCGGCCGCGCTTCACCGTCTGGAACATGAAGGCTTCGAGGCCGACGCCGGTCTGGTCCCGAACCTCCTCCAGCTCCTTCGTCCCCCAGCGATAGGGAATGACGACAATATTCGCGCCGAGCTCGCGATAAAAGGAAATGTCGCGCGAATTGAACACGCCCGCCGTCACGCTGACATGGATATCGAGATCGGGGCAGCGCTCACGCACCAGTTTGATGCAGCCGGGATCACAAATCATCACGCCGCCGGCGCCCCACAGCGCGTAGCGCTCGACCTTCAACAAAAAGGCGGGGATTTCCTCGGGATTGGGCATGACATTGATGGCGACGCGAACATCCTTGCCGAGCGGTTTTGCGAAATGGATGAGGTCGCGAATTTCCTCCTCTTCCAACTCGTCGGAAGCGGGACGGCGGCTCCATCCCTTGGGTCCGACAAAGACGGAATCGCAACCGCGCTGCAAGGCGGCCACCGCCATGTCGAACGTGCCGCCCGGCCCCATCAAAGCAACCATTGTGTGCTCCCCATTCCCCGGCTTTTATGCGTCTGCTGGGACCAAGGAGTCCCGCGACAGCCGTTCAAAGAAATCGTTCAATTGACTCGTGGCGTTTTCGGGCCATGCGTCGCAAATCCGGCGCAGCCACGCGGCGCGCAAACCTGCGAGCACGACCGCGTCGTCGCCCGGCTGCGCCGCCGCCTCGCGCCAAAGGGTTTCATCCGCGCGCATCATTGCGACCGCGTCGCGATAGGCGGCGATGAAGGCCGCGACCAGTTTCGGATGCGTCGCGGCGAATTCCGGCCGCGTCGCGAAAAAGGTGGTGGGAACCGAGGGCGCGCCGAGTTCGGGCAAGAGGTCGAGCACATCGCAAAGCTGACGGAATTTTCCGCTCGCCGTCACCCGCGGGGCCAGATGCCAGGGCAGCGCGGCGACCTCGACTTCGCCACTCTCAAGCCAGGACAGCAGCGTGGTCTTGGAGAGCGCCTCGGCGAGTTGCACAATGCCCTGCGGATCAAACCCATGCCGCTGACGACATGCAGCCCGCGCGACAAACCAGTTCTTGTCGGAGGCGCGAATGACGCCCACGCGCCGGCCGCGCAACTCGTCGAGCCCCTCAATCCCCGATCCGGTGGCGACCACCAGCGCGCCCACGATCTTCCCGTAAGGAAAAATGGCGTGCAGCGGCGCATCCGTGTCCTGGCTCCGGGCGATCGACAGCCAGTCGGTGTCGATCAGATCGGCGCGCCCCTGCGCGAGAACGTGTTGCGTGGCCTGCGCGCGGCGGTCGCCGAGATCGCCGCCGAGCACCAATTCCAGATCAAAACCGTGGCGGCGGTCCAGGCTCTGCAACCGGATCACCCGCATTACCCAAGACGGACTGCCACTTGTTTCAAACGCGGCGCGCAAAAAGTTCATTGGGCAACCGCCAGACTCGGCGCAGCGTCGGAATAATGCTCTGCGCGATCCATCAGGACATCCACACGCTTGCGCTTTTCGACGGTCCAGCGCCCCCGCAACGTGGCGAGTTCATCGACGTAAACAGACATATCCGTCTGGCCCGCCGCAATGCCGTCGAGCGCCTTGCGATAAAACCGGACGAGGTCTCGGATCATCGGAACCGGCCGTTCGCGCCCGGAAATTTTGAAACACTCCACGCCGAGTTCGACAAATGCCGGCAATTGCTCCAGCATCAGCCGCGCGTCACGCCGCAATTTCAGTTTGACGGGATCACCGTCCTCAGCCGCAAAATCCCAATTGGTCTGACAGACGCGATAACATTCCTTCGCACCCCGATTGGCGCTGCCGGAGGTCGCCTTGCCCTCGATATCAAGCCATTCGCGGAATTTCAGATAGCTCGACATGATGCATTTGCCCGGGCAGATTTTGCCGGTCTGCACCGTCTCGAACAAAAAGACTTCGAGGCCGATGCCGGAGACGCAGCGGGTCTCGGCAATTTCCGTTTCGCCCCAGCGATAGGGCAGGATGATCACGTCGGCGCCGATCTCGCGATAAAATTCCGCGTCCCAGGAATTGGTGACGCCGCTGCCGATACTGACATGGATCAGCGTGTCGGGAACAAGGCCCCGGATCAGCCTGATGGCGCCGGGATCGGTGACAATGAAACCCGAGGCGCCCCATCCCGCATAGAGCTGCACCTTTCGCGCGAAATCGTCCATTTCGAACGGGCTGGGAAAGGTGTTGAGCACGATGCGAACCTGCCGCCCGTTTTCGCGTGCGTAAAAAATGGCGGCGCGAATGTCCTCGTCCGTCATCTCGGATTCATAGGGCCGCCGGCTCCATCCGAGCGGCCCCACATAGACGATGTCCGCCCCCTCATCGACGGCGACCCTCGCCATTTCGAGCGTGCCGCCCGGCGCGAGAAGGGCGGGCGTTTTCATGTCCGCCCCACATAGCGGCGGCCCGCATCGCCAAAGTAATAGCCGTTGCAAAGGCCCATCTTCGCCAGCCCCGACAACTCCTCCAGCAGCGGCGCGACATCGCCTTCGGCCTCGCCGGCAAAGGCGCGCGTGAAAGCGTCGCGATAGATGCGCCCGACCTTGGCGATATATTCGGGACTCTCACCATGGCTCTGCACATAAAAGGCGTTGAGCTTCGCCGCGGCCAATCGGTCGACATGTTCGAGCATGCACAGATCGGCGCCGCTCAGCGTCATGCAACCCGTGTCCTTCAGCGACCAGTCGCCGGAGGAGCGCGTCAGCCAATGCTCCTGCGAGCATTTGAACTTGCAATCCTCGCCAGGCAGACCGCCGGAATTTTCGTGAATGAAACAGGTCTCCGCCACCACCAGCGGAATTTTGCCATGCACGGGAATGAGCACATCAATCGGCGTGTTGTCACGGATATAAATGGCCTCGTCGAGGCTCAGTTCGGGATTGGGATAGACCCGAGTGACCCCATAATCCTTGACGACCCGCGCGGTGGCGTCGGTATACAAATTGCCGAACACGCCAAGATGAATCGGCTTGGTGTTCCCCATCTCCTTGAGCATTTGCAGCAGGCCGAGATTGTGGACCTCAAAGCCGTCGAACGGCAGGGCGAGCGCCGTTTCGATCACCTTGCGCACGGTGGGCAAATCGTGATTGCTCGGCACAGCGAACAGCCGCAGATAGGCTTTCTTGCCGAGCTCATAGACCTGCGCCACGGCCTCCGCCAAAAACTCGGGATGGGCGCAGAAATTGTTGGGATAGCTCAGGCAGGAGAACTCGCCGAGATAGAGCGCGTCATAGGCGGAAAAATCCCCACGGCGAAGCTGCTGCGGCGACGCCACATTGGTGGAAAGCTCGAACATTTAGGAATCCTCAGATCACGACTTCGAAATTCTTCGCCGACACTTGCGCGCGCTCGACTCGCCGCGCCTCGCGTTCGGCTTCTCCGATCAGGCGGTTGTCGCGGATGCCGCGCTCGACCTTCCAGCGCTGGTGGAAGACGAGCAACTCGTCGCGGAAGCCCGAGAGATCGGGCCGGTCGCTCCCCTGAATCACGTCGAGCACACGTCGATAAAACCGCACGATGTCGCGCACCAAGAGATCGGAGCGGTCGCGTCCCGGCACTTTGAGGCAATCGACGCCCGCCGCCAGATAGGCCGGCAATTCGTCGAGCCACAAAGCGGGATTGGTCTTGATGGTCATGCCGTGGCGAATGAAGGAATCGTCCGGGCCAAAATCCCATTCGGTCTGGCACACGCGCAGACAATCGCCGCCCCGGCTGGCGCTGCCATAAAAATGATCTTTTCCCGTCTCGTCCAGCCAACGGCGGTAACTAAAATAGCTGGACATCATGCATTTGCCGGGACAGATTTTGCCGCCCGACGGGGTCTTGAACAGGAAGACCTCGATGCCGACGCCGGTCTTTTGTTTGATCTCGGCGATTTCCTCGACGGTCATGCGATAGGGCAGCACGACATGGGTCGCGCCATTGTCGCGCAGAAAACGCACATCCTCGAAATTGGTGACGCCGCAGCCGACGCTGGTGTGGACCGCAACCTTGGGAAGAAGTTTTTTGACCAGCCGCATGCAACCGACATCGCTGATCATGAACCCCTTGGCGCCCCAGCCCGCATATTGAACGATGCGCTCGATGAACATGGGGATTTCGGTGGAGCTCGGCAGCGTGTTGACGACGATGCGCACCTCGCGTCCGCGAGCGGCGGCGTCGTCGATCACATGACGGATTTCGTCATCGGACAATTCGTGTTCGGCGCCCCTGCGGCTCCAGCCGACCACGCCAACATAAACCGCGTCCGCGCCCTCATCGAGCACGAGACGGCACATGTCCCGGGTGCCACCCGGGGCCATCATCATGACCATTTGTAGTCCACTCCCTGGTCCGAACGCTGTTGTTTTGCCTCTTTGCGCGGGCGTCTGCGTTTCGGTTTCTTATGAACGGATGATAGGCGGCGGCTCGCGCCGGTGTAAATCTATGGGCGCCATTGGACTTCCCAATAGCTCAGCCCAACTCCGCCAATTCCGCCGCGCGCGTCATGAAGCGCGGCATGGGCAGGATGTGCGGCAAGGGCGTCGCCGCCCCCGCCTCGCGAAGCGCGTCGAGAAAAGTCTTGTAGGGATCGATGCGCAAACTCTGCGCGGGGACCAGCGCAACAGTCTGGCGGGCCGGAAGATTGGTCGCATAGAGGTCCACACCCTCCAAACTGCGCCCATCCTCATGCACGGCCAGCGCGGGCGCGACGCACACGCCGAGCCCCGCGCGGACAAAACTCAAGGCGACATCATAACTGCGGCATTGCGCGACCTGCCGATGGCCCGGCAGCATCTGGTGACGCCAGTTTTCGAGCCGCCGCGACCATTGCGAGGCAAAGGCGAAATTGATGCAGCTCTTCAAAAGCTCGCGCTTGTCCGGCGCGAGATCGGCGAGATCGGCGAGCTCGGAGAGTCCAAGCCCGGCGGGCGTCACCAGCACATAGGGATCGGTGATCACCGGGACTTCCTTGAAGGACACATTGCTCTTGGGCAGCGAGCCCACGGCGACCAGACCGATGTTGATCTGGCGCGCATAGAGCAGGTCCAGCACCTCCGTCGGCGCGAGTTCGTGAATGTCGAACTCGACCTCCGGCAGACTCTCGCGCAATCGCAAAATCGCCGAAGGCGCCACGGCGCGCACGATGGAATTGATGCCGGCGAGCCGGATCACGCCGCGCTTGCCCGAGGCGAATTCGCGCAACTGTTCCTCAGCGCCCTCGACCTCGCTGAGAATGTGCAGCGCGCGGCGCAACAAAAATTCGCCGGCGACCGTCAACTCCATCTGGTTCAGGGTGCGCTCGAACAGTTTTGTGCCGACCTTTTCCTCCAGGCTCGACAATTGCTGCGACAGCGTCGGCTGCGTCAGTCCGATCTGCTTGGCCGCCTGCGTCAGCGTCTTGGATTGGGCGATGGCGCAAAAAATGCGCAACTGATGCAGGTTCATGCGAGCGCCGGCTCCGGCGCGCGCAAGTGCAGCCCGACGCCCCCGGCGGCGTCGGTGTGGCGCTGCAACCAGGCCAGCGTCTCGACGACCCGCTCATTCTGCTCCGGCGTCCCCACGCTGACCCGAATGCAGGCCGGCAGCCCAATGGCCTCCAGCGATTTGACGCGCACGCCCGATTTTTTCAGCTCGGCGGCGATGGCCACGCCGTCGCCGACATCGATCATGACGAAATTGGCGTCCGAATTTTTCACAAAAGCCAGCCCAAGCTCCGCCAAGTCAGCGCAAAGTTTTTCGCGCGCGGACACGTTGAGCGCGGCGGAACGCGCGACATGGTCGTAATCCTCGAGCGCGGCGAGCGCCGCGCCCTGCGCGATGCTGCTGGTATTAAACCTCTGCCGGAACCCGTCGATCCGCTTCGCCAAATCAGGCGGCGCCAGCGCATAGCCAATGCGCAAACCGGCCATGCCAAAAGCCTTGGAGAACGTGCGCACCACCACCACGGAGCGCCCCGCGCGCACGGTCGCCAGCGAATCAGGAAAATCATCTGCAGACGCGTAATCGCAATAGGCTTCGTCGAGGCACAGCACGGCGTGGGGCGGCAAACGTTCGAGCAAACGGGCGAAGGCGAGCTTGCCAAACACGCGCCCCGTGGGATTGTTGGGATTTCCAAGCACAACAAGACCCGTGTCGGGCGAAATCCGCTCGGCGATGGCGTCGAGATCGTAATCATGCTCGACCAGAGGAACCAGGATTTCGCGGGCGCCGACGCGGCGGACCATGGCGCGGTAAGTCGGAAAGGACGGCCAGCCGATGATCGCTTCCTTTCCGGGCGCCAGAATCGCGCGCGCGGTCATCTCCAAGATTTCGGTGGAGCCGTTGCCGAGAACAATGGTTTGCGGTCCAACCCCAAAGCGGCGCGCCAAAGCGTTGCGCAGAGCGTCGCCGGGGCCGTCGGGATAGAGATGCGCGCCCGCCGCCGCCGCGACCACCGCCTCGACCACAAGCGGCGAGGGACCATAGGGATTTTCATTCGCGGAGACGTCAACGGTCAGCGCAACGTCTTGCCCGTAATGCGCGCGGATCGACGCCAACAGCGCCGGATGCGGATCGGCCAGGGCCCGCGCGGTTTTCACCCGCGCCAGCGCGTCGTCCAATGAAAACCCCATGTGCTCGTGCAAATAGCAAAGCGTCATCGCAGGCGACCGCGAAACGCCGGCAAAACAGTGGACGAGCACGCGCCGTCCGGCATCGACCTGTGTCTTGATAAAATGGGTGGCGGCGCGAATGTCGTCCCCCGAAAGCGCCTGCCGATCGACCAGCTCGATCGCCGCATGAGGCAAGGGAAGCGGCGCCTCCAGTCGCGTCAGGCTGAGCACCGCGCCGATCCCGTTGCGCCGCAACGCCTCGCCTTCGGCCTCGGACGCATCGCCGATCGCCACCCTCTCCGTCACGAAATCCATGCGCTTCCACCCCTGGCCTGAGTTCGGCCGATTTTTTTGTGGGGGGCAGTCTGACAGTTCGAGGCGTGGGCGCGCTTTGTCATGCGTCAAAGGCGGGGGCTTGCGGAGGCGGCCTGCGATCCCCCTCTCAAGGTCAAGTGGGCTTCCGCTTTGGCGCGAAATCGAGTCGGGCGGTCACGCCGGTCTCCTTGCGCGTCCAGTCGAAGGCGGCGTGGTGGATTTCGGCGATCCGGCCGACGATCTGCAAGCCCAGGCCCCGCCCGGAGGCGGGTTGGCCGGTCGGAGACTTGCCCCCGCCGTCGTCGATCACGGCGAGCGCCGCGCCCGGCCCGACCTCGACGCGGATCTCGGCGCCGGCCGGCGCATGGCGCACGGCATTCTCGACCAGATTGCGCAGCGCGTTTTCGACCAAAGCGGGATGGCCGAGGAAGGGCGTGGCGCCCCTGTCGGCGAAAGAGATGCTTTTCCCGGCGCGATAGACCAGATCGGCGAGATCGCTGACCACCTGTCCCGCCAGCGCCGCCGGTTCGATCTTTTCCAGCACCGCGAGCGGCGCGGCTTCGACCCGCGCCAGATCGGTCAATTGTTCGACCAGATGGTTGAGCGCGTTCAAATCCTCCTCGACCTTTCGCGCGCGAGGATCGGCGATTTTCTCCAATTCGAGCCGGGCGACGGCGAGCGGCGTGCGCACTTCATGGGAGATCGCGGAGGTCAAAAGTTTTTGCGAGCGCATAAGCTCGGCGGCGCGCGAAAAGGCCGCGTTGACGGCTTGGGTGAATTCAGCGATTTCCCGCGGCATGTCGGCGGTCGGCAGCTGCGCCGTCTCGGCGCGCGGATCGAGCCGCGCGACTTTCCGCGCGGCCTCCTGGACCGGACGCAGGCTCTGCGCCACCGAAAAGATCGTCGCGCCCAGCACGAACACCAGCATCAGACTCATCGGCAGCAGCATGTGGTCGTAGACCTCATGGCGGAACACGCGGGCCATCACGCCGTCGCGGTCGTCGACGATGGCGATTTCGATCATCACCGGCTCCGGCTGCTCGACCACGACCCGCCCGCCGCCAACCTCCAGCTTTTCGCCGGGCTTGACCTGACGCATCCAGAACATCAGCGGCGTGACGTCGATCGGCGGAAACAGCGTCTCGCAGGCGCCGGGGCAATTCGAATAAAGCTGAGCGCCGGCGGCCGTGCGCACCCGGACGACATAGCCGCTGTTGGCGCCGCCATAGCGGTCGCGCAGGTCCGGGGGCAGATGAAAGGCGGCGCGGCCGTTGTCGACGGACACGCCCTGCGCCAGAGCCTCGGTCTCCATTTCAATGGCGTAGCGTTCCAGCGTCTGGTCGTCGGACCAATATTCCCAAAAAACGCCCGCCAATTGCGCAAGCATGGCCAAAGCCGCGAAAAAGGCGATGCGCCGCACCACGAGGCCGACCAGGGACGGACGGCTCAAGGCGAAATCCCGCCACGCGCGCGAAAACCGTGAGGACCGATCATCCGCCCCAAATTTCGTCCCCTCCTCGTCGCCAGCGCGACCTCTTTCGCGCGCAATCATCGCATGAACCGGGCCCTGGCGCAGCCAAGACCGCGCGGGGCCGTTCGGCTTGACCAAGGTCGAACCTTGCATCATTCTGGATTACTGACAGGGAAACGACAGGTTTTCCACCGCACCCTCATCCAAAAGTCGGAGTCTCCGCCCATTTCGGCGACGCCGCGCCGGCTGAATATAGAGGAGCGATGTTGAATCATATGAATAAGGAAGCGAAGGGTCGAAGTCTTTGGGCGGCGCTGGCGATGGCCGCCGCCCTGTCCCCCCTTGGCGCGCGCGCCAATGAGGCCGCAGACGCCCCGCCCCTGGTGGGCGTGGTCACGGTCGAGCGCAAGGAAATCCTGATGACCAAGGACGCCCCCGGCCGCATCACGCCGATGCGCATCGCCGAGGTGCGCCCGCGCGTGTCCGGCATCGTGCTGGAGCGCACGTTCGAGCAGGGCGGCGTCGTCGAAAAGGGCGCGGTGCTCTACCGGATCGACCCCACGCCGTTCCAGATCGACCTCGACAGCGCCCGCGCGGCGCTGGCCAAGGCGGAGGCCACTTTGTTCCAGGCCTCGCGCCAGGAAGATCGCCTCAAGGCGCTGCTCAACGGCCAGACCACCACGCAAGCCCAATATGACCTCGCTTTGGCCGCCGAGCGCCAGGCCGAGGCCGATGTGATGTCGCAGAAAGCCGCGGTCCGTCGCGCCGAAGTCAATCTCGAATACGCCACCATCCGCGCGCCGATCACCGGGCGCATCGGCCGCGCCCTGGTCACCGAAGGCGCGCTCGCCTCGGAAAACCAGCCGGCCCCCTTCGCCACCATCCAGCAGCTCGATCCGATCTATGCGGACTTCACCCAATCGGTCGCTGAAATGGACGCGCTCAAGGAAGAGATGGAGCGCGGCGGGTTCAAGCCGAAGGGCGATCACGTCCGCACCCGCCTGATCCTGGAAAATGGCAAGACCTATCCGCTGGAAGGCAAATTGCTGTTTTCCGACATCACCGTCGATCCCGGCACCAACCAGGTGACTTTGCGCGCCCAATTCCCCAATCCGGAGGCGCTGCTGCTGCCGGGCGCCTATGTGCGCGTGCAGATCGAAGAGGGGCTTCGCGCCAACACGATCACCGTGCCGCGCCAGGCGATCCAGCGCAACAATGCCGGCGGCGCCGAGGTGTTCGTCGTCAACGACCAGGGCCGCGCCGTGCTGCAACCGGTCCGGCTCGGGCGCACGCTCGGCGACCAGGTCGTCGTCGACGAAGGCTTGCATCCCGGCAATCGGGTGGTCGTCGAAGGGTTCCAGAAATTCATGTCCGGGGGGCGCGTCGATCCGCGTCCGGCCGCGCTCGGCCGCACGGAAGGCTGAGCGCGGAAAACCGCCCAGTTTCGACATAAACCTTTTCGGAGCCTGACCGCATGCCCGCGTTTTTCATCGCGCGACCCGTCTTCGCCTGGGTCATCGCGATCTTCATCTGTCTCGGCGGCATTCTCGCCCTGCCCTTCCTGCCGGTGTCGCAATACCCCATCGTGGCGCCGCCCTCGATCTCGATTTCGACCTCCTATCCCGGCGCCTCGACGCAGGACCTCTATTATTCCGTCACCCGCCTGATCGAGGAGGAGCTTTCGGGCGCGGCGAACCTGCTGAATTTTGAATCGACCGGCGACACCACCGGCGAGGTCGAGATCAACGTCGACTTCAAGCCGGGAACCGATCTGGCGCTCGCCGCCGTCGACGTGCAGAACCGCATCAAGCGCATCGAACAGCGCCTGCCCCCGGCCGTGCAGCAGCAGGGCATCGCCATTCTCGAAGCCTCCACGGCCATCCTGCAATTCGTCACGCTGACCTCGCCGGACGGCTCACTGGACGAGATCGGCCTCGGCGACGTCGCCACCCGCTACGTGCTGCCGGAGCTGCGCCGCGTCGACGGCGTCGGCCGCGTGCGGCTGTTCTCGACCGAGCGCGCCATGCGCGTCTGGCTCGATCCCGACAAGATGCGCGGCTATGCGCTGACCGCCGAGGACATCACCTCCGCGATTCGCGCGCAAAACGCCCTGGTCTCCTCGGGCATGCTGGCGCAGCCGCCGAGCCCCTCGGCCGAGCGCACGCAAAATATGGTCCTGGTCAAAGGCCAGCTCGAATCGCCGGAAGAATTCGGCGCCATCGTGCTGCGCGCCAATCTCAACGGCGCCGCCGTGCGGCTGCGCGATGTCGCGCGCATCGAAGTCGGCGGCCTGACCTATGCCTTTTCGACGCGCCTCAACGGCAAGCCCGCCGCGGCCATCGCCGTGCAATTGGCCCCGACCGGCAATGCATTGGCCACCAGCGCCGCCGTACGCGCCAAAATGGCCGAGCTCGAGCAATATTTCCCCCCGGGCGTGAAGGCGGAAGTCTCTTATGACGTGACGCCCGTGGTGAAGGCCTCGGTGAAGAAAGTGCTGATGACGCTGGCCGAAGCGGTCGTGCTCGTCTTCCTGGTGATGTTCCTGTTCCTGCAGAATTTCCGCTACACGCTGATCCCGACCATTGTCGTGCCTATCGCGCTGCTCGGCACCTGCGGCGCGCTCTATGCGCTGGGCCTGTCGATCAACGTGCTGACCATGTTCGGCATGGTGCTGGCGATCGGCATTCTCGTCGACGACGCCATCGTCGTGGTGGAAAACGTCGAGCGCATCATGGCCAAGGAAGGGCTTTCGCCGCGCGAAGCCACGGTCAAGGCGATGGAGCAGATCACCGGCGCGGTGATCGGCGTCACCATGGTGTTGATGGCGGTGTTCGTCCCCATGGCCTTTTTTCCCGGCTCCGTCGGCATCATGTACCAGCAGTTTTCGGCCGCCATGGTGGTGTCGATCGGTTTTTCGGCATTTTTGGCGCTGACGCTGACGCCGGCGCTCTGCGCCACGCTGCTCAAACCGCTCGACGCCGACCATCACGAGAAGAAGGGATTTTTTGGCGTCTTCAACCGGGGCTTCGATTGGCTGACCGACCGCTATGCCGGCGTGACCCGCTGGGCGGTGGGCCGGCGCCGCTCCTTCATCGCCTTCTATCTCGTCATCGTCGCGGCCATGGGCTACGGCCTGTGGAAGGCGCCGTCCGGCTTCGTGCCGGTCGACGACCAGGGCTATGTTATGGCCGACGTGCTGCTGCCCTCGGACGCCAGCGCGACCCGCACGCTCGACGTGGTCAAGCAGGTGGAGGCGCGCCTGCTGAAAGAGCCCGCCGTGGAGTCCGTGACCTTCATCACCGGCTATAGTTTCTTCGGCCAGGGCTCGATGACGGCGCAGGCGTTCATCACGCTGAAAGACTGGTCGCAGCGCGGCCCCAACGATTCGGCGGACGCCATTATCGCGCGCGCAAATCCCTATCTCGCGCGCATTGCCGACGCGCAGACCTCGCTGCTCGCCCCGCCGCCGATCCCCAATCTCGGCAACACCTCCGGCTTCTCGTTCCGCCTGCAGGATCGCGGGCAGCGCGGCTATGAGGCGCTGATGGCGGCCAAGGACAAGCTGATCGCGGAGTCCGAGCAATCCCAGGTGATCGAAAAGATCGTCGAGGAAGGCCTGCCGGGCGCGCCGCTGGTGCGCGTCGACATCGACCGCGAAAAAGCCGGCGCGCTCGGCGTGTCCTTCACCGACGTGAACGACGTCATCTCCACCCATCTCGGCTCGATCTATGTCAACGATTTCATCAATCGCGGACGCACGCAGCGCGTGGTGGTGCAGGCCGACGAAGAGAAACGCATCCACGCCGAGGACATCCTGACCTATAGCGTGCGCAACAAGGCCGGCGAGATGGTGCCGCTGTCGGCCTTCGCCCGGGTGGAATGGCGGGTCGGGCCGACGCAGATCGTCGGCTTCAACGGCTATCCCTCCGTGCGCCTGACCGGCGAGCCCAAGCCCGGCTTCACCAGCGGCGACGCCATCGCCGAAATGGAGCGGCTGATGGCGACGCTGCCCAGCGGTTTCGGTTACGACTGGACCGGACAGTCGCTGCAGGAAAAGCTCGCGGGCTCGCAGGCCGCCTTCTTGCTCGGGCTGTCGGTGCTGTTCGTGTTCCTGTGCCTGGCCGCGCTCTACGAAAGCTGGGCGATCCCGTTCTCGGTCATGCTGGCGGCGCCGCTCGGCATTCTCGGATGCGTGGTCGCCGGCTACCTCGCCGGTCTGCCCAACGACGTCTATTTCACCGTGGGCCTGATCACCATCATCGGGCTCTCCGCGAAAAACGCCATCCTGATCATCGAATTCGCCCGGGATTTGCGGGCGCAAGGCCTGACGCTGGTGGCGGCGACGATCGAGGCGGCGCGGCTGCGCTTCCGGCCGATCATCATGACCTCGCTCGCCTTCATCCTCGGCGTGGTGCCGCTGATGATCGCGACGGGCGCCAGCGCCAAGAGCCAGCAGGCGCTGGGAACCGGCGTGTTCGGCGGCATGGTCTCGGCGACGATCCTGACGGTGTTTTTCGTGCCCGTCTTCTTCGTCGCGGTGATGTCCTTCTTCGTGCGGCGCAAGGAGCGCGGCGCCGAAAAGGCGACGGCGACGGCGCCGTGATGATGGAGGAGCGGCGGCTCACACGGTTTCGACGGCGCAGTCGGATTTGTCGATCGGCAGGTAGATCGAAACCGTGGTCCCCTCGCGGGGTTTCGAGGCGATGGTGAGCTGACCGCAAAAACTCTTGACGATGCCGCCGACCACCGCGAGCCCCATGCCCGACCCTTCGCCGGGCGGCTTCCCGGAAAAGAACGGGATGGCGGCGCGGGCCAGCGTGTCCCGGTCCATGCCGTCGCCGTCGTCGGCGACGGCGAGCCGGAGCGCCGGCTGCAGGGGGGGCGCGGCCGCGCCCTCCTCCGTCACCGGGAAGCGCCAGGCCGTGCGCGTCACCGAAATATCGATGCGTCTGGCATGCGCCTGCTGCGCGTTCTGCATGAGGTTGAGCAGGATTTGCGTCAGCTCTTCCTCGACGATCACCACGCGGGAGCGATCGTCCTCGATGGCGACCGTCAGCGCCGGCCAGAGCAGCGAGACGGAGGTGACGAAATCGAGACTCTTTCGGACCGCGGCGCCGAAAGCCGTCAGTTTCAACTCCGGCTCGGCATAACGGCCGTAGGCGAGCAGATTGCGCAGCACGCCGGAGGCGCGCGCCGAGCAGCCCGAAATGATTTCGAGATTTTCGCGCTCCGGCGCATCTTCGGCCATGTCCATCAGCGACAATTCGCAGAGGCCGACGACCGGCTGCAGCAGATTGCTGATCTCGTGGGCCATGCCGCCGATCAGCTGCCCGAGCGTCTCCAGACGCTGCCGCGCGCGTTCGCTATAGGCGCGCGCGCGGTCGTAATGAACGACGTCGACGCGCGCCTGGTGGAAGACGGTGGAGGACACCATGAAGGCGGACAGACACGCCGAGGTGCGGCGGATCGTCTCGGCGTCGCAGACGACGCCGCGCTCGACCAGACCGAGCAAGGCCGCCTCGTGCAGGCCGGCCATTTCCTCGAGACGCCGGCCCTCCTCGATCGCATCGCGGGCGATATCCTCGATTTCGGCGAGGAACAGCTCCTCGCCAGTGGCGACATAGGCGCCGACGCAGCTGACATATTGGGTGAGCAGCGATCTCATGCGCGGTCGGTTTCAAACAGCGCCGCGACCAAAGTTTTTCCCGGCCGCGTGTCGATGGTCAAGGACTTCGCCAGCCGGTTGACGGCGGGCAGGCCCAGCCCCTGCCCGCCATTGGTGGAAAACCCCACGGCGAGCGCGGCGGAAACATCGGAAAAGCCCGGTCCGGCGTCCTCGACTTCGATCAGGATCTGGTCGCGGTCGACAAGGTGGCGCGTCCCGACCCGGACCTCCCCCGCGCCGGCGTGCACGCAGGCGTTTTTCGCCAGTTCCGAGACGATGGTGACGACACGCGCTTCGTCCACCGCGCCCAGGCGGAGGGCGCGGGCCGCCGCGCGCACGGTTTTTCGCGCGGTAAGAATGTCCTCGCGCCGCGCCAGCGGCACAGCGGCTTCGATGGGCGGCGGCGCATGGGCGGTCACGGAACTCTCCTCAGGGGGCGGCGGTCGTCGCCTGATCGACCGTATCCTGCACGCTGGTCAAAAGCTCCTGGACGCCCACCGGCTTCATGACGACGCGATCGGCGCCAGCCGCCTTGGCTTCGTCGAGCGACGAGGCCTGCGTCATGCCCGGCGCGCCCCCGGTGATGGCCACGACCGGCAGGCGCGGGTGGCGCTGCCGCACGGCGCGGATCAAGCTCAATCCGTCGCGACCTGGCATCCAGAGATCGGTGACGAGCACATCGGGCGTGCAGCGCCGCATCACCTCTTCAGCTTCGTCGGCGGAGGCGCATTCGGTCACGGTGTGGCCGCCGCGCTCCAGAAATTTTCGCAGGGTCAAGCGAACAACGTCGATGTCATCGACGACCAGCACGGCGGACAAGGTCCCCTCCTTCATTCCGAATGACTTCGTCTCTCGCGCCCGTGAGCTGAACTCCCGTTCATCCCACGCGCGCGCATTTGTTTGACGCCGAATGCTTGCAGAATGAAAGCTGTTCAAAAAGAAACCGTAAGCAAACCCTTGCGCAATTTATCGTCTTGCCCCGCTAGAGCGCGTTCGGTGAACTCCCGTTCACCGAGCACGCTCTAGTTCTTTGTTTTGACGCATTTTCTTCACGCGAACCGGCATCCACTTCGCTCGAAAATGCTCTAAAACAGTTCAATCTCGGCAAAACTGCCGGAGGCGCGGGGCGCGGCGGGCCCGTCCTGCGCAATGGCCGCGCGCAAGGCTTCGGCGCCCGGCATGTCGCGCCGCGACGCCAGAGCCTCGCTCAACGCGGCGACGTCCTCCCGCGCCTTGGAAAAGAACATTTCGACATGCCTGATCCGCTGCTGGGCGACGTCCTGGAACTGGATCGAACCGAGCAATTGCAGCACCGGCGAAACCATGCGGTTGCTTTCGACCTGCACTTTGCCCAGCGTGTCGCGCTGATGGGCCACAAGACGCTCCATCTGCGCGGTCAGATCGGAGATCGAATCGGCGATAAGCGCGAGTTCGCGCTGTTCGTCGCCGAGGCGCTCGCTGACCAGAACGGAGAACTGGTCGCGAATGGACTCACGCAATTTCTCGAGGCCCTGGCCGACCTGGTGCGCCGTGCGGTTGGAGGCGTCCGAGAGGTGCTTGACCTCGCTGGCGACCACGGCGAATCCGGCGCCGTGCTCGCCGGCATGCGACGCCTCGATGGCGGCGTTGAGGGCGAGAAGCCTTGTCTGGCTGGCGATTCCCCGGATGCCGTCGATCTCGTGGCTCAGGTCGTCGGTCATCTTGTCGATGGCGGCGATCCGCATCCGCCAGGAGTCGATGTCCCGATCGCGGCGCGCGATGAAATCGCCGATCAGGCGACGATTTTGCATGAGCTGCCGGTCGGTGTTTTCGACGATCGCCATCACCTTTTCATTGGTCGACGACGTCTCCAGAAAGCTGAGGACGTCGCCGATCGACGCCTCCATGGTCTTGAGATCCGTGATGATCCGCCCCGCCGCATCGCTGGCGTCGTCGACCACGGAAGAGGTGTAGAAAGCGGCGCGCTGAAACGTCTGGTCATAGGCGTCCAGATGTTCGAGAACCTGCGCGGACCGCTCCGCCTCCACGGCGGCCGGGGCGGACACTGGCGGAGCCGCCTGCGGCGCGGCCTCTTGCCGGATCGGTTCGGCGCGCTCCGCTGCGGGGGCGGCGCGACGGAAGGGAATGGCGGCCAGCGCCGAGGCGATGGCCGCGGTCAGCCCGAGCGTCAGCGAAAGCCCCATGGGCAGTCCGGCGAGCGCGCCCACGGCCGCCACCGGCAGCCCCGCCGCCAAGGGCGGGAGGGGCTTCCAGAGATGGGCGGCGTCGAGGACGGCGGCGGCCATGGCTCAGAGACCCGGAACGAGCTGGCGCACGACCTTCACCAGATTTTCGGGATCGACCGGCTTGACGATCCATCCGGTGGCGCCTGCGGCCTTGGCCTCGTTGCGCTTGTCCTGCTGCGATTCCGTGGTCAGCATCAGAATGGGGGCGAATCTCATATGGGCGAGCTTGCGGGCTTCGCGGATCAGCTCGATGCCGTTCATCTTGCCCATGTTGAGATCGGTGATCATCATGCGCGCCTTGAGGCCCTGGGACAGCCGGCTCAACGCCTGCTCGCCGCTGTCGGCCTTTTCGACATTGACGCCGATTTTCTTCAGGACCGATTCGATGCTCATCAACATCGTCGGCGAATCGTCCACGATCAATATGGTCTCGGCCATTGCACTCTCCGCCGCCGACAAGGAACGGTCATACATCACCCCGCAGCGCTAAATTTTCAATTAAGTGATCCATCAATACCTTATAATCCTGCACACCCCTACTTGACGGAGCGTAATAACAAGCCGGAACCCGCGCGGAAAAGCTTTCCGCAAGCTGTATATCCATCCGGATCGCCGGCAGAAGTTTTTCCGGGCCGAGTTCCCGGGCGATTTCTTCGATCACGGCGCGATGATGGCGGATGCGCTCGTTGATCATCACCGGCAGGACGCCGATCATGTCGAGATCGGGCTTCACCGTCGTGGCGATGCGATAAAAGATCCGCAGCAATTGCCTGACCCCTTCCGCGGAGAGCGCATGGGGCACGATCGGCGCCAGCGCCGCATCCGCGGCCGCCAGCGCGTTCACGAGCAGCGGATCGTAGGCGGGCGGCGTGTCGAGCACGACCGCGCGAAACCGATCGGCAATCGCCGGCGCGCGGATGAGCCGGTCGAGCGCGCGGACATCGCAATGCGGATTCGCCCCCTCGAAGGCGCGGTCGGCCGGCAGCACATGGACATGCTCGGCCACCGAAGCGATGAGCGCGGCGTCGAGGTCCAGGGTCTCGCCGGAGAACAGGGCGTGGACCGTCTTGGCGCGATCATGCGCGACGACCCCCAGACCGAGGCCCGCGTGGCCCTGGCTGTCGAGATCGATCAGCAGCGTCGGAATCTTGCGCCGGCCCAGCTCCGCCGCCAGATTGACCGCCGTCGTCGTCTTGCCGCAGCCGCCCTTGCGATTGCAGATCGCCAGAACCCACGTCATCGGTGTCTCCTGCGCTCGCCCGCCCGAGGACGGGCGGCGGGCCGTCCGCCAAAGGCGCTCCGAAGCTGCGTCTCAGCGCGGCGGCCAGCGGCCCCGCCTTCGGCAGCGCGACGATCCTGGGCTGGAGCGCCATCAGGGTCTGGAACAGAGCGGCGTGCATCGACTCGCAGGACTCGAGCGACACGGTCGCGCCTTCGGTCTCGCCGAGGAACTGGCCAAGCGGCAAAGCCTCCTCCACCGTGCAATGCCCTTCGAAGCGCACCACCTTGTTATCGAACCTCAGGCCCATCAGATCAACTCCTTCAGGTCGAGGATGAGCAGCACGCGCCCGTCGCCGAGCAAAGTGGTGCCGGAAAAACCGCGCGCCCCGGCGACAATGCCCTCGAACGGTTTGACGATCACATCCATGCCGACGCGGAAATCGTCGATGACGACGCCAACCGTCTGGCCGTTGACGCGGCAGACCAGCACGGCCTCGGCGTCGTGCTTGAGCGGACGCGCGGGCTCGCGCAGGCGGTCGGCGAGCCGCACCAGCGGGATCAGCCGGTCGCGCAGAATAAAAGCCTCGGCGTTCTGAATCCTGTGGATATGCGCGCGCTCGACCCGCACCGTTTCGACGATCAGCTCCATGGGCACGCCATAGAGACCGGACGCCGCCTCGATGATCATGATTCGCGTCACCACCATGCTGAGCGGCAGCACGAGGCGGGTGCTCGATCCCTCGCCGACCCGCGACGACACGGTGACGCGCCCGCCGAGTTTCTCGACCGCCGTGCGCACCACATCCATGCCGACGCCGCGTCCGGAAAGATCGGAGACCTGCGCGGCGGTGGAGAAGCCCGGACGAAAGATGAGATTGATCGCCTCCTGCTCGCTCAGGCGGTCGGCCTCGGCTTGCGAGATCACCCCCTTCTTCACGGCCGAAGCGGCGATCTTCGCGGGATCGATGCCTCGCCCGTCGTCGCACACCTCGATCACCACGCTTTCCGCATCCTGCCACGCCTTGAGCGTGATGGTCGCCCGGGCGTGCTTGCCCGCGGCGGCGCGATCCTCCGGCGCCTCGACGCCATGATCGAGCGAATTGCGCACGATATGCAGCAGCGGGTCGTTGAGCGCCTCGATGATGTTCTTGTCGGCGGAAGTGTCGCCGCCCTCGATGACGAGGTCGATGTCCTTGGCGAGCTTGCGAGAGAGATCGCGCACCAGGCGGGGAAAGCGGTCGAACACGTCGGAGATCGGCAGCATGCGCACCTGCATGATCGCCGCCTGCATCTCCTGCGACAGCCGGTCGATCACCGCATATTGCTCCTTGATCTCGCGCGACATTTCGCGCGAGCCAAACACCTCTTCGGCGCGCTTGGCGAGGAAGGGCAGACTGTTCTTCGACACGATCAGTTCGCCGATGAGATTCATCAGCGTGTCGACCTTGGCCTGATCGACGCGCAGCATCCGCGACGCCGCCTTTTTGGTCTCGGCGTGCGGATCGGCGGCGCGCTCGGGCGGCGGCGGCGCGACGGCCGAGGGCATGGGCGCGGACGCGAACGCAGGCGCGTCGGCGCCCTTCGGTCCGCCCGGCCCCGGCTCGAACGCGTGGTCGAGAAAGGCGAGCGCCGGAACAAAACTTTGCTCGGCCGCGCAACGCTCGCAGGCGGCCGAAAATTCCTGGCCCAGATCGTCGCGCGCCAGCGCCGCCAGCACATTGTCGACGACGCTGCGGAGACCGGCCAGGACGGAGGCGGAAAAGGCGCGATGGGCGAGATTGCGTTTCTGCGCCGCGATGATTTGGCGCGCGCAAGCGACAGTTGAATCGCCCGCCGCCGCTTCCGCTTGCGAGGGCGGCAGATAAATCCCCCTGCCGACCGCCGCGATCAGCGCGCGCGCCAGCGCGAGATCTGGAGCTGCGCCGCCAGCGACGACTTCGAGCCACCGCAGCGCGCAAGCCGAGGCGAGCCCGGCGCCGACAATGGCCCGCAGGGTTTTCGCGCGCGCCGCCAACAGCGGCAGATTGCCCTCGTCGAGCAGCCGCCGCGCGTCCTCGGCGAAATCGGCGCAAACCGGCGGCGCCGCGGCTTCGCCCGTGATCGCCACGAGGTCGCGGGGATCGACCTCGGCCAGCGCGACCTGCGCCCGCTCATAGCGAAAATGATGCTCGAGCTCCGCCTCGGCCGCGACGGTCACAATCTGGAAGCGCAGGTTGCAGACGTAAGGATCATAGTCGGCGGCCGGAAACGGCGCCGCTGGCGCGATCGCCGTCGCCAAAACCTCGGGCGTCTCCAGCGCCAGCGCCAGCGGATCGGTGCCGCAGAAGAAGCAATTGTCCGCCGGGATGTAATCGATCAGACGGACCGCCGCGCCCTCCGCCGCTGCGCGAAACGCCTGGATCCGCTCGGCTTCGGAAAAGACGGCGAGCGCCGCGGCGTCGACGCGCGCCGCCGGCGCGGCGACCCCGGCCGGCGCGGCCTTGTCCTCACGGCCGCCGAAGCGGCGCAGGCTGTCGACCATCGCATTGGACACGCCGTCGGCATTGTCGGGAAGGCCCGCTTGCGCTTCGAGGCAATCGACCCATTTGTCGACCTGGTCGAGGGCGGAGAGCAGCGCGTCGATCAACTCGGCGTCGATAGCGAGTTCGTCGGAGCGGACCGCGCCCAGCAAATCTTCGGCGACATGGACCAGGCGGGTGAGCGCGGGAACGGCGAACAGGCCCGACGAGCCCTTCAGCGTGTGAACCGCGCGAAAAACCTCGTTGACCACGTCATGATCGCCGGGGGTGCGCTCCAGCTTGAGCAGGCCGGTCGATGAGGACTCGATCAGATCCCGGGCTTCCGGGATGAAGCGTTCGAGCAGGGTTTTCATGGACGCGATCCCGTGAGCAGGCGCGCCGTCAGCGTGAGGTCGCGGGGATCGGCGGGTTTGACGATGTAATAATTGGCGCCGCAATCGAAGGCCTTGGCCTCGTCCTGCGCGCCCGCTTCCGTCGTCACCATGACCACGGGCAGGCCGAGCAGATCGGGATTGCCGCGCAACTCGCGCGTCATCGCATAGCCGTCCATCTTCGGCATGTTGATGTCGACAATGGCGAGGTCGTAGCGGTCGAGCAGCGCGCGCTCCAGACCCTCCAGACCGTTGGCGGCCTCGTCGACGCAAAAGCCGGCGCTCTCCAGCGTGCTGCGGTAAAAGGCGCGCGCGGTGGCGCTGTCCTCGACCACCAGAACCTTCTTCATGCTCCGCTCCCAACCTTCTGGTAGACGATCGTGTCCGCGAACTTGCGCGGCCTGAACAAGGAGGAGATCCGGGCCATGCTCTCGGAATGGCCGAGGCAGATGAAGCCGCCCGGGTTCAGGCATTCGTAGAGCAGCTCCACGGATTCGCGCCGCGAGACATCGTCGAAATAGATGAGCAGGTTGCGGCAGAAGATGACGTCCATGCCCCGGAACCGCGTCATATTGGCGGGGTCGACGATGTTGGCGACATCGAAGTCGATGGAATCGCGCAATTCCTCGCGGATGCGGAACTGATCGTCGCCGAGCGCCGTGAAATATTTGGAGCGCAGCGTCGCCGACAGCCGCTGCAGCGAGCGATGGCCGTAAATGCCGCGCCGCGCCTGGGCGACCACGCGCGTGTCAATATCGGAGGCGTGAATCTCGATGTCGAAATCGTCCGCCCGCTTCCAGTTTTCCAGCAGGTGAATGGCGATGGAATAAGGCTCCTCGCCGGTCGAGCAGGGCGTCGACCAAATCCTGACCGCGCTTCCCTTCCTGCGATCGCGGGTGATCTCCGGCAACATGCCCTGCACCATCGCGTCGAACTGATAGTCCTCACGAAAGAAATAGGTCTCGTTGACCGTCATGCTGTTGACGAGCTGCTGCCATTCGTCGCCCGAACTCTGGAAGCGCACGATGGCGAAATATTCGCGAAACGTCTCGCAGCCGGTCGCCTGAATGCGCTCGACCAGGCGGCGCTCGACGAAATAGGCCTTCTTGTCGGTGAAGACGATGCCGGTCTTGCGGTAGAAAAATTCGAAGAATTTCTCGTAATCCTGCGGCGTGATCGGGGCGATCTCGGGAAGCTTGCGCTGAGGCATGTTCATGATCTCACCCCTTCAGGCGGTTGAGCGCCGCCGTCGCGGCAAAGGCGACGAAGGGTTCGGGAAAGCGGCGCGGCAGCTCGGCGATCGCCGCGGTCATCGAGGCATCGCCGATCTCCATCAGGCCGTCGAGCGCGGCCATGCAGACATTGACATGGGGATCGCGGGCGATCAGCCGCGCCAACAGTTTTGGCGCCCGAGGGTGAGCGAGGGTGCTCAGGATATTGGCGACGAAGATGCGCACGTCATTGTCGGGGTCGCCGAGCAGCCGCTCCAGCACCGGCTGCACGTCGTCCGGCATGTCCTGGAGCGCCTCCTTCACTTCGCTGCGCAGCGCCGCGTTTTCGCTGCGCAGATGCCCCACGAGTCCGGCGGCGACCGCCGGCGATTTCATCCGCACCAGCGAGGTGAGAATGGCGGCGCGCACGCTGGCGTCCGACTCCTCGCCGAGCCTTTCGCACAAAAGACCAATGTGCTCTGGCTTGTCGCGCAGGTGTTGCGCCGCGCGGCGGCGGGTCGCTGCGTCAGCGCCTGAGACGAGGTCGCGCGCGGGGTCCGACCCCGAGGGCTCCTGCGCGCATTCGACTGTCTTGCGGGCTCTAACGAGCATTGACGCGTCCTCCCCGCTCCCGCGCGACCCCGAGCCAGGCGTTGAGCTGGCCGGCGATGGCGTCGCATGGCAGAATGAGCGAGGCGCCGCCGCGCGCGATCAGTTCGGCGGGCATGCCGAACACGACGCTGGAGGCCTCGTCCTGGGCGATGGTCAGGCCGCCGCGCTTTTTCACATTCGCCATGGCGGCGGCGCCGTCGTGGCCCATGCCGGTGAGCTGCACGCCGATCAGCCGGTTGGCGGGCGCGACCTCGAGCGCGCTCTCGACCAGACGCTCCACGCTCGGGTGCCAGATGTGGTCGCGGCTGGCGGGCACCGGCGTCGCCGAATAGCCGGAGCCGCGCCGGGTGACGAGCAGGTCGGCGTCGCCTCTGGCGAGATAGACCCGCCCCGGCTCCACCGGGGTTTGCCGCGCGACCTCCATGACCTCGAGATCGCAAATGTCGTTCATGCGGCGCGCGAACACGCCGGTGAAGGACGCCGGCATGTGCTGGGCGACGATGATCGGCCAGGGAAAAGTCTTCGGCAGGCGCGGCAGAATATCTTCAAGCGCGCCGGGGCCGCCGGTGGAGACGCCGACCAGCACCAGGCCGGGCGCGCCGACCGCGAGGCTCGCGGATGAAGCGGGAGCGGCGGCGCGGGTCCGGTCCTGCGCCTGGACGATGCGGCTGCGCAACCCCAGGGCGCGACGGGGTTTTGCGCGCGCGGCGGCTCTGATCTTCGAAATCAGTTCGCGCTCGATCACCTCGATGGACAGCGAAATGGTGCCGTCGGGCTTTTGCACATAATCGACCGCGCCGAGGCTCAGCGCCTGAAGCGTGGCTTCGGCGCCCTCCTGCGTCAGCGACGACACCATCACCACCGGCTTGGGATTGGCGGTCATGATGCGCGATAAACAGGTCAATCCGTCCATCACCGGCATGTTGATGTCGAGCGTGACGACATCGAATTCCGCTTCCTCGAGCGCGGCGAGCGCCTCGGCGCCGTTGCGAACGGCGCGGGGCGAAAAACCGCCGGCGGACTCCAGCAATTGCGTCAGGTGTTTGCGCATCAGGGCGGAGTCATCGACGACGAGAACTTTGATCATGGAAAGACCGCGATGTGAGGGTGGCGCCGGCCGCGCGGAACAGGCGCGGCCGGCATCGGGTTTTGCGCATGATCTCGTCCAAGAGCCGGCGCCGCCTTTGGGGATCATGCGCTCGATCAGTGCATGCTGGACTGCATGACCCGGAGTTCGTCGGCGTTGAGCAATTGCACCACGTCGAGCAGCAGGATCATCCGCTTCTCCTTTTCGAGATTGGCGACCTTGCGGATGATGCGCCGCTGTTCCTCGGACAATTCGGGCGCGGGCGCGATGGCGCTGAGCGGAATCCGGCGCACCTCGGAGACGAAGTCGACGATGAATCCGGTCTTCACCCCGTCAAGCGTGAACACCATGATGCGCTGGCGGTCGTTGCGCTCGACGCCTTCCATGCGGAAGCGACGGCGCTGGTCGACGACCGGCAGCACCGCGCCGCGCAGGTTGATCACGCCTTCGATGAAATCGGGCGTGTTGGGGATGCGCGTCAGCTCCGGCGGCACGCGCACGATCTCCTGCACCGCATCAATGCGCACGCCATATTCCTCGCCCTTGAGCCGGAACACGACGAATTGCTCTTCGTCCACGGCGTCGGTCGATGTCACCGCCGCGAGATGGCTGGCGCTCATGTCTTCGTCTCCGCTCTGGCGCAACTTGTCGATTTCCGCGCGATCGAACATGGAGTCCGCCGAGAGGACGGAGACCAGCCGCCGCCCCTCGTCGAGACGGCAGATCGAGGCGATATTGTCGCCCCTGCCCCGCAACAGTTCCGGAACCTCCTCGACCTCGTCGCGCTTGACGCGCAACACGGCGCGGATCGAGTCCATCACCACGCCGACGGACGCGTCGCCGCTGTCGTCGAGCGCGATGACGACGACCTTGTTGGCCTCCGTCAGCGGCTCCTGGCGCATGCCGAAAAAGGCGCGCAGCGACACCAGCGGCAGCAGCCGGTTGCGCAGCGTGATCACGCCGAGAATATGGCCCGCCGTGTTGGGAACTTCGGTGATGTGATCGGGCAATTGCACGATCTCCTTCACCATCTCGATGGGGAAGGCATATTCCTGGCCCGCCACTTCGAAACTGACGAGCTGGTCCTCCTCGGCGTCGGCGGCTTCGCTCCCGGCCTCCCGGGTTTCCGCGGCCTGTGCGCTGTCATGGCTGGCGCTGGCCGCGCGGTCGAGCCGCCCGACAAATTCGTTCCCGACGATCTGGCGAGAGTTGAGGATGATCACCATCGACCGTCCGTCGGTCTCCTTGATCATGCCGGAGACAAAATCCACATCGATCGAAGAACGGATGGTCGAGGCCTGTTCGATCCTGTCGGGCTCGACGGTGACGACATTGGCCATGCGGTCGACGATCAGGCCGACCGGACGTTCATGGTTGAGGACGACGACGCGGGTGCTGTCGTCGTTGAGCACGGCGGGAAAGCCGAAGACCTGGCGGAGATTGAGCACCGGCAGCACGTTTCCGCGCAAATTGGCCAGCCCCTCCAGCGAGACCGGGCTGAGCGGCATGCGCACGACCTCGGGGACGCGGATGATCTCCTGCACCTCGGAAAGGGAAACGCCGAAGCGCTCCCCCTCGACGTGGAAGATCACGAACTGCCTGGCGTCGGCGGCGCTTGCCTCTTCCCGTTCGCGCGCGGCCTGCTCGGGCGCGAATTCCGCCTTGAGCGTTTCGAGCGCTTCTGCAACAGCGGACATGATGACCTCCTATGGGTTGGACGGAGGTCACGCCGCCTGCAATTCGTCGGCGAGCGAAGCGATTTCCTCGACGGCCGCCGCGAGTTGCTCGGCCCCCTTGGACTGTTCGCGCGCGGCGTTCGACGCCTCGCCCGAAGCCCTTGTCGCCTGTCCGGCGGCGGAGGCGATGCGCTCCACGCCCGATTGCACCTCGCGCACCACGCGCGCGATCTCCGCGGCGCCGTCGAGCACGTCCTTGTTGCCCGCCAGCACCTCCTGGACGTCGCGCGAGATCGTCTCGAGATTGGCGGCGATGACGCGATTCTTCTCGACCTCGCTCGACGCGGAATCGCTGATCTCGCCGAGGTCGCCGCGCACGGTGACGATCATGTCCTGGATCGACTTCACCGTATCCTTGATCCGCTCGGCGTTCTCGGCGGAATCGCGGGCGAGATTGCGGATGTCGGTGGAGACCACGGCGAATCCCTTGCCAAACTCGCCGGCGCGCGCGGCCTCGACCGAACCGTTCACCGCGAGCATATTGGTCTGGATCGAAACATTGTTGATGGCGTCAACGATCTTGTCGATGCGGCGGCTCACCTGCTCCAGCGCCGAAACCTGATCGCGATTGGCGCGCCCGGCTTCGACCGAGGCCAGAACGCCGCTGATCAGTTCGTTGACGCCGCCGATGGTTTGTCCGATCAGCTTCGCCGTGGCCTCGGCCCGGCCCAGGCTCTCCTGCGCGCGCGCCTGCGACTCGGCGGCGCTTTTTTCGATCTGGCCGATGGCGGCCGCCGATTGCTGGGTCGCCGCGCCCTGCTGCTGCGCGCCCTTGCTGATCTGCTCCAGCGCGGTCATGATCTGCGAGGAGGCGCGATTGATCTCCTCGATGGCGCTCGACAATTCCTCGGCCGCGGCGGCGACCTCCTCGGCGCTCTTGGCGATGTTCGAGCTGTTCTTCAGCTCCTCGGACAATTCCGCCAGCTCCTGCGCGGCCTGCTCGCTCTGGTTCAGCGCGCCGGCCTGCTGGGCGATGGTCTTGTTGGCCTCCTCGCTCGCGGCGCCTTGCTCCTCCGCGGCGGCGGCGATGATCTCGGAGCCCTTCTGCGCTTCATTGGCGGCGAGGAAGGCCTGGTCGTTGACGGCGGAAATCTCCTTGCAGCCGTTGACCACCAATTGCATGTCCTGGCGCACCTGCTCGAGATTGTCGACGACCAGCTTGCCCTTTTCGGCCTCGCTGCGCGCGGCGCCCGCAGCAGTGTTGATGCCTTCGGCGATCACCTTCACGTCGTTCTGGATTTGCGCGATCAGGTCCTGGATGTCGCGCGCCGATTTCTCGCTGGTTTCCGCGAGCGTGCGCACTTCGTCGGCGACCACCGCAAAGCCCTTGCCGTGCTGGCCGGCCCGCGCCGCCTCGATGGCGGCGTTGAGCGCCAGCAGATTGGTCTGGTCGGCGATGCGCGCGACGGCCTTGACCACCTCGCCGACGGTCGTGGCCTGACGGTCCAGCTCCTCGATCAGCTTGACCGAGGCGACCTGGCGATCGGCGGCCTTGCCGATCGCCTCGATCGACGCCTTGATCTGCACGGTGACATCGCCGCACAGGGTTTGCAGGGCCTCGGTCTTCTTGAGCGAGGTGTCGGCGGCCTCCTTGGCGCCCTGGATCAGGTTGCGGCCGTGGTTGACCGCCTTCAGCGATTGTTGCGCGCCGCTGGCGGCTTCCTCCGCGCCTTGCGCGATCTGCTCGGCCGCCTTGCGCAGCTCCTCGACCGCGGACGTCGCCTCGGCGATGCCGGCGGAGAGTTCGCCTGTCGCCGAAGCGATCCGCTCCGCCGCCTTCTGGTGGCGGGCGAAGGTGCGCGCGCGGCGTTTCTGGGCTTCGGCGGCGAGCGTGTGTCCGCCCGATTCGGCGGCCTCCATTCGGGGGGACGCCGACATGCTCTGTTTCTTGGCCAACGCCATGGTGAGGTCTCCAATGCCTTCCGTGGAGAATTGAGCTCCAACGCCGACCTCTCCACGCGTCGGCGAACTGTGAAAAGTTCGGTTTGGCTAAAGTTGGTGGACGCCTAATCTTGTGCGAAACATGCGCGACCCCTGGCCCGGCAAGTCTTTGTCATCAAAAGTTGATCCACGTAACGTAAGCTCGCGCGGGCGCGCCCGTGTTTTTATTTTTGTCGCTTGTCATCGGACGATTTTCAGGTCGCTCCCGCCTTGCCGGCGCGACGGCGCGACCACGTCCGAGAGTCCGCACATGCCTCGGGACTTGAAGCCTGCGCCGCGCATCCCGCCATTGCGCGGACGCGCCGCCTCCGCTAACGATGCGCCATGATCCGCGTCGCCCTCTACACGGGGTCGTTCGACCCCGTCACCAACGGTCATATCGACGTCATCCGCGCGGCCATGGGCCTGTGCGACCGGCTTGTGGTCGCCATCGGCGCCCATCCCGGCAAGACGCCGCTGTTTTCCGTCGAGGAGCGCGCCGCCCTGCTGAAAATCGTCTGCGCCGAGGACGCAAGGGCAAAGAGCTGCGAACTCGTGGTCACCAGCTTTAACGGCCTCGCCGTGGACGCCGCCCGGCAAAATGGAGCGGGCGTCATCGTGCGCGGCCTGCGCGACGGCACGGATTTCGACTATGAAATGTCGATGGCCGGCATGAACGGGGTGATGGCCCCGGAGGTTCAGACAATGTTCCTGCCCGCCGGGCTGAATGTGCGCCACATCACCGCCACCCTGGTGCGCCAGATCGCGCTGATGGGCGGCGACGTCACCGCCTTCGCGCCGCCG
Organism: Rhodoblastus acidophilus; assembly: GCF_025961575.1. Lineage (GTDB taxonomy): Bacteria > Pseudomonadota > Alphaproteobacteria > Rhizobiales > Beijerinckiaceae > Rhodoblastus > Rhodoblastus acidophilus_C. Next base: position 110,653 of record NZ_JAOQNX010000010.1, on the reverse strand, counting down.
GCGGTGGTGGAGGCCCTCAGTCGCAAAGCCGCTCTTTTCGCTCGAAAGGACCAAAAATGATGAATTTCGGCAAGAAACTCGACCGCCGCCGTTTCTCCGGCCTGGCGCTGGGGCTTGCGGGCCTCATGGCCGGCGCCGGCGCGGCGCGCGCCGCCGACGATCCCGAAAACCTGCTCTACCTGCAGCTCAAGGACGGCGTCGTGGTCATCCGCCTGCGCCCGGATCTCGCGCCGAAACATGTCGCGCAGATCAAGGCGCTGACGCGAAAAGGGTTTTACGACGGCATCGTCTTCCATCGCGTGATCGACGGGTTCATGGCGCAGACCGGCGACCCCACCGGCACGGGCATGGGCGGCTCCGACCTGCCGAACATCCCCGCCGAATTCAGCCAGGAGCCTTTTAAGCGCGGCACGCTGGGCATGGCGCGTTCGAGCTCGCCGAATTCGGCGAATTCCCAGTTCTTCATCTGCTTCGCGCCGGCGCCGTTCCTCAACGGCCAGTACACGGTCTGGGGCGAAGTGATCTCCGGCATGGAGTTCGTCGACAAGATCAAGCGCGGCGAGCCCCCGCAAAATCCCGACAAGATCGTCAGCCTGAAGGTGGCGGCTGACGCAAAGTGAAATCCGTAGGGTAGAAAAGGAAAGCATATGTCCGACGAAGGCAATACGTTGACGCTGGAGACCACCAAGGGAACGGTGGTGATCCGCATGAAGCCGGAACTGGCCCCCAATCACGTCGCCCACATCAAGAAGCTGGTGAACGAAGGGTTTTATGACGGCATCGTCTTCCACCGCGTGATCGACGGCTTTATGGCGCAGACCGGCTGCCCGAAGGGCACCGGCACCGGCGGCTCGAAATATCCCGATCTCAAGCAGGAGTTCAACGCGGCCCCGCATGTGCGCGGCACCTGCTCGATGGCCCGCGCGCAAAATCCGGATTCGGCGAATTCGCAGTTCTTCATCTGCTTCGACAACGCCCGCTTCCTCGACCGTCAGTATACGGTGTGGGGCGAGGTGATCGAGGGCATGGAGAATGTCGACAAGATCAAGCGCGGCGAGCCCGTGCGCGATCCCGACAAGATCATTTCGGCCAAGATTTCCTAAAAATTTTCCGGGGCGTTTTCGCCCCGGTTTCCTTTGAGCCGGCGTTCAGTCCGGGTTCAGCGTCCCCGTCCAAAATTCGGCCCGGTCCGGCGGCTCGCCCGTGACCGAACGCAATTGACGCAGCCGAAAAAATCGCAAAGCTGCGCATATGCCGGCGTCGCGTGGGCGGCCCGGCTTTCGGAGACGCTTCCATGTCAATCCGCAAAACGCCCATCCGCAAAGTTTTTGCCTGTCATTCCCTTGCCCTCGGCGCCGTCGCGCTGCTCGCCCTCGCCGGCCCCGCGCGCGCCGAGAACGTGACCAAGGAATGCGCCGCCCGCTATCAGGCGGCCAAGGCCGCCAACCAGCTCGGCGGCGACACCTATCTGCAGTTCTATTCGAAATGCGCGGCGCAACTGAAGGCGGAGCGCGGCGCCCCCGCGGCTGCGCCCGCGCCCGCCGCCGCGCCGGCCCCGGCCGCGCCCCCGGTCGCCGCGCCGCCGCCTCCGCCGGCCGCACCCGCCGCCGCCGCCCCTGCACCCGCCGCCAAACCCGCGGCCCCCGCGCCGGCGCCGGCGCCGGCGGCCGGCGGAACTGTCTTCCCCACCGCGGTCAACCCGGCCTATGCCAATGAAAAGCCCGGCAAGGCGATCCAGAAAACCTGCCTCGACCAGTACAACGCCAACAAGGCGACCGGCGCCAATGGCGGCCTGAAATGGATTCAAAAGGGCGGCGGCTATTACAGCGAGTGCAACAAGAAGCTGAAAGGCGCGTAAGCCTGGCCCCGGGTCAGCTTGGTCGACGGGGCGGCGGCCTTGACGCCGCCCAAGTCGGACGCTTATCTCCGCTGGGCACTAACTCTCTGGAAAAGCGTGGCTAATCCTCGCCAGGCTTGCCAGGCTCGCTCCGGCGCGAGCAAAACTCCTTGTGAAGAGAGCGGGCGGGATGGCAAGGGAAGCAGGACCTGATGAATACGGTCTGCCCCGCCCTTCGGCGGCCCGCGCCGATCTGGCGCGCGCGCAATGTCTGGCCGCGCGCGGCTGCGCGCTGCTCGTCTTCGCCATCGCCGCCGCCGCGCTGATCGGCTGGGCGCAGGGCCTGGACCTCTTGAAAACGGTGCTGCCGACCGGCGCCCAGATGAAGCCCAACACCGCTTTTGGGCTTTCGCTCGGCGCGCTCTCCCTTTTTCTTGCGACCTTCAAGACGGTTCCGCGCCTGGCGCAGGCGGCGCCCGGCGTCGCCACCGGCCTCATCGGCGCGCTGTTCCTGTTCGAATACGCCAGCGGACGCGACCTCGGCGTCGACAATCTGCTGCTGCGCGATCCCGCCGCTTTCCTGCCCGGACGGCCATCGGTCGCGACTTCGCTGAGCTTCGTCGCCGTCGGAACCGCTCTGGCGCTGATGAGCGCGCGCGGACGCTGGACCGTGGCGCTGCGCGTGACCCTGGCGGTGGGCGGCATCGCGCTGGCGCTCACCGCGACGCTCGGCTTCTTCGTGCTCACGCCGGTCGACACGACGGCGCGCATCGCCCTGTTCGGACTGGCGGTTCACACGGCGGCGTCGCTGCTGCTGCTGTCGACCGGAATTCTCCTGGGCGGCGCGCAGCGCCCCGGACTGGACAGGGCGCTGCCGATCGCCGCGCCGGTCGTCAGCGTCGTCGCGCTCGCGGCGCTGGTCGCGGCCTCGCTGGTCGCGGTCGAAGCCCAAAAGCGCGACCTCGACGCAAGCCGCCGGGCCAGCAACATGGTGGGCGGCCTCGCCCGGCTGCTGAGTTCGCTGCAGGACGTCGCCGCGCAATCGCGCCGCTATCTGCTCACCGGAGAGCGCGCCTATCTCGAGCCCTACGAGGCGGCGGCGCGTGATCTGCGCGAAACCTCGCGCAGCCTCGACGCCTGGACGGCCGGCGATGCGGAGGTCGGCGAACAGGCGCGCCGCATCCAGGCGATCACCGACGAAAAGCTCGACGAATTGCGCGCGGAAATGGACCTGCAGCAGGCCGGCCAGGACCCGCTCGCCGTCATGCGCGCCAACACGATGAAGACCACGCCGGAAAAGCTGCGCCGCGCCGTCGCCGCCTTGCAGGACCTGGAGGAGGCCCGGATCGACGCCAGCCGCGCGGCGGTCGACCGGCGCGGCGCGCAACTGCAGTTCACCACCCTGCTCACCATCGCGGTGGTGACGGCGCTCGCCGCCTTCCTGTTTTTGGACGCGCGCCGCCGCTTCGCCGAATTGCGTCGCGTCCAGCATCGTCTGGCCGTGGCCAACGCCAGCCTCGACCGCGAGGTCGCCGCCAAGACCGCGCATCTCTCCAATGCGCTCGACGCCGAGCGCGCCGCGCTGAAGGAGATTTCCGATCTCAAGGCCGCGCTCGACGAGCACGCCATCGTCGCCACCACCGATCCGCGCGGAATCATCACCTATGTCAACGACAGGTTCTGCGCGGTCTCCAAATATACGCGCGAGGAACTTGTCGGCCGCACCCACGCGCTGATCAATTCGGAGTTTCATCCGCCGGAATTTTTCCACGAGCTTTGGGCGACCATCGCCAGCGGCAAGACGTTTCGCGGGGAGATCAGGAACCGCGCCAAGGACGGCGAAATCTATTGGGTGGACACCACCATCGTCCCCTTCCTCGACGATCGCGGCAAACCCCGCCAGTACATCGCCATCCGCAACGACATTTCCGCGCGCAAACTGGCGGAGGAGCACATCCGTTTTTTGATGGGCGAGGTCAACCACCGCTCGAAAAACCTGCTCAGCGTGGTCCAGTCCATCGCGGTCATGTCGGCCCGGGGCGCCGACCCGAAAAATTTCGCCGCGAACCTGTCGCACCGCATCGCCGGGCTCGCGGCCAGCCAGGACCTGCTGATCACCAGCGAATGGAAGGGCGTGGACACCGCGGGCCTGATCCGCGCCCAGCTCAACCCTTTTCGCGATCTGCTCGACGCGCGCATCCTGCTGTCGGGCCCAAGACTGCGGCTGGGCGCCGCCGCGGCGCAGGCGATCGGCATGGCGCTGCACGAACTCGCCACCAACGCCGCCAAATATGGCGCGCTCAGCAACGAGGACGGACGGGTGCGCATCGACTGGAGCGCCAAAACCGCCGAAGACGGGACGTTCTTCCACATGCAATGGCGGGAAAGCGGCGGCCCCAGGGTGGAGCCGCCGACGCGAAAAGGTTTTGGGCAAAAGGTGATGATCGAGATGGTCGAGCGCGCGGTGCGCGGCGAGGTGGCGATCGACTATTCCGAGACCGGCGTGCGCTGGACTCTTCGCGCGCCGGCCGAGGCGACGATCGAGACGGAATGATTTTCGGTTTTTTTCAAAAAGTGAAAACGGCGAAACGCGCCGATTCCGTCAATGCGGCAAAACAATGTTCACGTTTTGTTTTCACGTGAAACATCGCGGAGACCCAGCATTTCAAGCAAACCCTTGATTAAACGCGATGATCCGCCCAAGCCGGCGACAGGCCAACGCCGCACGCCCTGGCCACAAAAAGGCGCCGCCGCCACAACCCGCGGGCTGTACACGCAAAAATCGCACGGTTTTTATCAAAAAACGCGTGTTTTTTGCACAAATGCAGCGGTTTTGCGCGGTTTTGCGCGACTCGACTTCAACCTGAGATAGAATTTTCCAGAAAACGCGCCGGCAAACGCCCGACAGGCGGCGCCAAAACAAAACCACTCAAGCCTGCGCGAAAAAATAAAACCCCGTCAACAACAGGATCAGCACGCCCGACCAGACCGAGAAATCCAGCAAGCGCAGGTCGCCAACATTGCCTTGGGGACGCAAGGGATCGCCCGTCGCGCCAGAGCCGACGCCCCACGCCTGGGTGAACAGGCCCGCGGCGCGATAAGAGGAATAGGCCAGCCCGACCACCAGGGCGACAAAGGCCGCGATCGACACGGTCTGTCCATGCTCCAATTGGGCGAGCGTCCCCACGGTGATCGCCGTCAAAGCGCCGAACAGCAGGATTTGGAAAAACGCCTTGCCATCGCCCAGCGCGGTTCGTTTCAGCAGGCCCGATTTCGCCGTCGTCTTGTCGCCCGGCATGCAGCCCCAGAGAATTCCGGTGGCAAGTCCGAACAGGCTGCCGATGGCCGCGCGCCCGAACTGGGAAAAATTCTGCACCAGGAAATATTCATAAGAGAGCGTCGCAATGCCGATAATGTAGAAAACAACGATGACGGACCCGGAAAATTTTTGGAGTCGCGCGTTTTTGACGAGAAAGCGCCCGATCATCGTCCCGCAGATCAGGGAGCACAGAAGCACAAAAAACCGCCCCATGACGACGGCTTGCGCCGCATTGACGCCAATGCCGGACAAGTCGGGAAAAGCGGTCGCCCTGGTGTTGTCGGCATAGATCATGCCCTGCTGCAGCAAGGCGCCGGTCGCGCTGACAGGCTGCAAGCCCAGCACCGACAAACAGATTCCGCCGACGATCGCGCCCGCGACGGTGGCGAACAGATCCGCGACCTGCTCTGCATTCATGGAGATCACGGGCTTGGCGGGATCGTTCACAGGCTCATGTCTCCTGTTTCAGTGTCGCTGGGCGTGGGGCGCGCCGGCCAAGACACCCGGCGCGGGAAGCGGACCGAACAGGTAGAACTGGACATGAGGCATGAAAACAACGCTCGCAAAGAACAGAATGAGACACAGATAATAAAAAACTCTGCCGCGCCATCGGCTTGTTTCGCCCTCAGGATGTCTCGGCTCATGAGATGCAAAAAACATCTTGCTGCTCCCTTGCGAGGACGCTTTTGCGTGCAGTCATTCCATTTCACAAGCGAATTCAAATGCAAGGCTTGAATATGACGTGATGACAACGCGCACGCAAGCTGAAGCTTGCTCACGCTCATCCCGATGGCCTCCACAAATACGCGCGTTTCTTACAGACGCCGCACCCCGATGTCGTCATGGCCGGGCGTCGTCCCGGCCATCCACGCCGGGAAGCAGCGCACCACGCCAGCTTTTCGGCCTCCCGGCCCGGCGCAGCGCCAGAGGCAAACTCCTTCGATTGAGAGCGACCAATCTTCATCAGCCTGTCGCCTGCAACGATCAAATTCGCCGGCTCTGATCGGGGCCGGCGCCTTTGCACTTTCCCCCGAGATAACCAATATAAGGCCATGCGGGCGGCGACGCGCTCGCGCAACCTCAGGATTCATCCATGGCCATGCGCCAAAAAACATTGATTTACACTCTGGCCGCGCTGGTCGCCCTTGGCTTTTCCGCCGACAGTTTCGCCAAGCCGGGCGCTGGCGGCTCCATGGGCAGCCGCGGCGCGCGCACCTACAGCGCCCCGGCGCCGACCACGACGGCGCCGCGCCCGGCCGCGCCGATCGAACGTTCGGCCACCGCCCCGTCGCCCGGCATGGCGCAGACGGGCGCGCCGGGCATGAAACCCGGCGGCTTCATGTCCGGCGGGTTCGGCCGCGGCCTGCTCGGCGGCCTGGTCGGCGCGGGGCTGATCGGCTTGCTGCTCGGCAATGGCTTTGGCGGCGGGCTCGGCGGCCTCTCCTCCATTCTCGGCCTCGTGCTCCAGATCGGCCTGCTGTTCCTGCTGTTCAAAGTGGTCATGGGTTTTCTGCGCCGGCGCCAGCCCGCGGCTCAAGGCGCCGCATTTGAAAGCGTCGCTGCGCAGAACAACGGTTTTGGAGGTTTCCCAGGCGCCGGCGGCATCCCAAGCTCCGGCGGCGCGCCAAAACCGGCGAAACTCGACATCGGCCCGGCGGATTTAAACGCCTTCGAACAGCGCCTGGGCCTGATCCAGAGCGCCTATAGCGCCGAGGACATGGCGGCCCTGCGCGCTGTGGCGACGCCGGAAATGGCCTCCTATTTCGCCGAGGAGCTCGGCGAGACCGCCAGAAGAGGCCAGGTCAACAAAATCTCGGACGTCAAGCTTTTGCAGGGCGACCTTTCGGAAGCCTGGCGCGAGCCCAACGCTGAATATGCCAGCGTGGCCATGCGGTTCTCGCTGGTCGACACGATGGTCGAGCGCGCCACCGGCAGGATCGTCTCGGGCGATCCGGCGAAACCGGAGGTCGCGACCGAAGTCTGGACCTTTGTTCGCCGCCCCGGCGGCTCGCCCGCGGATTGGCAATTGTCGGCGATCCAGCAAGCCTGATTTTTTCGGGGCCGCGACATTCGCGGCCCCTTTTTTTCGACCAGGATTGACTTGCGCCCCCGAAGCATCGCCGCCTTGAGCGTCGTGTAAAAAGATTTCACTTTTTTCATGGCTCGGCGGAAGAAGTGACCGCGACCAAAAGCCGCGCGCGCCAGCACCCTCGGATGCGGCGACCTCAGCGACAGCATTTTTTGCCGCACGCGGCCGCAAAACCCGTTGAAAATCGACGCAAATCAGCGCTCGAGCCGGAAAATCCCGCCAAATCCGTCCGAACGAACCTTTGGGCGGCGCCGGCCAGATCAACCGCGCCGCGCGCCGCCGCGCGCGGGGTACATAAAAGATTAACGGAATGCGCTCATCTGTCTACGTCATCAGGTTTACTGTCAGGAATGCCATGCCGGAGCGCATACTCAATCTCTCCCATTCGATTTCTACTTTGGCGACATCGAAGGTGAAGCAGATCCAGCACGTAACTGGAGCAACAAAAATACTCGCGCTTAACGCAGAGATCGAAGCGGCGCGCGCGGGTCAATATGGCAAAGGCTTCGCTGTCGTCGCCCAGGAGGTCAAATCTGTATCGCAACAAATCGCGGGAATTACTCAGGACCTGACCAAGGAGCTCAATGAGAAGGTGGCCGATCTCGACCGTCTCGGCAATGGACTTGTCGCCAATATTCGCGGCAGGCGCCTGACAGACCTCGCCTTGAACATGATCGAGATCATCGACCGCAATCTCTACGAAAGGTCCTGTGACGTGCGCTGGTGGGCGACGGACTCGGCCGTCGTGGATTGCCTCGGCACCCCTTCGGAAACACAGACGCGCTTCGCCTCCTCCCGGCTCGGCGTCATTCTGAAGGCCTATACCGTCTATCTCGATCTCTGGATCGTCGACCGGAACGGCATGATCGTCGCCAACGGCCGCCCGGATCGCTATCCCAGGGCGCGCGGCGGTTCCGTGGCGCAGGAGCAATGGTTTCGCGATGCGATGCGGACATCGTCGGGCGACGAATTCGTCGTCGCCGATATCGAGCGCAACCCGACGCTCGACAACAAAATGGTTGCGACCTACGCCGCCAGCATTCGCAAGGGCGGCGACGCCCATGGAGAACCGCTCGGGGCGCTCGGCATTTTCTTCGACTGGGAGGCGCAGTCGCAGACCGTGGTGGAGTCGGTGCGGCTCGAACCCGAGGAAAAGAGCCGGACGCGCTGCCTGCTGGTCGACAGCCGCCATCGCATTCTCGCCGCCTCCGACCGGCGGGGCATCCTCACCGAAAGTTTTCCGCTGCCAAAAAACGAGGCGAGCGGCGCTTATGTCGACAGCCAAGGCAATACGGTCGGCTATGCGGCGACGCCCGGCTATGAAACCTACCGCGGCCTAGGCTGGAGCGGCGTGCTGGTTCAATCCAAGGTCGCGGATGAGTGAGCATGGGTAGCCCTCACCCTGAGGAGGCGCGAAAGCGCCGTCTCGAAGGGCGGGGGCGGCCCACGGGTTTTTAGGCGGCTGAAAAACCCTCACACGCTCGCCGCGGCCTTGCGCGCGGCCTTCTCCTTGGCTTTTTCCCCGGCCGCGCGCGAGGATTCATTGTGCTGGAACAGGTCGAGATCGTCGAGATCGGCCTGGGTCTGCGGCGTCAGCGCCTGATCCATATAGGCGGCGGCCTGCGCCTTGTTGCGCTTCAGCCAGAGCCGGAACACGCCCAGTCGCGCCGCCATCGCGCCGAGGCGCAGATGATTGAGGACGAGTTCGGCGGCATAGCGCGGATAGAACAGCAGCGGGTTTTCCAGCGGCATCCCCGGCCGGCGATCCCTCCGCCGCTTGCGCCGGAAATAGCCGCCCTGCAGCGGATGAACTTTTTCGAGCTTGACGCAGCCCCAGAACCACAAGGCCAGAAACATGGCGTGGCCGGCGGAAACCCCATTGGCGGCGGCGCGGCGCATGATCGTGCGCATGTGGCGCGGCGTGTAATAGAGGTCCCAGGCCTCCTGATAAATCCCCTCCCATTGCGCCTGGGACATGCGGGGATGCCCGGTCACCACATGTTCGAGGTCGTATTTGTTGAGGTCGGGATCGATCCACACGCCCTTGGCGACGAGACGCTGATGGTCTTCCGACCCGGGCAGCGGCGTCAGACAGAAGAACTCCAGAATGTCGAGCGGCAACTCGCGCTGGATGATGGCGATGTCGCGCCGGATGCTTTCCGGCGTGTCGTTGGGAAAACCCAAGATATAGCCGGCATAAGTGAAACATCCCGCGCGCTTCCAGGCGAGCAGCATGTCGCGATATTCGGCGATGCGGTTCTGCTTTTTCTTCACCTCGGCGAGATTGTCGGGATTGATGTTCTCCAACCCGATGAACACGCGCTTGACCCCGGCGCGCCCGGCCTTTTCGATGAAATTCTCAATGCGATGGCTGAGCGTGTCGATCTGGATGATGAAGGTGAAATGCAGCCCCTCGCCCTCGCGCAGGGCGATCAACCGGTCGAAAATCGATTCCCAGTTGCGATTGCGGGCGAAATTGTCGTCGGTGATGAAGAAGCTGTCGACGCCTTGCGCCAGATTGGCGCGGATGATCGCCTCGACATCGTCGGCCGAGCGATGGCGCGATTTGCGGCCCTGCACATTGATGATGGTGCAGAACGAACATTGGAACGGACAGCCGCGCCCGGCGTCGAACGAGGTGACGGCGCCGGTGGTGCCGGCGATGATTTCCGCGGGCAGCAGCGGAAAGGGCGCGCCCTCCAGCGCCGGCAGATCCTTGAGGAAATCGTAGAGCGGCTTCATCCGCCCGCCATGCGCGTCCTGAAGCAATTCGTCGAACCGCCCCTCGACCTCGCCCGCGTAAAGCGCGCAGCCCATCTCCTGCGCCTCGCCCAGTTCCGGGGTCAACTCGGGCAGCATGGCGATGCTGCCGGACACATGGAACCCGCCGATCGCCACCCCGGCCTGGGCGGCGCGAAACCGCCGGGCGAGATCGAGCGCGCGCGGAAACTGATTGGACTGCACCCCGGTCAGACAGACCAGCCCGGCCCCGGCCGCCGCGATCCGCGCGGCGATCTCTTCCGGCACGATCCGCGTATTGGTCTCGTCATAGACAAAAACCTGAATGTCGACCTCAGGTCCCAACGCCCGCCGAGCCGCGCAATCCTGGGCGATGGCGTGCAGCGCCGCCAGGGAATTGGAGGGAATGGCGGAGCGCAGCCATTGCACCACATAGCCATCGTCGTCGTAATGCGAGGGTTTCACCAGATGCAGTTGGAAGACGGACATTCGGCCTCTCAATTGGCGGCGCCAGGGCGCCCGGGGCCCGGACGCGCCGTCGCGGAGGCGCAGCCCGGAGCCCCACCTTTAAGGGAAAAAGCGCCGAACCACACGTCATTTCGCGCCGACGCCCCCAAGCCGCTCAAATGTAAGCGTAAAAAGCCGCAACCGACCCCGCCGCGCCGAGCGCCAGCGCGCAATACCAGGGCCAGCGGCGCCCGCGCACGATAATGGCGATGGTGGCGATGGCGATCGAGACATGCAGCAGGGTCACGGCCACGGTCAGCACGTGATGGCGATGCTCGTGGTGCTCGCTGGACTCCAAAGATTCTTGCGCCTTGTGCTCATGCTCGCGCGCGGTCTTCTCGATCTCCTTCTGCTCGCCATCATAGCGGCGCGCCTTGTCGGCATATTCGCTCTTGCCCGACTGTTCCGCGGCAAGGGCGTAAATGTTCTGCTTGACGCTCTTGGCCTGATAGAAGGCCCAGGCGTCCGACGCCTTGCTCTGCTCCAGCACCGCGCCATTCTTTTCGGCGAAGGCCTTGGCCGTCTCCATGGTCTCCAGGCTGCCGACGGTGGCGGCGATCACGGCGAGGATGGCGATGGACACCGAGACGGTGGTCAAGAAATCGTCGCCCAGATGCGCCACGTGCTGGGCGTGTTCGGCGTGTTCAAGATGTTCGGTGGGCGAATCGTTCATTCCAGCGGGCTCCAGAGGGTCTCTCGGCGATGTTTCAGGATGATTGCGATGGTTTCGCGACACGCGCGACAGCATCGCGTGTTCGGGCGCAAGCTTAGCGAGGCCGCGGCGCGGCGGCAATCGCCCGCGCCGCGGCCACGATTCTGGACAGCCGGGGACGGGCCAACTATAAGAGCCGCGTGATCCATCCTGCGCCGGGACCCCCGGCCGTTCTGAGGGCGCCCATGTCCGAAACGCTTGCGACTCCGGAAGATTCGTTCGCCGCCCTGCGCGAAACCATGGTCGAGCGCCAGATTCGCACCTTCGACGTCAGCGATCTCGCCGTGCAGGCGCGGATGAAGGCCGTCCCCCGCGAAATTTTCGTCGACGAAACCTATGCGTCGCTGGCCTATTCGGACGCCCGGGTGCTCGTCACCGGCGCGGCCCCGCGCGAACTGACCGCGCCGCTGATCCTGGGACGCCTGCTCAAGGAGGCCGGCGTCCACGGCGCCGACCGCGCGCTGGTGGTCGGCGGGGCCTCCGGCTATGCGGCGGCCCTCATCGCCGGCCTGGCGGCGGAGGTCGTCAGCCTCGACGAGGACGCCGCGCTCACCGCCAAGGCGCAGGCGAATTTCGCCCGTCTCGGCCTCGCCAACGCCAAGGCGGTCACCGGCCCGCTCGGCGCGGGCGCCCCGGCGCAAAAACCCTTCGATCTGATCGTGGTCGACGGCGTGGTCACCGGCGCGCTCGACGCGCTCGCCGACCAACTCGCCTCGGGCGGCCGCATGGTGGCGATCATCGGCGACGCGCCAGGCGCGCGCACGGGCCTCGCCACTTTGTTCGTCCGCGCGCAGGCGCCGCGCGCGCTGTTTTCGGCCTCGGCGGCGCCGCTGCCGGCGCTGGCGGCGCCGCCGGCTTTCGTGTTCTGAAACGCTGTGGCATTTCGGACGCAGGATCGGGAATTCGCAATGCGGACCCTGAGTCGGCGCCCGTCGAGGCTTGCCTCTTTGCGACATCTGGACAACCATACTCTATGTCCGGCGTGAGGTTATTCGTGAATTCGAATATTTCGCATCTTCAGGGCTTTGGCCCTCTATGCGAGGAAATCTAGGAGTGTGCTGGTGATTGGCGTTTCTTATTCGCGCTTGCTGGCGGGCGTCGCGCTTCTGGCGTTGATGCAAGCCGGTCCGGCGGCGGCGGAGACCATGTCCAGCGCATTGGCGCGGGCCTACCGCAACAACCCCGACATCAACCAGCAACGCGCGGCGACGCGCGCGGCCGACGAAAACGTGCCGATCGCCAAGTCGGGCTGGCTGCCCAAGGCGTCGGTCTCGGGCCAGGCGGGCCACCAATATACGGAGAGCACCGGCTATCCCGGCGCCCTGACCCAGACGCAAAAAGCGACGACCAATCCCGGCCAGATCGGCGCCACGGTGAGCCAGACGCTGTTCGACGGCAACCAGACCGCGAACCGGGTCAGCGGCGCCGAATCCGGCGTGCTGGCGCAGCGCGAAGCCTTGCGCAGCCAGGAGATCAGCACGCTGCAATCGGCGGCGACCGCCTATATGGACGTGCTGCGCGACACGGCGGTGCTCGGCCTTCGGCGCAACAACATCAGCGTGTTGCAGGTCCAGTTGCAACAGACGCGCGACCGCTTCCAGGTCGGCGAGGTGACGCGCACCGACGTCGCCCAGGCGGAATCCTCGCTGGCCACCGGCCGCGCCGATTACGCCGTCGCCCAGGCGAATCTCGAAAGAAGCGTCGCCACATTCCGCCAGCAGATCGGCGTCGACCCCAAGAATCTCGCGCCGGCGCAGCCCGTCGAGCGCCTGCTGCCCAAGACCCCGGCGGCGGCGATCGCCATCGGGCTCGAAGAGAATCCGCAGATCACCTCGGCGCTGCATCAGGTCGACGCCGCGGAATCCGCGGTCAAGACCGCCGAGGGCGCGCTGCTGCCGACGGTCGGCGTGCAAGGAACGGTGTCGCGCTCGGTCGACAGCACCGGCGTGCCCAATTACAACATCAACACGGCTTCCGTGGTCGGCGTGCTCAACGTCCCGCTCTACCAGGGCGGCCAGGAATACGCCACGATCCGCCAATACAAGGAAAAGCTCGGCCAGGCCCGGCTTCTGGCGGATTCGCAGCGCGTCAACGTGCGCGCCGGCATTTCGACCACCTGGGGCCAGCTCCAGTCGGCCAAGGCGGCGATCATCGCCTTCCAGGCCGCGGTCAAGGCGGCGGAAGTGGCGCTCAACGGCGTGCGCGAAGAGGCCAAGGTCGGCCAGCGCACCACGCTCGACGTGCTCAACGCCCAGCAGACCCTGCTCAACACCCGGGTGCAGCTGGTGTCCGCCCAGCGCGACCGCGTCGTCGCCTCCTATGCGGTGCTGGCGCAGATCGGCCGGCTGTCCGCCAACACGCTCGGCTTGAACGCGCCCGCCTATGATCCGGGCGACCATTACGAGCGCACCAAGAATCGCTTCATCGGCCTCACCGCCTCCGACGGCAGCTGACCGCGTTTCGCTCGGAAAACTGAGGACCGCTGCGGGATTAGGCTTGCGCCGAAAAAAACGGCGGCGCATTTTAGCAGCGCGGCTCTCACAGGAGTCGCGCGCCCGGGTCGGTCAGGGCGCAGACATTTCTCTGCGCCGGTCCGGCGCGGTCATCGGAGCCTTGCGAGCGTCTGAACCCCATGAACGCAAACAACGCCAATCAGACCAGCCTGCAAGCGGAACAGAAGGCCCATGAGCCCTCGATGGAGGATATTCTCGCCTCCATCCGGAAAATCATCGCCGACGACGACGCGCTGCCGTTGAGCCGGCGCGCCGCCCCCGCGAAAGAGCCGGAGCCGGCCCCTCCGCCGGTCCACAACGAGCCGCCCGCGCGTCATGAACCGCCGCCGCTCGCCGCTGTGGCGCCGCCGGTCGCCGTCACTCCGCCCGTCCCGAGCGCGCCAGTCCCCACCGCGCCGGTTTTGGCGACGCGCGCGCCGCTGAAGCCGCCGCCGATCCCCAGCCTGCGCGAACTCGCCCAAAGGCTCGACGAATTGCCCTCGAGCCTGACGCCGCCGCGCGCGCGGATCGAGCCCGCGCCCGCCCCCGCGCCTTTGGACTTGCGGCCGTCGCTCGCCGATCCGCCCCAGGATCACGAGGTCCAAACCGAAGCGCCAGCGCCGCAGCCCGCGCCCCCGGTCGTCCCGGAGCCCACGCCGGCCCCAAGCGCCTCGATCAGTTTCGAATCGGGAGACTTCAAAGTCCCGCCGCTGAGCTTCAAGGCCTCGGTCGCGCCGCCGGCCGGTTTTGCGCCCGCCCCCGTGGTCGCCACGCCGGCGTCGGCCGAGCCCGTGGACTCCCCGGCCCCAGAGCCCGTCGTCGCGCCTGTGGTCGAACCGGACTCCGGCGCGGACATTCCCCCGGTCGAACCCGTCAGGCCCGTCGCAGCCGCGCCGCGCGCCATCCTTCCGCCGGCGCACCTCGACCGCGTCGAACCCGCCATGCTCTCGGAGCGCAGCGGCCTGAAGGTCGGCGCGGCCTTCGAAGCCCTGGCCGAATCGGCGTTGCTGCGCGATCCCGAGCTGGTCGAGCGCATGACCCGCGAAATCTTGCGCCCGCTGATCAAGACCTGGCTCGACGACAACCTGCCCAATGTGGTGGAGCGTCTGGTGCGCGCAGAAATCGAACGCGTCGCGCGCGGCCCGAAGATTTAAGAAAAGCGCCGGAAGCGCCTCCCTTCTCCCCTTGCGGGAGAAGGTGGCGCGCGGCAGCGCGCCGGATGAGGGGTTCGTCCCTAACTCAGTTATTTCCCGCCCGCGCCGAAGCCACAGCATCCCCCGGCCGACACGCCGCAAGCAAGGCCAGCGCCGGCCGCGACTGATATATCTGCTTATGCGTCAGCGCGAAGAACGGCCGCCGCGGCAGCGCGCCGGGCAATTGCCGCAGCGCGCCCGATTGCAGATAGGGCGCGGCGACCAGACGCGACACCACGGTCAGACCGGCCCCGGCGGCGACCGCCGACAGCACCGCCTCGTTCGACGGCAATTCCAGCGCCGGCGCGGCCAGCGCGGCCTCCGGCGCCAATTGGCGCAAAGCCTGTTCGAAGGCGGCGCGGGTGCCCGACCCTTTTTCGCGCGCCACCCAGTCCGCCCCGGCGAGCGACAGCGCGCCGGATTCGACGCGCGCGGCCATTTCAGGCGCGGCCACCGTCACGGGGTCGTCGTGGTCGATCATCTCGACCTCGAGCAGATCATGGACGACCTCACCTTCGACCAGGCCGAAATCGATGTCGCCTGAAGCCGTCAGCTTCGCCACCTCCTCGGTGTTGCCGATCGACAGGCGCACGCAAACGCCGGGATGGGACGCCTTGAATCGCGCGAGCCGCGGCGGCAGCCAATAATTGCCGATGGTCTGGCTGGCGGCGACGGCGACCGCGCCCAGAGCGACGCCGCCCAAATCGTCCAAAAACCGTTCGGCGCGCAGGCCGGCGCGCAACAGAGCCTGCGCCTCGCAGAGAAACAGCTTTCCTGCTTCCGTCAAAGCGACGCGGCGGCCGATCCGCTTGAACAGGATGACGTCATGGCGCGATTCCAGCGCGGAGATGGCGGAGGACACCGCGGATTGCGTCAGATGCAGCGCCTGCGCGGCCTGGGTGACGTGCTCACGCTCGGCGACAGCGACGAAAATGCGCAACTGCTCCAGCGTCATCGAAAGGTCCTGAGAAGCGAGCGCCGACCATAGCCGAGAAGCCGCGCCGGCGCCACACGCTCAGGCCTTGGGCAGTTTGAGCCTGGACGCCAGCAGGACCGAGAAGGGGATGGCGAGCACGAAGCCCGCGAGCGCCGCCCAGGGGATGTATTTCATCGATTGCGCGGCGAGCTGCGGCGTGGCGAGAACGATGGCGAGGCCGACGCCCGCCAGCGTGGCGCCCAGGATGATCCAGAGCAAAGCTGCAACGACTTTCATTCCGCCCTCCATGATCCGTTCATCGCACAGGACCGTCATAGCGCGTCCGCCAAATAAAACAATATAACAGAATATCTGATTATTTTTCGGACTATGCGCGTCTGCAAAGATCACGACGGAGCCCAGAACCGCGGCAAACCGCCGCGAGCCAGGCGCGAACGCCAATGCGCTCTCGTTCTTTGGTTTGACGCATTGTCTTCACGCGAACCGGCATCCACTTCGCTCGAAAATGCGGAGGCCTCCCGCCCTCGACATTAGCATAAATTCGAATATACTAATTCTACGGCAAGACGGCGAAAGCGCCGCGGCCAGGGAGGACAACATGGCGGAAATCGTGATCATGGGCGCAGGCCTCGGCGGCGTCATCATGGCCTATGAAATGAAAGACCAGATGCGGCCGGAAGACCGGCTGACCGTGGTCACCAGGGACCCGATCTACCATTTCGTGCCGTCCAACCCGTGGGTGGCGGTGGGCTGGCGCACCCGCGAATCCGTCGAGATCGACCTCGCCCCGACCTTTTCGCGGCGCGGCATCAACTTCAAGCCGGTCCCGGTCTCCGGCGTCGACCCGCAAGCCAAGAGAGTCGATCTCGAGGACGGCTCGTCGCTCAATTACGACTATCTCATCATCGCCACCGGCCCCGAACTCGCCTTTGACGAAATCGAGGGATTTGGCCCGCACGGCTTTACCCAATCCGTCTGCCACATCGAGCACGCGGAAAAAGCGCAGGTGGATTTCGAGGAATTTTGCAAGAATCCGGCGCCGGTGATCACAGGCGCGGTCCAGGGCGCCTCCTGCTACGGCCCGGCCTATGAATTCACCTTCATCCTCGAGACCGAACTGCGCCGCCGGAAAATCCGCGACCGCGTCCCCATGACCTTCGTCACCTCCGAGCCCTATATCGGCCATATCGGCCTCGACGGCGTCGGCGACACCAAGGGTTTGTTGGAAAGCGAATTGCGCGAAAAGCACATCAAATGGATGACCAGTTCTCGCGTGAAAAGTGTCGAGAGCGGCAAGATGATTGTCGAGGAAATCGCCGAGGACGGCGCGATCAAGAAGACCCACGAACTGCCCTTCGGCTATTCGATGATGATCCCGGCGTTTCGCGGCATCAAGCCGCTGCGCGGCATTGACGGGCTGGTCAATCCGCGCGGTTTTGTGATCGTCGACAAGCACCAGCAGAACCCGACCTACCCGGAAGTGTTCGCGGTCGGCGTCTGCGTCGCCATTCCGCCGATGGGCCCGACCCCCGTGCCCTGCGGCGTGCCGAAAACCGGCTTCATGATCGAGTCGATGGTCACCGCCACGGCCCGCAACATCGGCGAAATCTTGCGCGGACGCGCGCCGCGCTTTCAGGGGACCTGGAACGCCGTCTGTCTCGCCGATTTCGGCGACAGCGGCGTCGCCTTCGTCGCCCAGCCGCAAATCCCGCCGCGCAACGTCAACTGGTCGGCCTCGGGCCGCTGGGTGCATGCGGCGAAGATCGGCTTCGAAAAATACTTCTTGCGCAAGATGCGAAAAGGCGAAAGCGAGCCCTTCTATGAATCCGCCGCGCTCAACATGCTCGGCATCGGCAAGCTGAAGAACATCATCCAGGACTGACCACAGGTTTGAGCGCGACGGTCGCCGCCAGCCGGCCGTCGCGCGCGACGACCTCATCCGAAAATCCCCGCGCCAGCGCCGCCATGGCGTGATTTTCCGGCAAAAACTCCAGCTCCACGCGGGCGAAACCCGCGCGCGCCCCCGCCTCGATCAAAGCCTGCATCAGCGCGGCGCCGAGCCCCCGCCGACGCCAGTCCTTCTCGACGCTGAAGGCGAGTTCGCCGACGCCGGCGCGCGCGGAATCTGCAACCAGCTCGCCGGCGGCGCGAATTTCGCCGCCCTCCTCCCAGCCAAACGCAACGCGCCCATCACACGCCGCCGCCCCGGCATGCATGACGATCATGAATTCCGGCGCGTCCCTGAAAAACCGCAACCGGCGGTCGTCCTCATCCAGCCGCAACAAATGGTCGGCGTAACGGTCGGCGTCGCCCGGCGTCAGGCGGAAGAAATGCGCGCGGCCGATCACATCGAGCCTCCGGTCCAAGGAGGGTCACTGATCGCACGCCGCCACGCATTTCGCAAACGCGTCACCCCTCATCAACAAAATCGAATGTTCCCACAGACAATATGCGTTGGATCGAATAAGTCACCTGACCGATAAGGGCGGCGAGATAAAATTTATTCGAATGGACATGCAATGACCGCGACAACCACACTTCCTGCCGTCGACCGAAAACACCCGCTGCTCACCCTGGCCCCCGGCCTCGCGCTGACGGCCGGCATCGCCGCCAGCGCCTATGCGCTGCGGCTCCTCCCCGGCGTCGCCGCGCTCAGCCCGATGATCCTCGCCGTGCTGATCGGCGCGCTGCTCCACAACACCATAGGAAACATCGCCGGAACCAGCGAGGGCGTGAATTTCTCGCTGCGCCGCATCCTGCGGCTGTCCATCGTCCTGATCGGCCTGCAGATCACCGCGCAGCAGGCGATGGAGGTCGGCGTCGGCGGGGTCTCGATCATCGCCTTTGCGCTCGTCGCCACCCTGCTCGCCACCCTGCTGGTCGGGCGTCTCATCGGCGTCCCGCGCGGCGTCGCCCTTCTCATCGGCGTGGGCACGTCGATCTGCGGCGCCTCGGCGATCGTCGCGGCCAAGGCGGCGACCGGCGGCGAGGACGACGACGCGGCCTATGCGGTGGCGGGCGTCACCCTGTTCGGCACGATCGCCATGTTCCTCTATCCCGCGCTCGCCGGCGTGCTGCATCTGTCGCAGGCCCAATTCGGCCTGTGGGCGGGCGCCTCGGTGCACGAGGTGGCGCAAGCCGTGTTCGCCGCGGGCCAGGGCGGCCCGGAAGCCCTGCAGATCGGAACGATCGCCAAACTGACCCGCGTCGCCATGATGGCGCCGGTGATCATCCTGCTCGGCGAAATCTATGCCCGCCTCAACCTCGTCGGCGACGGCGAACGCGGCAAACCGCCCTTCCCCTGGTTCCTGGTCGGCTTTCTCGCTTTGGCGGCGCTCAACAGCGTGATCGCCATTCCCGCCGAAATCAGCGGCCCGATCCGCGGCGCCACGGTGTTCCTGCTGTCGATGGCCATGGCGGCGATGGGCCTGCACACCAATCTGCGCCATGTGTTCAAGGCGGGCCTGCGTCCGCTGGCGCTCGGCCTGTTCGCCTCGACCTTCATCAGCGTCACGGCGCTGACCCTGATCAAATATGCGCTGTGAGTTTTTTCACCCTTGGCGAGGCAGGCTTTCGCCACGATCTCGCTAAGCAAACACGAAGGAGTGAGGACATGGGATTTCGTCATCTGGCGCTTTTGACCCTGCTGGCCGCAACCACGCCCGCTTTCGCCGGCGACGACGACCAAAACCTCGCGCTCGGCCGCAAGCTGATGGCGGAGAACGGCTGCAACGGCGAATGCCACGCGTCCCGGGCGCCGGACGGCGATCCCGCGAAATTCTTCTCCCGCCCCAATCTCAAGGTGACCTCCCTGGACGGGCTGAAGCGGCAAGTGGCGCGCTGCGTCGGCGCGGCCGGCGCCCGGCTCGACCCCGGCGAGATCGCCGCCATTGTCGCCGCTTTGAACGCCGATCACTACAAGTTCAAGTGAAGGCGACCGCCCCGCGGTTCGCCACGGCTTTTGCCGCCGCCGCGCGCGGACTATAAACGGGCGTCGACTCAATCGACGGCTCGGGAGGCGGATGACCTTGAGGGATATGGGTTCGAGGCGCGCATTTGTTTTTCTTGTCATGACCGCCGCTGTTCTGACCGCCGTCCCTGCGACGGCGGAGCAGGACGAGGCGCATCGCGCGGCCAAGGCGAAGGCCGCCGACCCGAATTGCGCGCTGGAGCAGCAGACCTGCGTCCCCAAACTGCCCCAGCCCGCGCCATTGAACGAAAAGACGGCGAAAGCGGACGCCCCCAAGACGCAGTGGATTTTCCAGGAGCCGCCCCAGAACACCCTTCCCTTCCAGAACGATCTCTCTCCGGTGAAGAAAAAGCCGGTGGGCGGCCTGGTCGGGCTCGAAATTCCGTTCTGAGCCGCATCCGCCCCATCAAGAATATTATCGATCCAGAACAATAGATTAGCCCCTCACCCTGAGGAGCCCGCGTCAGCGGGCGTCTCGAAGGGCGGGGGCGGCCCACGGATATTCCAGCCAATCAGCACTCACCGAAAATGAGTGCTAACAAATTGAGATTCTTGACAGTTTTTCGAAACAGCGGCGTAATGTCACAGCTGGACTGGAGGTGTTTCGATGGTGTCGAGGGACTTCGTGAGGCAATTGCAGGGCTATGGCATGACCACGGCCAATATCCTTTACCGCATGCCGGACCATCCGGCGATCATCCAGGAATTCGTCTGGCAGAATTACGACCTGCAGCCCGAATTCCCCGAGCTGCGCAAATTCCTGAATTTCTGGACCGAGAAGATCGAGGGCGCGATCCATCAGGTCATCGTCGCCCATTCCGGCCTGATCAAGCCGGCGGAGCTCAAGCTGGTCGGCGCCGAATTCCGCCTGCACTGACGATTTACGCCGAAACGCGCGCCCGCTGCGCCTCATAAGCCTTGCTGTGCAGGTGGGCGATGCGCAGCAAGGGCGCCTCCCCGGGAGCGCGGCGCAGCAGATCGCCGAAAATATGCTCGCCCTCGATCAGATGGTTGGCCTCGATGTCGCGCAGCATCGACGCCTTGATCGGCGATCCCTGCGCGGTGAGGATCGCCTTGAAGCGCTCGACCATTTGCGGCCGCGGCGAAAAACCGTTCGCGGCGGCGATGGCGGCGTTTTCATCAAACAAAGCGAGGGCGAGATCGCCGCCGCCCGCCGCGACAATATCGCCGACCGCAGCGCGCATCACACAGGTGATCCCCGCCAGCGCGGCGATGAAAATCCACTTCTCCCACATCTCCTGGCGGATTTTTTCACAAGGCTGCGCGTCAAATCCCGCCTCGCCCAGCGCCGCCGAGATCGCCGCCATGCGCGCGGTCGCGGCGCCGTCCAATTCCCCGAACACCAGGGCATGAAGGTCGTTGAAATGATGGATGCGGCCCTCGCCGTCGAGCCCGGCGGAGATTTGGCACAGTCCCCCCAAACATGTGTTGGCGCCGAACCGCGCGGCCAAAGCGTCGATATGGCTCATGCCGTTGAGCATGGGCAGAATGGCGGTGTGCGGCCCGACGCCGGCGGCGAACGCATCCATGGCGTCGTCGAGGTCATAGGCCTTGCAGCTCAACAGAACGAGATCGAACGCGTCGTTCAGCCCATCCGCAGTGACGATCCGCGGCTGGGCCAGATGAAAATCGCCGTGGGGGCTGAGGATGGACAGGCCGTTCCTGGACAACAGTTCGGCGCGGCGCGGACGCACCAGAAACGTGACGTCACGACCGGCCTGCGCCAGCCGTCCACCGAAATAACCGCCCAGCGCCCCGGCGCCGACAACGAGAATCCGCATGACCCCAACCCTTTCGACCGCGACGGCGCCCGCACAGCCATACACGCTTGCGGGAACCAATGCAGCAGGGATCGCATAGGATGCTGCGCGCCCTGGCGAAATTCGCGACTTCCCTTCTCCCCTTGCGGGAGAAGGTGGCTCGGCGCGAAGCGCCGAGACGGATGAGGGGCGCCAAAGGCGCGGCTTAGGTTGTGAAGCCCAGTCGTTCCGGCCTAGCCTGTTCACCCCCGCAGGAAACGCCCATGGGCAAACCCAAAATCCTCTCGGTCTCCGACCTCCTCGGTTTCGCCCGCCTCGCGGCCGAGGGCGCGGAGGGCGTGACGGGGATGGTCGCGCGCATGCACCATGCGGTGCTCGACACGCCCGGCCTCGCCCAGCTCGCGCCCGCCGTTTCGCGGAAAATTCCCAAAATGGTCTATCAAACCCTCGGCGCCGCCTTCCGCCTGACCGCCCAAGGCGCCGGCGTCGCCTCGGCCTTGATCGACGACAATGAGGTCCTGCCGCTCTCCTGGGGCCGGGAAACGGCGGTCGCGGCCCTGAACGGCGTTGTCGGCGACCATCTCGCGACGACCAACAATCCGCTGGCGCTGCCGATGCGTTTTCGCGCCAACGGCCACACCCTTGCGCTGGAAAGAGAGGCCCTTGCGCAAGCGCTCCCGAGCGTCACCGGAAAAGTCGTCGTGCTGGTCCACGGGCTCGCGATGAGCGACCTGCACTGGACGCGCGCCAACCACGACCATGGCGCGGCGCTGGCGCGCGACTTCGGCTATACGCCGGTTTATCTCTCCTACAACACCGGCCTCCACATCTCGACCAACGGGCGCGCCTTCGCGGAGGCTCTGGAAAGGCTTGTCGCCGCCTGGCCGGTGGAGATCGAGGATCTTTTGCTGCTGGGCTACAGCATGGGCGGTCTGGTCACGCGCAGCGCCTGCCTCGCCAGTGAGGCCTCCGCCCATGCCTGGCGGAAAAAGCTGTCAAAACTCGTCTTTCTCGGCACGCCCCACCATGGCGCGCCGCTCGAACGGATCGGCAATTGGGTCGGCAACGTCCTCGCGGACGCGCCCTATGCGGCCGCGCTCGCGCCCCTGGCGAAAATCCGCAGCGCCGGCGTCACCGATCTGCGTTACGGCGCCATCGCCGACGAGGACTGGAGCGGCCGCGACCGCTTCGCCCACGCGCCGGACGCGCGGCGTCCCGCGCCCCTGCCGGAAAAGGTCGCCTGCTACGCAATAGCCGCGACCCTGTCGGCCTCGCCCGGGACGCCCAAAGACCTGCTCATCGGCGACGGCCTGGTCCCGGTGGCGAGCGCGCTGGGCCGCCACCGGACCCAAGCCCTGAAATTTGCGCCGGACCGGCAATGGATCGCCTGCGCGACAGGACATCTCGACCTCCTGAGCAGCCCCGCCGTCTACAAAAGGATCGCCGCCTGGCTCGAACAGGACAGCCTCATTTCGCCCTGACTTGCGCGGGCGCAAAAACGCTTTTCTTCAACGCATTACGGTCGTGCTCCTGCGAAGGCTTCTGGGAGCATGGGATGAACGCGGACCTAAAAGACAAGCATGTTGTGGTCACCGGGGCGAGCAGCGGCATCGGCCGGGCCATCGCCACCCGGGTCGTCGCCGGCGGCGGCACAGTGATCGCCTTCGCCCGCAACGGCGACGCCCTGGCGGAGCTCGCCAGCGAACATCCCGAACAGATTTTTGCAGTCACCGGCGACGTCACCTCATCTGAGGATTTGCGACGTCTGGCCGCCTTTGTCGAGACCAGGTTCGGCGGGGTGGATGCGGTCGTCCCCAATGCCGGGATCGCGCGGGTGCGCCCCTTCGACGCCTCCGGGCCGGACGACATCGCCGAGCAGTTCGGCGTCAATTTCGTCGGCGCGTTCGAAACGGCGCGCTATCTGAAGCCACAAATCCGCGATGGCGGCGCCGTGGTCTTCCTCACCACTTTTCTCACCCGCGCCGCGCTTCCCGGCTTGAGCGTCTACAGCGCCTCCAAGGCGGCGCTGTCCTGCCTGACCCGCAGCCTCGCCGCCGAACTCGCGCCGAAAATCCGCGTCAATGCGGTCGCCCCGGGCCCCATCGCCACGCCGATCTGGGGCACGGTCGGCCTCGACCCCCAAACCCTCGACGCCGTGGCCAAGCAGGTCGCCAGCCGGCTGTTTCCGGGCGCCTTCGGCCAGCCCGCGCAGATCGCCGAGGCCGTCGCCTTCCTCTGTTCCGATGCGTCGACGAACATGTTCGGCCAGGAATTGTTCGTCGACGGCGGCTACACCTGCGGATAGGCGGCGATTCGCCGGGACGCGCGTTAATCCCGGTCAGGGAGCCCGCGCCATGCCGAATTTCGTCAACCTGCCCACCTTCACCGGCGACGGCGACCTCCAGGTCGTCGTCGAAACGCCGCGCGGCAGCCGCGCCAAATTCGCCTATGATCCGAAACTCAAGGCGTTTGTCCTGAGGAAATCGCTGCTCGCCGGCCTCACCTATCCGCATGATTGGGGCTTCGCCCCCTCGACCGCGGCCGACGACGGCGACCCCATCGACATTATGGTGGTCCACGACGCCACGACTTTTCCCGGCGTGGTGATCGTCTGCCGCCCGATCGGCGTGCTGCAGATCGAACAGCGCAGCAAGGGCAAATCCGAACGCAACGACCGGCTGTTCGCCGTGCCGCTGCGCTCCCATGCGGCCCAGGCCCTTTCGGACGTGCGCGACCTCTCCCGGCCCATGCTGCTCGAACTGGAGAAATTCTTCATCGCCACCGACGAACTCGAGGACAAGAAGCTCAACATTCTGGGATGGGAGGGACCGCAAGCGGCGCTGCAAGCGGTGGAGGAAGCGGCGAAAGCCTTCAAGAAAGATTAGCCCCCAGCCGCCCGGGAACCGAGGCGCGCAAAAGGCATTGAGACGGAAAGGCGCGGCGAAACAGGGGCGAGCGATGACGGACAGCGAGCAGATCAAACGGGCCTGGGACCTGATGGACAGCATTGGCGTGGCCATGCTGGTGACGCGCCGGGGCGAGGACATGCATGGCCGGCCGATGTCGGCCCTGGTGCGCGCCGGGGAGCGGCGCATCTATTTCCTGGCGCACCGGCGCTCGGCCTCGGATCAGGAGATCGCGGAAAACCCGTCGGTCTTCCTCGGCTTTTCCGACGCCAGCTCCAAATATGTCTCCGTCTGCGGCCGAGCCGCCCTCCACGAAGACAAGGGGCTCGTGCAAAAACTCTGGAACGCCGGCGCCCAGGCCTATTTTCCCGACGGACCCGAATCGCCCGATGTGGTCGTCATCGGCGTCGAACCCGCCACGGCCGAATATTGGGACGGTCCGGCCGGACCGATCGGCATGGTCAAGATCGCCTTTGCGGCGGCGACCGGCCAGACGCCCGATATGGGCGACAACGCCAAACTGGCGATTTGACGGGAAGCCGGCGCCTTCAGGATTTTCGCGCCCGCCGCAGCGTTTCGAGCGCTTGCGGGAAACGATATTCGGCGATCTGCCGCATCAAGGGATCGTAGGACTCAGCCAAGGCGGCGCGCAAGGCGGCGTCGGAAGCGGTCACGATCGCTCGCGCGCGAAAATCGCTCATGGCGAGCGCCGCCTCGAGATCGTCCAGAGCCCGCTTCACGGCGCGCGCATCCGATGCGCCATCGGCCCCAGAAGCAGCCCCCGGCGCGGCGAAGCTGAGCAGGAACGCCGCCGCCCCAACGAACAGCGCCTCCACGGCGCGCGCAAACCCTTCGATCTCGGCCTCGGCGCGGCGCTGCAAGGCGCTCTCGAGCCGAAAGGCGGCCTCCGCGAGATCGCCGGCGCCGATATTGCCGGCGGCGCCCCGCAAGGTGTGGGCGATCAGCCGCGCGCCATCGAAATCGCCTGTGTCCAGACAGACGCGAATCCGCCCGACATCGCCGTCGTGCAGTTCGGCGAAACGCCGGGCCAGCCGTTTATAGGCCTCGACATCGCCGGCCAACCGCCTGACGCCGGCGGCGACATCGAGCCCCGGCGGCGCCGGCGCCACGTCCGGACTGGCACTCGCGACCGGCGCCGCCCCGTCCAGCCCGGCGGCGGGCAGCAGCCGCGCCAGCGTCGCGTAGAGCTGGCCGGGATCGACCGGCTTGGCGACGAAATCGTTCATCCCCGCCTCCAGGCAGGCGCTCCGGTCCTCGCTGAGCACATTGGCGGTCAGCGCCACGATCGGCTTGGTCTCCCAACCGGGCAGCTTGCGGATTTCCCGTGCGGCCTCGATGCCGTCCATGACCGGCATCTGCACATCCATCAGAATGAGGTCGAAGGGTTCGGCCTTCGCCATCTCCAGGGCTTCGAGACCGTTGCGCGCGGTCGCGGCGGTCAGGCCCACGGCGCCCAGCAGTTCGACGGCCACCTCGCGGTTGATCTCATTGTCCTCGACCATCAGGATGCGCGTCGTCCGGTCGCGGAACTGCGCGGCATAATCCCGTTGCCCCGCGCG
This sequence comes from Rhodoblastus acidophilus, assembly GCF_025961575.1. GTDB lineage: Bacteria > Pseudomonadota > Alphaproteobacteria > Rhizobiales > Beijerinckiaceae > Rhodoblastus > Rhodoblastus acidophilus_C. Next base: position 84,591 of record NZ_JAOQNX010000010.1, on the reverse strand, counting down.
GCGCTCCGGCGCCCCGGCGCTCTTTTTCAGCCGCGCCGTGAACCAGAACGCGCTGCCGACGCCGGGCGTGCTGTTCGCGCCGGCCTGGCCGCCCATGGCTTCGGCCAGCCGCCGCGTGATCGCGAGCCCGAGCCCGGTGCCGCCGTAACGGCGTTTGATGGAGGCGTCCGCCTGCTCGAACATGCGGAACAAGCGCGGCAAGACCTCGGGCTGAACGCCGATGCCGGAATCCTCGACCTCGAAGCGGACCAGGATCGCGCCGTCGCCGTCCTCGATCCGCGCGGCGCGCAGGGTGATGAAGCCGCGCTCGGTGAATTTCAGCGCATTATTGGCGTAATTGAGCAGCGCCTGGCGCAAGCGCGTGACATCGCCGGACAGACGCGGCGGCAAACTGTCCATGTCGATGTTGAGACGCAGCCCCTTTTCGCGCGCGCCGGAATCGATCAGCGCGGCGACATCCGCAAACAGCCGGCCCAGGTCGAAATCGCGCTCCTCCAATTTCAGGCCGCCCGCCTCGATCCGGGCGAGATCGAGGATGTCGTCGATCAGCACCAGCAAATGTTGTGCGGCGACATCGATCTTGGCGAGGCGGCTGGCCTGCGCCGGCGTCGGATTGTCGTTTTCGAGCAGGCGGGTGAAGCCGAGAATGGCGTTCATCGGCGTGCGGATTTCGTGGCTCATATTGGCCAAAAACTGCGAGCGCGCCGCCATGGCGCGTTCGGCCGCCAGCCTGGCGTCGTGCAGCGCAGTCACGTCATAGAGCCAGGCCAGCGACGCCATCTGCCCCTCATAGGGAATGGTCATGAAGGAGGCCAAGGCCCAGACGGAGGGACGCTCCGGCTCGTCGGGGCGATAGAACTCGACCAGCCGGTTGAGCACGACCTCGCCGCGGGCGAGACGTCCGCGAATTTCGTCGAACACCGCGGGGTCGCGATAGCCGCTGCGGATGTCCCAGGTCAACGCGTCCTCCTCCGAGCGGGAGAGAAGCTCGGCGAAGGCGCGATTGACGAACAACAATCTGCTGTCCGCCAGCGACGCCACGCGCACCGCGACCGGCGCGGCCTGCATCACCTGGCGAAACGTCTCCTGCTCCTGGCGCAGGCGGGAAAAATCCAGCATGACGGAGCGGGTCTTTTCAAATGCGCCATCTGCGCCCCGAAGCGCAGTCGCCGAGACCAGCACCGGCAACAGCTCGCCATTCGCCGTCTGCAACTCGATTTCCAATTCGTCGAGGCGGCCGGTGGCCAACACGGACGGAAATGTCCGCTTGAAAATCGCCTGCGATTTCTCCGAAAGGAATTCGGACAGGCGGCGTTTGCCGACGACCTCCTCGCGGGTCAGGCCAAGCCAGGAGAGTTCGGTGTCGTTGATCCGGACGATCACGCCGTCGCGGTCGAGGGAGTGGTAGCCGCAGGGCGCGTTATTGTAGAGGTCTTCAAATTCCCTGGCCTGTTCGGCCAATTCGGCCTGCGCCTGCTTGAAGCCGGAAATGTCGGAAATCTCGACGATAAAGCCGCGGACTTCGCCCTCGACGATGTCCGGGACATAATGGGTGAGCACGCAGACCTCCCCGCCGTCGAGCCGGGGAATGGACCGCTCGAACACTTGCGGCTCGCCCTTCAGCACCGCGCGCACATAAGGCGCGACCGCCTCATTCAGCTCCGGGCCGAGCACTTCGGAGATTTTCCGCCCCTCGACCCAGTCCGGCGTGACTCCAAACCATTCGAGATAGCGGCGGTTGGCGAAGCGGTTGCGCAGATCGGCGTCCCAATAGCCGAGCAGGCCGGGCGCCGCATCGGTGATCATCCTGAGAAAACGTTCCTTGGCCTGCACTTCGGCGGTGCGCTCGGCGACCCGGCGCTCGAGGTCGGCGTTGAGGCGCCGGATTTCCGCTTCGTTTTGGACGCGCTTGGAAATGTCCTGAACATTCACCGCGCATTGCCGCGGCGCCGACTGGTGGGCGGCGACGAGGAAATGCGCGCCCAAAACATCCGAATAGCCCTCGAACTGGACCGGCGCGCCGTCCAGGGCGACCGCGCCCAGGATTCCGATCCAGTCGACAGCGTCATTCTCGACCCCCGGCAGGATTTCGGTCACGCGCCGGCCGACAAGCTCCGACGCCGGACGGTCGATCATCCGCTCGACATGCTTGTTGCAAGCGACGAACACCAGATCGGCGGTCCGGCCCTCTTCCCCCTCGACGACCTCGAGCACCACCAGGGCGCTGTTCATGTTCTCGAACAATGACCGATATTTCCGCTCCGATTCCGCCAGCCGCTCCTCGGCGCGCACGCGCTCGGTCAGATCGGTGGAAATGCCGCACAGCCCGTAAATAGCGCCGTCCCGGCCGCGCAAGGGCAGCTTGAACGACAGATAGGTCACGGTTTCGTCGCTCCCGCGCATACGGACGGGCTCAAGCTGTCGCAGGGATTCCCCGTCTTCCAGCACGCGGCGGTCGACGGCGCGCACACGCGCGACCGTCTCCGCGTCCAAGAATTTTTCGTCGGTGGAGCCGACGATCTGCCCCAGCTTGGCCGTCCAAAGCCGGCGCAAGGCGGCATTGGCGAAGAGATAGCGCCCCTCCCGATCCTTCAGATAGATGCAGGCGTCGACCCCATCCAATATAGTGCGCAGGCGCTCTTCGCTCTGCCGGAACCGCTCCTCCGCGCGCGTGCGTTCGGTGAGGTCCTCCATGAAAATGATGAGACCGCCGATTTCGTCGCTGGCGTCGCGCCAGGGCCGCACCTCCCAGCGCAGCAACAGGACGGAGCCGTCGGCGCGGTCGAACCGATCCTGGTCCGCCTTGATCGCTTCGCCGGCCAGGCAGCGGGCGTTCACCACCCGCCAGCGCTCGGGAATGTCGGGCATGACCTCGTACAGCCCGCGGCCGACGAGCTCCTGTCCCCGCAGGCCATGAGCGTCGAGCCAGGGGCGGTTGGCGGCGACAAAGCGCATGTCCTTGTCGAGCATGGCCAGGGCGACCGGCGCATGTTCGATGAACAGCCTGAGCAGCTCCCGGCTTTCGCGGAGCGCCCGCTCGGCCTGCTTGCGACGGGTGATGTCCTGCACCGTGCCGCGGATCATGACGCAGACGCCCGCCGCATCGACGTCACGCTCGCCCCGCAAGGTCACCCAGCACGCGCCCCCGCCAGGGCGCCGCAGTTCGGCGTCGATCTCATAGGGAACGCCGGTCTGAACGAGGCGCTCGATGGCGGCTTCGATCGTCGCCCAGTCGTCGGGCGCGAAAGAATCGCGGCACTCCCGGTAATCGGCGGGCGCGCCCAGCGCGGGATCGCGCCCAAAAATGCGAAAAACCTCGTCCGACCAGCAGGCCACGCCGGCGCGCAGATCCGCGGCCCAACAGCCGACTCCGGCGGCGCGTTGCGCTTCGTTCAGGCGCGCGATCGTGGTTCCGAGGTCAACCTCGCCTTGCTTGCGGTCGCGAACGTCTTCGAGGACGAGCATCGCGCGCCCTTGACCGCCGCTCAGCGCCCAGGCCGTCAGATTGACCCATAGCGTCTCGCGGTTCTTCGTGAGGCAGCGCAGCTCCCGTCGGAGGGGAGGCGCGCCCGCAACAAAAAGCCCGGACCAGTCCTCGAAAACATCGTCGGGGTGGATGATGTCCGCGAGCGTCTTGCCCAAAAATTCGTCGCGTTGATAGCCGAGCATCCGCAGCAAGGCGCCGTTGGCGGCGCTGACGCCCGAGGTCTTCAGCAAGATGGCGGCGCCCATGGGCGCGCCGTCGAAGAAGGAGTCGAAACCGCTGTCCTGCGGCGTCATGCAATCGGGCCTCCGGCGCCGGCGGCCGCACGGGCGTCTCCCTGGTCCGGGCTGCGATGTCTTGGACCTGATCCCGCGTGCGCGCCGCCCCAAACTTGGCACAATTCCAGGACCGAAGGAATGAGCCTCTCCGCTGATCCCATGCGACCTTTCGCCAAGGCGGATTTCAGGCGGAAAGAATTTCTCGATATCTAATAATAAAGAAGCCGTCACCCGCGGAGCCTGCGAAGCAGCGCTGAGCTTGCCGAAGCGTCGAAGGGCGGGGGCGGCCCCCGGTCTTTCAGCAACCCACTACAAAATCTCGATGATCTCGATCTCCTGGCCGGAGGCGCCGACCTCATCGCCGACGGATTTGCCCATCAGCAGCCGCGCCACCGGAGAGACGAAGGAAATCGAGCCCGATTTGGGGTCCGCCTCATCCTCGCCGACGATGCGATAGGTCTGCACGCGGCCGTCCCCGCGCCGAAACGTCACTTTGGCGCCGAAAGCCACGGTCTCGCAGGACGAAGGCTCGGCCATGAGCTGGGCGGTGCGGACCCGCGCCGCGAAATAGCGCATGTCGCGCAAAGGAATGGCCGCCTGCCGGCGCCGCTCGTTCACATCCTCGAGAGTCTGCGCGGCCTCGTAAGCCAAGCGAGCCTGTTCGAGCTGCGCCTCGAGCGCCTTCAGCCCCGCCGCGGTGACGAGATTGGGATGCGGCGAGATCGGGCGATCGGGCAACTGGGTCTCCGAGGCTGTTTCCGCACTGTCTTCCTTGGTGAAGGCGACGCTCAATTCAGGCTCCTCTCCCGCCGACCGAATCGAACAGAAATTCGATTGCTTCATTCCGGCACTCTATGCAGGGCCGCCGCGAATTGCGATCCTGGACTCGCGCAACTCCCGCCCCCAAAAGGCGTTGCGGCATGTGTTTGCAAGAGCGGCTGCGATGACCAAACCCAAACCCTATGCCGTCGTTCCCGGATCACGCGGCCCCCGACGCGATTTTCGCATCAGCGTCGGCCTGCGCGAGGGCTGGGACGCGGAGGGACGCGTGTTCGACGTGTCGGAAGCCGTGCGCACGGCGCGCGCCTGGATGAAGCGCCGCGTCGAAGCGGGACAACCTGCGCTCTCCGGCATGTTCACGCGCGCGGAAGTCACCTACGCCTGGCCGCGCGAAGACGGCACGGTGGGCTCGGACCGCGAACCTGTGGCCCTGTTCACCGGAGAGGCGGTCCACGCCTATCTCGGCGCTCTCGCCGACGAGGCCGTCGAAGCCATGCTGAACGAACTGGCGATGGAGCTTGGCGAAGCGCTCGGACAGGAGCGCATCTATGTCGCCTTCGCCGACCGCACCTGGATTCTGGACCGGGGCGAAGAGACCTCGTGAAAGGCGACGGAGTCTTGCGCGCCAACCCGAGCGCGATAGGCTTGCCCATGGTTTTTGCCCGCTTCACCCTCCGCTTCGTCGCGCTGGCCGGCCTCGTCTTGGCCGGAATAGCTCCCGCCTCGCCCCAGAGCGAATCGCCGGTCGCGCGCCTCGCCCTCGTCCATCCGGTGACGGCCCGGCACGGCATGGTGGTCAGCCAGGAGGCCAAGGCCTCGCAAGTCGGCGTCGACATTCTCAAGCGCGGCGGCAACGCCGTCGACGCGGCGGTCGCGACTGGCTTCGCGCTCGCCGTCACCCTGCCGCGGGCGGGAAACATCGGCGGCGGCGGTTTCATGCTCGTCCATCTGGCGGCCGAGAAAAAAACCGTGGCGATCGACTATCGCGAGACAGCCCCGGCGCTGACGACACCAAATGTGTTTCTCGACGAGAACGGCAAGCCGGACCGGCAAAAATCGGTTTTTAGCGGTCTCTCCATCGGCGTCCCCGGCACGGTCGCCGGCCTGGAGCTGGCGTGGCGCAGCTATGGCTCGGGCCGCCTGAGTTTCGCCGAGCTCGTCGCGCCGGCGATCCGGCTGGCGCGCCAGGGCCTCACGGTCGACGACGACCTTGCGGATTCCCTGCCCTTCGCCACCAAGAATTTCGCCCGCCACCCCTCCTCCGCGCGCATTTTTCTGAGGCCCGACGGGACGCCGCTGCGCCCCGGCGACCACATCGCCCTCGACGATCTCGCGGACACGCTGGAAAAAATCGCAGGCCGTGGCGGCCAGGGCTTTTACGCCGGCCCCATCGCGGAAAAACTGGTGCGCGCGGTGCAAAACGCCGGCGGCCAGATGACGCTCGACGACCTCGCCGCCTACAAGGCGATCGAACGCGCGCCGGTGCAGGGCGACTATCGCGGCCACAAAATCGTCTCCATGCCGCCGCCCTCCTCAGGCGGCGCGCATATCATCGAAATCGCCAATATTTTGGAGGCCTATCCGCTCGCCGAACAGGGCCTGAATTCGGCGGCGACCATCCACCAAATCGCCGAGGCGGAAAAACACGCCTTCGCCGATCGCGCCCGCTATATGGGCGACCCCGATTTCGTCAAAATTCCGCTGAGCGGCCTGCTGTCGAAAGATTATGCCGCGCGCCTGCGCGCCAAAATCTCGCCCGACCGGGCGCGACCCGCCAGCGAAATCGCCGCGGAAAGGCCGCAACCCTATGAAAGCGACCAGACCACGCATTTTTCCGTGGTCGACGAAGCCGGCAATGCGGTCTCCAACACCTATACGCTCAACATTCCCTATGGCTGCGGCCTGGTCGTCGACGGCGCCGGCTTTCTGCTCAATGACGAACTCGACGATTTCACCGCGAAATCCGGGGAAGCCAATCTCTACGGCCTGGTCGGCGGCGAAGCCAACCTGCCGGGCCCGCGCAAGCGCCCGCTGTCCTCGATGAGTCCGACCCTGGTGTTCAAGGACGGCGAACTCGAACTGGTTACCGGCGCCGCCGGCGGCTCGCGCATCATCTCGATCGTGCTGCAGATCATCCTGGACACGATCGACCACGGCCTCAACGTGGCGGAAGCCGAACTGGCGCCGCGCGTCCATCACCAATGGCTGCCCGACGAATTGCGCGTGGAGCGCGGCCTTTCCAACGACACGATCAGACTGCTGGAAGCCAAGGGCCATAAAATCGTGCTGCGCGAGCCCATGGGCTCCGCCTATTCGATCGCCCGCCGGAACGGCGAACTCACCGGCGCCTCCGACCCCCGTCATCGCGGCGCGGCCGCCGTCGGATATTGACAGCAAGCTGCCATTTTGGCAGTATGCTGTCATGTCAGACGCCACACCCCCCTTCGACCATCCCGCCAACGCCCTCACGCTGGAAATTTTTCGGCTCAACGGCGCCCTGATCAAATTCGGCGACGCGCTGGTCAAAGAGCTCGGCCTGACCAGCGCCCGCTGGCAGGTCCTGGGCTCCATCGCCCATGGCGGCGGAACCTTTTCCGTCGCCCGCCTCGCCGACAATATGGGACTGGCGCGCCAGTCCGTGCAGCGCATCGTCGACGAACTCGCGCAAGCCGGCCTGGTCGGCTTCGCACAAAATCCTGCTCACAAACGCGCCAAGCTGGTGGCGATGACGCCCCTCGGCGAGGACGTGTTCCAACAAGCCAGCGCGCTCTGGCTGCCCGTCGCCGACGCCATGCTGACCTGGCTCGACGCGGATCGCCTTGAGCAAACCACGCAAAACCTCGCCGCCCTGCGGGCGCGGCTCGACGCGCAAAGGAGTTCGGAATGATCAGGACCCTGCACCCCATAGCCGGCATCACCGCCTTCCTCACCATATTCGCCTTCTGGACCTCCACAGTGGCGGTCGAACTCGCCGGCGACCACGCCGAAATCGCCGCGGTCAAACTGGCCATCCTCTGGGGCTTGATCGTGTTGATCCCCGCCATGGCCCTGGCGGGCGCCAGCGGGTTCAAGCTCGGGGCTAAGTCGGCAAATCCGACCATCGTGAGCAAAAGGCGGCGGATGCCCGTCATCGCCCTGAACGGCCTGCTCGTGCTCGTCCCTTGCGCCATCTTCCTGCAACAGCGCGCCAGCGCTGGCGCCTTCGACCAGACATTTGTCCTCGTCCAGGGCGTCGAACTCGTCGCCGGCGCGCTCAACCTCACACTGATCGGCCTGAGCATCCGCGACGGTTTTGCGATCACCCGACGTTTTGCCGCGCCCTCACAAGCAAAATGAATTTTCCCTGGAAACCAAAGGATTTGTCATGACGATAAAATCTTCGCCCCAAACCTATGGCGCTGTCGCGATTTCACTCCACTGGCTCTCCGCTCTGCTGATCCTGGCGCTGCTGTGGTCCGGGTTCCGCGCCGCTGGCCTCCACGACCCCGCCGCCAAGGCCGCGCTGCTGCGCCTGCATCTGCCCGCCGGCCTTCTGGTCCTTGCCTTGACGGCGGCGCGCATCCTCTGGTGGCTGGGCTTCGACGCCAAGCCGGCGGCGCTGGCCGCCAGCCCCTTGCAGCAGCGAGCCGCCAGCTTCGTCCATATCCTGCTCTATGTGGTCATGCTGGGCATGGTCGCGAGCGGCCTCGGCATGACGATTTCAACCGGCGCGGCCGGACACATCTTTTCGCCCGACACCTCCGCCCTGCCCGATTTCTGGCGCGTCCGACCGCGCATTCCCCATGGATTGGGCGCGCGTCTGCTGCTCGCTTTGCTCGGCCTCCACGTCGCCGCCGCGCTCTACCACCAATTTGTCCGCGGCGACGCGGTCTTCCGGCGCATCTGGTTCGCCCGCTGACCAAGCGGTCGCGCGCCGCCTTGGCGCGCGACCCAATCCTGGCTAGCCTGCCGGCATGCGAAACAGCTCATTGGCCCTGACCCTGGCGGTCCTCCTGCTCTCCGGCGCCGCCGGCGGCGCCGCGCCCCTGCCCAAAGGTTTTGTTTATCTGCGCGATGTCGACCCGAGCATCGCCCAGGACATCCGCTACGCCGGCGCGCATAATTTTCTCGGCCGCCCCGCCGACGGCTATGGCGCCGCCGAATGTGTGCTCGCCCAACCCGCCGCCGCCGCGCTGAAACAGGCGCAAGACAAGCTCGCCGCGCAAAACCTCTTGCTGATCGTCTGGGATTGCTATCGCCCCGCGCGCGCCGTCCGCGATTTCGTGCGCTGGACCGAAAACCCGGACCAGCAGACGAAGACCGAGTTTTTTCCTCACATCGACAAGACGCAGTTGGTTCCGCTCGGCTACATCGCCGCGCGCTCAAAACATTCGCGCGGCGCAACGGTCGATGTCGGCCTCATTCCGATCGGCGCGCCAACCGGTTCGACCGCGAAACCTGTCTCCTGCGATCGGCCAAAGGGAGAGCGCTTCGACGACGGAACCCTCGATTTCGGCTCGGGCTACGATTGTTTCGATCCGATCGCCAATCTCGACAACGCCGAGGTGGGCGAACCAGCCGCGGACAACCGACAGCGCCTGAGCGCGCTGATGCAATCGGTCGGCTTCAAGCCCTATGCGATGGAATGGTGGCATTTTGAACTGCGCGACGCGCCTTTCGCGTCGGAATTCGATTTCGAAATCCTGCCGCGATAGCAATTTGCGTCCAAGCTCGATCCGATTGTTGCGCTTCAACAAAGTCCTAAGCTAATCTTGGCGAAATTCTGTCCGGATTGTGCGATCCCTCTCGCTACGTCTGTGACGGACTCCCGGGGGCAATACGTGACGCGTCGGCGAATCCTCGCCATTCTGCCGGCCTTTCTGGCCGCTCTGCTGGTGCAGATCTATGCGCCGGCGGGCTCGGCGCTCGCCATTGCGCGCGCGCATCAGCAGACCGTCGCCCAACCCTGCGCCATGCATGCGAATCACGCGGAGGCGGAAAGAACCGCGCCGCATTCGCATGACGCCGCCTGCGATCTCTGCGACTTCGTCTTTTCCGGCGCGGCGCCGCTCGCCTTCGACCCGCCGCCGACCGATTTTACCCGCGCCGCGCCGCATCGCCTGACCTGGACCCTGCCGACTGCTCTCCGCGTCGCCAGCGCGCGGCGAACAACCGCGCAAGCCCGGGCGCCGCCTTCCGCAAGCTGATCCCCGCACATCCGAGATTCGTTGCGGCCTCGCGGCCGAACGCGCTCGCCTGTCCCTCAGCTTGTGAAAGACCTCATCATGACCCGTTTGACCGCCCTGCTGCTCGCGGGCGCATCGCTGCTGCCTGTGCTCGCCCACGCCCAACAAAATCTGCCCGACGTCGAAATCAACGTCGACCGCGTCGCGCAACCCGCCGCAACGCCCCAACCTGCACCCACGTCAGCGCCGCAAGGCGCGGTCACCCTCGTCTCCCGCGAAACCATCGCCAATTACAGCCCGCGCGGCAATGACATGGCCCAGGCGCTCGGCGGAACGCCCGGCCTCAGCCTCGCGACCGGCGGCGGCGTGTCGAGCCTGCCGGTCATCCACGGCCTCAACGACGACCGCAACGCGGTCGTGCTCGGCGGCGTGCCGATTTCCTCGGCCTGCGCCAACCACATGAACCCGCCTTTGTCCTATATCGACCCGCTCGCCGCGGGCGAGGTCGAGGTGGTCACGGTCAACGTGCCGGTGAGCAAGGGCGGCGATTCCATCGGCGGCGCGATCATCGTCAAGCCGCGCGCGCCGATTTTCGCGCAGGCGACGCCGACGACAAAGGGCCCGGGCCCGCTCACCCTCGCGCCCGGCGTCATCGCCTCCGGCTCGATCTCGGCGAGCGGCCGCTCGAATTATGGCGGCATCGGCGTGTCCGGCCACGCCAATGTGGCGACCGAGCATTTCAGCCTGCAATATGACGGCGCCTGGAGCAAGGCGGGCGCCTATCACGCCGGCGGCGGCGCCGTGGTGCGCGCCAGCCAATACGAGGCGCAAAACCATTCGGCGACGCTGGCCTATCAGAACGACGGCCATATTTTGGCGTTCCGCTACGACCACCAGGGCATTCCCTACCAGGGCTTTCCCAACCAATACATGGACATGCTCGGCAATAACGGCAACACCTTCGACCTCTCCTACAAGGGCGCCTATGGCTGGGGCCGGCTGGAGGCCAACGCCTATTACCACCTCACCCAGCACTATATGAATTTCCTCTCCGACCGGAACACGACCATGGGCATGCCCATGTATGTCAACGGCCAGGATTTCGGCTATCGGATCAAGGCGGAGGTCAATTTCGCCGACAATGATCTCGTGCGCCTGGGCAATGAGCTGCACCTGCAAAGGCTCAACGAATGGTGGCCGCCGGTGCAGATGAACATGGGCGGCATGGGGGGAATGGGCGGCATGGGCGGCATCAACGCCATGTGCTGCTCGACCTACATCAACATCAACAACGGCCAACGCAACGTGCTCAGCACCTTCGTCGAATGGGAGCGGCGCTGGACCAGCGACATCTCCACCCTGTTCGGCATGCGCAACGACACGGTGTGGATGACGACCGGCCCGGTGCAGGGCTACAACAACAGCCCCATAGCCATGTACGGCGGCTATGGCCTGGACGCCGCGATCTTCAACCGGCTCAACCCCAACAAGACCGACGTCAATTTCGACGCGACCGCCCTGGTGCGCTACACGCCCGACCCGACCAGCCAATATGAGTTCGGCCTCACCCGCAAGACCCGCTCGCCCAGCATTTACGAACGCTATTCCTGGTCGACGGGGGCGATGGCGTCGAAAATGATCGGCTGGTTCGGCGACGGCAACGGCTATGTCGGCAATATCGACCTCAAGCCGGAAATCGCCAACACCGTGGCGATCACCGGCGGATGGCGCGATCCCTCCGGCCTGTGGAGCGTCAAGGCCGCGCCCTACTATTCCTACGTCCAGGACTTCATCGACGTCTACAAGCTGCGCACGCTCGGGACCGGCGTCAACGCCGTCAACCAGCTGCGCTTCGCCAATTTCGACGCCGAACTCTACGGCTTCGATCTTTCCGGGCGCGCGCGGCTGGCGCAAACCGTGGATTACGGCGATTTCGCCCTCACCGGCCAGATCAGCGCGGTGCGCGGCCGCCGGATCGACGGCCAGAACCTCTATCATATGGCGCCGCTGAACGGACAGGTTGCGGTCGAAAACAGCATCGCTGTGTTCGGCGGCCGGCTCGCCAGCGCGGTCGAGTTGCGCGCGGCCATCGCCAAGACCGAGGTCCAGAGCCTGCGCCTGGAGCCGGAAACGCCCGCCTACGCCATCGTCAACATGCGCACCGCCTACGCGTATCAAAACCTGCGCTTCGACCTCGGCGTCGAAAACATCGCCGACCAGCTCTATTATTCGCCGCTGGGCGGCATCGACATCTCGGATTGGAGGGCCGGCGCCAATCCGCTGCTGCACACGCCGCTCGCCGCGGTGGGACGCACGGTCTATGGCGGCATGACCGTCAAGTTCTGACTTTTGCGATCGGCCCCGCCCAAGCGGCGGGGCCATTCAGGCGAGGCCATTTCAGGCGGCGCCATTTCGCGTCTTTTTCGGCGGTTGCGAAAAGGCTAAGCTCCTCCTGAACGCCCGGAGGCGCCGATGTCCCTCATCAAAATGCTCGTCGCCTTCGCGCCCTGGATCGCCTTTTTGATCCTCGCCCACGGCGATCTGCTGCAGATCAAGATCGCCCTGTTCGTCGCCTTCGTCGTCAATGTCGGCATGGCATTGACCAAACTGCATCGCGGCGCGCTGATGTGGGCCGGCAACGTCTTCTTCCTGTTCGCGCTGGCGGCGGTCGGCTGGTTCGAAAATCTTTGGGTGCTGCGCCACCTCGGCGTGCTCGCCAATGGCGCGCTGGCCGCCGGCGTCCTCGGCGGGATGTTGGCGGGCAAGCCGTTCACGCTCGAATACGCCAAGCAGAACGTCGATGAAAGCCGATGGCGCGACCCTTTGTTCCTGCGCACCAACCAGATCCTGACGGGCGTCTGGGGCGCGATTTTCACGCTCAACGCCGCGCTCGCCTGGGCCAAGAGCCAACATGCGCTACTGCCCGACTTCGCTTTCGAAATGCTGAACTACACCGGCCTGATCGCCGCGGCTTTGTTCACCCGCTGGTACGCGGCCCTGATGCATCGCAAGGCCGACGAAGCCCGGCGCGCCTGAGGCGCCGCCGCCTTTCCTCTTCCCGCGCTTATGTGCGAGGATCATGCGCCGCGGACGTCCTTCCGCGCGCGGGAGGCCCCATGCCCTGGATCGTGGTCTATCGCAACGAGACGATGAGCCGGGAAATGCGCTCGCCGCCCTGTCCGACGGAGCGCAGCGCCCTGACGCATGCGCGCGCTCTCTACCGCGACGGCGCCGACATCCTGCGAATCGAAGGCCCGGACGGCAAGGTCATGCCGGACCGACAGCTCGACGCCTGGCTCGACAGCAGCCCGGAGTACGACGACTGAGGCTTGCGGCCGCCGCCAATCCTTGACCCCAGCCCAACCAGCCCCGCCCGCACGCAGGATATTGCCCTGATCCATTAGTTGACAAATCTACTAGATCAATAAATTATGTCTTCATTGATAACGAGGGTGCTCCATGGCTCCGACTCCCCGCCACCTGACCCTGGCCGCTTCGTCCACCTTTCCCGCGCCGCTCGACCATCCCGCCGCGGCCCAAGACTCGCTGTGGCGGAAACTGCTCGAAGAGGCGGAATCCGCCTTCGACTCCGAGCCCAATCTGCGCGCCCTGCTGCGGCAAACCATTCTCGACCGGGATTCCTTCGAAGAGGCGGTGATTCATCGCGTCGCCAGCCGCTTCGCCAGCGATTTCGTTCCCGTCGGCCACATTGTCGCGACCTTCACGGCGGCGCTCGCCGAAGACCCCGACATCGGCCTCGCCTTCCGCACGGACATTAACGCGGTGATCGACCGCGACCCCGCCTGCGACCGCTTCATCGAGCCCTTCCTCTATTTCAAGGGCTACCACGCCATCCAGATCCACCGCCTCGCCCACCATCTGTGGACGCAGGGCAAGCAGGATTTCGCGCTTTATCTGCAAAGCCGCTCCTCCGACCTGTTCCAGACCGACATTCATCCGGCGGCGCGGATCGGCCGCGGCGTGTTCCTCGACCACGCCACCGGCTTCGTCGTCGGCTCGACCGCGGTGATCGACGACGACGTCTCGATCCTGCAAAACGTCACCCTCGGCGGCACCGGCAAGGAGGCGGGCGACCGCCATCCCAAAGTGCGGCGCGGCGTCCTGCTCGGCGCCGGCGCCAAAATCCTCGGCAATATCGAGGTCGGCGAATATGCGCGGGTGGCGGCGGGCTCGGTGGTGCTGCATGCCGTCCCCGCCCACACCACGGTCGCCGGCGTGCCCGCCAAAGTGGTCGCCAAGCACCAGGACGAACCCTATCGCGACATGGACCAGGTGCTGCGGGAGCTCAGCTACCGCGCCTTTTCCTACGCGATCTGAGCCGACCGGGAGACGGCGCCATGGCCCACGCCTTCCGCCCGATCACGGTCAGCTTCACCCCCGTCGCGCGGCGCGAATTGAACGCCTTCGTGGCGAGCGTCTATCGCGGCGACTGGGGCGACGGCCTGGTGCCGATCGTGTCCCTGGAGCCCTCGGGCTTTCACGCCCATGAGCCCGCGCGCGCGAAGACGGGCTTCGTGCTCGGCGCGACCGACCTCGACCATCATCACCGCGCCTGCGTCCTGGTCCGGCCCCGGCTGGCCTCGCTGGACGGCATGGCCTTCCTCCTCAAACTGCCGGCGCAGGCCTCGGTGCTCGACCGCGTCGATTTCGACTGGCGCGACGGCCGGCTGCTCGCGCAGAACTGACCATGGAGACCCAAGCAAAATCATGACCAGCAAAATCCTCTCGGACGTGCTCGACGCCAACGCCAAATATGCCGAAAATTTTGGCGAGAAGAGCGAACTGGCGCTGCCGCCGGCGCGTCGCTTCGCCATTCTCACCTGCATGGACGCCCGCCTCGACCCGGCCAAATATGCCGGCCTGTCGGAGGGCGACGCGCATGTGATCCGCAACGCCGGCGGGCGCGCCACCGACGACGCCATCCGCTCGCTGGTGATTTCCCACAAGCTGCTAGGCACGCTGGAATGGTTCGTGATTCATCACACCAATTGCGGCATGGAGCTGTTCTGCGACGAGGTGATCAGCGACCTCCTGGATGACAGCCTGGCGACCGCCGCGCTCGACCCGGCCACGTTGAAATGGAGCAATCCGCAGCACGGCGGCGGCTGCGCGGCGGGCCATTTCATCAAATGGCACACGATCAAGTCGCAAGAAGAGAGCGTGGCGCAGGATGTGGCGCGCATTCGCGCGCATCCGCTCGTGCCGAAAAACATTCCGATCTACGGCTATGTCTATGACGTGCGGACGGGCAAGCTGGTCCACGTGCCCAAGGCGACGGAGATCGGCAAAGCGATCTGAGTTTTTGAGTTGCGCTGGCGCCGGGTCTCCTCGACGGCGCCAGACAAACAGGCGGCGCCGCGAGGCGCCGCCTGTTCTTTTCAGGCCGCTTCGAGCGCCTGGGCGATATCGGCGAGAATGTCGTCGATATGCTCGATGCCCACGGAAAGCCGCACATAGCCGTCCGACACGCCGGTGGCGAGCTGGTCTTCCGGCGAGAGCTGCGAATGGGTTGTCGTCGCGGGATGGATGGCGAGGCTGCGGGCGTCGCCGATATTGGCGACGTGATAGAGCAGTTTCAGCGCGTCGATAAAGGTCTTGCCGGCCTGCTTGCCGCCAGCGAGTTCAAAGCCGACCAAGGCGCCATAGCCGCCCTTGAGCACGACATCGGCGCGCCGCCGGGGTTCGCCGCTCTGGACGCTGGGATGAATCACCTTGACCACTTTCGTGTGCTTGGCGAGATAATCGGCGACGGCGAGCGCATTCTTGTTGTGCTCGCGAATGCGCAGCGGCAGCGTCTCCAGCCCCTGCAGCGTCTGGAACGCATTGAACGGACTGACGGCCGCGCCAATGTCGCGTTGCAAGGTGACGCGGGCGCGCAGAATGTAAGCGATGGGCCCCAGCGGTTTGACGGCCTGCGTCCAGACGGCGCCGTGATAGCTGGGGTCGGGCTGGTTCAGCAGCGGAAAGCGTTCGGCGTGCTTCTCCCAATCGAACTTGCCGGAATCGATGATCGCGCCGCCGATGGAAGTCCCATGCCCGCCGATATATTTGGTGGTGGAATAGACGATGATATGGGCGCCGTGATCGAACGGGCGCGCGATGATCGGCGCGGAGGTGTTGTCGATGATCAGCGGCACGCCCAACTCGTCGGCGATCTTCGCCACTTCCGGAATCGGAAACACCTGAAGCTTGGGATTGGGTAGGGTTTCCGCGTAATAGGCGCGGGTGCGCGCATCGGTGGCGCGGCGGAAATTTTCGGGGTCGGAGGGATCGACGAAGCGCGCTTCGATTCCGAGCTGTTTAAACGTGTTGGCGAACAGGTTCCAGGTGCCGCCATAGAGGTCGGTGGAGGTGACGAAATTGTCGCCGGCCTGGGCGACGTTCAGGATGGAAAAGGTGCTCGCCGCCTGCCCCGAAGCGACCGCCAGCGCGGCGACGCCGCCTTCGAGAGCGGTCAGGCGCTGCTCCAGCACATCATTGGTCGGGTTCATCAGCCGCGTATAAATATTGCCGAGTTCGGCGAGCCCGAACAGATTCGCCGCATGTTCGGTGTCGCGGAACTGATAGCTGGTGGTCTGGTAGATCGGCACCGCCACCGAGGTCGTGGTGGGATCGCTGCGATAGCCCGCGTGCAGCACCAGGGTTTCAGGTTTCAACGCCATTGAAAAAGTCTCACTTCTGGTTGGAATTGAGGGCGGTCTGGAGCGCCGCATTGAGGTCTTGCAGAATGTCATCGACATGCTCGACGCCGACGGAAAGCAGGACGCGGCCCTCGGCCGAACCGACGACCGAACTGCGCAGTCCGCCGAGACCGCCGTCCCGCGAAATCAGCGACAGCGCGTCCAAAAATTTTTCGGGATGCGGCAAACGGAACGCCACCAATCCACCGGCGGCGGCAACGCCCGAAACCTCCGGCCGGGACGCCAAGACCTCGGCAATTCGCAAAGCGTTTTCGGCATGGGCGCGCATGCGCAGCGGCAGGCTTTCGAGACTTTGCAAAATCTGGAACACCGCCATCGGGCTGATGGCGGCGCCGAGATCGCGCAGCACGCCGCCGCGCGCCCGCGCGGTCAGCGGCGAGGCGTTCCATTGTTTCACCACTTCGGTCCAGACGGCGCCGTGATAGGACGGGTCGGGCGTGAACAGCGTGGGGAAGCGCTCGGACTCCCAGGAAAACGTCCCTGCGTCGACCAGCACGCCGCCATCGGCCCGCCCCGCGGTCAGCCAGGTCTCCGCGGCATAGACGACGATCGCCGCCCCCTCCGCCACGGGACGAACGAGAAACGGCAGATGAGAATTGTCGATCGCCAACGGCACGCCCAGCGCCCGACCGGCGGCGGCGACGGCGGCGATGGGAAAGCGCTCCAGGCTCGGCACAAAAAGGCTCTCGGCGAACCACAGCCGGGTGCGCGCATCGGTGGCGGCGACAAAATCCTCGGGCGAAACGGCGTCGCGCACCTCGATGCCGAAGCGCCGCAGCTGGACGACCAGATCGCGTCCGCCGCCCTCCACTGTCGCGCGGGCGAACACCACATTGTCGCCGGTCTGGACCAGCGACAGCAGCGCATCGCAAACGGCCGCCGCGCCGCAGGCCAAAGCGAGCGAGGCCTTGCCTCCCTCGATGGCGGCGACCCGGCGCTCCAGCACTTCGCGCGAGGGATTGCTGGTGCGGGTATAGGTGTAGCCGATCACCTCCAGATTGAAGAGCCGCGTCGCGAACTCGGTGCTGGGATAATGGTAGGAGGTGGTGAAATAGATCGGCGGCGCCACCGCGCCGGTCTGCGGATCGGCGCGATGACCGGCGTGCAGGGCCTGGGTTTGCGGATGCGGGCTCATGGCTGTGGGCTCCAGACGGAGGGCGAAACCACGTCGCCGCTCCAGGTGTAGAGGGCGAGCAGCGGCTCGTCCCCGGTTCGCATGGCGTGGATCTGGTTGCTGTCATGCAGGATGAAGGCGCCGGGGCGGCGCCAATGGCTGCTCCATTCCGCGACGCCGGTCAGCACGTGATAGAGCTCGACCGCCGGATGCCGATGCGGGGCGTAATAGCTGTGCGGACCAATCAGCGTCAGGCCGAGACACACCTCGTCGCTGCGCCAGGGCGCGGCGGGTCCGACGAATTCCGCCCAGCCCATGTTGAGATGCAAGTCGGGAAAGGCGGCGGTCGCCTCATAGCCATAGCGCCAGGGCAGGTGTTCGGCGAGCGGGCCGAGCAGCGCCGCGAGTTCGGGCGCGTCGCGCTCCAGCCCGGCCAGCGCCGCGGGCAGGTGGCGCACCAGCGGATGCGCGCTGGCCGCATAAGGCGCGGGATCATGGGCGACGCGGTCGAGCAGACGCTGCACGTTCAAGGCCTCAAGCCCCGCCCGCCCATCGGCCCGGTTCAACCGCGCGCGCAGCCGCGCCACGAGTTGGGCGAGTTCGGCGCTCATCTCTTCGGCTCCGACAGCAGCGCAGCCACGGTATGGCCAATGCGCCGCCCCTGCCGGTGCAGGCGCCAGGCCTGCGCGGCGTCGAGCTGGTAGGAGCGCAGGTCGCGTTCGATGGCGAGCGCGTCGCGTCCCGCCTGTTCGAGTTCGAGCCCGGCGAAAGCCGCCTCCAGGACTTCGACGGGATAGAAGTGGAAGAACAGCCCCTGCTTTTGCCATTGCGCATAGGAGGCGATGACCTCGTCGGCGTCGGCCTGCGCCTTCCACCAATAAGTGAGGAAGCTCGGTCTATGGCCGGCGGCCTCGGCCATTTCGGTCAGCACGCTGAGCGGCAGCCGCGCGCCGATGGTCGACAGCACGGCGCCGCCGGGTTTGAGAAAATCATGGGCCTGAAGCAAAGCGAGATAGTGGAGCGTCAGCAGCCCATCGGCCACGGCTTTCGGCGTGGCTTCGCTGCGCGGCGCCAGAAAGGCGGCGCTGGTCTTGTCCACTTCGACTTGCGCCGCATCCGCCACCGGGAGATTGGGCAGGTTCTCATAGATCAGATCGAACCTGACCCCGCTCGCCCGCAGGGGCGCCAGCAGGTCGCCGGCGCCGGCGTGCAGCGCCACCTCCCCCACGAGATTGCGGCGCACATTGCCGGCGGCGGTCTCGACCACGTCGGGAAACAGATCGGTCACGCCGACCACATCGGCGCCCAGCAGTTCGATGGCGGCGAGCGCATCGAGGCCGGCGCCGGTGCCAAGCGCGCAAAACGCCTTGCAGGCGGCGTCGCCGCGCCGGGCGCGCAAAATCTTGAAACAGGGGGCGGCGACGCTCGCCACCCAGTCGCGCGAGCGGTCTTCGACCTGCGGCCGCCAGGCGCGGTCGGCGACGGCGATGTCGACGCGCGCCCGCACCCGGCGGACCTCGGCGACATCGAGATAGGGCGCGATGTCGAGCGACAGCGACGCGGAGGAAACAATGGCGTTCATAAACGTTTAACCTTTGGTGGCGGGCGCGCGCCGCCGCGGCCGGGGCGGCGGATGGCGGAAATTCCGAGGAGAGGAATGGGTCAGCGATCGACCCAGCGCAGTGCTGCGCGACACAATCCCGGCGGCGCGGCCGGCGCGAGGCCACGCTTGATCTTGAGGAGCGCAAAGCGCGACATCACGGCAATTCCCGGTCAAAAATTTCGAGACGACAAATTTTTATGCCGGACTAATTTTTTTGTCTATCGTTTTTATATTCTAATAATCCTCCGCCCCATCCTCGCGCGCGCGACATGAGCGCTGCTATGCCAGCCCCGGCGCAGAGGATGAGTGCGGCAAAATAGTCTATCCATTTGGTGGACTATATGCATATATGAACCAGCGTCGAAGCGTGTCCGTCGCAGCGCGTCCGGTCATGTCCGGAGGCGCCGGGCGGCCCCGGCAAGGCGCCCTGACTTTCATTCCCAACGGGATCGACAATGAGCAAAGACTCCCGTCCGGCCGTGCTCGGACTTATCGGCAATACGCCCCTGATCGAAGCCACCCGCCTCGACACCGGCAAGTGCAGGCTGTTCCTGAAGCTGGAGTCGCAGAATCCGGGCGGGTCGATCAAGGATCGCATCGGTCTGTGGATGGTCGAAGCCGCGGAGCGCGAGGGCAAGCTGAAGCCCGGCGCCACCATCGTCGAGGCGACGGCCGGCAACACCGGCTTAGGCCTGGCGCTGATCGCCCGCGCCAAGGGCTATGGCCTCGCGCTCGTCGTCCCCGACAAGATGGCCGCCGAAAAGGTCCTGCAGCTCAAGGCGCTGGGCGCGGTCGTGCATGTGGTGCGCTCCGACGTCGGCAAGGGCCATCCCGATTATTACCAGGATTTCGCCGCGCGAATCGCCTCCGAAATTCCCGGCTCGTTCTTCGTCGACCAGTTCAACAATCCCGCCAATCCCGCCGCGCACGAGCAATCGACGGGACCGGAAATCTTCGGCCAGATGGACCATGCGGTGGACGCCGTGGTGTGCGGCGTCGGCTCCGGCGGCACGCTCACCGGCCTCTCCCGCTTCTTCCAGCGCGCCAGCCCGAAAACCGAATTCGTCCTCGCCGATCCCAAGGGCTCGATTCTCGCAGACTACATCCGCACCGGCCGGATCGGCGTCGCCGGCTCCTGGCTGGTCGAAGGCATCGGCGAGGATTTCATCCCGCCGATCGCCGACCTCAGCGGCGTCAAAAAGGCTTACGAAATTCCGGACGCCGAAAGTTTCGCGGCCGCCCGCGAATTGTTGCGCGCCGAAGGCATTCATGGCGGCTCGTCCACCGGAACCCTGCTCGCCGCGGCGCTGCGCTATTGCCGCGAACAGACCACGCCCAAGCGCGTGGTGACGCTGGTCTGCGACACCGGCACCCGCTATCTCTCAAAAGTCTACAACGACAATTGGATGGTCGAGCAGGGCCTGCTGCCGCGCAAAAACTTCGGCGACCTGCGCGACCTCGTGGCGCGGCGGTTCGACGAGGGCGGCGTGATCAGCGTCACCCCCTCCGATCCGCTGCAAACCGCCTTCGTGCGCATGCGCTATGCCGAGGTGTCGCAATTGCCGGTGATCGACGGCGGCCGCATCGTCGGCCTGCTCGACGAATCCGACA
Source organism: Rhodoblastus acidophilus (assembly GCF_025961575.1). Taxonomy (GTDB): domain Bacteria; phylum Pseudomonadota; class Alphaproteobacteria; order Rhizobiales; family Beijerinckiaceae; genus Rhodoblastus; species Rhodoblastus acidophilus_C. Next base: position 63,834 of record NZ_JAOQNX010000010.1, on the reverse strand, counting down.
TTCTCGCCCGCGTGCGCGCCAATCCCGCAAACTTTTCCAAAGCCGCCGCCGAGGCCATGACAACCGATCTGGAAATCCTGCCGCCCGACGCCGACATCGACGTTTTGCAGAACGTTCTCGACCGCGGCTATGTCGCCATTATCGCGGAGGGCGACGTGTTCTTCGGCCTGATCACCCGCTTCGACCTGCTCAACCATCTGCGCCGGAAGGCGGCCTGACCATGAACGCATCCTCGAAAATCAAGGCCGGCTTCGGCACGCGCGTGATCCATGCGGGACAGGCGCCCGACCCGTCCACCGGCGCGATCATGCCGCCGATCTACGCCAATTCCACCTTCGCCCAGGAAAGCCCGGGCGTGCACAAGGGGCTGGATTACGGCCGCTCGCACAATCCCACCCGCTGGGCGCTGGAGCGCTGCCTCGCCGATCTCGAAGGCGGCTCCAAAGGCTTCGCCTTCGCCTCGGGACTGGCCGCCATCGCCGCGGTGCTGGAGCTGTTGCAGCCCGGCGACCATCTGATCGCCGGCGACGACCTCTATGGCGGCACCTATCGCCTGCTGGAGCGCGTGCGCGCGCGCAGCGCCGGCCTGACCATCAGCTATGTCGATCTGACCCATCCCGAAAATTTACGCACGGCGCTGCGGCCTGAAACCCGCATGGTGCTGGCGGAAACCCCGACCAACCCGCTGCTGCGCCTGGTCGACCTCGCCGCGCTCGCGGACATCGCCCGCGAAAACGGGATCATCGCCGTCGCCGACAACACGTTCGCCACCCCCTGGGCGCAAAGGCCGCTGGAGCTCGGGTTTGACGTCGTGGTCCATTCCACGACCAAATATCTCAACGGCCATTCCGACGTGATCGGCGGCGCGGCCATTGTCGGCCACAACGCCGATCTCGCCGAACGCATCGGTTTTGTGCAAAACGCGGTCGGCGCCATCGCCGGGCCGTTCGACGCCTTTTTGACGCTGCGCGGCGTGAAGACACTCGACGTGCGCATGCGCCGGCATTGCGAAAACGCCTTCGCCGTCGCCTCCTGGCTGGAAAGCCACCCAAAAGTGCGGCGCGTGATCTATCCCGGCCTGCCCTCGCACCCCCAGCACAAGCTGGCGGAGCGGCAGATGCGCGGCGGCGGCGGCATGATCTCGGTCGATCTCGTCACCGATCTTGCGGGCGCCCGCCGCTTCCTCGAATCCTGCCGGGTGTTCACCCTGGCCGAGAGCCTGGGCGGCGTCGAAAGCCTGATCGAACATCCGGCGCTGATGACCCACGCCACCATTCCGCCGGAGCGGCGCGCGGAATCGGGAATCAGCGACTCGCTGGTGCGGCTGTCCGTCGGCATCGAGGAGGCCGTCGATCTGATCGCCGATCTCGCCCAAGCCCTGGCGCAGATCGACTAAGGCGCGCCTGGAATTGTCGCGCGCCTGGGGCGACCCCTTCTCCCCTTGCGGGAGAAGGTGGCGCGCGCAAGCGCGCCGGATGAGGGGTTCCGTCGGTTGTTTCAATGGCCCTAAATTTATCGCGGGAGCGGCGCCTGGCCCGCCGCCGCCGCCGCGCGCTCACTTCACCTCGATCTCGATGATCTCGGACACAAGCGGCGGATCATGGGGAATGTGATTGCCGTCGGCGAGGATCAGTTGCAGCTTGTGCCGGCCGGGCGGCAGGTCGAGCACAGTCTCGGTCTGGCCGCCGCCAAAATGTTTGACGTGGGCGTTGGCCGGCAGCGGCTGGTTGAGTTCGTCCCCCTTCGGCGTCTCCGCATCGATCAGCACATGATGGTGGCCGACGCCGGCCTTGTCGGTCCCCGCAGGCGCGACGCCGACGCCGGACAGACCGAATTTCACCTCCACCTTGCCATTGACCACCGCCCCATTGGCCGGCGTGATGAAATAGACCCTCGCCTTCTCGGGCCAATAGGGCTCGGCGCGCAAAGCCGAGGCCGGCAAGGCGAAAACCAGGGCTAACCACGCAAGTCTGTTCATGGCGTTCTCCAATTGATGGGCGAATGACGCGCCCCAACATCCGATCGACGGCCGCGTCACCTGCAACGTTTTTTTCCGGACAGGGAACAAGACGAAAGCTGAGCGGTTTTGGTTCCATGGGACTGTGGAGGTTCACCCATGAGAATTGACCGAGACCCCGTCGCCCTCAAGGTCGAGGATGATGTGTTGGCGGCCGAAATCCACGACGCCGTCTGGCTGGGCGAGGAGGAGTCCGAGCCCGTTCAGCACGATGCGTCGCTCCGCGCCGCCACGCCCCAGCAGCCCGCGCCGCGCTCAAAAACGCCGCGCGACGATTAGCGCACAGCAGCACAAAAAGCCGCCGCGACCCGGTCGCGGCGGCCTTCCTTCAACGGCGCATCGCCGTCAAAAGATCGAGCGGAACAGCCAGTAGAGCGAGCCCGACAGCAGCATCGCCACCGGCAGGGTCAGGACCCAGGCCATGGCGAGATTGCGGATGGTCGCCATTTGCAGGCCGGAGCCATTGGCGGCCATGGTTCCGGCCACGCCCGAGGACAACACATGCGTGGTCGAGACCGGCAGGCCGAAGGCGTCGGCGGCGCCGATCGTGCCCATGGCGACCATTTCGGCCGAGGCGCCCTGCGCATAAGTGAGATGGCTCTTGCCAATCTTCTCGCCGACGGTGACGACGATGCGCTTCCACCCCACCATCGTGCCGAGGCCGAGCGCGATGGCGACGACGATCTTCACCCAGGTCGGGATGAATTTGGTCGCCTGGTCGATCGAGCCCTTATAGGCCTTCAGCGTGGCGCTCTCGGCGGGGGAAAGCTCCGCGGCCTTGTCCTTCATCAGGAAGCGGATCGCCTCGGAGGTCAGATACATGTCGTTTCGAATGTTGCCGACCTGCTCGAACGGCGCCTTGGCGATCGAACCATAGCCCTCGACCTGTTTGGAAATATCCCTGATCAGCACCGACAGCGAGGGATAGGTGCCCTCGGTGATCTGGTGCTGCGAAATATAGGCGGTCACCGCCGGGCGGGGATCGCCGATGATCGCGTAGCCGGAGGCCTTGGCGTCCACCACCCGCGACGCCTCGGCGGAGGCCTGGGCGAATTGAGCGATATGGCTCGCCGGCAGCGACTTGTTCAGCGCGTAGGAGGTGGGCACGGTGCCGATCAGGATCAGCATGATCAGGCCCATGCCCTTCTGGCCGTCGTTCGATCCGTGCGCGAAGGACACGCCGGTGCAGGTGAAGATCAGCAGACCGCGGATCCACAGCGGCGGCTTGGCGTCGCCCTTGGGCGCCTCGTAAAGCTCCTTCTTGCGCACCAGGAATTTCATCAGCATCAGCAGGCCGAAGGCGCACAAAAAGCCGACCAGCGGCGACAGCAGCAGCGCATAGCCGATTTCGGTGGCCTTGCCCCAGTCGACGCCCGACGTGCCGTCACGACCGCGCAGCAGCGCATTGGCGACGCCGACGCCGATGATCGAGCCGATCAGCGTGTGCGAGGAGGAGGCGGGCAGGCCGAACCACCAGGTCCCCAGATTCCAGATGATCGCCGCGATCAGCAGCGCGAACACCATGGAAAAGCCCGCGTCGGAGCCGACCTGCAGGATCAGCTCCACCGGCAGCAGCGAAATGATGCCGAAGGCGACGGCGCCGGAGGAGGTCAGCACCCCCAAAAAGTTCCACAGGCCGGACCAGGCGACGGCGACCGGCGCCTTCAGCGAGTGGGTGTAGATGACCGTCGCCACCGCATTGGCGGTGTCGTGGAAACCGTTGACGAATTCGAAGCCCAGCGCGATCACCAGGGCGACGCCGAGCATCAGGAACGGCCAGATCTTCACCACGGCGGCGTTGGGGCCGAGGTCGTCATAGATCGACCAGGCGGCGAACAGCAGGCCGCCGACGCCGATGGCGATCAGCGCCCAGATCGTCTTGGGCTGCGCGGGATTGTCGAGATTTGGCCTGGCGACATTGGGTTCGGCCGGGATCGATGACGCAACTGTCATGATGCTCCTCCTGGGGACTAAGCGTCAGCGCATATGTCGCCAAGATCACAGTAGGATGACGCAGCGTCGCCTTTTTTTCCGAGTGGCCTCAAGGAGGGGCTTGACAGCGCGGTCAAAATGTTCTTGTTTTGTTCTAGTCCATCAAGAGCGGACGGAGAGAGCAGATGGCGCTGGCGTTTGGCTTGGAATTTGGTCCACAGGACAGGCCCATCGGCCGCCGCGCCTTCGGGCGCGACGCGCGCGCGGCCCGCAGGCCAGCCGCCAACGTTTCGCCCGAGACGATCCGCCGCGAGAACGCCGCCCTCGTCGGCGCCTTCGACGACCTCGCCGAGGCCGTCGGCGTGACCGCAGCCGAGCGCGCCGTGCTGCTCGGCGGCGCGCGCGATCCCTCGCGGCTGATCCTGGCGCTGGAACTCCTGGGCGCCGCCCGCGACCTCTGCGGCGGCGACTCCGCGGCGCTCGCCTGGCTGCGCGCCACAAACCCGCAGGCGCCGTTCAACGAAAAGACGCCGCTCACCCTGATCGCCAGCCAGGGCCAGCTCGGCGCCGAAATCGCGCTGATTTTTCTGCGCGCCCGGCTGCGCAAAGCCATGTGCTGACCGGCGGGCTCAGAATTCCAGCCTTAAAATTCGATCCCGGCCTGACCCTTCACCCCGGCGGCGAAATGGTGTTTGACGAGCCCCATTTCCGTCACCAGATCGGCGGCCTCGATCAGCTCCTTTTTCGCATTGCGCCCGGTCACGACCACATGCAGATCGGGCCGCCGCGCCGAAAGCTCCGCGACAATCTGCTCGAGCGGCAAATAGTCATAGCGCAGGGCGATGTTGAGTTCGTCCAGCACCACCATCTTGATCTCGGGATCGGCCATGAGCTCGCGCGCCTTGTCCCAGGCGCGGGCGGCGGCGGCGATGTCGCGGTCGCGGTCCTGCGTCACCCAAGTAAACCCCTCGCCCATCGTGTGCCAGGTCACGAGATCGGAGAACCGCTCCAGGGCGCGGCGCTCTCCGGTGTCGCGGCCCTTGACGAATTGCACCACGCCGATCCGCCAATTATGGCCGAGAGCGCGCAACACCAGGCCGAAGGCGGCGGTGCTCTTGCCCTTGCCGGGACCGGTGGTGACCACGAGCAGGCCTTTTTCGATGGTCTTGCTGGCGATCTCGGCGTCCTGCACTTGCTTGCGCTTGGCCATTTTCGCCTGATGGCGCGCGGCGTCGTTCATGGTCCCTCCACAGGCGTTCTTGTCTTGAAAATTCGAGGGCGAAGGCCCGCCAGCAGCCCGCCTGCCCCGAGCAAAAACAGCAAGAAGCCGGAAAAGGTCAGCAAAGTCGGGCGATGGGTCAGCGCCAGCGACCAGTCTGGCCAGACCACGACGCCGCTGTCAAAAGTCTCAGCGCTGTTCGAGCAGACGGCGCCGGCGCCGGGATCGCGCGCGATGTCCTCGGCGATCCGCGCCTGCAGCGCCTGGGCGTCCTGCCCGCTCGGCAGGGCCGCCAGATGATCGAGCAGCGCCCGCGCGCCGGCGACATAGGCGTGGGCGCATTCGTTGAACGGGCTGTCCTCGTCGGTCAGGCTGCCCGGCGCGAGGCCGCGCCCGCAGGCGAAATATTGCAGGCTGACAAAATTTTGCAGCCGGCGCAGCGTCGGATCGGTTGTCGCGCGCCGCTCCGCCAGTTTTTGAATATCCGGGAGATAGCGGGCGAGGATCGGCGTCGCGCCATGCGAAACCGCAGGGATTTCGACCCCGACGGGCCCACCGGACTGCGGGCGCACATGATGCGCCCGCACCGGCGCAAGCGCGGCGCAAACCAGCAAGAGGCCGGAGAGAAGCCGGATCATCGCGCGTCCCGAACGGGAATCAGCGCCTTAAAAGTCCAGCGCCCGCCGGCGCGAGACAACCGCGCGAGCGTCAAGGGCGCAACATCGACATGCGCCATGGCCGACGCGCCCGCGCCCAGCGCTCGAACGATGGCGGCGCGCAAAATTGTGGGATGGGTGATCGCCAGCGCCGATTGCGCCAAACCGTCCATCCACGCCCCGACGCGCTTGAGCACGTCGGCAAAGGATTCGCCGCCATGCGGCGCCGCATCGGCATCGCGCAGCCATTGCGCGACACCATCCGGCTCCCGCGCCGCGACCTCCTCGAGCGACCGCCCAGCCCAAAGGCCGAAATCGCAATCGCGCAAAAAAGGCTCGACCTCCGCGCGCAAGCCAAGCCCCTCCGCCGTCTGCAAGGCGGACAAAGCGGGGCTGCGGAGCACGCGATCCGCCGCCGGCAAACCGGAAAACAGCGACAGGCTTTCGAGCCCAAAAGCGTCCAACCCCTCGTCCGCCGGAAATCCGAGGGACCGCGTCGACGGCGTCGACGCGGCGCACAGCAGGTGAAGCCGCAGGTTCAAACCTCAGGCTCTGAAGGGGCGCAAAGCAGGCTGTTCACGTCCGACGACGCGCTCGGCATAGACGCCGAACGCCAGCCCGAGCGTCGCCCACAGGATCGCCTGCCCTCCCAGCGACGACAGGCGGAAGGCCCACAGCAGGTCTGCCGGAAACCCTTCAGGGACCTCGTTGACCCCCGGCAGGGCCAGACACACGCCGGTCATCACGGCAATATAGGCGAAGCCGGCGACAAGTGTCGCGTTCCATCCGCCAAGCCGCCCGCTGAGCGCCTGACGCAGCAGACCGGCGGCGATCATCGCCGCCAGCGAGATCAGCATCAAAGCGAAATAGAGGCTGGTGCGCAGGTCGATGGTTTCGGAGAGACCCACGGCCGGCGGATTGGGCGGATATTTCAGCATCGGCGTCACATAGACGCTGACAAAACCGAGAGCCGCGAGCACGGCCGAGGTGGCGCGGGCGTCGAGCGCGCCGAGGCGGCCATAGGCCAGCGCGAAGGCCAAAGCGAAGAAGCCGCCGAAGGCGACGCTGAACACGCCGACGCCGGTGAACAGCCCGATGCCGGACTGGACGGGACGGCTGACGAGTTCGGGCTCCGCCTGTTCGACGGGCGCCGGCTGGCCCTTGGCGGCGGCCTCATCGGCGCGCGCCTTGGCCTTGGCCTCGTCCATGGCGCTCTCGAAGGCGATGGCGCGTTCGACATAGGGCCCGCCCACCCCTTTGAGGAAGCTGAAGGAAAGCAGAGCGGCGACCAGTCCCGCGAGCATTCCGGCGATCAATAATTTCCCAGTCATCAAAAGTCCCCGTCAAGGCAAACGACGACGACGCCAGGATCGCGAGGATCCCAGCGTCAGCGTCAACGGATGCGTCGAGCGAAAAAGCTCAGTGGCAGGGGAAGCCGAGCAGATGGCGGGCGTCGTGCACGAATTCATGCGCCAGGCCCTGTTCCACGCCGACGAAATAGACGCCGAGCACCAGCAGCACGCTGGCGAAAACCGCCCAGGGGAGGATCTGGCGAACGGGAATGGCGACGGGACGGGCGACGGGCAGCGTCGTGGCGGTCATGATGAAAAAACTCCTCGGATTTCGCGTCCAGTTAGAGGCTTGCCTGGCCGTGGGGGCGGGTCTGACTCTCGCTTGGCTCCCAAGCGATCACAGTGGCGCGACCGCGCCGGGTTTTCACCGGCTTCCGCTCAACACGTCTATGCAATTTCCGACCATAAAGGTCGACAAAAACTTGTCAACGCTGATTTGGCTCGGACAGCCGCGCCGCGACCAAATGCTGCATTTCGCTCAGGGATGATCCGACGCTGTTGCGCCGCGTGCGCCAAAAACCGCGCGCCAGCGCGCTTTCGAATCGCTCGGCGATGGACCGGGCGGCCTGCGGATTGGCGTCGACGAGAAAATCACGCACCGCCGGTTCGTCGCAGACGGCGTCGAACAACAGGTCGAAATGCCGGTCCGCCACCAGTCCGGTGGTCGCGGCGAAGGCGAACAGATTGTCGACGCTCTCGGCGATTTCCGCCGCGCCGCGAAAGCCATGGCGCATCTGACCTTCGATCCAGCGCGGATTGGCGGCGCGGGCGCGCAGCGTTTTGGAAATTTCCTCCGCCAGCGTGCGCGCCTTGGGGCTTTGCGGATTGGTGGCGTCGAGATGATAAAGGCTGGGCGTCGCGCCGACGCTTTCGGCGGCGGCGGCGAACCCGCCCTCGTGATCGGCGAAGACGTCGGAGTCGAGCACGTCCTGACCGGGCAAGTCCTGCACATGAACGAAAGCGTCGGAGGCGGCGACCCGGGCGCCGAATTCCGTGGTCTGGCGCGCCTGCGCGCCGTCATAGGCGTAGCCGGTCGCCTCCAGATAGGCCGCGCCGAGATTTTCGCGGGTCTCCTCAAGGCTCAGCGCCCGCCGCGCGACCCCGGCGCCATAGACGCCGGGCGCCGCGCCGAACACCCGGGCGCGCGATCCCTCGCGGCGCACGGCGCGCGCTAGCGGATTGTCATCGCCCTCCTCGTCGCGCGCGGAAATCGCCTGCACGGCGGCATCGAACAGCGCGATCTGTTCCGGGAAAATGTCGCGGAACAGGCCGGAGATGCGCAAGGTGACATCGACGCGCGGCCGCCCGAGCGTGGCGATCTCCAGCACCTCAAAGCCGGAGACGCGATTGGACGCAAAATCCCAGGTCGGGCGCGCGCCCAACAGCGCCATGGCCTGCGCCAAATCCTCGCCGCCGGTGCGCACCGCAGCGCTCCCCCAGAGGTCGAACACGACGTTTTCCGGCCATTCGCCGTGATCCTGGACATAGCGCGCCAAAAAGGCGTCGGCGGCGCGCTGTCCCAGCTCCCAGGCGGTGCGCGTCGGCACGGAGCGCGGATCGACGGCGTAAAGGTTGCGGCCGGTGGGCAGCACGTCGATGCGCCCGCGCGCCGGCGCGCCGCCAGGTCCCGGCGCCACCCGCCGACCGGCGAGCGCGGCGACCAGCGCCTCCATCTCGGCCCCAGGACATTTTTGCAAAAGCTCCAGCGCCTGCGCGCTATCGCCGGACAGCGCGGCGAGTTCGGCGAGACTTTCGGGCTCGGCGGCGACGCCAAAAACATGCAAGCCGTCGCCGACGCGCATTTCCTTGAGATCGCAGAGCCAGGCGTCGAGCCGGGTCAGCGCCTCTTCCTCGCTCAAGCCCTCATTGAGCCCCGCCTCTTCGGCGAGCCCGGTGTCGCGGGCGCGCTCCAAAATCAGTTCGGCGAGCCGGCGCGCCCGCCTGCCGTCGAGCGATTGCGCCTCGGCATATTCGTCCATCAACCCTTCGACATCCTGCACGGCGCCATGGGCGCCGGCGGCGACCAGAGGCGGCGTCAGATGGCTGAGCGCCAGCGCAGACGTCCGGCGCTTGGCCTGCGCGGCCTCGCCGGGATTGTTGACGATGAACGGATAGATGACGGGAAGCGCGCCAAGCGTGGCGCGCGGCGCGCAAGTTTGCGACAGCGCCACCGCCTTGCCCGGCAGCCATTCCAGCGTGCCATGGGCGCCGACATGCACCAGCGCGCTCACCCCGATTTTTTCGCGCAACCACATGTAGAAGGCGACATAGGCGTGGCGCGGCGGCAAAGCGACATCGTGATATTCGTCCTTGCGCGCGTCGCGCACGCCCCGGTCCGGCTGCAGCGCCACGACGCTGTCGCCAAGCCGCAAAGCGGCGAAACCGAAGCGCCCATTTTCGCAGGCCGGATCGTCCTCCGGCGCGCCCCAGCGCGCATTGATCGCGGCGATGAACTCATGGGGCGCCTCGGCCAGCAGCGCGCGATAGGAGGCGAGGTCGAAAAATTCGGTAGCGGGACCGGTCAGCTTTTTGGCGATTTCGGCGCCGGGCAAAATCTCGCCAATCACAAACCCTTCGTCGGCAAGGCGTTCGGCAATCTTCTCCACCGACGCAAACGTGTCGAGCCCTACGGCATAGCCGGCGCGCCCGCCCTTGCCGGGATAATCCGACAGCACGAAGGCCAGCTTTTTCGCCCGCGCCGGCGTGCGCCGCAGCCGCGCCCAGGCGGCGGCAAGCTGCGCGGCAAACAAAATGTTTTCGGCGTTGGGCCGGCTGAGCAGCGGCGCATATTCCAGGCTGCGGATTGGCGGCTCCGCCGCCTTGAACGAGATGGCGGCGGCGAACAGCCGCCCGTCCACTTCGGGCAAGGCGACATTCATCGCCAAATCGGAGGGCGCGAGCCCGCGCGAGGAGTCCCGCCATTGCGCCTCATTGGCGAGACTGACCGCGACCTGCAGCACCGGCGCGTCGCAGGCGTCGAACACGCTGCCGCCATCGTCGAGGCGGGCGGAAAAAGCGGTGGCGTTGAGGATCACGTCCGGCGGGTCGGCGCGCAACAGGCGGCGCAAATCCTCGACCACCTCGGGGTCCTTGAGGCTGGTGGCGAACAAAGCCTCGACGCGAAACCCTTGTTTTCCCAGCGTATCCGCCAAGGCCTCATAGGGCTCGGTGTCGCCGGCGAGCCAGGCCGAGCGATAAAATAGAATTTTCGCCGACGGCGCCTCGGCGGGCGCGAGCCGGCAGGCGCGGGGAAACACGCCAAGGCGCGCTTCCTCGCGCGGCTCCAACAAGGTCTGGGGATGGCCGAGTTCGCTCAGCGCATAGCGCAGGATCTGCGTGGCGTTGTCGACGCCGCCGGCCTGGAACCAGCGCCAGACCCGGCGCAACTCCCCCTGCCCCACGGTCGAAACTTCGTCGAGCCGAAGGTCCTCGCGGGGATCGCCGGGCACGACCACCAGACGCGCGCCATTGGCCCGAGCGATGCGACAACATTCCTCGACGCCATAGCGCCAATAATCCAGCCCGCCGAGCAGCCGCACGATGACGACGCGCGCGTGCGCCAGCACTTTTTCCGCGTAGAGATCGACCGAATAGGGATGGCGCAGGTCGGCGAGGCTCGCAAGCCGCAGCGACAGACCCGCCATCCCAGGCTCGGCGCCCAGAGCGTCCCAGGCTTTCGCCAGCACATTGAGGTCGCTGTCGGTGAAGGACAAAGCGACAATATCCGCGCGCGACTGGTCGAGATCGACGGCCTGCGCCGTCTCATCCAACGACCGAAGTTCCGCGCGCAGAATGTGCATGGGTCAGCCGAGCGCCGTTTCGATCGCCGCGCGATCCAGCCCCTTCTGGCCGATGACGACCAAACGTCCGCGCCGCGCCTCCTGCGCGCCCCAGGCGCGGTCGTAATGCTGGCGGAACCGCGACCCCACGCCCTGCACCAGCAAACGCATCGGCTTGCCCGCCACATCGAGAAAACCTTTGATGCGCAGCACATCGTGGCGGCCGGCGACCTCGCCGAGGCGCCGGACATAATCCGCGGGATCGGCGAGCGCGGGAATGTCGACGACGAAGGAGTCGAAATCATCGTGGTCGTGGTCGGTCTCGCTGTCGTGATGCGAGGGCCGCGATTCCAAATCATCCTCGGCGCCGGCCTCCAGCCCCAGGGCGACGTCCGGATCGACGCGGCCTTCCTGCGTCGCGATCACTTTTGCGCGCCCGCCGCTCGCCTCCTCCACCGCCGCCGTCACCCGCGCGACGTCGCTCGCCGGGAGCAAATCGATCTTGTTGAGCACGATCAGATCGGCGCAGAGCAACTGGTCCTCGTAAACCTCTTCAAGCGGATTGTCGTGCTCCACGGAGGGATCGGCGGCGCGCTCGGCGGCCAGCGCCTCGGCGTCGTCGACAAAACGCCCGTCGGCGACGGCGGCCGCATCCACCACCGCGATCACCCCGTCCACGGTGAGCCGCGAGCGCACCTGCGGCCAATCGAACGCCTTGAGCAGCGGCTTGGGCAGCGCCAGACCCGAGGTCTCGATGATGATGTGATCGAGTTCCGGCGCGCGCTTCAACAGCGCTTCGATCGCCGGCAAAAAGTCGTCCGCCACCGTGCAGCACAGGCAGCCATTGGCGAGTTCGACAATATCCTCCTCGCGGCAGGACTCGATGCCGCAAGACTTCAAAATCTCGCCGTCGACGCCGACATCGCCGAATTCATTGATCACCAAAGCCAGCCGCCGCGCGCCGGCGTTCTCGATCAGCCCGCGAATGAGCGTGGTCTTGCCGGCGCCGAGAAAGCCGGTGACGATGGTGGCGGGAATTTTGTCAAACACGCTCAGGTCTCCCAGTGGCGGGCGGGAGGCGGCCGATCACCCCCGACTTCAAGAAATCCGGGCGCATCTCCCAGGGAATCACCCCCTGCGGCGAAGCGCCGTAAAGCCTGGCGGCGTCCAGGATCAGTTGCGGATCGGTCTCGGCGGAAAGGTCGCCGCACAGATAGGTCCAGGCGCCGGGCGCCGAAAAGCTCAGCGCGCAGGAGCGGCGGCAGGCGCTGAAACATTCCACAGCGATCACGGCGGGATCGCCCTCGCCCCGCTGGGCGTCCAGGGCGGCGAACAGGCGCGCGCCGGAGCGGGCCTCGCGCGGCTCCAGCGGCTCGCCCTGCGCGCGGCAGGTCGCGCAGACATGAATGACCGTGGAATTTTCTACGATTGTGGACTTTTCGTTCTGCTCCGCCACCAACGCCTCGACGCATGTGGGGCGAGAGGATCGCGCGGAACAGCGCGCCCAAACGAGACGCCCCGCCCGTTCAGGTCAATTTTTCGGGACGGCAGGTCTCCTGGCTCTCGGGTCTGGCGCCCGCATCGCCTTCCCGGAGGACTCCAGTGGCGGATGACGCGGACTTCCCGATCACAGTTGCGGGGGCAGCTACGGATTGGCCGTATTCCCTCTTAGCCCCGCTCGCGCAAGGACCGTCCCGATTTTGGTAGGCGCAGACGCCAGCGCTGTCAATGCGGACCCGGGGCCGTAAAACCCGTCAGGCGACGCGCGGCGTTCCCGTGGTGTAAATGAAGCCCACGGAATCCGCGGCGAGATCGGTCAGCCGCGTCGTGAACTCCATCAGCATGTTGGAATTGGCGCCATTGGCGTTCCAGGGGTTGTCGAGCGTCACCGTCCCCGCCGAAACGTCGACGGATTCGACGGCATACATGTGAGAGCCGACCATGTTCCGCGCCGCATCAGCCCTGGTGTCGGACATGATGACGCTCTGGCCGGCCGCCAAAGCGGCGCCGATCGTCGTCAGAATGGCTTGCGCCTGCGCCGCATTGGTGGTTGCGGCCACGCTGATGTAAGTGTCGGATTGCCCGGTGATGGCCTTCAGCCCCCCGTCAAAACCGCCATTGATGGTGGCATAGGCGTTGGTGGCGCCGCTCTGCTCCTGCAATTCGACATAGGCCTTTTCGACGATCGCCGCCCAGATCGAGGAGGAGCCGCCGCCGTCGGCGGCATAGAGGGTCGATCCGTCGGCCTTCCGCTGATAGGCCGGAAGCACTTGCAGGGCATTGTCCACGGTGACGAACACATCCGCGCCGCTCTGCTTGAAATCGACGGTATAGGAGCCGTTGGAATTGGCGGTGATCATGTTCTGCAGGCCGGCGGAATCCTGCTGCGCCATTTCGCCCAGCGCCGCCAGCAAGTAGCAATCGCCGACAAGTCCCTGATTGACCTGGGTGTTGGTCGGCGTCCCGCTCCACAGCGGCCCGGTGTTGGCCGCGTAATGATTGCCGCTGATCAACAGCGGGTTATCGGTTCCGCGAAACCATTTGCCGATCAGCTCACTCACCTGGGTCGCGGACGAGGTCGCCGAGAGATTGCCGAGGGTCGTCGCGGTCGAGGCCCCGCCGGTCCATTTGGCGTTCGCTTTGTTGCCGAGCACGACATTGTCGAAAAGCTGGGTGACCATGGCGGAAGCGGAGGGCCCCGACGCCGTGTTCAGCGCATGCGCGATCGCTTGCAAAGCGGCGAATTTCCCCGCCGACATGCCGCCACTCGCCGAGGCGGTCAGCACGGCGTCGGCCGCCTCAAAGGAGAGATTGGACGACCCGCCCGCCGCCGACAGCGCCGACATCACGGACCTGTAGTCGGTGTCATATTGCGCGGCCCCGCTCAGGCCCAAAGCCGAGAGCTGCGCCGCCGACAGATTGGCGCGCTGCGCCGAAGTGATGGTCGCCTTCTGCGCCGCGCTCACCCCGGACAGGGCGGCGACGGAGAGTTTGGACAGATTGGGCGCCACATAATTGGAAAAATTGTCGATCGACAGCGAGGCCACGTCGGTCTTGGTCAGTCCGGCCATGGCCGAAGACGACAAAGCGGAAATGTCGAGGGCGTCGAAATTGGCGGTCGTCAGCGCCGCGACCTGGGAGGAGGTCAAGGCGCTGACCTGCGCCGCAGCCAGGCCGGACAATTGCGCCGTGGACAAGCCCTTGACCTGCGTCACCGACAGCGAGGCGATCTGGCCGGTCGACAGGCCGTTCAACTGGTCCGCGGAGACGAAGGCCACCTGCTTGGCGGAAAGCCGCGACAGGATGGAGCCGAGCTGCGAAGCGGACAGGCCGGAGACGCCCGCCGCATTCAGGCCGGAAACCTGCGCCGCCGACAGCGCCGACGCATTCAGGGCGGCGCGCTGCGACGTCGACATCCCATTGATCTGCGTCGCCGTCAGATTGGCCTGCTGGAGTTCGGCCATGCCAGAGGCGGACAGGCCGGCGATCTGGGTCGATGTCAAAGCCTTGGTCGCCGCCGCCGAGATCGAGGCGAGGTTCAAAGCTTCGATGTCGTCGCCCGAAAGCCCGGCGATCTGCGTCGCCGTGATCGCCCGATCCTGGATGGACGAAAGCGCCGCCAGCGCATCGGTCGACAGCGCGCCGAGTTGCGCCGCAGTCAGCCGGCCGATCTGCGCCGCCGTCGCATGCGAAACCGTGGCGGTCGAGAGCGACGACAATTGCGAGGTCGACAGGCCCGCGACATTCACCGCCGCAAAGGCCGTGGCGGACAAGCCGTTCAACTGGTCGGCGGACAAAGCGGAAATGGTCCGCGCGGTCAGGCCCGTGACCTGCGCCGCCGTCAGCGTCGACACATTCAAATTGCCGAGCGTCGCCGCGGACAGCCCGTTGATCTGCGCGGCCGAGAGATTGGCCGGCCGCAGCTCGGCCAAGGTTTCCGCCGACATGCCGTTGAGCTGTGCGGCCGTCAGGGCCTTGGTCGCCTGCGCCGAGAGTTTCGACAGGTCCAGCGCCGCCAGCGTCGAACCCGACAGGCCCGCGATCTGCTTGGCGGTGATCGCCTGATCCTGCGCGCTGGAGAGCGAGCCCAGCGCCTCGTCCGAGAGCTCGCCCAATTGCGCGGCGCTCAACTTGCCGATCTGCCCCGCGGTCGCCTCGGCGACCGTGGAGGTCGTCAAAGCCGAAAGCTGCGCGGCGGTCAGGCCGACGAGGCTCATGGCCTGGAAATTCCGGGTCGACAGGCCGTTCAGCTGATCGGCCGAAAGCGCCTGAGCGGCGGCCGTGCTCATCGCGGCGAAGGTCGAAGCCGAAAGCGCGTTCAACTGCGAAATCGTCATCTGCGAAAATTGATTTGGCGTAATCGTCGTCATTGCCAAGGCCGCCAGAGTGAAGGGTGTGTATCAATTCATGCAGACGAGGATTTCCCGTCGCGTTAAGCCACCCAATTCTTTTCGACCCTTCCGGCTAAGACGCCGTTAACCCCACAAAGACAATCACAGCCCTCCCCTCGACTTTACCTTCCGCCAACCTTCACCGCGCCGGCGGCATGACGGCGGCGCTGGCGGTGACGGCGGTGACGCGCCAGACCACATTGCCGACATCGTCGGCCACCAGCAGCGCGCCGCTTTTGTCCAGAGCGACGCCCACCGGCCGCCCCCGCGTCTTGGAATCCTCGGAAACAAAGCCGGTCACCACATCCTGCGGCAAGCCGCTCGGCCGCCCGTTCTGGAACGGGATGAACACGACCTTGTAGCCGACGGGCGGATCGCGGTCCCAACTGCCGTGCTCGCCGATGAACACGCCGTTCTGATATTGGGCCGGCAGGCTGTTGGTCCCGGAAAACGCCAGCCCGAGCGGCGCGACATGCGATCCCAGCCCATAGTCCGGGCGGATCGCCCGCGCCACGAGGTCGGGACGTTGCGGCTGAACGCGCACATCGACGTGTTGCCCCCAATAGCTGTAGGGCCAGCCGTAAAACGCGTTTTCCTGCACGGCGGTGAGATAATCGGGGACGAGATCGGGGCCGATCTCGTCGCGTTCATTGGCGATCGCCCACAGCCGTTTGGTCGTCGGCTCGAAGGCCAGATTGGTCGGATTGCGCAGGCCGCTCGCGTAAATCCGCTTCAGGCCGGTGGCGCGGTCCACTTCCCAGATGGCGGCGCGGCCCTCCTCCGCCCCAATGCCGTTCTCGGTGATGTTGCTGTTCGAGCCGACGCCGACATAGAGTTTTGCGCCATCCGCGCTCGCGGCCAGAGCCTTGGTCCAGTGATGATTGGGCGTCTGCGCCGGCAGATCGGTCACTTTCTCCCCGGGCGCGTCAATGGTTTTTTGGGCGGGGTCATAGGGAAAGCGCAGCAGCGCGTCGGTGTCGGCGACAAAGAGATTGGAGCCGACAAGAACGACGCCATAGGGTGAATTGAGGTGGTCGATCAGCACGCTGCGCTCGCCCGGCCTCCCGTCGCCCTTTGCGGCCCGCAAAAGAATGATGCGCTGGCCGGCCGGCGCCCCGGTCCCGGCGAGCCCCTTGATCTTGCCTTCGATATAATCCTTGACCCGATAGACCGGCGCATGCGGCCCGTTCGATTCCACCACCAGCACGTCGCCGTTAGGCAGCGGATAGACGATGCGCGGATGTTTGAATCCGGTCGCATAGGCCTCGACGCGCAGGCCCTCGGGCACCACCGGCTTCTCGCCCGAAGCCCAGCCGCGCGCCGGCATCACCTTCATCGGCGGCAGCAGATATTGATGCGGCTCCGGCAGTTTGGGGTTTTCGCCATATTGGTCGCGAGGGTCGCCCGCCTGCTCGTTGCAGGAGGCCAGGGCGAGGAGCGCGGCGAGACCGAACAGGGAGCGGATCATGGGCGCCGCTCCAGAGTTTGCCGCGAGGCCGCGCCCCGCGACGCCAGCGACCAGCCCCCGGTCAGGCCGACGGCGACGAGCAGCAGCGTCACCAAAGCGGACAGCGCGATCCCCTCGGGGACGACGGCGGTATAGGCGTCGCGGCTGTGGACGAAGGCGTTGAGCAGGCCGAGCAACGCCGCGAGCGCCAGCCCGGCGAAGCGGGGCCAGGAGACGCGGCCGACCCGGTCGAGCGCCAGATCGAGGGCGAAGGCGAGCGCGGCGAGCAACGCCAGAATGAGGCCGGCCGCCAGCAACCATTGCGACATGTTGTTCCACTGGAACAGCAGCGTGCGCCAATAGAACACGTCGGTGACGAATCCGGCGATCAGCAAGGTCGCGCTGGCCGAGACAAGTCCGGGGTGCAGCAGCGCGCGCGGCCGCCGCGGCGGATCAACCTGGGTCATGTCGGTCTCGCTTTCGTGGGAGGCGTCCGGTTCAGGTCGCAGCACACGACCAGGGCGCGAAAATTGAACTGCCGATTTGCGCGGGCAGTTCCGCAGCCCGAAAAAATTCGGCGGCCGAGTGGATCGGCCGTCGACGCGGATCACTTGGTGAAGAAATAAGTGGGCCGCCCCCGCCCTTCGAGACGCCCGCCAAGGCGGGCTCCTCAGGGTGAGGGCTAATGAATTATTCTATATCGAGAAATCCCTCATGGTGAGGAGGCTGCGAAGCAGCCGTCTCGAACCATGGCGATCGGAACGAGACTTTTTCAGCAGCCTGCTAAGCCTCGGCGATGCGCTTCAGCTTAGCCACATCGAGCAGACGAACCCCCTCGGGCACGACGACGAAGACTTTTTCCCGCGCCAACCGGGCGATGGTGCGACTGACCGTCTCGACCGTGAGGCCGAGATAATCGGCGATATCCAGGCGGGTCATCGGCAGCGGGACATAGACGCATTGACCGTTGAGCCGCGCATAGCGTTCGCGCATCCCGATCAGGAAGGCGGCGACTTTTTCCTCGGCCGAACGTTGACCGAGCACCACCATCTGCTCCTGCGCCAACGTCAATTCCTGGCTGGCGATCTCCATCAGCCGCCGCAGCAGATGAGGCTTGGACATCAGCAAATGCGAGAACGAGGCGCGCGGAAACTGGCAGAATTTGACCGGGCTCACGGCGTCGGCGGTGAACATGTGGGTCGGCGCCAGCGCCAGCCCGAGAAAATCGCCGGGCAAGGCGAAGCCCACCACCTGGCGACGCCCGTCCGGAAGCAGCTTCGCCAGCCGCAGCGCGCCGGAGGTGAGGTTGTAGACGAAGCTCGCCTCGCGCCCCTGCTCGAACAAGGTGGTTTTGGCCGGGGCGCACAGGCTGCGGCCGATTCGCTCCAGCGCCTCGAATTCATCGGGGTCCAGCGCGCCGCAGACGCTGAGCTCCTTGATCGCGCATTCCAGGCAGTCCGGCGCCGCCAGTCCGTTCGGCGGCTTGCAGCCGCACCGATGCGCTTCAGCCCTCGCCTCCGGACGCGACAAAGATCCAAGGGCGCTCTTTTCCCCAATTGCTTCCACGCGAGTCTCCCCGACGCTTGGCCGAAACCGGCGCCTCAATGTTTTTCAAGTGTCTGTTTTCCTGAAGACCTTACCTGGACTTTGATTTAGATCAAGGAGTTTTTGTCCAACTCTCCGTGAGGACCAAGCTGTTCGCGCCGCGCCGGCCGGTCAGGGGGCCGGCGGCTCCAGGGTCACGGGATAATCGCCGCCGATCAACAAAACCTCGCGCTCCGCCCGGAACGGAAAGAAGGCGAGCAGCGCAGTGGCGAACAGGATCTTGCTCAGCGGCGCCTCAACCGAAACGACCAGCGAGCCGAAACAATCCGCCGTGGCGCGATCCGTGGTGAAGGAGCACAGGCTGTTCACCCGCAACAGCCGCATGCCCTCGCGGCGGATGATCTGCTCGCAGGACCGGTCGACGCCGCGATAGAGCCGCAAATGGCTCTGCCCCGGGCAGACGAATTGGCGCAGCGCCCATTGCACATATTCGTAGAGCAGGTCGAGCTGGGCGTAGATGGAATTGTCGTGATAGCCGCTGCCCATATTGTCTTCGACATAGGCCAGCCAGGAGGGGTCCGAGACGTCGACGATCTTTTCCTCGTGATGGACGGGCGGCAGACCGAAGCGGCTATGGGCCCAGCCCTTCAGCACGGCCGCCTCGCGAGACGAACTGTCGCGCTCCCAGCCCAGGAGCAGGCGCACGAAGGAACAGCGGAACGACGCCCCCTTCTTCTTCGGCGCCTCGCGCCATTGTTGCGGCTCCAGGCCGAAGATCGCGGTCATATATTTGGAGAAGGCCTCGCTCGCCTCATCGAGGTCGGCGGCGAGCCCGAGCATTTCGAACAGCGCGGGATTCATCTCGCGCACGCCGGTGATGCGCAATTCGCTCGGCGCGAGCGCATAAGCCGCGGAGGCCAGAAACGCGGTCGGCACGCCGACGAGATTGGGACCGAACGGCGGCGTCATCTTCTCCCCCCCCGCTGGCGCGCGCCAAAATTCTCTCGTTGCCCCCGCAGTCCAACCATGCTCCATCCCCATTCCGCGCCGCCCATTTTTGCGCGTGCGGCAGACGGCGTCCACCGCGACACGGAGACACAGCTGGGCGCCCGCGCGCTCTGGCTCGGATTGTGCTTTGAGATCGAAGTCCTCGCTTCCCGCAAAAGACTTTAGGATGCTTTCCATGACTTCGCCCCATGACGCCGGCGCTCCGAGCGCGCGCACCCGTGTCAATCGCTATCGCCATCTCGCCCATTACGACCGCCCGACCATTGATGCGATTCTTGACGCCATGCCGGTCGCCCATATCGCCTATCTGCACGAGGGCCAGCCGATCGTCACCCCGACGCTGCAATGGCGCGAAGGCGATCGCGTCTATTGGCACGGCGCCCGGCACGGCCGGATGATGCAGGCGACCGAAGGCGCCGATGTCTGCCTCACCGTCTCCATTCTCGACGGCCTGGTGCTCGCCCGCTCCGCCTTCAATTTCAACGTCAACCACCGCTCGGTGATGCTGTTCGGCAAGGCCGAGGCGGTGACCGACCCGCAAGAAAAAGTGCGGCTGCTGACCCGCCTGATCAACAGTTTCGCGCCGGACCAATGGGACAAGCTGCGCCCGGCGACCGACGCCGAACTCAACGTGACCGCGATCCTGTCGCTTCGGATCGACGAGGCTTCGGCCAAGGTCCGCAGCGGCCCGCCCGAGGACAATGAAGACGATTACGCCCATCCGGTCTGGGCCGGCGTGCTGCCGATCAATCTGACGCTCGGCGCGCCCGAACCCGATCCGCGCAATCTTCCCGGCGTCGCCGCGCCCGATCTCTCCGGCTACAAGATCGGCTGAACTCTTGGCGGCGAACTCTGGTTCGCCGCCTCACATCACATTCAAACGGGTCCGGCTTGATCCAGAGCAGGAATCACCGAAACCGGCCCGCCGCCGAGCGCATTCGCCAGTTGCTTGCGCACCCAGCCCAAAGTCTCGTTCGCCGCGCCGCAGCCGACGCAAGCCCCGGACAGCCGCACTTTTACGCGCGGTCCGTCGATCGCGACCAGCGTGATATCGCCGCCATCGGCGCGAAACTTTTTCCGCAAACCTTCGAGCGTTTCGGTGATGATGCGCGCGCGTTCGCCGTCGCTGACGGGCTCGGTTCTGGCGTGGTCCTGGGACATGAAAAACTCCATCGATCCGCGCCGACCGCCGACGCGCCTTGCCCCGATCATCGCAAGAGCCGCGCCATGGCGGCGGGGTCCGGAAAGCCGGGCGCGGCGCGCGCGCCCGATGGACCCAGACGGTCAATTTCACACCAAATGTGCGCGCGCGGTCCATTCGTACGCGCTCCGTGCACCCGCACCGGCGAAATTTACAAAAAGGTACATTGCGCCTTCCGGGTAAATTCGCGCACCCCATTGCGGCTCACAAAACCCTGGCAAAACCCACGAAAAACCGCGCCGCGCCAAACGCACGCGCGCGTGGCCTCACACTTGCTCAACTGAAGCTGCGGCCGGACTCACCCGGCCGAGGCGAGACAGTCCCATGCGCCTTGAAGACCGCGAAACCGCGGACATCGATATCAAAACCTTCGTCGACGAATTCAGCCATTGTTTCACCGGCGAATGCCGCGTCGGCGTGCTGCAAACGCTCTCGCAGATCAGCCGGATCATCACCGCCAGCGCCGATCTCGCGGCCTCGCTGCCGCTGATCCTCGCGGTGATGCGCCAGCAGCTGAAAATGAAGCGCGGCCTGCTCACACTGCGCGACCGCGCCAGCGAGAGCATTTTCGTCCACGACAGCTTTGGCCTGTCCGAGGAGGAAAAGGCGCGCGGCGGCGTGCTGCCCGGCGAGGGCGTCATCGACAAGGCGATCGCCTCGGGCAAAACCCTGATCGCGCGCAGCCGGCGCGGCGCGCGCACGCGCTTCGACACGGAAAAGAAAAGTCGCGCGGAAACCGCCTTCATCTGCATTCCGATCATCCACGCGCAAAAAGTCTTGGGCGCGCTCGCGGCGGAACGCAGTTATTTCAACCCGCGCCTGCGCGACCAGGACGTGGAGATCCTCACCATGATCGCCGCGATGATCGCGCCGGCGGCCGAACTCTATCTGCTGGAAACCCTGGAGAAGGCGCGGCTGGAGCAGGAGAACCGCCGGCTGCGCAACACGCTCGGCGAACGCTTCCGGCCGGACAATATGATCGGCGCCTCAAAATCGATGCAGGACGTTTACGACCTCGTCGAGAAAGTCGCGGCCACCAAGGCGACCGTTCTGATCCTGGGCGAGAGCGGCGTCGGCAAGGAGCTGGTCGCCAACGCCATCCATTTCAACAGCGCGGCGGCCGAGGGCCCGTTCATCAAATCGAATTGCGCGGCTTTGCCCGAGAGCCTCGCCGAAAGCGAATTGTTCGGCCACGAGCGCGGCGCTTTTACTGGCGCGCTAAGCCTGCGAAAAGGAAGTTTCGAGCTTGCCGACGGCGGCACGATTTTTCTCGACGAGGTCGGGGAATTGAGCCTGCCGATCCAGGCGAAACTGTTGCGCATCCTGCAGGAGCGCACGTTCGAGCGCGTGGGCGGCTCCAAGTCGATCAAGATCGATGTGCGCATCATCGCCGCCACCAACCGAAACCTCGCCGAAATGGTCGAGAAAGGCCTGTTTCGCGAAGACCTCTATTACCGGCTCAACGTGTTCCCGATCACCGTGCCGCCGCTGCGCGAACGCGGCAGCGACGTGATCACGCTCGCCGATCATTTCGTCACCACTTACGCCGCCGAGAACAACAAGCCGGTGAAGCGCATTTCGACGCCGGCGCTCAACATGCTGATGAGCTACCATTGGCCCGGCAATGTGCGCGAACTCGAAAACATCATGGAGCGCGCGGTGATCCTGTGCCAGGACGAGGTGATCCACGCCTACGAATTGCCGCCGTCGCTGCAGACATCGAAGGAGAGCGGCACGACGTTCGGCGTCAGCCTCGAATCCAAACTGCATTCGGTCGAATATGAGATGATCGTCGAGGCCTTGAAAAATTCGTCCGGCCATATCGGCGACGCCGCGCGCGAACTCGGTCTGACGCGGCGCATGCTCGGCAAGCGGCTGGAGCGCTACAACCTCAACTACAAGACGTTTCGCGCGGCGAGCGCGAGCGGCGACGACGCCCCGGGCTGAGCAAAAAAATCCAGTTTCGCCCTGCCTCAACCGCCGGCCTCGCGCCGGCGGTTTTTCTTTGCCTCGACCTCGCGCGCAAAATAGACCGCGAGGTAAATTCTTGCCGAATTTACCCGAAGGCAAATCCGCCTCCCGCTCCGCAGTTTCCGCCGGTTTTTACCCCTATGTAAATCTGCAGTCCAATTCACATTCGCGGTCCATCGCGGCGGCTCAAAAGACGCCAAATATCTGACACTTGTCTTTAGAAAACAATGTTTTATTCACACATGACCGTCCCACAAAAAAATCTCACATCCCGGAACGATTATTTCGCCAATACTGGCACACCGGTTGCGATACAGGGTCATGCGATGGCGACGATCGCCAGGCGCGAAAGGAGTTCCCTCATGACCCGCAAGGTTGCGATTTACGGCAAGGGTGGCATCGGCAAATCCACCACCACCCAGAACACGGCGGCGGCGCTCGCCCATTTCCACAACCAGCATATTTTCATTCACGGCTGCGACCCCAAGGCCGATTCCACCCGCCTCATTCTCGGCGGCCAGATGCAGGAAACCGTGATGGACACTTTGCGCATTCACGGCGCGGAAAAGGTCACGGTCGACAAGGTGGTCAAGACCGGCTTCAAGGACATCCGCTGCGTCGAATCCGGCGGCCCCGAGCCGGGCGTCGGCTGCGCCGGCCGCGGCGTCATCACCGCCATCGACCTGATGGAGGAGAATGAGGCCTATTCCGAAGACCTCGACTTCATTTTCTTCGACGTGCTCGGCGACGTGGTCTGCGGCGGCTTCGCCATGCCGATCCGCGACGGCAAGGCGCAGGAAGTCTATATCGTCGCCTCCGGCGAGATGATGGCGATCTACGCCGCCAACAACATCTGCAAGGGCCTGGTCAAATACGCCAAACAGTCCGGCGTGCGCCTGGGCGGGATCATCTGCAACAGCCGCAATGTCGATGGCGAAAAGGAATTTTTGGAGGAGTTCACCTCGGCGATCGGCACCAAGATGATCCACTTCGTGCCACGCGACAACATCGTGCAAAAGGCCGAATTCAACAAGAAGACGGTCACGGAATTCGATCCGAACGTCAACCAGGCGCAGGAGTACAAGGAGCTCGGCCGCAAGATTCTCGAGAACGAGGATTTCGTCATCCCGACTCCGCTCGCCATGCACGAACTCGAAGCCATGGTCGTCAAATACGGCATCTGCGACTGACCTCGCACAGGGAAGCTTCGGCTTCCCTTTCCCCCTCTCCCACCGACCCGTGACCTAGCGACGAACGTCGCGCGCGAAAAGGAAAAAAGGAGGCGTCATGCCTTATCATGAATTCGACTGTTCCAAGGTGATCCCGGAACGCAAGCAGCACGCCGTCGTCAAGGGCGAGGGCGAAGATCTCACCTCCTGCCTGCCGAAAGGCTATCTCAACACCATCCCCGGCTCGATCTCCGAACGCGGCTGCGCCTATTGCGGCGCCAAGCACGTGATCGGCACGCCGATGAAGGACGTGATCCACATCAGCCACGGCCCCGTCGGCTGCACCTACGACACCTGGCAGACCAAGCGCTACATCTCCGACAACAACAATTTCCAGCTCAAATACACATTCGCCACCGATGTGAAGGAAAAGCACATCGTGTTCGGCGCGGAGAGCCTGCTCAAGCAAAACATCCTCGAGGCCTTCGACGCCTTCCCCGAAATCAAGCGCATGACCATCTACCAGACCTGCGCCACGGCGCTGATCGGCGACGACATCAACGCCATCGCCGATGAAGTCATGGCCGAGCGCCCCGACGTCGACATTTTCGTCTGCAACTCGCCGGGTTTTGCCGGCCCCTCGCAATCGGGCGGCCACCACAAGATCAATATCGCCTGGATCAACCAGAAGGTCGGCACGCTTGAGCCGGAGATCACCTCCGACTACGTCATCAACTATGTCGGCGAATACAACATCCAGGGCGACCAGGAGGTGATGCAGGACTATTTCAAGCGCATGGGCATCCAGGTGCTGTCGACGTTTACGGGCAACGGCTCCTACGACGACCTGCGCGCCATGCACCGCGCCCATCTCAACGTGCTGGAATGCGCCCGTTCCGCCGAATATATCTGCGACGAGCTGCGCGCCCGCTACGGCATTCCGCGCCTCGACATTGACGGTTTCGGTTTTCAGGCGCTCGGCGACAGCTTGCGCAAAATCGGCCTGTTCTTCGGCATCGAGGAGCGCGCCGAAGCCATTATCGCCGAGGAAACCGCGCGCTGGAAACCCGAACTCGACTGGTACGCCGCGCGCCTGAAAGGCAAGAAAGTCTGCCTGTGGCCGGGCGGCTCCAAACTGTGGCACTGGGCCAACGCCATCCAGGAGGAAATGGGCGTCAAGGTCGTGTCGGTCTACACCAAATTCGGCCACCAGGGCGACATGGAAAAGGGCATTGCCCGCGCCGGCGTCGGCACTCTGGCGATCGACGATCCCAATGAGCTCGAAGGCCATGAAGCGCTGGAGACTCTGAAGCCCGACGTGATCTTCACCGGAAAACGTCCCGGCGAAGTCGCCAAGAAAAAGCGCGTGCCCTACCTGAACGCCCACGCCTACCACAACGGCCCCTACAAGGGTTTTGAAGGCTGGGTGCGCTTCGCCCGCGACATCTACAACGCCGTCTATTCGCCGATGCACCAGCTGTCGGGGATCGACATTTCCAAGGACGATTACGCGACCGACAAGGGTTTTGTGACGCGCCGCATGCTGTCCGACGCCAACCTGCCCGAAGCCGACCGCGCCTCGCCGCTGACCGGCTACACCGGCCCATTCGACCCCATCGCCGCCCTGCGCGCCAAGACGGATGCGGACTATCCGCAGTTCGAGCGCAAGACCTCCACCCAAGCCGCCGAGTGAGGATTTGATATGGCCGGTTTCAAGAAGGAAAAGCCCGCTTCGCGCGCCAATTATCCCAAGCTCTACGCCTCCGATCCGCTCGCCGGTTTCGACGAGGCGACGCGCGAAAAAGTCTCCGCCATGGAGGACTACATCATGAAGAACTGCCTGTGGCAATTCAACTCGCGCGGCTGGGACCGCCGCAAGCAGAACGAAGGCATTCTGGGCAAGACAACAAAACTGCTGGTCGGCGAGGAGGTCGAGAACGAGACGCCGCTGGAGAAATGCTACTGGGTCGACGCGGTCCTGCTGTCGCGCGCCTTCCGCGCGCGCTGCGCCTGGCTCGCCGGCATGGGCAAGGACGAGGTCCAGGCGCTCATGAAAATCCTGCACGCGCGCATCGACTGGCTCACCATCGACGGCTCTTTGAACGAAGAGCTGACCGTCCAGAATTATTGAGGATCACGCCATGAACTGCGAAGTCAAAGTCAAGGACCGGATTGGCACGATCAATCCCATCTTCACCTGCCAACCCGCCGGCGCGCAATATGTCTCGATCGGCGTCAAGGACTGCATTGGCCTGGTCCACGGCGGCCAGGGCTGCGTGATGTTCGTCCGCCTGCTGATCTCCCAGCATCTCAAGGAGAATTTCGAGATCGCCTCGTCCTCGCTGCACGAGGACGGCGCGGTGTTCGGCGCCTGCGGCCGCGTCGAGGAAGGCGTGGACGTGCTGCTGTCGCGCTATCCGCATCTCAAGGTGATCCCGATCATCTCCACCTGTTCGACGGAAGTGATCGGCGACGACATCGACGGCGTCATCACCAAGCTCGAAGAAGGTTTGCTCGCGGAAAAATATCCCGACCGCGAAGTGCATCTGCTGCCGATCCACACGCCGTCCTTCGTCGGCTCGATGGTCACGGGCTATGATGTCGCCGTGCGCGATTTCGTCAAAAAATTTGCGCGGAAAGGGCCGTCAAACGGCAAGATCAATTTCATCACCGGCTGGGTCAATCCCGGCGACGTCACCGAGCTGAAGTCGCTGCTCAAGGAGATGGACATCGACGCCACCGTGCTGTTCGAGATCGAGAGCTTTGACAGCCCGATCATGCCCAATGGCGATGAGGCCTCGCACGGCAACACCACCATCGAGGACCTTGTCTCCACGGGTTCGGCGACCCACACATTCGTGCTCAACCGCTACGAGGGCGGCAAGGCCGGGCAATTCCTGGAGAAGAAATTCAAAATCCCGGCAATTGTCGGCCCGACGCCGATCGGCATCCGCAACACCGACACGCTGCTGAAAAAACTCTCGGAGGCGACGGGCAAGCCGATCCCGGAATCTTTGGTGCGCAAGCGCGGCGTCGCGCTCGACGCCATCACCGATCTCGCCCACATGTTCCTCGCCGACAAGAAAGTGGCGATCTACGGCAATGCCGATCTGGTGATCGGCCTCGCCGAATTCTGCCTCGACCTGGAGATGAAGCCGCAATTGCTGCTGCTCGGCGACGACAATTCCGGTTACGTCGACGACCCGCGCGTCAAGGCCTTGCAGGAGCATGTCGACTATCCCATGGAGATCGTCACCAACGCCGATTTCTGGGACCTCGAGGATCGCATCAAGAACAAGGGCCTCGAGCTCGATCTGATCCTCGGCCATTCCAAGGGCCGCTTCGTCTCGATCGACTACGACATCCCCATGGTGCGCGTCGGCTTCCCCACTTACGACCGCGCCGGGCTCTATCGCTATCCCGTGGTCGGCTACGGCGGCGCCACCTGGCTCGCCGAGCAGATGGCCAATGCGCTGTTCACCGACATGGAGCACAAGAAGCGCAAGGAATGGCTGCTCAACGTGTGGTGACAATGGCGGGCGCGCTGCGCCCGCTTTTTCGGTCGCCCTCATGGTGAGGAGCCCGCTTGAGCGGGCGTCTCGAACCACGAGGGCGGTCCACGGGAGCCTATTCCGGGAGAGCCGTCATGAAAATCATCGTCCATGTCGATGCGCGCGACGAGATCGCCGACGTCCAGACGCCGGGAACCCTGCGCCTCCACGAAAAAACCGCGGACGGCTGGCGCGTGAGCGACGAGACCGCCTTCGCCCTTTCCGAAAGCGCCGACCTCGCCGCAATCCAGAGCCTTTTGCGCGGCATTGTCGCGCGGTTTGGCGCCGGCCACGCCTTCGTCTCCGGCGCCAATCGCGGCCTGGTTTACTCGCTTCTGCAAGAAGCGGGCTTTCGCGTCTGGAAGGCGCGCGGCCCGCTCGCCGCGCTCGATCTCGACGCCTTTGCAGAACGCGACGCGGAGCTGGCGCGCGTGCGCGAAATCGAAGCGCGCGACCGCGCCTTTGTCGCACTATTCTCCACGCCCGGCGGCTGCAGCGCCAATGAGGGCAGCCCGACCCGCAAGCGCCGCACGCCGGAAGCCGTCGACGCCGTGCATACGCTGGCCGAAAGCCTGCCCGAGGGACGTCTGCGCATCGACCTCGAAGCCGTATTCGCTCGCTATCGCGACGCCAATTCGGTGGACGTGCTGGAGCCGATCCTGGAGGCCCGCCGTTTTAAAACGCTGGAAATTTTCTGCGATCACCTGCCGCGCTGGTTTGCGGCCAAAATCGCGGCGCTGGGGCTGGCGGCGGAGATCGCGCCGCGCGGCGCCGGCGTGCGCGCCCTCGTCACACCCGTCGCAAAGGGATAGATCTCATGGCTGACATCAAGGACATCGGCGTCGACCTTTCGAGCCGCGAAGACGTCATTTTCTTCGCCTATGGCGGCGCCATGGACGAAGCGCAAATCTCCGGGCGCTGCGGCGCCCTGCCGGAATGGATCGCGGTGGCGCGCCTCGCCGATTACGCGCTGGCCTTCAACGGGCGCGACGAACGCTGGGACGGCGGCGAGGAGACGCTGCTGCGCCATCCCGGCGCGGAGGTCTGGGGCGTGGTGTGGAAAATTCCCGCCAAGGCGTTCGACCGGCTCGACGCCTGGCAGGGGGTGCGGCTCGACGGAACCGGCGCCTATTTCCATTCGCCGGTCACGGTGACGACGCCCGACGGCGACGAGATTTTGGCGCTCGCCTATCGCAAGACCGATCTCGGCGCCGAGACCCCGCCGAGCGCGCCCAATCTCGCCCGTATCGCCACGGCGGCGCGCCGGCATGGCCTGCCCGCGCCTTATCTCGCCCAATTGGAGGCGCGGCCGAGCGTCGCGGCCAGCGGTCCGGTGCCGCGCGCCGCCCGCGCCGACCGTTTTCTCACCAATGCGTCGGACCTCGGTTACTCCTGCGCCTGCTGAAGCGCAAACGCCGACGCCCACAGGAAAAAAACGCCGCGCCTTTCGCGCGGCGTTTTCGTCAGCGCGTCTCAGGCGCTTTCCTGAACGGCCACCAGCATCAGGTTCGGCGTGTTGCGCACCGCGCGCAGATCGGCGACGCGGTCCTGCATGGCGCTGACCAGATGGTCGACGCCGCGCTCCAGCGAATCCGGACGCAGGCCTGTCGCGGTCAGCGCATCGACGGCGCTTTCCACCAGCATGAAGGCGATGGCCTCGGAGCCGCAGCCTTCAAGGCGCATGGCGGCGACGCAGGTGTTGAGAAGGGTTTCTGCACGCATGACAGTCTCCTGTGTGAAGGGATCGAGATTGATCTTTTCGGGGGAAACGGCTCATGCCGTGTCGGACGCCGCAGCGTCAGGCGAAAAAGAGGCGCCGCTTTGAATAGAGCAAGAGCCGGGCCAGAAACGCAAGCTGAAAAAATCGAGGAAAAAGCCCCACCGGTCGATGGCGGCGACGGCGGCGCGTTCTTTTGCGAACCTTGTCACACGTAAATTTACCTGGGAGGGACATTTCAATCCCGCGGCCTCATTTTTGGGCGCCCCAGAAGGGCGATCACCGCCGGGGCGACCAAGGGCGCAAGCACCGCCTGCGCCGCCGCCGCGACGATGATTCCACCGATAATGCCGACCAGCCGGTCGATGGCGGGCAGCAGGGTCTCGGACGGCGCCTGGCCCTGGACCATCGCCAGGAGGATGGCGATTCCGGCCTGCTGTCCGCTTTCGGACGCCTCCCCCATGGCGTGCTTCACATGGCAGGCCAGATAGAGGCCGACGAACAGCAGGACGAGCCACAACGCCAGTTCGTCGTCGACGAAATGCATGCACCAGAGGCCGTAGAGCCCACCTAAAAAGCAGCCGGCGAGCCGGTTGAGCGCCTTCATCAAGGGTTGGCGCCGCATCGCTGCGAGAATGATGAAAGCGGTGATCGGCGTCTGGCTCAGGCCGGGGAGCTGCAGCGTCTCCCAGATGATGGGAATGCTGGCGGCGGCGAGCCCGCCCGTCACCGCCGTCGCCAGCAGTTCCGCATCGACGGGCGCGGCGAAGATCCCCGGCTTGTCCTGAACGGGAGCGGGCGCGTCGTCCGGCGCGGCGATCAGTTCGACCAGATAGGTGACGCTCACCCCGGTGATCACTTCGAGGGCGCGGTTGACCGCGATGTCGAATGCGGCGTGCGGCGTCTCGAGCGCGCCGAACATCACCAGAATGACCGTGATCGCGCCGAGCAGCGCCGCATAGGCGCGCCGGCTGCGCTCCGCCCCATAAATGCCGAAGGCGACGGCGCCGGCGACGATCGACAGGAAGATCAGGTGATCGCCGACAAAACCGGCGCCGAAATAGCCGACGGCGGCGCCGACCATGGTGCCGAGGGAACGATCGACGCTGCGCGCAAAAGTCGCGGACAGATCGGCCTGGACGATGGCGACCGCCGTGATCCCCGCCCAATACGGGCTTTCCAGATGGAGCATCATGGCGGCGAGCACGGCCGCGACGGTCGCCAGCGCGGTGCGGAAGGCGAGATTCGCCGTCGGACCGGACACCGAGAGCGCGGCCAACTCGTCACCGATCGCTTTGGCCAGGCGTGAGGCGGCGTCAGCTCCAGCCATCGCGCTTACGGAAAAATCAGGATGCGCGCGTCCGCGCCCATGAACAGCGGGACCTCGGACGCGGGATCGAAGGACAGCGTCACCGGAATGCGGCGCGACAGCCGAATCCAGTCGGTGGTGGGCGCGACATAGGGCAGCAGGCGTCCGGCCTCCGGATTGCGCGAGACGCCGCGCCCGACGCTGGCGACGCGCGCCGGAAACAGCCGCCAGGGGTGGCTGTCGAGCCAGATCCAGGCGCGCATGCCGGGCTGAAGGCGGGAGGCCACATATTCCTTGAAATTCGCCACCACCCGCCAGCGCGTGTCATCGACAATGCCGATCAGGGGAACGCCGACCTTGGCGAAGTCGCCCGGCCGCAAAGACAGATTGGTGACGTAGCCGGGGACCGGCGCGGTGAGACGGGTCCGGGACAAGCGATAGCGGTCGAGCGCCAGTTCGGCCCGCGCGATCTCCACCGCCGCCAGCGCCGCGGCGACTTCGCCGGCGTTGACCTGCAGCCTCGCCTCGATCTCCGCGACGGCGTCGAGCGACTTTTGCCGCGCGGTCACGGCGCGGTCGAGCGACACCTGGGCGACGACGCGATCATTCACCAAAGCCGAGGATCGCTCATAATCTTTTTTCGCCAGCGTGATGCCGGCGCGGGCGGCGTCGAGGTCGGCCGCAAGCACCCGCGCCTTCTCCTGCTTGGCCTTGGCCACGCTGGCGGCCTCATCGATGCGTTTCTGGGTGAGCTCGGCGGCCAATTCAAAGGGTTGCGGGTCGATCGCGGCGAGCGGCGCGCCAGCCGCGACTTTCTGATCGTTGGCGACATCGACGCGAACGACGACCCCGGCCACTTCCGGCGCCACTTCGACGAAATCCGAACGCACATAGGCGTCTTCGGTATAGGCGACGAACTGGCCGGGGGCGAAATACAGAAAGGCGATCACGGCCGCGACGCCAGCGGCGACCCAGCGCCGGCGTCGAACGCCGGGCGGCTTCGGTTGATCTTGCGCGTCGGGTGCGGCGTCGGAGGTCACAGGGCTGCGGCTCAAAAGATCGAACATTTGCGCGCGGAAGACGGGCCTGCCGCCGGAGGATGCGCTCAAAAGAAGAGTCTATCCCGGCGGCGCCAGACCTGTCACCGGTCGCCCGCAAATTTCGCACGCAGAGCGATCGCTTTGCAACCTTAAGGGGAAGTCAGCAAAGGGATGTGAGAGCGGAGGAGGCGCACATAACGAAGGCCTCCTCCCTTGTTTCAACGAGGCCTCGCCCGTTGCTCAGACGTAACCAATCAGCGTTTCCGTTGCGCTGGAGGTCAGCGAGAAGTGGCTCGCGTCCGAAACTCCGAAGAACGAGAAGTGGGCGACGTTCGAACCATTGGTCAGCGTCAAGACATTGCTCGAGAAGCTCGAAGTGGTTC
The DNA here is from genome assembly GCF_025961575.1 of Rhodoblastus acidophilus. Taxonomy (GTDB): domain Bacteria; phylum Pseudomonadota; class Alphaproteobacteria; order Rhizobiales; family Beijerinckiaceae; genus Rhodoblastus; species Rhodoblastus acidophilus_C. The sequence goes on along the minus strand of NZ_JAOQNX010000010.1, from coordinate 32,147 downwards.
CTGTCCCGAAGCCCTTGACGTCGATGAGATCGTTGATCGCCCAGCCACTGATCGTGCCGGCAAAGGTCGTCGCCGCAGCCGCGCCGAAGACAAGTTCGTTCGTTCCACTCAGATAAAGCGTCTGCCCGGAACCGACGCTTGAATCGAACTCGGTGATCGCGCCGGCTGCGCCGTATCCGTACAGGCTGAAATAACCATTTCCAGTAACGGCGCTGCTGATGATCGCGTCGCCGTAATTTTGGAAATATCCGTTGTTGACGATGCCGCTCGAGGCGGAAATTGTCGTCGGCGAAGGAGAATAGGATGACCCGATGCTGATGGTGTCGCCAGAGCCATTGGTGAGGGTCCCGCCGACGCTGAGGCTCGAACCCGCCGTCGTCGGACCGCTGCTGCTATCCAAAGAGATGTAGCCGGAGTTGGTGAAGGCGCCGGCCGTGGCCACAGCGACCCCATTGTTGAAATAGAGACTTCCGCTGTTCGTGGCCAGTCCCTTGAGCGCGCTGTTCGATGTCAGCGCGCCCGCGTCGGCGACGAAGGCGTTGGATCCGTCGAGCGACAGCGACGCCCCGGCCGCGATGGTGGTGACCTGACCGCTGGCGAACTCCACCAGCGCATTGCCGGAAAGGTTCACCTGGCCGCTCAGGACGCCGGCGCTGCCAAATCCGGCGGCGCCGGTGATGTTGAGCAGGGCCCTCGCCGCCGACGAAGAGCCGCCTGTGAGGGTGATCGTTCCGGTATTGGCGAGGCCGGTCGCCGTCACCGTGTCCGATTTCGTGAGGCTTGAATAGTAACCAATCGACAAATTGTTTTTATTGGTCAGGACTCCGCCAATCGTCAAGCTCGTTCCCCCGACGCTGGTCCCGTATTGGTTGTAGTCAAGATAGATATTGCTGTTGTTGACCAGGCCTGCGCTTGTCGCGATGGAGCCGTTGTTGAGATAGAGACTTCCGCTGTTCGTCGCCAGCCCCTTGAGGGCGCTGTTCGACGTCAGCGCGCCCGCGTCGGCGATCAACGCGCTCGGGCCGTTCAGCGTCAGCGTCGCGCCGCTTGCGAGGGTGGTGATCTGCCCGCTGGCGAACTCCACCAAGGAATTTCCGGAAAGGCTCACCTGGCCGCTCAACACGCCGGCGGTCCCGAATCCGGCGGCGCCGGTGACATTCAGCAAGGCCTGCGCCGAAGAGGAAGCGCCGCCCTGGAGGGTGATCGTTCCGGTGTTGGCGAGGCCGGTCGCGGTCACGATGTCCGAGCTCATGAGGCTTCCAGCGCCGACGCGCAAACCGCCGTTGTTGGTCAGAACTCCGCCGACCGTGAGGCGCGTCCCGCCGATCAGGCCGGAGGAGTATCCATTATCGAGGTTGACGTAACCGGCGCTGGTATTGGTCAGACCGGCGGTTGTCGTGACGACCGCGCCGGTATTGAGATTGAGATTTCCGCTATTTGACGCCAATCCCTTGAGCGCGCTGTTCGACGTCAGCGCGCCCAGGTCGGCGACGAAGGCGCTTGGGCCGTTGAGCGTCAGCGACGCTCCGTTCGCGAGAGTGGTGATCTGCCCGCTGCCGAACTCCACCAACGCATTTCCAGAAAGGTTCACCTGACCCTTCAACACGCCGGCGGTTCCAAAGCCGGCGGCGCCGGTGACGTTGAGCACGGCCTGCGCCGACGCCGAAGAGCCACCTGTGAGGGTGATATAGCCGGTGTTCGAGAGGCCGGTTGCGGTCAGCACGTCCGATTGCGCCAAGCCTGCAGAGCCGACGGACAGATTGCCGATATTGGTCAGGACGCCGCCGAGCGTCAGGCGCGTTCCCCCAACGACGGGCGTCCCGTAGGAATATGAGCCGCCATCAAGAGAGAGATAACCGTTGCTCGCGTTGGACAGGCCCCCGGTCGTCGTGACGGCGACACCGTTGTTTAAGTAGAGACTTCCGTTGTTCGTGGCCAAGCCCGCGAGCGCGCTGTTTGACGTCAGCGCGGCGGCGTCGGCGATACGCGCGCTCGGCCCGTCGAGCGTCAGCGAGGCCCCGCTCGCAATTGTGGTGATCTGCCCGCTGGCGAACTCGACCATGGCGTTTCCGGTCAGGCTCACCTGGCCGCTCAAAACGCCAGCCGTCCCGAAGCCGGCGGCGCCGGTGATATTGAGCAAGGCCTGCGCCGACGGGGAAGCGTCGCCTGTGAGGGTGATGGTCCCGGTGTTGGCGAGGCCGGTCGCGGTGACGGAATCCGCGTTCGTCAGAGTCCTGGTGTCGATAGACAGGCTGCCGTTGTTGGTCAGGACTCCGCCAAGCCCCAGCCTCGTCCCGCCGGAGCCGCCGGAATAATTGTCGAGTTGGATACGGCCGGCATTGGTCAGGCCCGCGGTCGTGGTGACGGCGACGCCATTGTAGAGGTAAAGATTCCCGCCATTATTGGTCAATCCCTGGAGCGCGCTGTTCGACGTCAGAGCGCTCGCGTCCGCGATGAAGGCGCTGGACCCGTTGAGAGTCAGCGACGCTCCGCTCGCGATGGTGGCGATCTGCCCGCTGGCGAACTCCAGCACCGCATTTCCGATGAGGGTCACCTGGCCGCTCAACACGCCGGTGGTCCCGAAGCCGGCGGCGCCGGCGACGTTCAGCAAGGCCGTCGCCGACGATGAAGCGCCGCCTTGGAGGAGGAGGCTCCCGGTGTTGGCGAGGCCGGTCGCGGTCACTGTATCCGAATTCGTGATGTTGCTGTTGCCGATATTCAAAACACCTCTATTCGTAAGAACTCCACCAACCGCCAATTTCGAACCGCCGTTGCCGAAGTAGTACGTGTAATATGGATATCCATAAGAATTTTGTGGTGTGCAATCGACATAGATATAACTTGAGTTATTGTTGGTCAGACCCGCGGCTGTCGTGACGGTAGCGCCGTTTTGGAGGAGGAAATAGCCGCTATTGGTCGCCAATCCCTTGAGCGCGCTGTTCGACGTCAGCGCGCCGGCGTCGGCGATGAAGGCGTTCGCGCCATCAAGCGACAGCGTCGCCCCGCCTGCGATGGTGGTGATCTGCCCGCTGGCGAACTCCACCAACGCATTTCCGGAAAGGTTCACCTGGCCGCTCACCGCGCCAACGGTCCCAAGGCCCGCGGCGCCGGTGATGTTGAGCAAGGCCTGCGCCGACGAGGACGCGCCGCCTGCGAGGGTGATATAACCCGTATTGGCGACTCCGGTCGCGGTCACGATGTCGGAGTTCGTCAGGCTCGCAGTGCCGACAGACAAACTGCCTCTGTTGGTCAGGACGCCCGTAATCGTCAGGCGCGTCCCGCCAATCTGCCCGGACGAATATTGACTGCGATCAAGGTTGATGGAACCGGAGGCGTTGTTGGTCAGGCCCGCGGCGGTCGTGACAATTGCGCCTGTGTTGAGCGTGAGATATCCGCTGTTCGCAGCCAATCCCTTGAGCGCGCTGTTCGAGGTCAGCGCGCCCGCATCGGCGACGAAGGCGCTCGGCCCATTGAGCGTCAGCGACGCCCCGCTCGCGATGGCGGCGATCTGACCGCTGGCGAATTCCAGCAAGGAATTTCCGGAAAGGGTCACCGAACCGCTCAACACCCCAGCGGTTCCGAAGCCGGCGGCGCCGGTGACATTGAGCAAGGCCTGCGCCGACGAGGACGCGCCGCCTGTAAGGATGATGCTCCCGGTGTTGGCGAGGCCGGTCGCGGTCACGATATCCGATTGCGCCAGGCTTGCGGAGCCGACGGACAAACTGCCGGCATTGGTCAGGGCTCCGCCAAGCGTCAGGCGCGTCCCCCCGTTGAGGAGAAGCCCCCCGTACGCGGGAGCATTGGCGTCGAGGGAGATCGAGCCCCTGCTCGTGTTGGTCAGACCGGCGGCTGTCGCAACGACGGCGCCGTTGTTGAGAGAGAGATATCCGTTGTTCGTGGCCAATCCCTTGAGCGCGCTGTTCGACGTCAGCGCGCCCACGTCGGCGACGAAGGCGCTCGGCCCGTTGAGTGTCAGCGAGGCCCCGCTCGCGATGCTGGCGATCTGCCCGCTGGCGAACTCAACCAATGCATTTGCGGTCAGGTTCACCTGTCCGCTCAGCACGCCAGCCGTCCCGAAGCCGGCGACGCCCGTGATGTTAAGCACGGCCTGCGCCGTCGGGGACGCGCTGCCTGTGAGGGAGATTGTGGCGTTGTTGACGAGGCCGGTCGCGGTCACGGTGTCGGTCCCGGTCAGCGCCGAACTCCCGATTGAGAGATAGCCCGAATTGGTGAGGACGCCGCCGATGGTCAGTTGCGATTTGCCGCCATATTGGCCGCCGTAGCCATTCGCGTCGCCAGTGTCGAGATAGACAGACCCCAGGATGGCGAGGGAGCCTGTCGTCGTGACTGTCGTCCCCTTGCTCAGCGAAAACGATCCGGTGACCGTGCGCAAACCCGCCAACGCGCTATTGGCGCCCGGCGAGGCGTTGGCGGTATTGACAAACGCGTAGGCGCCGCTCAGCGAGAGCCATCCCTGGATTGTCGAAATCTGGCCGCTCGCGAACGTGACGCCGGCGTAGCCCGAAATTGACACGGAGCCGGTTTCCACCCCCGCCGCGCCGAAGCCGGCCGCGCCCAGGACGCTCAGGTTCATCAGATATGCGCTGGTCGGGCCCGACGTCAGCGAAATATATCCCGAACTGGCGTTGGAAAGTCCATTCACCGTGACCACCGTCGTCCGGCTGAGCGAACCGGAGCCAAAGCTCAAGCCGCCCGTATTGGTCAAAACACCATTGATCCGGAGAGTGGATCCGCCGCCGGAACCGTTCTCCACGTTGATATGACCCGTGTTGACGAGATTGCCGCCAATGACCACTGCGGAGCCTGGCGCGTTGATATTTGCGGAGCTGACCTCCAAGACTCCAAGATTGGTGAGTCCGGCGCTGGTCGTCAGATTCGCGCCATTATCCAGCATGAGCGTGCCGGCGTTCAGGTTCAGGCCCGTCAGAGCGCTATTCGACGTCAAGGATCCGGCGAGGGCGATGTGGGCGTTCGCACCATTCAAGGCGAGCATCGAATTCGCATCGAGGCCGGTGATCCCGCCGCTGGCGAATGCGACGGTCGAGTAGCCGGAGAGGCGCACCATGCCTTCCACCAGGCCCGCCGCACCGAAGCCCGCAGCTCCGGTCACATTGACAAGCATGGTGGAGGTCGCGGCCGTTCCACCCGAGACCTCCAGGTCGCCGTTGATATTGACCAGCCCTGCGACGGTCACGGTGTCCGATTTCGACAATGAATTATTGTAGGCGCCCAACAACGCGACGCCCGTATTGGTCAGCAGGCCGCCAATGGTCAGGTTCGAGCCGCCGTTGCCGGCGCCTGCGTCGAGCCTCAGCACGCCATTGTTGATCACCCCGGTTGTCACGGCGCCCGATCCCGCATTGATGAAATCGAGCTGAGCGGCATTGCGGAGCGACGCCACCGCGATCGCCGAGGTCACCACGGCCTCGCCTTGCAAAATCACGCAATCCGAGGTCGTGATCGGAACGCCAGCGCTCCAATACGCGGCCGTGTTCCAATTCGCGATGGCGGGGCTTGTCCAAGAGTTGGTGGCCATAGTCGCTTCTCCTGCCGCGCTCCGGCGGCCTTCAAACATTTAAAGCCGCTGAATACAGGTCCGCATGTCCGAAAATTTTTTCCTTCTCATTCTGAGTTTTACTCGGTTTTAAAAAAACAAATTAAATATTTTGCATGCAAAATTTTATTAACGACGATACCCATAAAACATTCTGATATAAAATAGAAACAACCAACCTGGTTTACTCTGAGTTGCCTTAATACACAATACAGTAGTACCCAAGTCAAGACTGAACTCTCTCGAGAAAATTACGTAGGGATGACACCTGCTATAGATGCGAACGCTCAGTCGCCGACAGCGAACTCGCGACCCCGCTGACCTGTGGCGGCTCCATCCACCTTTTCGTCGAACTTCTAGCCGACTCGCGCGGTTTGCAGGCGCGACCGGATCTCGCGCGTTGGCGGACATAGGCTCAAAGCTCGCTCCGACGGGCGGAAGGAGCGGCGGAAGATCGGCGACAAAGCGAACCCGGCGTTCAACGGCTAACGCAAGCCCCATCATTCGCCGATGCGCCACCCTGAGGGTCTCGCTCGATGGCGCTGACGCCCTTGCGGGTTCAAACAAGGCGAACGCGATCTCGGCCCGCGCTATCGCCCGTCCGCTTCGTCGAAACGCGGCGAAAGCGGCTGCAAACTCCGCCGCCCAATGCGGCAAAGCTCAAACGGCGAGCAAATCCTCTCGGTTCAAGCGGTCAATTCAATGGGGCCGACGCCAGGTGTCGGCGAACAAGGGTTTTTCGTAAGCTCCGCAACAAGACTCTGAAGTTGCGCTGGCGGCAGTGTCTTTGAAACCGCGAGCATAAGGGCGACAACCGCATCCTGAGCCTCGACCGGCGATGACGCGCCCGCCGGAAGATTTGGGTCATTTCTCATGACGTTGATCCGAGCCTTCATGCTCGGAATCTTGCCGTACCTCGCGAGAAACGCAAACAGCGCGGCATTGGCTTCTGCGTGCAGCGGGGTCGCCGGATTGATCGCGCTGAAGAACATGTTCAGTTGGGCTTCCGTCCGCCGTCCGTCCGCCGCCTCGGCCTCGTCGAGAAAGCATTGGGCGTCGATGTCCTGGTAGCCGGCGAATTTTGCCGGCGCGAAACACCAGGCGCCCTTTTGGTTGCGGCAGCCATACCAAGCGCGCGCATAGGACAGCCGCGATTGCATTTTGGCGCTGCTTTTCAGCTCGCTCTCAAATTTGAGGATGTTTTCATAGGCCTGCTCGGCCGAGGTGACAATCTTCAACATCAAACTTCCCTCATGAACAACATGAAGAACATGAGCGCAATGAACGTTCCGCCAGAGGCGTCGATGTATTCGCTAATCCCGTTTTGGTTGCGAAGTCAACACGATGATCAAATCCAACTTCTGCACGCAGAACACGTACTTCATGAGCGGCGTGAAGCGCATCGGCAACATTAAGTAAATGCAAGTAGTTCTTCATGTTATTAGCTAATTTTTAGCAAATTAGACTGTACAACCCTCGGTACAGGGGAGGCAGTGGAATGCAACTCGTCGCAAGACCAGGAAAAAACGGATCGCTGATCGCCAGCCGCGATGACGTTCTGTTTTTGTTTGATCGCGACGCGCCGCAACCCGCCGTGGGTGAGAGCGTCGAAGCCATGATCACCCATCATCGCCGCGCCCGGGATGGCGGGCTCGGCGCGCTGGTCGTGCGTCCCGTCACCGACGACGACGTGCCGGTGCGCCACGCGGGTTTTGTCTGTCGCCGCAACGGCGGGACGACCCCGACCACCGCCATGATTTACGCGGACGACAGCGCGCGAATCGCCCAAAAATTTGGCGTGAGCGTGCAGATGCTGACGCCCGGACGGTCGCCGGTGGCGAAATCGCGTTACTTCCCCGACGGAACTTTCAATCTGCTGCGGCCCGGCCGCGCCTATATGGCGAAGTCGGACCTTCTGCAGGGTCTGGCGCGGATTTGTGGGCTGCCGACGCTCGATGACGTCGACGAAACCCTTTTGGGGAAGCCGTTGCGCGGCATGCCGGCGCGCGCGGCCATGGCCAATGTTTTGGCGTTCAGAAAGGATTTTTGCCTGAGTGGATAGGTCCACTCAAGATTTTCTACCAAAGGCGATCGAACAACGCGCACACCGCGCTGATGAATTCAAATAGAGCGCTAAACGCGCAGGCATGATGCCGATCTGTTTGTCTCTGGCGAAAGACCAGAATGTCTCTCCTTGGGCAACCCGAGAAAGGGCGCCGTAACCGAGAGATCTAAACCATGACCTATCTTCTCAACAATGCCGCCGCCAATACGGCCCTGCTCAACCTGACCATGACCCAAAAAAACCTGTCGATGACGCAGCAACAGCTGTCGACCGGTCTCGCGGTTGAAAACGCCTCCGACAACGCCTCTTATTGGTCGATTGCGCAGACCATGACGTCCGACAACAAAGCGCTCGGCGCCGTTTCCGATTCGCTCAAGGTCTCGGAGCAGATGGTTTCGACTTTCAACTCGGCGCTCAAACAAGCGATGGGCGTTCTCACCAAGATCAAGGCCGACCTGACCTCCGCCCAGAACCCGGGCGCCGACCTCAAGCAAATTCAGACCGATATTGCGGCGCAGCAGTCGGCCTTGCAAGCCATCGCGGATTCGACGGTCTTCAATGGCCAGAATTGGCTGAAGGGAGACTCGACCGCCAGTTCGACCACGCCGGGCGGGTACGCCGTTCAAAAATTGGTCGGCGGCTACGTCAACGGTTCCACTGGCGTCATCACCATCAGCGTCGACACCAAGAACACAATACTTTATGACGCCAACACGACTGCAGCTTCGAAAACGGGCATTTTGGACAAGCAAGGGACGGCGTCCGGCGCCGCCATCAAAGATTACGACGTGACAAACCTGCCAACCGGCAAGACCATCGCGAACCTTCTGCAGGACCTCGACACGGCTTACACTGCGTTGGAAAAAGCCGGTTCAACCTTTGGTTCGGCAACCAACATGATCGAGACGCAGCAAAGCTACATCTCCACCATGCAGACGAATTTGGACAACGGCATCGCGTCTCTGGTCGACGCCGACATGAACAAGGTCTCCACCCGCCTGCAGGCCCTGCAGACCCAGCAGCAGCTCGGCGTGCAGTCGCTGTCGATCGCCAACCAGTCGACCCAGATGATCCTGAAACTGTTCCAGTAATTTTCGACAGCCTCGCAAAACCTGGAGCCGCGCCCCAGCGCGGCTCCTTTGCTTTCCGGTCGAGAGCCGGCGCCGAAAAATCGACAGTCGCTTAGGGGATTTTCTGCCTGACGGCGGCGAAGATATAGGCCATCCGCCAAATCCATCCACCGGCCTTCAAGGCGAAAGTGGCTATTTCGACCGGCCAGCTTTGGCGGCGGGCGCATGATCGCCGCCCACGATTTTGCCGCAGCTCTGGTCGGGCTACGCCCTCCCGACACAGCAGCAACATCGCTCAAGCCACGCGTTCAGCATAACCCTGCAGGACTCAACTCCGCGGGGCGCTGTCCAAACAAGCGGGCCCGCTCTGGATCGCCTCACAAGATGACGGACGCCGCGCCCAAGCCAATTGGAAATCCCCTCTCGAATCGGAACCCGCCGAACACGCTCTAATTTTCCACTTCGCCGATGAAATAGCCTTGCAACATCTGATCGGCGGTCCCGGAGTGGCGACGGCCCTTCATCTTTGTTTCGTAAGCGGTCGTCGCCTCCTTGCCGCACCAGACTTCGATCACCTCGGGTCGGGATGGATGGTCAGGCAGATAGGTGGTGACGTCGTAGACTTTGCCGCCGATGGCCATCCAACAGTCGCGAGGCGAGGCATGCGCCGCGACATCGGCCAGCGTGTAACTTTTCTTGACCTTGATGTCCTCGGCCATGGTCCTCGGCTGCGAAAAGCCGATCAGCCACAGGCCGCCCACGAGAATCCAGAACGCCGCCGTCGAGGCGATATAGAACTTGCGCATCACAACGGTCCAAAATCTTCGAAGTGCATACGTCGGTTGGCGATTCCGCGCCGGTGAAGGAAGGGCGCGAACGCGTCGATCATCGGCGGCGGCCCACAGAGCCAGAATTCCGCCTTGCTGACATCCTCGCCGGCGGGGATGACGCATCGAGGATCGATGGGGTCGTCGCCGGTCGTAACGAGCCGCGACGTCAACAGCGGCTGGCTCGCCGCCATTCCGTTCAGTTCGTCGACAAACAGAGCATCGGCATGCGAGCGGTAAAGGTAGATCAGAGTGGTTGGGCGCTTCAGTGGTCCGGAGCGCAGCAAAGCCATGAACGGCGTAATGCCGACGCCACCAGCGATCCAGTACTGCGGCGCCTGGGCGGGCTTGCCGAGAAAGTCGCCGAAGCCGCCCTGAACGCGGGCGGGAACGCCCGGCACGATCGACTGGATGTTGCGCGTACAATCGCCCAACGCCTTCACTGCAATGCGGAAGCCCGAAACGCCGTCAACCGAACTGACGCTGTATGGGTGAAACTCGCCACAACCTTTGAACTCCCGCGCCGATTGGAAGGCGACGCAAGCGAACTGCCCAGGCTGCGCCGGAATCGGGTCGCCAAGCGGCGCGAGCGCGACTTCGACGGCGTTGGCGGAGACGCGCTCCACCGATTGGACGACATAGGGAAGAGCGCCAACGCCCCAGTCCTCGCGAACGAAGCGCCACGCCAGCAGCGCCAGGCTGGCGAGAAGGAGCGGCGCAACCGGTTCGTCGATGCCCAGCAAGATGAGGTGGGCCAGCCCGAGCAGAACGGCCACTCCGAGCATGGCGTGCACGGGGCGGCGGATTCTATAGGGGGCCGCTTGGCGAAAGTCGCGCCGAGCCCCACCATGAGCGCGATCAACGCCAGCCATCCCATCCAGACCGGCCAGCCCTCGCTCATCGGAGACAGAAGCTCCCAAGCCTCGCGTGGAGCCTTCGGCAACGAGGCGGCGGCGAGCAACAGCGGGTGAGCCAGCAGCGCCGCATAGGCCGCCATGCCGAGCCGGTGATGCCATTGATACATGTTCTCCAGGCCGCCGAGCATGGCCGCCAAACGCGGCTCGCGCAGGACCAGGAAAAGGCTGGCGAGGAGCGCGCCGCAACCGACCCACCCCAGCACGATGCCAATTTGCCGGGCCGGCTGTCCCCCTGCGGGATAGGCCCAGATCACGAGCCCCAGGACGAAAGCGAACGCCAGAACTGGAACCGAGATTTTGGCTAACATGGTCGCAAATCACTCCCGGGTGGCGGCGGGCGGTCGCAAATGCGCGCAAATGTCCCGGCCATTCTCGGGCAGCGCCAACCCCGCCTGCTCAGCTCTTTCCTGCATCAGTCTGTGATGAGCCTGTTGGTAAGCGTGACAGTCCTCGTAATTGTCAAAGGACCGCATTTTCGCCTGATGCTCGATTCGCTCCTTTGGCGTCATCAGCATCCAGCCGCGCGTATTGCCCTCATTGGCCCGCCACGGGCCGCCGGCCTGCGCCAGACCGCCGCAGCCGGAAACCATGAGAATGATCGCCAATACATGCGCTCTAGCTCGCATTTGCGTCGGCCTCCGCAGCCCTCTTACAGCGGCGCACGGTCAATCAGCGACAGCGCCTCATTGACCAGAAAAACCTTTCCATTCACCACCGGCGCGCCGAATTCCGTCAAGCGTTTGGTGTGCATCCTCAGATAGGCTTCTGCGCTCGGCAAATCCTGAAACAGGTAGACGCCGCCAGCCTCTCCCGCCGCCGGATTCTCAGTCCAGAATTTCCAAATCAAACCGGGTTCATTGGCGATTGACTCGGCCAAGCCTCGCAAAGCAGACGTCATTTCGTCGCCCCAGGGGCCCTGATATGGAAAATCGACCTGTAGCAGATATGGCATTATTCAGGCTCCTCACGCGATCGGATGAATGCCTCAGCAGCAATTCCAGTTTCTTCGTCGCCGACACACTTGATCTTTGGCCGATACTCCACGGCCACCATCTCACCTACGGCGCAAACCTCGTCGTCCGCGTGCAAGGACAGGGCGATGGTCGCCTTGCGCCCGGAAATCGCAACCAGCCGTCCCCTTATGATCAGTTCGACGCCCATGGGCCTCGGCTGCTTGTAGTCCACCTTCGCCGTCCATATCGCTCTTCAGACGCAGTCCCTGCGCATTGGCCGACCCGCAGCCGAAACAATGCGCGAATTCCGCCGCGTAGGAGTCTTGAATGGCTTTCATTCATCTTCCCGAGTGCGCCGTGGACATCGATCACCCCCTTGCGCCACCCTAGTTGATCTGCACGACGCGCAGATTGTTGGTCGTGCCGGACTGTCCGAACGGCACGCCCGCCACGACGACGATCGTGTCGCCCTTCCCAGCGAAATCCTCGCTCAAGGCCATGGCGGTCGCGCGCTCCACCATCTCCTCGTAGCTGTTGACGTCCTCCGAGCGGCAGGCATGGACGCCCCAGGCGAGGCTGAGGCGGCGCGCGATGGCCTGTTCGGGCGTGATCGCCAGGATGGGCAGCGCCGGACGCTTGCGCGCGATGCGGGCCGCCGTCGTGCCGCCCGAGGTGAAGGCGATGATGGCCGGGGCGCCGATCGCTTCGGCGAGGTCGGCGGCCGCGGCGGCGACCGCGTGGGGCGGGGAGTGCTCTTCGCCGGGATCCGCCGCGTTGACGATGGAACGGTAGAGCTTGTGCCGCTCCGTGCTCGAAATGATGCGATCCATCATGGCGACCGCCTCGCGCGGATAGGCGCCGCTGGCGGATTCCGCCGAAAGCATGACGGCGTCGGCGCCGTCATAGATCGCAGTGGCGACGTCCGAGGCCTCGGCGCGGGTCGGGGTCGGCGCGCTGGTCATCGACTCCAGCATCTGCGTGGCGACGATCACGGGCTTGGCGGCAAGGCGGCAGGCGCGCACGATTTCCTTCTGACGTCCGGGAACATCCTCATGCGGAATTTCGACGCCAAGGTCGCCGCGCGCCACCATCACCGCATCCGCGAGTCGGACGATCTCGTCAAACCTCTCGACCGCCGAGGGCTTTTCGATCTTGGCGACGAGGCCGGCGCGGTCGTCGATCAGCCCGCGCGCCTCGATCAGATCGCCGGGCTTCTGCACGAAGGATAGCGCCACCCAGTCCACGCCGAGTTCGAGGCCGAAGGCCAGGTCGGCGCGATCCTTCGCCGTCAGCGGCGAGAGATCGAGCAATGTGCCTGGCATGTTGACGCCCTTGCGGTCGGATATCGCCCCTCCGACCAAAACCTCCGCCAGGATTTCCTCTCTCGCAGGCGTAAGGACGCGCACGCGGACGCGCCCGTCGTCGATCAGCAAGTCCTGTCCCGGCATGACCGCATCGAAAATCTCGGGATGCGGCAGCGGAAGCGCGTCGGCGCCGCCCTGCTCCTTCGAAAGGACGAAACGGAGCTTGTCGCCCGTCGTGACCATGATCTTGCCGCCGGCGATGGCGCCGACGCGAATTTTTGGCCCTTGCAGGTCTTGCAGGATCCCGATCGGCCGGCGCATGCGCGCCTCAAGATCACGGATTGCCGCGTGGACACGGGCGTGATCTTCATGCGCGCCGTGGCTGAAGTTCAGGCGGAACGTGTCCACACCGGCGATGAACAGAGCTTCGAGCATCTCCGGAGACGCGCTCGCGGGCCCAACCGTCGCGACGATCTTGGCTCTGCGTTGTCGGCGCATGAGTTCAACTCCTTGGCTCAGTTTACCAGAATGGCGCGAATATATGCGCGTCGGACCGTGGTGGTGGTGTGACCTTGAGAACCTTAGCGCCGCGTCAACGCGTCATGCGGCGCCGTGGTCCGCCGCCCAGCGAAGAATGGATTTGGCGTCCATGGCTCCAGCCTGCCGGGCGATCTCGCGACCGTCGCGAAAAAGGACCAGCGTGGGAATCGACCTGATGGCGAAACGCGTGGCGGTTTCGCGCAATTTTTCGGTGTCTGCTTTGAGGAAGCGCACACGGGTTTGCAGCGTTCCCGCAGCCGCGGCGAATTGCGGCGCCATCATCTTGCATGGACCGCACCAGTCGGCCCAGAAATCGACCAACGCCGGAAGCGTGGTGCGGGATATATGCCGATCGAAGTCAGCATCGTCGCGCATTTCGATCGGACCTGCGAACAGCGGGGCGCCACAGGCGCCGCAATCGGGTCTGCCGCCCCGTTGCAACTTCTCCTCGTCGGCGCGATTGACCCCGCCACAACCGGGGCAGACTACGTGGATACCCGCCTGCATCGCTTGCCTCCGCATCTCTCGGCAAACTTGAGCGCGTCGGCCGGCACGCGCAAGAGGTTTGCAAAAAATATATTCGAATTCCTTGATTTATGATTCAACATGGATGAGAAATGCACCTTCGCTCGGCTTCCAAGCTCAAAGGGCGCATTCCCGGGGCGTAAAGTTCAGCGTCAGCGAGCGACATTCATGCTTACGAACCGCCGATCCATCCTGAAGTCCGCATTTTCTGTTGGATCGGTCCTGCTTTTCGGCCTGGCAGGGGCTCGGACGGCGTTGGCGGAGGAGATCACGTTCGAAGCGATCGTCAACGACCCTGAAGCTCCCGTCACGGGAAACCTCAAGGGCGACGTCGTGATCGCCGCCTTCTTCGATTACAACTGCCCGTTCTGCAAGAAATCGGCGCCCGATCTCGACAGGCTCGTCAAGACCGACGGCGCGATCAAACTTGTCTACAAGGACTGCCCGATCCTGACCGAGGCGTCGTTCTACGGCGCGCGCATGGCGTTGGCGGCAAGGTATCAGGGCGCCTACGAGCGGGTTCACGCCAAGCTGATGAGCGTTCCTGGCCGACGAAATCCCCAGTCCTATATGGAAGAGGCCGTAGCTTCGTCCAGCGTCGACGTCGCACGGTTGAACGCCGATCTCGAAGCGCACGGATCGGAGATCGACGCGTTGATCCGCAGGAATGTCGCCCAGGCGCGCGCGCTCGGCTTTCAAGGCGTTCCCGATTTCCTGATCGGCCGGTACAAAGCGAGCGGCTATCTCGACTATGACGAACTCAAGTCGGCGGTGGCCCAAGCGCGCGCGCCTGGACGGGAAAAGTGAGCCGCTGCAACCGTCAGATGAAGGTGTCGCCATGGCCAGCCCCTCCAGATTCTGGGACAAGCTCGCCGAGCGCTACGCCGCGCGGCCCATCAAGGATGTGGCGGCCTACGACGCCATGCTCGCGGACGCCGCCGGCCGTTCGAGGGCGGCCTCGATCTGCGGGACGATCTTCCCGGCCTGCTCTCCGCCATCCACGCACATTTGAATCCCGGGAGACTGTTCATCGCCAAAACGTGGTGCTTTGCCGACATGGGCCTGCATCTGCGTGGCCTGTTCCTCATTTTGCGCGCGCTAAAATTGTTCGCGGACGCCAAGGCGCTGAGCAAGACGACGTTGCGTCGCGCCATCTGCGAGGCCGGTTTCGAGATCGCGGACGAGCGCGTGTTCGGGAGCAACCCGCACGCCCCCTATGTCGTCGCTCGCAAACGCGGCGAACGCCAACTTGCGGAAGGCGAAAAAGTCGGGGAGGCTAACGCCGGGAGCACACCGGGGGAACCCGCATGAGGAGGCCGATAACATGTCCACTGGCGCCACGCCTTCCGAAAAGATCGACTTCGGCGCCTGCCGCGCGATAACGGTGACCTGCGTCTCCGAAATCGGCTGGGCCAGCAACGACGGATTGATGCGGGACATCGCCGCGGGCGGCGGCATGGCGGCGAGTCAATGGCATATGCCCTGGCGCGAGGAGAACGCGCGCGGCAGTTGCAGTCTGCTCGAAATCGACGGTCTCGACGGCGCGCGCCGGCGTTTTCTGATCGATTCAGGCTGGAGCCGCGATTACATGCGCGCGCGTTTCGCCGCCACCGGCGTGGACCAGATGCTCCGCGCCGGCGAGATCGAGGCCGTGTTCCTCACCCATGAGCACATGGATCATCTGTTCGGCCTGCAGGCCGTGCTGGAGCTGAAGCCGGACATCACGATCTATGTTCCGTCGACTTTCACCGACGACGCCTGTCGCTTCATCGCCGGCGCCGACGTTCCCGACGCCCATGCCGGCAACGCCGCGCCCCACCGGGGCGCGTTGATCCGACTCGAACCCGGCCGCGTCCATGCGCTGGCGCCAGGACTGGCCGCCGTCGGCTTCGACCTGCCGATCATTCTCGGCGTTGCCGGCGAGCAATCGCTTTACGCCAGGATTGAACACAAGGGGCTTGTCGCGGTCACCGGCTGTGGCCACCAGGGCGTCGAACGGATCATGGACTTCGCCCGCGAACACCTGGCCGAGGGAACACAGGTTTACGGCCTCTACGGCGGGCTCCATCTTGCGCCCTTCGGGCCGCTGTCGCCCGAGAAGGAGGCGACCGTTCGCGAAATGGGCAAATACCGGCTTCAGCGCATCGCATGCAACCACTGCACCGGGCTGCCGGCGGTCGAACGGATGATCGAACTGGGTTATCCTGTCGTGCGCGGCAGCGGACGCGACGGCTCGATCAGCGATCTCTATGTCGGCAACGGCGACACCGTGACCTTCGACTGAGGCGCGTCTCCAACCGCCCGTCGGAGCGCGCTGGACGGAGATAAGCGCGTCCCCGCGGGCCGGCTTCAGGAAAGACACAAACGATGGGCGAAGCGGACAAGCTCGGCGCCAGGATCGAGTGGGTGCTTGAAACGCATGTCCACGCCGACCATTTGACCGCCGCGCCCTGGCTCAAGGCGAAGACAGGCGCCAAGGTGGGCATCGGCGAGCATGTCACCCAAGTTCAGTCGATCTTTCGGCCGGTCTTCGATCTCTGCGAAGTCTCGCTGAAAGGCGCAGAGTTCGACCGGCTGTTCGCCGACGGCGGGCATTTCGCCATCGGCAATCTCGATGTCGAGGTTCTGCACACGCCGGGACACACGCCCGCCTGCGTTTCCTATCGGATCGGAGACGCCGTGTTCGTCGGCGACACCATGTTCATGCCGGATTACGGCTGCGCCCGCGCCGATTTCCCCGGAGGGAGCGCCCGCGCACTGTATCGCTCGATCCGCCGTTTGCTTGCGCTGCCGCGGGATACACGCATGTTTCTGTGCCACGACTACAAAGCGCCGGGCCGCGACTATTTCGCCTGGGAGACCACCGTGGCCGAGCAGCGTGCCGGAAACGTGCAGGTCCACGACGGCGTGAGCGAAGACGCGTTCGTCGCGGCTCGGGAAAAGCGCGACGCCCAGCTCGCGGCGCCCGAACTGCTGCTGCCGTCGATCCAGGTCAACATTCGAGCGGGCCGGTTTCCTCGCGCTGAACTGAACGGCGCGCGCTTCCTGCGCATCCCCCTAAAACTCGCGCCCGAACTCGACAAGGTGGTGTAGACCTTTACAGCCGCGCGATGCGCTCGTTAGCATGTCCGCATATTCGTCGCCGCGATCGGGAGCCGATGACCCAGACGAACCGCAGATACGACCTCTCGCTTAACCCGGCGCGTGGACGCCGGCGTCGCGGGTTTGCCGGTGTTTTCGGCCTGTGGATCGTGCTGTTCAACATCCTGGCCGCAACGCTGTTCGGCGCGGTCGCTAAAGCCGAAACCTCCGTAGCTGGCGGCTCCGACGGCGAAGAAATCGTCGTGTGCACCGGGCTCGGCATGGTGACGCTCGACCGCGACGGCAAGCCCACCGATCCGGGCGCGCCTCGCGCAATTTGCCCCTTCTGCCTGCCGATCATGCAGGGTCAGCTCGACGTCCCCGTCGCCGTGGCGGCTCCCGCCGCGCCGGTGGCCGTCGCTGTTGTTGCCAAGTCGCCCTGGGAACGGGTTCCGCCGGCGCCTGCGCGCGCCGTACGGGCCGCGCCTGCGCGCGCGCCACCCTTCGCCTGACCCAAGACACTCGCTTTCCTCAGACTCGAACGCCGCTTCAGGCGCGAAACCGCGCGCGGCGATTATTAGGGAATTTTTACATGAAACGCATGATCCCCCTCTTCTTCGCTTTTGCCCTCGCAGGAGGCGCGTCGGCGGCCGATGTCCAGATCGGCGGTCTCACAATCCATGACCCCAGCGCCAAGCAATCGCCGAAAGGCGCCGATGTCGGCGCGGCCTTCATGGTCATCGAAAACAAGGGGGCCGCCGACCGCCTGGTCGCGGCGACGGCGGAGAACGCCGATCATGTCGAAATCCACGAAATGTCGATGACAGACGGCGTGATGAAGATGCGCGAAATGCCCGCCGGCCTCAACATTCCCGCGAGCGGCAAAGTCGAGTTGAAGCCCGGCTCCTATCATCTGATGCTGATGGGGCTGAAACAGCCGATCGCCGCCGGCGCGACCATCAAGGGAACGCTGACTTTTGAGCGCGCGGGCAAAGTCGCGGTCGATTTCGTCACGCCTGCGGCGGCCGCCAAGTGAGCAGTCCCGCTAAAGTGTCTCCCTCGCGCCAAAGGTGGGCCACGGTGGCCGGGGTTTTCACCCTGGTCATCGCCTTGCGGCTTGTCGCCATGCTGTGGCTGTCGGCCGCGCCGCCGGCGACCGCGCCCCGCGCACCGACCTTCGTGCTGAAAGGGCTCGACGGATCGACCGTCGAGTCCGCGCGTCTCACGGGAAAGCCGTTCGGGGTGTTCTTCGGCTTCACAAATTGCCCCGTGGTCTGCCCGACGACCATGACCGAGCTTTCGGGCTGGCTCGCCGAGCTCGGCGAGGCCGGCAAGGAACTGAAATTCTACTTCGTCACGCTCGATCCCGAGCGCGACACGCCGCAAAAACTCAAGGATTATCTCGAAAATTTCTCGCCACGGCTGGTCGGCCTGACGGGAACGCCGGAGGAGATCGCCGCTGCCGCCAAGAATTTCTCGGTCTATTACAAAAAGGTTCCGACTTCCGGGGGCTACACGCTGGATCATACCGCGCTGATCTTTTTGATCGACGCGCAAGGCCGCTGGCGAGGCGTGCTCGATTACAACCTCAGCCGAAGCGTCGCTCTGGAAAAATTGCGCGCGCTGCTCGCCGCGACGCCTGGTCCTTCGTAACGGCTGGGGCGTGGCGGCGTTCCGCGTCAGCACCAGCTCGCCTGGTCGGCGTTGGGTTCACGCAGCAATTCCAAAATGTTGGCTTCGATGATCCGATAGCCGACATTGCCGTAAAGCTTTTGACGGCCATGGTTCAGGATCATGGTCGGGCTGCCCTTCACGCCCAGGCTTTCGGCGTCCTTGGCGTCGGAGTCCAGCAGGGCGTGGGCGCGGCCCTCGGCGATGTGCCACGCCGCCCGTTCGACGTCGACGTTCGCCTGCCGGCCGACCTCATCCTGGACCTCCCGCCGCGCGATGTCGAGGCCGTGGACGAAAAAGGCCTCGCGCATGTTTCGCAGCGCAGTTTCGGAGGTTTTGGGCGCGACCGCGCCCTCCCGCTCGGTGAGTTGGACCGCCTTGAGAAAGAGATGCGGGGACAGCGACGAGGCCGGTCGAACCTTGCGCCAGAGATCGGGATGCAGTCGTATCTCCGGGAATTGTCGCGCTGCATGCTGAACGTGGTCGGCGAAACCGTCATAGCCGCCTTTTGTGCTCCAGGCCGTTTCGATCTTGCGCGGCGTGTCGCCGAACACCGAGCAGAAGCGGAAGTCGAGTTCGACCTGATCGCCGAAATTGCGCTCGACCTCCGCGAGGCGAAGCTCCGCGAAAAAGGCCCAGACGCAGAGCACGTCGGAAAAATAGAGGATCGGAATGCGTTGCGCTGCGCTCACGTCTGCCACCCTTTCATGCTGCGGTCCGCCCCGTCGCGGAACAATTTGCGCATGGACTTTCGCGCGGACTTCCTACACCAGACAAGTCCAAAAGTTGTGTCGCCCATGTAGCTTCGGAGAGCGTCATGCGATTGAACGCCGCGACCAATGGCGCCCTGCGCATCCTCATGTTCTGTCGCCCGGACAGGCTGCTGACCATGCCCGAAATGACGCGCCATCTCGGCCTCACCGAAGCGTAGAGTTCCTGAGCGGCGGCGCGCTTTCGCCATTTGTCAGCAAGTTCTACTGGACCAATCAAGCGCTGCCGACGATTTTAGGCGGACTGCGCGAACGCACAATCACGATCGCTCTTGGGCGCCATCTCGACGGCGGCCTGCATGAAGACTTGCGCGTCGCCAATCATGGCGCCGGCCGGGCCTGCTTCGATCTTGAACTGGCGCTGTGCTGCGACTTCGCCGACATATTCAACGTCAAGAGTGGAAAGCTCGTCCAACGTGGCGAGATCAGCTCGGACTGGGACGCGGCGCGCCAAGAGCTGAGCGTGATTTACACGAACGCCGATTTCAGACGCGGCCTGCGATCGACTTGCGTCTGAGCTTCCTTGACCGCACAGCCGCCCGCTGCGCGCGCGAAAAAATCCTGAACTGGGATTGCGAGAAGGTCATTATCGCCCACGGCGCTTGCGCGGACCGCAACGGCCAGGAGTTCCTGCGCCGCGCTTTTTTGTGGCTGGGCTGAAGCGCGCTTTCGCGGCGCTCACGCCGATTTGAGGGTGGTTGCGTCCGAGCGGACATCCCCGCAAAACCAGAGGTGCGGCGAACCCCGCTCCGGCGCCGCTGCACGCATTACGGAGGTGGAGAAGTGGCGCCCGAAGGCGCGTCTCTACGTTTCGTGCCGCGTGTAACGCTTGGAGGCGCAATCTTTGTCCTTCATTCGCTATTGCGGTCTGGCGCCTGTTCCCGGAGCCGTGCGATGGAACGCCGACCCGGTTTTGCTTGCCGTTCTCACCGTCTCGGTCTTGGCTTCCTGGCGCGCGTTCCGGACTGACCCGCGCCGCCAACTTCTCTTTCTCGGCGGCTGGGTCCTCCTCGCCGCCGCTTTCGCGTCGCCGCTACGCAATCTCGGCGTCGCCCTTTTTTCCGCCCGCGCCACTCAGCATGTGATCGTGGCTCTATTCGCGGCGCCGCTGCTCGCGGCGGCTTTTACGCTCCAGCGAATGGGTGCCTGGAGGGTCGCCCCGCCTTCCGCGGCCTTTACGCTGGTGCTGTGGTTCTGGCACGCCCCGGCGCCCTTGGACGCGACGCTCGCGAACAACATCGTTTATTGGGCGATGCACCTTTCGATTCTCGGATCGGCGCTCTGGCTGTGGAGCGCGATTCTCGGCGAAGGCGGCTTTCCGGCTTTTCTCGCGGTCACCTTCGCCGGCCTGCACATGAGCGCGCTCGGGGCTCTGCTCGTCTTCGCCCGTTCGCCGCTCTATTCCGTTTACCGCGACACCACCGCGCCCTGGGGCCTGACTCCGTTGCAGGATCAGCAACTCGGCGCGCTGCTGATGTGGGTTCCCGCCGGACTGCTGATCACGACCTGGTCGGCCTTTGCGCTCACAATGTTCTTGCGCGTGCGAGAACGGGTCACCAATCCGCTGGAGGCGCGTCCATGAAGCTCACAAGATGGTCGCTCCTGCCGCTCGTGCTCCTATCCTGTTCGGCGCGCGCGGAAGACCTGAACAAGCTGAGCCAGGACCCTGCACAATGGGTGATGCCCGCGCGCGATTATTCCTCGACCCGCTTCAGCCCGCTCGACCAGATCAACGCCGGCAATGTCGCGGGTCTGCAAATGGCCTGGACCTTCTCTCTGGGAGAAACACGCGGACAGGAGGCGGCGCCGCTGGTCATCGGTGACACGATGTACATCGTCAGCTCCTGGCCCAACAAGGTGTTCGCGCTCGATCCCGTCACCGGCGAACTGAAATGGACCTACATCCCCCACACCGACCGCGCGGCGCAGGGCGTGGCCTGCTGCGATGTCGTAACGCGCGGCCTCGCCTATGACGACGGCAAGATTTTCCAGGTCACGCTCGACAATCATGTCATCGCGCTCGACGCCGCCACCGGCAAGGAGCTTTGGGCGACCAAGACCGGCGACATCAATCTCGGCGAGACCACCACCGCCGCGCCGCTGGCGGTGAAAGGCAAGGTGTTCGTCGGCATCAGCGGCGGCGAAATGGGCGTGCGCGGCCGCATCACGGCGCTGGACGAAAACACCGGCAAGATCGCCTATGTGGCCTATGGGGCCGGTCCTGATCAGGACGTGCTGATCGGCTCGGACTTCAAGCCGCCTTACGACTGGATGAAGGGCAAGGACCTCGGCGTGAATTCGTGGCCGCAGGGCGCCTGGAAGATCGGCGGCGCCACGATGTGGGGCTGGTTCTCCTACGATCCCGACCTGAACACGCTCTATTACGGCACCGGCAACCCCGGCCCGTGGAACGCCGAGCAGCGTCCCGGCGACAATCTGTGGTCATCCACCCTGTTCGCGCGCAATCCCGAAAACGGCCAAGCGAAATGGGCCTATCAGTTCAACCCTCACGACGTCTGGGACCACGACGAAATCCAGAGGAACGTGCTGGTCGATCTTCAGATCGGGGGTGCGAACCGCAAGGTCCTGCTGCATCCCGGACGGAACGGTTACATGTATGTGATTGACCGCGAGACCGGAAAAGTTCTGTCCGCCGACACCTATGACACGGTCAACGCCTACAAGGGGGTCAATCTGGAAACGGGCCGGATCGAGCCCAACATGGATTTGAACCCGAGCCTGAATCGCACGGTGCAGGACGTCTGCCCCGCGCCGCCCGGCGCCAAGGATTGGCAGCCGACCGCATGGTCGCCGCGGACCAAACTCCTCTACGTGCCGCACCAGCACCTGTGCATGAATTTCAAGGCATCCGAGGCAAGCTATATCGCCGGCACGCCCTACGTCGGCGCAACCGTCGACATGTTCGCCGGCCCCGGAGGCTATCGCGGCGAGTTCATGGCCTGGGACCCCGTCCAGCGGAAAAAGGTCTGGGAAATTCACGAGAATTTTCCGGTCTGGTCCGGCGCGTTGGTCACCGGTGGCGACGTGGCCGTCTACGCCACCATGGACCGCTGGATGAAGGCGGTGGACGCGAAGTCCGGCAAAGTCCTTTGGTCGTTCCACCTCGGCTCGGGATCGATCGGCCAGCCCGTAACCTATCGCGGTTCGGATGGGCGGCAATATATCGCCATCGCCACAGGCGTCGGCGGCTGGCCGGGCGTGGTGGCCAACGCGGCCGTCGATCCGCGCGTGCGCAATGGCGCGCTGGGGTTCACCGGCGCCATGCAGGACCTCCCCACCTATACGCAAGGCGGCGGCGAACTCGTGGTGTTCGCCCTGCCAAAAAGCTCCTCCGCCCAGGCGGCCCCAACCCAGCCGCAACCGGAGAAGCGCTGATGAAACGCGGCTTGCTGCTTCTCCTCGTCCTGCTTGGCGCGGGCGGCGCGCTGGCGCAGCAGGCGCGGCGCAATGCGGCGGAGAACGCCCTGACCCCGACCCGCGCCGGCGCTTATCCTATCCTGTCGGTTCCGGTGTCGCACCTTCGGCCAGGACAGCCGCCGCCCCCGCCACAGGTAACCAATCCCGCCGGGGACGATCCACAGGCGGCGCAGCGCGGCATGCGCTATTTCATCTCGTTCAACTGCGTCGGCTGCCATGCGCCGAACGGCGGCGGCGGCATGGGGCCGTCGCTCAGCGACGTCAAGTCGATCTACGGCGCGGAACCCGCAAATCTGTTCCTCAGCATCTACCAGGGCCGCCCGAATGGCATGCCGGCCTGGGGCGGGTCGCTGCCGGAGTCGGTGATCTGGGACTTGGTCGCCTACGTGCGCAGCATCGGCCAGAAGCCGGACGGCAATTTCGGCCAAACCATCTCGCGCACGCCGGCGAGCCCGCAAAAGCAGCAGACGCCCGCCGAATTCGTGCAGACCGCGAACCCATGGGCCTTTACCGAGCCCTTTGGAAACGGGAAGAAACCCGATGCGAAGTAGAGCGGCCATTCCGGCTCTCCTCGCCCTCAGCGGTTCGGCTCAGGCCGCAAACCGTCCGCTCGACTATCTCAAGCCCGGCGGGGGGCTGATCGCGCGCGAGATCTGGCCGCTGCTTTGGGGACTTCTCGGCGTCGGGATTGTGGTCGTCGTCCTCATCTCCGCTCTGGTGCTCGTGGGCGCGCTGCGCCGCCGGGGCGAAGCCGCGGGCGCCGGCTTGATCGAAACGCACGCCTCGCGGTGGATTGGCATCGGCGTGGGCGTCTCGACCGTCGTCCTGTTCGGCCTCGTGGGCTGGTCCACCGCGATCACCGCGCGGATTGCGACGCCCCCGACGCCCTCCGCCTTCACCGTGGAGGTGCGCGCCCATCAATGGTGGTGGGAATTCACCTATCTGAACGACAACCCGCAAAAAGTCTTCACCACCGCCAACGAGATGCACCTGCCGGTCGGAAGGCCCGTGCGCTTCCTGCTGAAAAGCGACGACGTGATCCACTCCTGCTGGGTTCCGACCCTGAGCGGCAAGACCGACGTCATTCCCGGCCAGAACAATGTCGCCTGGCTCCAGGCCGAGCGTCCTGGAACATATCGCGGGCAATGTTCCGAATACTGCGGGAAACAGCACGCCCATATGGCTTTCGCCATCGTCGCCGATCCGCCGGAGTTGTTCGAGCGGTGGCGCGCACGGCAGTTGAGGCCGGCTCCCGCCACCTCCGGTGAAGCGGCTCAAGGCGCGCAGGTCTTCGGCATGCGTTGCGGGATTTGCCACCGCGTGCGTGGCGGGCTCGCCCAGGGACGCCTCGGACCCGACCTGACCCATGTGACGTCCCGCCAAACCATCGCCGCCGCGACGCTGCCCAACGATCCCGCACATCTCTCCGCCTGGATCGCCAGCCCGCAGCATTTCAAGCCCGGCGCCTACATGCCCGATCTTGGATTGTCCGGGCAGGAACTGTCGGAAATCCGTTCCTATCTCACCACGCTCGAATGAGGCGCGCATGACGAGCACCCCCTATGAACGCGCGCCGGGTCTTGAGCCGATCCAGCAGGACCCGGAACTGGCCGACAAGCTCCACGAAACCTGGGAGCGGCCTCAGGGACTGATCGGCTGGCTGTCGAGCGTCGATCACAAGGAAATCGGCCTGCGCTATCTCGTGACCGCCTTCGCCTTTCTGGCCGTCGGCGGGATCGAGGCGCTCATTATGCGCGTGCAACTCGCCGCGCCGGGACAGCGCCTGCTGACGCCGGAACAGTACAATCAGCTATTCTCGCTTCACGAGCTGACAATGATGCTGCTCTACGCGTCGCCGGTGCTCTCGGGCTTTTCCAATTATCTGTTCCCGCTGACGCTCGGCGCGCGCGACATGGCGTTTCCGCGCATGAACGCGCTGTCCTACTGGATTTATCTCGCCTCGGGCCTGTTCATTTACGCCAGTCTGCTGCTCGGCGCCGCGCCCAATAAATTCCGAATATTCCCGGATCTACGCGGCGGCGGTCGCGCGCCGGCAGGCGGATCAGATCTACAATCTGTCTCTGACCCGCACCGCGACGGTCAGTCTGGGCAAGGGCGCTCCCGGGGTGATCGGAATCGGTCGGGTGAAGACGCCGACCCTCGCGATCGTGTGCCGCCGCGAACTGGAAATCCGAAACTTCGTCCCCGTCGCCTATTTCGAGGTCGTGGCGAAGGCGAAGGTCCCGAGCGGTGAATTCCTGATGCGCCATGCGCCGCAGGAGCGAATCCTTCAGCGGGCGAAGGCGCAGGAGGTCGTCGACTCCGCCGACGGGTTTGCGGGCCCGCTCGCGGTGCGGGTCGAGGAGAAACGGCAGAAGCCGCCCAAGCTCCACGACCTGCCGTCGCTGCAAAAACTGTGCGGATCGCGGTTCGGCTGGTCGGCGGCCAAGACGCTTGAGTTGGCGCAGGAACTCTACGACGGCCAAGGCAAGAAGATCATCACCTATCCCCGCGCGGAGGTGCGCTACCTGCCGGAGAACGCGATCGACGACGCGCCGAAGATTGTCGCCGGACTGCGCGAGGGGCAAACCTTCCGGGCGATCCCGATGCCCGAGCCGCTGCACATCCGGAACGGTGCGGCGGGCAGTTTTCACGACAAGGGGCTTGAGGGCGCGAGCCATCACGCCGTCATCCCGAACGTCAACACGATCGGCGCCCTGCGCGATGTCTGGCCGCGGCTGTCGCTGGACGAAAAGAAGCTGTTCGACGTGATCGCGCGGGCCTATCTCGCTTCGCTCATGCCCGACTTCCGGTATCGCCAGACCAGCGTGACGCTCGACGTTCGCGGCTTTCCCTTCCGCGCCGCAGGGTGCCAGCCGATCGATATGGGCTGGCGCGCGGCGTTTCCGGAATGGACCCCGGCGGAGGAGAAGGGCGACGAGGCGCAGCTGCTGCCGGCGCTGCGCGACGGCGAGTCCGCCAAGCTGTCGGAGCCAAAGATCGAGGCCAAGGAGACCCGCCCGCCGCCGCGCTACAATGAAGGTGGCCTCATTGAAGCGATGCAGAATGCGTGGCGCTTCGTCGACGACGAGGCATTGCGCGAGCGCCTGAAGGAGGCCAAGGGCATCGGCACGCCGGCGACCCGCGCGGAAATCATCGGCGGCCTCAAGCGCCAGGGTTTTCTCACTGCGCAGGGCAAGAACATCGTCCCCACCGAAGCCGGTCTTTCCTTGTTCGACGTGCTGCGGCGGGCCGATCCGGACCTCGTCGATCCCGGCGTGACGGCGCGCATGGAATACCTGCTCGACGACGTGGTCCTCGGAAAGCAGGAGATGGTCGGCGCGATCGACGCCGTGTGCGAAGTCGCCCAGCGGATCATCGGCAAGCTCACGGAAAGTCCCCGCGGCGGCCTACCCTTGCTCAGCGGGCGCGGGGGTTCTGGAACGCGTCCGCAGGCATCCTCGATGAAGTCCCGCGCCGGCAATCGCACCCTGAGGCGCGACTTGCGAGGGCACGGCTTGCGGGGGCACGCTGGAGGGCGGCGCGGCAGAAGGAAGCGTTTCATCGTCGTCTTCATATTCTACATGGACGCGTTTGGCGCCCCACTCGGTGCGGACAAGGCGAAGGGTGCTGCCGTTATCGATCGAAGGCTGCCGTCGAAGTCCGGTAAGGGAAGGAAGCGCCGCGAGCGGCACGTCAGAAAGTCCAAGCTGCGCCCTAATGTCTGCTGGCATATCCAGCAACACAGTTTGCTTTGTTGACGGCGCCGCAGCCGCAGCAGGAATAAAATCGCGGGCGCCACGGCGTCCGCGCGCCTTGTCCATGGCGATGTTGCGGTCGATGAAGCGCTTCCAGGTAGGCCAGAAATCGGGGGCATGTGCGGCGATCAGATGACGGTCACATCTTGCCGCCGTGATGATGCGATCGCCTAGACGCTCCAGAGCTTCCCACTCGACGCGCTGATCCTCGGTATACGGACCGGTGACTGAAAGTGCGCGAACCACGCGCTCGCCAAGCGAGACCACAGCTGCGCGATGCTCCGGGATCAGCTTGAATTCGGTAACCAGCGTCATAGCGTTCAACATCCTTCTGACGGCCACCTGGTAGTTGGCGGTCCGCAGCGCGAATCGAAGATGTCGAATAGGATCGGTCGGGTGCCTGAAAGGGTCAATTCGGATTTGGAACCAGCAGCGGCCATCCCGCCGCATCAAATAGCTCGCCCGCGCCCACAGCTTTTCGCCTCGCATTCGGCGTCGCACATGAACGTGGCACATCGTCTCGGATGTCCCACGCCAGCACGACTACCAGCGGACAGGCAAGTCTTTGGATCTAAACGAAAAACTCTCCCCGAAGGGAAGTGGTAGCGGAGGAGGGACTCGCAAATTAGCATTAAGCTAATGTAATATATGTGTTTTTTCTAAAAAAAATATTTTTGTGCCAACAAAGTTACCAACGATTTTTTCGGCTGGCGCTGCACGTCGGCGAATGTTGGCGAACATTCTCGCGCTGCGGTAGCATCGCCCAGGACCCCATGCGAGCTATTCCGAATGGATCATTCCGCTAACACGACGCCCTTCTTGCAAAGCCTCAAAGCGGAACATCGTGCCCTTGCGATCCTGCGGATGCTTAATAGGGAGCCCTCCTATCGGTCAAACGAACGAATCATTGGAGCGTGGCTCGAACATTTAGCGCTGGGTGGCCTCGCGGATGAAATCCGCCAACAGTTGGACGATCTGGCGCGATTCGGAGTCATACGCCTTGAAAAAGTCGAAGGACTTCTGCTCGCCACGCTGACCGAGATGGGGAGCGACGTCGCGAACGGACGCCGAGTAATAGACGGCGTGCTTCGCCCCTTCCCTGATGAGCACTATTAAGCTGAAGCGGATGGATCAGGCGCGGAATTATCGCCATACTGCGGCGCTGAATCGGCGGCTCGCCACCAGCGCAGGCCATTTTCATGACGAAGTTTCGATCAAAGCGCATTGCCGACCAACACCCGCTTTTTGCTGGCGACGGTGCGAAACTCGCGTTCGGCAAACGATGGGATGGCCATCTCGTATCAATTGCCGAGGTCGAATCCGGAGCAACATGCGGTTGCTACTGCCCTGACCCGGCGTGCGCGCGTCCACTGTGGGCGAAGAAGGGCGACGAACTTATCCATCATTTCGCGCACGCGCCTTTGTCTGCTGACGAAAAACGGCGTGGCGTGATCCCCGTCTGCACGAATGGCGGGAAGACGGGCCTCCATATTTTCGCGCAGGAGCTTCTCGACCGCGAAAAGCGTTTGGTCATTCCGCCCTTCGGCGTTCGGATCGGCGACAGAGAAAAGCAACGCACTCCCAAAATCGACTACGTATTTGACCGGGCCGTTCTCGAAAAAATGGACGGCGAAACGATACCTGACGTGATTCTTTACAGCGGCGATCAACGCCTTCACGTAGAAATATTAGTCACCCACAAGTGCGATGATGTGAAAATTGCAAAGCTCAAGAAGATAAACATTTCCGCCATCGAGATCAATCTATCTGGTCTGCGGCAACGGCAAGACTCGCGCGCGCTCGACGTGGAGGCCTTGAGCAATGCGATCTTGCGCGAAGAGCCGCGTGAATGGCTGCACAATCGGCATGAGCGGGATGCGCTCGACGAGCTTCAGGCCGAAATCGAAGCAGAAGCAAAGGCCGCACTGGAACGCCGCCAGCAAGCCGCCGACGAGCTGCGACGGGAATATGAGCGAGCGGCGATACGCGCGGTTGGAGCCAAGACGGCAGGAGCCGACAACAAAGGCGAGCTTTCGCAGCCGGACCCGGTCATTGACCAATCGACAGGCGGCGAGGGTTTCTTCGCCGTGCATCCCCAAGTCTGGAAGACCCAGGTTGTCTTGCTACTCCGAAATGGAACAACCGTGGCCGGCGTGACAGCGGATTTTCACAATCGGCGATGGATCAACGTAGCCTTCACGCCCGCGAGGACCGATGGTGGTGCCTTGCTCGCAGAGGCAGGATTGCCCAAATCTGGAGCCGCAGCCGCAATCACCGATTTTCTTCGACACTTGGCCGCCCTGAATATTGCGGAAGATCGCGACGGCCAATGGCGGTTCACGGAAAAGCAGATCATCATCATCCGAGAACGTAAGCTGGAGCGCGAAAGAGCCAAGCAGGAGCAGGAGGCCTGTCAGCAGCGCCACACCGAACTGGCCGATCTGGTTCAGGCGATTTTGCGGTCCGCGTCCGCGTCAGATCGCATTGCCTTCAGCCACGCATCCTGGCGCGACACGTCCGTCGCGAACTTGGGCGCGCCAGCCACATTGGCAGACGCTGGCGGCATGGATTGGGACGTTCTTCGGGCCGAACTGAAAAAGACGCTGGCCGTCTTGGAAGGCAGGCGCGATCCGCCGTGCGATTGCCTTGGCCTTCCGGTCGAGGAGCAACTTGCCGCGATCCATCAGGCACACGTCGCCAAGCTTGATGAGCAGCGACAAGCCAGAGAAGAGGCTGAGCGGATCGCCGCGGAACTGCGCGTCGCCGAACTGCGACGCTTCCTGGGTCTTTATTTGAATGATTTTTCTGCCTGGACAGAAGAACCCAACGTTGCGCTCGACGGGCTTTCACCTCTTCAGGCCGCAGAGAGAGCGCCCGAGCACCTGCGTCGTGCCGAGGCACTGGCAGGAGAGAAAATTAGCGAGGCACAGGCGCAGCAAGCACGCATAGACCGCCTGAATGCAGAGTCGAAGATTTTGTTTCCAGATGACTTTCAGGCTAGCCTTGCGCTTAAGACTGGCGGCTGGGGCCTTCCTGGCAACGCGAGGCCAATTGATTACGTTCGTGATGACGCAACCCTTTTTGAATGCCTCGAAAAGCTGCGGTCGCGATTCAAGGCAAGGGCAAGAAGATGATCGGTCATCAATATGTCGCGACGGCGCTTGCCCACTGGAAGAAGTGGCTTCCCAAGATGACCAAGGAACTGAGGGAAGCCGGGACGCTGAACGAGAGGGCGCAGAAGGCGAGCCGGGGAGCGGCGGAACAGGTCGCGGACCTGATGGCGAGGGGCTTTCAAAAGCACGAGGCGGAAGAAATGGTTCTGCCCGATCTGATTCTCCTGCCGCCTGAGCGATGAGGCGAAATCCAGTTAAACAGCAAACGTCTCCTGCCTTTCTGGTTGTCAGCCTCGGCGCAGCTACACGGAGGAGACTTTTAGCTAAAGAATTCGTATCAATAATAGGAGATTTGTCATGGTCTTGTTAGGACTTTCATTCATAGTGTTAGATATATTTCTCCACGCTTTCTTCTACCCAGCAGAATACAGTGCGTGTTTAGATTTCGATAATAGGCCACGAGTTTTCAATAGATCATTCAATCGATGGCTATATATTACATCTGAGTGGGTTTTGCGGTATGGTGGCGTGACGATAATATATGTTGCTTGGTTTGGAACCTCGTTTAGCTTTATCCCATCCTTCATAGCCGGAGTTGTGGCGTTCTGGGCGCTTCCAGGAATCTCGATGGGCTTGGCGATGTTGATCTACCCGTGGTTCAAAACGATGCTAGCTGAGAACAATCCTAAGAGTTCGGGTCCAAATCGCAGTTGATCGCTCGCATAGCGCGAGCCGTGCGCAGCCTGAGAGGCGTATCCGAAGATGCGCGGCGAGCCTGCGGTTGCCGTGGCTTTCCACTCCCTATGCGGTATTATGATACCGCATAGGTGATTTGGAGCCCGCGCCATGCTGACCATCGAAGAACTGGAATATCGCCGCTGCAAATGGCCGCTCGACGAAGCGGAGCCGCGCGTCTTCCTGTTCTGCGGCGAGCCAACCTTTCGGACGAAGCCCTATTGCCTCTGCCACTGCGCGTTGGCCTACGAGAGTGAGGCGACGCGACGCCGGCGGGCGATTGAGTGGGCGGCGGCGCGTCCAAATGCTCCATCAGCCGAACGCGCACGACGCTGGAACGCCTATCTTGAGGAGGGGGCGAAGAAGGTCCCCAAGCTTGAGCTTGCCCGCGCGGGCTGATTATTTGCTTGAAATAAGCTTTTGATTTTCGGGCCGCACGGCAGCGCCGACCGCACGACAACTGCTATGAAGGTGTCAACTGGTGCGCCAACGGAAGAAACGGACAAATGATTGATGCTGTTTTCAATTGGCTCGGCCCCTGGACCGATCCCATTTTGCTCGTAATCCGGTACGCCCTGGTAGGAACGACTGTTGCCGGTTTCCTTGTGTGGGTGGGAAAACAATTCGTCGAGAACTGGCTCTCGACCAAGTTCAAGGAACGGTTGCAAAGCCTCCAATTCGAGCAATCAAAAGAAACAGAACGACTGAAAGGGCAGATCAACCAAGAGGTTGAGCACCTAAAAGGACGCATAAACGCGCAAGCTGATCGACGGCTTCGTTTACACCAATACGAATTTGAAACGCTGCCACGCCTGTGGCAACTGATTGATAAAGCGTTCATCAAGACTGCTCATGCCATTGTCAGTTTTGAGAAAATTCCAATTCTAGACAATGATGAAGCTAAGCTCAAAAAATATGCAGAAAGATGCAACTACAGCGAAGCTGAAACTGAGTTCTTGATTGATGCGCAAGACAAGATAAAGGCCATAAGTCAAATTAGCCGATTCCGGCGAAATAATTCGGCAAATGCAGCGGTTTGGAAATTACGGAGGTACAATGCGAAGAATGGAATATTCTGGCAAAAAGAAATACGCGATGCAGTCGATGAATTGACAGCGGAAATCAATGAAATAATGGTTTATGTTGAGATGGAAGATAAGCGGGAGGTCGGTGCGGAGCCCATAAAACGTCACTATGAGCTCGTTCGTTCATTCACCGACAGTAGCAGAGCGCGCTTAACGCCGCTTCAAACTATGATCATCACTCGGTTGAACGCCAACGTCATATCACCAGATCAAACTGGCGAGGCCAGCCAAAAAGCAGACTGATGCTAAATCAAACGCCCGCCAGCGCATCCGTGGCGGGCATTTTTTGTCAGCATCGGCTCAGTGCCTCCGCTGGGTCCAGAAATGGGGATGACTCGCGCCATTAGCAAGGCTGGCGCGGCGCGGCGCGGTCATTCAGGCGGCTTGCGCAGGGATAAAGCGCCGATCAATCCAGCGAGCGACGCTGTCTAGAGCGGATTCGGCTTAATCCGGGTCATATCCTGCGGCGGCGAAGAAGTTGGCGCACTCTTGCGGAGTGAACGCTGACAGGAGGGCGCCTATCGCGTCCCAAAGTCCTTCGATCGTTCTCTCCGCCGCTTTTCGCAGGAGCGCCTTGAGCTTTGAGAATGCGTTCTCGATCGGGTTGAAGTCGGGACTGTAGGGCGGAGATAGAGCAGATGTGCGCCCGCCGCTTCGATGGCGGCGCGGACGCCCGGTCGCTTGTGGCTGCCGAGATTGTCCATGATGACGATGTCGCCG